>CAYQRD010000031.1:0-24535 GCA_964419845.1 uncultured Phycisphaeraceae bacterium
GCCCATTCTACGAGAAGACTCGCATAGAGAATGGACTAGTTATTGGGGGGCAGGTCAAGTATCACCTGAATAAGCATGCTCGCGGTGTTTTGGTGGGTCTTCAAGGGCGATCGCTTCCTGTGCGTTGCACGGGTTCGGCCCTGATCTCGACCCAATCCCCCTGATTTTGTAATTGTTTACACGCATTCGTGTGTTTTCGCAGAGATGTGAGCCGTTGAGATGCACTTGCGCACACGGTGTTGGCAGGTCCGATAGCCCCGTGGATCGCGGAACCCGCGCATAGTGGGCGGCGAGTCCGTTACGGCTCGCGTAGGCCCGCATGGCTGCGGGTCTGGACAGAGATCGCCAATGGTAGATCCCGATGGGCGGACGCTGGCCTGGCTTGCGGACCACGGTTTTCTGCCTGTGCGGGGGGATGGCGTTCGATCAGCTGGCTGCGCTTGCGAGATTTATTGACAGAGCAGGCACTTTGCGTATCTGCAGAAGCACAGGTCTTTGGTATTGTGTGGTGTCGGGCAGGCCCGGCGATCGCTCGTGGGGGTCACGACGATCAACATCTGAATACGAACTGGTGAGGTCGGTATGTGCGATGTGCATTCGGCCCGTGCTGCGGTGTATGTGCATTGTGTTTGCGCGGGTTTGGTTTCGTTGGCGGTGGCTTCGCCGCCCGTGGTTTCTGAACAGGCTCAGGCGGTCGGGCTGAACGCGGCCCATTCGACGGTGTTCCTTGGTCCTGATGTCGAGTTCATGGGCGGCGGCGGTGTCGCGGCGGACTTCGACAACGACGGCGATCAGGACCTGTTCGTGATCGGCGGCTCAGGTGGTGTCGATCGCCTGTACATCAATGATGGCACGGGGCACTTCAGCGAGCAGGGCGCATCGGCGGGTGTCGCGCGGACCCACCAGGGAACGGGTGCCGCGGCGGGTGATTACGACAACGACGGCGACCTCGATCTCTATGTCACCTCGCTCGGGCCGCCCGGTACTCGTCAGCCGGGCTGGAATGTGCTGTATCGCAACAACGGGAGCGGGGGGTTTACGGATGTGAGCGCCGCCGCGGGAGTGACGATCGGGGACGCGTTCCAGGGCGATACCTTCAGCGCCGCGTTCGGCGATTATGACCTCGACGGCGATCTCGATCTCGCGGTTGCCGGTTGGCTGGGTGGGAGCAGATTGCTGCGGAACAACGGCGACGGGACATTCGCCGATGTCACCACGACGGCACTGAATATCCCGATGACGACCAATCGCGGCTTCGCGCCCCGATTCGTCGACATGGACGGGGATCGCTACCCCGAGCTGCTCTGGGTCGCTGATTTTTACACATCCCACTACTTCCGCAACAACACGGACGGCACATTCACGGACCTGACGCCCGGCAACGGCACGGGGCTCGACAGCAACGGGATGGGCAACACCTTCGGCGACTACAACAACGACGGCGCACTCGACTGGTATGTCAGCAGCCGCATCAATCACTCCATGACCGCGGGCTCGGGGAACATGCTCTACTCCGCGACGGCGGCCGATCATGTGTTCGATGAGGTCTCGGTCCTGACGGGGTCGAACTTTGGATACTGGGGCTGGGGTGTGATCTCGCTGGACATCAACCACGACGGGCATCTGGATATCTACGAAACCAACGGGTTCGATGGCACATTCAGCGCCGACCCGGCGATCCTCTACTTCAACGACGGCACAGGGCACTTCACGGATTACGCGCCCTTCTGCGGGATGGACAGCCAGACTCAGGGACGCGGGCTGCTCAACGCGGACTTCGACGGCGACGGGGACCAGGACATCGTGATGTTCAACAGCCGACAGCCGATGACCTACTTCCGCAACGAGATCAGCGGCCCTGGCACCAACGCGATCACGCTCGATTTCGATACCTCTTCGGTTCCGGGCCTTGCGCCCAACGGCTTCGGCACGCGTGTGGTGTTCGAGTCTTCGAGCCACAGCCAGCTTCGCTATCTCGACGGCGGGAGCAACTACCTGAGCCAGAGCGAGCTGAGCGTGCACGCTGGGATCGGGAGCGACGCGAGCGCCGACATCGAGATCCTCTGGGCCAACGGTGATGTGACGAATCTTGTGGGTGTGCTTCCCGGTCGCTACACGATCACGGCGCGATCCTGTGTGGCGGACCTGACGGGTGACGGGAACCTGAACTTCTTTGATATCTCGAGCTTCCTGACGCTGTACCTCTCGCAGCACCCGCAGGCGGACCTGAGCGGCGACGGCCAGTTCAACTTCTTCGATGTCAGCGCCTTCCTCGTGCAGTTCCAGGCAGGGTGCCCGTAACGCTGGGCATGGTCCGAATCGGACGCAAACAGGGGGAATTGGGGGCGTCTTGATCGGATTCGGCTGGGATCAAAGGCGTGGATGCGGTAGTGTATTGCTGGGTCATCCCGGGGCGTTGGAGGCGTCCGGGGCGGTTTGTCTCGTGCAAGCGCGAGCCGAAGATGGGACCCGCGATCCATTTGGAGTGAGCGATGATTCGATATGTGCAGAAGATTCACCAGTTCTCGGACCAAGGTGTGTGTGCGTTGATGCTGTGCCTCTCGGTGGGGGCGGCGATTGCGGGGCAGCCGCTGGTTTCCAATCAGACCGACGCGGTCGGTCTCGGCACGCCGCACTCGAGTCTGGAGACGAGCTTCGGTGTCGATTTCTTCACGGGCGGCGGGGCCGCGGGTGATTTCGATAAGGACGGGGATCTCGATCTGTTCATCATTGGCGGTTCGGGGAGCACCGATCACCTCTACATCAACGACGGCACGGGTCACTTTACCGATCAGGCCGCGGCTTGGGGTGTCGATCGTGTGCACAAGGGCAGCGGAGTCGCGGTGGGTGACTATGACAACGACGGCTGGCTCGATCTGATGGTGACCTCGCTGGGACCATCCGACAGCTACGAATATGACTGGAGCGTGCTGTACCGGAACAACGGCAACGGAACATTCAGTGATGTCACGGCCACAGCGGGTGTTGGCGCCGGGAACAACAGCTTCCTGGCGGATGCGATGAGCCCCGCCTTTGGCGATTACGACCTCGACGGCGATCTCGATCTGGCCGTCGCGGGCTGGTACGGCGGCAGCTCGCTCTACCGGAACAACGGCGACGGCACCTTCACCGATGTCACGCTCACGGCACTCAACATCGATATCACCGGTGTGCAGGGGCTCAGGGGCTTCGCGCCGCGGTTTGTCGACATGGACGGGGATCGCTACCCCGAGCTGTTGTTCGTGGCGGACTTCGAAACCTCCAAGTACTTCCAGAACGACGGGGACGGCACATTTACCAATCTCACGCCCGGCAACGGCACGGGGCTCGACAGCAACGGGATGGGCAATACCTTCGGTGATTACAACAACGACGGGATCTTCGACTGGTATGTGACCAGCCGCATCGGTGTCGACGGTGTTCCGGGTCCGGGCGCATCGGGCAACATGCTCTTCATGGGCACGGCGACGCCGCATGTCTTTGTTGAAGAGTCGATACCGCGCGGTGTGAACTTCGGGTACTGGGGATGGGGCGCGTTGAGTTTTGACATCGATCACGATGGTGATCTGGACATCTTTGCGACCAACGGCATGCAAAACCCCGGGCTCGACATGGTCCCCTCACGCATGTACCTCAACGATGGCAGTGCCAGCTTCGTCGACATCGCGCCAACCTGCGGGATGGACGACGCGGGTCAGGGACGCGGCGTGGTCCACGGCGACTTTGACGGCGACGGCGATCAGGAGATCGTGCTTATCAACAGCCGTGAGAAACACGCGTACTACCGCAATGATCTGAGCGGTCCGGGCACGCACTCGATCACGCTCGATTTCGATACCTCTTCGGTTCCGGGCCTTGCGCCCAACGGCTTCGGCACGCGTGTGGTGTTCGAGTCTTCGAGCCACAGCCAGCTTCGCTATCTCGACGGCGGGAGCAACTACCTGAGCCAGAGCGAGCTGAGCGTGCACGCTGGGATCGGGAGCGACGCGAGCGCCGACATCGAGATCCTCTGGGCCAACGGTGATGTGACGAATCTTGTGGGTGTGCTTCCCGGTCGCTACACGATCACGGCGCGATCCTGTGTGGCGGACCTGACGGGTGACGGGAACCTGAACTTCTTTGATATCTCGAGCTTCCTGACGCTGTACCTCTCGCAGCACCCGCAGGCGGACCTGAGCGGCGACGGCCAGTTCAACTTCTTCGATGTCAGCGCCTTCCTCGTGCAGTTCCAGGCAGGGTGCCCGTAAAAGCGGATACAGCGCGCGCATGAACATCAGCCGCGGGGCGCTCGTCCCGCGGCTGACGCTCATTGGAGTTCGTGCGTTTACGCCGCGTGGCGGTCACCGAGCGTTCTGCGAACCAGATCGTTGACATCCATCCCGTTTCCAGAGCGGATGAGCTCCATGAGCTCACTGGCGGTGACGGCGATGTCGTCTGTCCCGAGCGTGCTCGGCAGGTTCAGCTGCTGGGCCTGAGTCGGGTTGCTGGTTGGCTTTGGCTCCATGACATGCTGCACATCGGCACGCGCACGAGGCGACTTCAGCACGGGGGGTTTGACGCGTGCAAAACCATGAGAATTGTGCTCGGGCCGTTCGGCGGATGCCGGTCAGGGTCTGACGATGATGCCCGAGCCGGGGCGGTATGGGGTCACGCCCTCACGCACGCGTGCTTCCGCGTCCTCGAGCTCGCGCGGGTCACTCGGTGCCCAGTCCACCTTGGATTGTCCCAGCAGCGTGCCGGTCGCGAAGGCGAGGTCGATCTGAGCGATCTGGTACTCCACAACGGCCTGAATCTCGCTCAGGCGAGCGTTGGCAAGGTTCGCATCGGCATCGAGCACATCGGTCGTGGTCGAGCGGCCGACATCGAACTGGCGTTGCTCCGCTTCGAGTACCCGCGCGTTGAGCTCGACGGCTTGCTGGGCAGCGATGATGCGATTCCAGGTGCTGTTGAGCTGGTCGATCGCGTCGTAGACCTCGCGGGTGATCGCCTGCTCGCGTGCATCGCGGGTCGCGAGGTTCTGGAGCCGGGCGAGAATGGACTGGGCGAGTGATGACTTGCGCTGCTCGTTGCCCAGGGGGATCTCGGCGTTGAGGCCGATCGACCACGACTCAAAGTTGTTGCGTCCGAGCGTGTCGATCGAGTTGTCGAGTGTGCCGCCCAGTCCGTTGATGCCGTAGGTGTACTGCAGGGCAACGAGCGGGAGGGCCTGATTCTCGGCAAAGGCGATGCTGGCCGCGTCGCGGGCGAGATTCAGTTCCAGCTCGAGCAGCTCCATGCGATTATCGAGGGCGGCCTGTGTCAGGGTCGGGGCATCGAAGTCGTACTCGACGGGATCGGGCGGGGAGCCCGGCTCGATGTGGGTCGCCGAGTCCGCGTCGAGGCCGGGGATATTGAGCAGGACCTTGAGCGCCCGCTCCCGGAGCGAGACATCGTTCTGTGCACGGATGATCTGCTCGACCCGATCGGCGGCCCCCGACTGAGCGCGAACGATGTCGACTTCGGTTCCGGTCCCGGCGCGTTCCTTGCGTTGTGCGCGTTCGAGCTGGGCCTGGGCGACATTGAACTGCTGCTCGACGACCTCCAGCGCGCGGATCGATGAATAGAGACGCCAGTAGGCGCGGTCGACCTCCGCGAGCGTGCGGATGACCTCGAGCTTGGTCTGGGCTTCACTGATCTGGCGGTTGTACTCCGCGAGGCGGATCGAGTGTGTCGCGGCGCGTCGGCCGGCCCCGCGTAGCAGGTTCTGGCTCAGCGAGAAGTTGAGGTCCGAGGTGTAGGAAGGGTTGAGCAGCGAGAAGGAGTTGTCGGTTTCGAAGCGACCCACGGGCAGCGAGACATTGAGCTCCCCGCCGGTGCGCAGCGGGATGCGGATGCCCGGGGTGATGGAACGCTGGGTGGACTGTGACCCCTCCAGGGCGGTGGCGGTTGCGTCGTCGTTGTCGCGCACGCTGGCGCTGAGCGTGAAGACGGCCTCGAAGCGTCCCTCCTCCTCGGATACCTGCTCGGCGGCGACGGTGGGGGCGATGAGTGTGGCGCTGAGGTTCAGATTGTTCGCAAGAGCCGCGATGCGCGCGTCGGCGAGATCGAGCTCGATGCGTTCGATTCCCGCGAAGCGGTCCCTCGCGTCCTGAAGGGATTGTTCTGTGCTGGGCTGGGTGTCCGCCTCGTACTCGCGTTGTTCGAGCACGAGCGAGTTGATCGAGCGGAGGCGCTCGGTCGGTGCGACGGTGTGCTTGTCGAGCGGGTCCTTGCCGAAGGGGTTGGTCATGCACCCGCCGGCGAGCAGGGGGAGCAGGACAGCGGCAGAGACAGCGAGAGTGCGTGTGTGTGTCATGGTGTGTGCGTGGTTTATTCGTGGCGGAGCGCGTTGATGGGGTTGAGCATGGATGCTTTGATGGCGGGGAACATGCCGAAGACGATGCCGACGCTCGCCGAGAATGTGATCGAAAGAATGATCGCCCAGGCGGGGATGCTCACGCTCTCGAAGGGGAAGTTCGGGATCAGCGGCACAAGCGTGACAAGCGACTGCACGATGAAGAGGCCGATGAACCCTCCCGCGAGACACAGGACGACGGCCTCGACGAGGAACTGCATCAGCACGACGGGCGGCTTGGCCCCCATGGCCTTGCGCAGCCCGATCTCGCGTGTGCGTTCGGAGACCGAGACGAGCATGATGTTCATGATGCCGACTCCGCCGACGAGGAGTGAGATGCCGACCACGCCGCCGAGCACCATCGCGATGACGCTGGCGACATTATTGAAGTCCTCGATCGCGCTCTGGATGACGAACATGTCGAATGTGTCCTCGTCATCGGGCTTGAGGTTGCGGTGGTTGCGAAGGATGAATCTGATCTCTGCCTTCGAGTCATCCGCCCGATCGGGGTCGACCATCTGCAGCGTGATCTGGGTCCATGTGTACGGGTTCATCATTTTGTGGGTCGAGAACGGGATGTAGATCTCGGTGCGGGATTGCCCGCCCTCGAACATCGACGCTTCCTTTGTTTCCAGCACGCCGATGATGAGGAAACGACGCCCGTCGACGATGATGTAGTCCCCGACCGGATCGGTGTCGAGGTTCAGTTCTTCGATTCCCTGTTCGTTGATCAGGCAGACCTGTCGGTTCTCTGCATCGTCGATGCGGCTGAACGGGCGTCCGAACAGCACCTGGCGGTCTTCGATCTCGTGCCATGTCGGCCAGATCCCGGTCACGCTCACGCCCTGCTCAACCTTCATCCCGTAGCCGACACTCCAGCTTGCTCTGCATGTCGGGGTGAGGGTTTCGATCAGCTCGGCGTGCTCGAGGATCAGGTTCGCCTCGTATGTGGTCATCTTTGCATCGGTCCAGCTCATGACCGATCGCTTCGAATCGGGAACCTCGCCCCAGAGCCACATCTTCTTGGCGCCGATGCCCTCGAACTGATCGAGCACATAGCCCTGCATCGCGTTGAGCCCGGCGGCAACGCCGGTGACCCCGATCACGCCGATGATGATGCCCAGGGCGGTGAGCATGGCACGCACCTTGTTCGCCCAGACCTGCCCCAAGGCCAGGAAGACGGTCTGCCAGAGCAGCCGCATCAGGAACACGATCGGTGACAGCAGGACATTCATGTCGCGTCTCCCTCGGCGTTGGAAGTCACGGTTTCTGATTTGCGGCGTGAGAAGAGCGATCGTTTCTGTTTGCTCTCGATTTCAAGCCGGGCACGCCGCTCGGCGTCGGCCCTCGCGTTGATCTCAAGCTCCGCCTCGGTGATCTGCGCCCGGCCCTCGCTCATCCGCTGCACCCAGTCGAGGTGGATCGGGTCCTCGTGCGATGGGTGGTCCGAGATGATCCGCCCGTCGCGCAAACGCACGATCCGACGGGCGTGGCCCGCGACATCCTCTTCGTGGGTCACGATCACGATGGTCTGCCCGGATTCATAGAGCTTGGTGAACAGGTCGATGATCTCGACGGTGGTCTTTGAATCGAGGTTGCCCGTTGGTTCGTCGGCGAGCAGGATCGAGGGCTCGTTCACGAGCGCACGGGCGATCGCGACACGCTGGCGCTGTCCGCCCGAGAGCTGGTTGGGTCGGTGGCTCATGCGATCGTCGAGCCCCACGAGCTTGAGGGCTTCCTTGGCGCGTCGTCGGGCGCTGAAAAGATGCTTCTTGGAGTAGAGCATCGGGAGCATCACATTGCGCAGCGCGGTCGAGCGGTTGAGCAGCTCGTAGCTCTGGAAGATGAACCCGATCTCCTCATTGCGGACTTGGGCGAGCCGGCCCATGCCCATCTTGTGGGTTGGATGCCCGTTGAGGATGTACTGACCCGCGGTGGGCTTGTCGAGGCAGCCCAGGATGTTCATGAGCGTCGATTTGCCCGAGCCCGAAGCGCCCATGATGGCGACGAACTCGTTGGGATAGATGTCGAGATCAACGCCGTCGAGTGCGCGGACACGCTCATCGCCGACCCGGAAGATCTTCTTGAGCTGACGGATGCGAATGGTCGGGTTGTTACCGCGGGCGGAGGGCATATTCAGGGCTGCTCCTCACCGGAGGTGCTGCTCTGCTCGTCGTCGCTGGAGTCATCGCTACCCTCGTTGGCCTGGGGCTCTGAAGCGGCGTCATCGCTGTCCGGATCATCGTTCGAGTCGGTGTCAGCGTCCTCCGTTTCCTTGTCGTCCTCGGGCTTCTCGTTCTGATCGCGTACGGCACGATCGTGCTTGAGGTCGACGAGCACGCGGAAGGGGCCGGTGACGATCACATCGTCCTTGCTGAGTCCCTCGGTGATCACGGTCTGTGTGAGGTCGGAAGGACCAACTTTGACGGGGGTCGCGACGGTCTTGCCGTCGACCACGCGATAGACCACACGTGTGAATGTCTTGTTGAGGTCGATGAGTTCGTTGCCCTCTTTGACTCCTTCGGGGAGTTCCTCGATGCGTCGATCGACGACGGCCTGCGAGGGGACGATCATGGCGTCGTAGAAGTGCTCGACGACAATGTCCGTCGATGCCGACAGCCCCGAGTAGAGCGTCTCGCCCTCGCTGAGGTTCATCAGGATCTCAACTTCAAAGGTGCCCGTCCCGTCGGCGGCAACCTGGCGCTTGAGGGCGATCTTCTGGACGGTGCCCTCGTACTCCCGGTCGGTATAGGCGTTGATGAAGATCCTGGCGTCCTGCCCGACCTCGACCGGTGCGATGTTCGCCTCATCGACCTGTGCCTTGAGCAGCATACTCGAGAGGTCGGCGATCTCCATGATGATCGAGCCGGGGTTGTTGGTGGTGCCGACGATGACGGTCTCGCCCTCTTCGGTGTTGAGTGATGTGATCACGCCGTCGATGGGTGAGGTGATTGTGGTGTTGTCGAGGTCCTTCTGAGCGCGTTCGATCTGGGCCTTGGCCTGCTCGATCTGGTGGATCAGCACCTCGCGGTTGGACTGGGCCTGCAGGAACGATGCTTCGGCGGCGTCGAGCTCGGCCTTGGTCGCGTCGCCGGTTTCATTGAGCTGCTGGAGCCGTTCGTAGCTCAGGCGGGCGTTGATCAGTGCCGCGTCCGCCCCACCCAGCGATGCCTGCTGCCCGCTGAGCCCGGCCTTGGCGCTGTCGAGCACGGCGACGAGGTCCTGGGGATCGAGGCGGATGACGACATCGCCCTTCTTGACCTGCTCGCCCTCTTCAAAGGGCAGCGCGAGCACCTTCGCGGACACCTGCGAGGAGATTTTGATGAGTCTGCGGGGTTCGATGGACCCGGGCGCCGAGACGGTGCGTTCGAGGTCGCCAAAGCTCACGGGCTCCATGAGCACGGGTAAGCCCAACTCGTCCTTGTTGGCATTGCCCATGAACTGCTTGCCAACGGGTGATTTGACCACCACAACGCCAATCGCGCCCAGAACACCGATACCGATGACGGTCGCCGTCAGAATCTTGCCGATACCCATTGAGATTCCCCTTCGTCACTGCAAATGCCCGGACATGCACCGGGCGTGTTGTTTTATGGGAATCAGCGATCAGAGTTTCGCGAAACGGGCTGATGCAAACGGAATCCGGTCATATCGAGCAGATTTCTGGCCGAATCGGCGCAGCAGCAGACATGCACGCACTGAAACCCTTGCAAAGCCCAATCAATCCTGCAGGGTTCAGAGCCCGAGCTTCTCAGCGAGGAAATCGGCGACCTGGTCGATCGCGATCCGCTCCTGATCGAGCGTGTCGCGATGGCGAACGGTGACGGTGTTGTCCGTGAGCGTATCGCTGTCGATGGTGAAGCAGAATGGGCAGCCGGCCTCGTCCATGCGGGCGTAGCGCTTGCCGATAGACTGCTTCTCGTCGTAGTCGATGGTGCCCAGATGCCCGAAGCGTTTGCGCAGCTCGGCGGCGAGGGGCGCGGCGATCTCGGGCATGCCGTCCTTCTTGACCAGCGGGAAGACCGCCGCCTTGATCGGGGCGATCCGCGGGTGGAACTTCATATAGACGCCCGAGGCGCGATCCGGGTCGGGTGTGTAGGCCTCGCACAGCAGCGCGAGCACACCGCGATCGAGTCCGGCGGACGGCTCGATGACATGGGGCAGGTACCACTCGCCCTTGGGCTGCCCGTTGGGCAGCAGCTCACCACGGGTGGTGTCGTGATACTCCATCTTCTTCTTGGAGTGCTCCTGGTGCTGCTTGAGATCGAAGTTGGTCCGGTCGGCGATGCCCTCGAGCTCGCCGAAGCCCGGCGCGGTGAAGGGGAACATGTACTCGATATCGCTGGTGCCCGCACCTTCTTTGGCGTAGTGGGCCAGCTCGTCGCGATCGTGCTCACGCAGGATCAGGTTGTCGCCCTTGAGCCCCAGCGACTGCCACCAGCTCATCCGCCAGTCGCGCCAGAAGATGTACCAGTCCTTCGCCTCTTCGGGGTGGCAGAAGAACTCGATCTCCATCTGCTCAAACTCGCGGCTGCGGAAGGTGAAGTTTCGCGGCGTCACCTCGTTGCGGAACGCCTTGCCGGTCTGGGCGATCCCGAAGGGGACGGCCACGCGGGTGGTATCGACGACATTCTTGAAGTTGATGAAGATGCCCTGTGCTGTCTCGGGGCGGAGGTAGGCGGAATCTTCCGCGCGAGCGGTGACACCGATCGAAGTCTTGAACATCAGGTTAAACGAAACGGGCTCTTCAAGCGCACCACCACAGCGTGGGCATGGGTCCTTCAGTCCAGTCTGATTCAACTGCTCGGTGGCCAGGTGACGAATGATCTCTTGCAGCTCAGGCGGCGCGTTCTTCTGGCCTTCGACGCGGGTGGCGAGCCATGAGAGCGTGACCTCCGGGTTGCGGACAAGAGCAAGGTTTGGAGCGAGTTTCTTTCCTTTGGTCTTGGCCCACTTCATGAGTCGATCGCTGTCGATATCACCCGTGTTGGGTGTGAACTCCTGGATCAGGGAGTTAAACCAATCTGACTGTGTTGCAAGAAGATCCCAGAGGTGATCTGCTCGCACGAAGTGGCCGCAGCCGGAGCACTTCTGCATCGGATCAGCAAATCCGGCGAGATGCCCGGATGCCTCCCAGACCTTTGGGTGCTGGATAATGCACGAGTCGATCGGGACAATCTCAACGGGCTTGCCGTTCGGCCCAAGCTTGCCGTCGCAGCCCTTCATCACAACATCGGTCCACCACGCGTCGCGAAGGTTCTTCTTGAGTTGGGCCCCAAGGGGGCCGTAATCCCAGAAGCCATTGAAGCTGATCGCTGACTCTGAGCCGGACATTTTGGCACCCTGATAGATTTCGGATGCCTGGTAGATAAACCCGCGGCGTTTGCACAGCGACATGATGTCGTCCATGGACTTGACGGAAGATTCGGTTTGCTCGGCGTTTGCGGTCATTTTCCGGTTCCCTTGTGGTTGAGCGGAAGTGTAGGGGGGGAAGCCATCAGGGATCAGCGATCAGGCATCGGGGAAGCTGGTTCATCAGTTGCTTCTGCGGGTTGCGGGTCTTGGCGAGATCGGGGACACTGGCGGCATGTCGAATGAAACTCCATCGAACGCATCCGATCGCCCCAAGGCGGGCATCCTCGGCTCATTCCTCAATGGCATCGAGTGGCTGGGCAACAAGCTGCCCGACCCGGCATTCCTGTTCCTGATCGGGCTGGTGCTGGTGCTGATCGCCAGCCACCTCGCGGCCCCGTCGCTGCCCGACGGGTTCGAGGTCCGCTGGCGGGTCGATGTCGCCAACGGCGGCGTGGACGAACGCGTCGGGGTCATCGGGCGGGTCAGCCAGGCCGAGGGCGGCGAAGTCTTCGAGCCCGCGAGCATTGTGGTTGACAATGACGACCCGGCGAACCTGATGGCCCGCCTCGTGATCGATGAGACGGGCGAGACGGTGCTCGGCCCGGACGGCAAACCGATGAATGTGGGCGAGCACGGGTGGGCGGTGTTCGAGAAGGTGCCCGTCGATACCGACGGCGACCCGGAGACCCCGCCGGTGCTGGTCTCCAACGGACGCGTGATGTTCGCCCGCTCGCTGCTGACCAGCGAGGGCATCTATTGGCTGCTGGCGAGCATGGAAGCCAACTTCCTGGGCTTTGCGCCGCTGGGCGTGGTGCTGCTTGGCATGCTGGGAATCGGCCCGATGGAGCGTGTGGGGCTGATCTCGGCGCTGCTGCGGGCGTCGCTCTCGCGTGTGCCCGGAGCGCTGCTGACCCCGGCGATGATCTTTCTGGGCATCATGAGCTCGCTGGGCTCGGACGCCGGGTATGTCGTGCTCCCGCCGCTTGCGGCGCTGGCGTATCTGGCGGTGGGTCGCTCTCCCTTGGCGGGGATCGCGGCGGTGTTCGCGGGGGTCGCGGCGGGGTTCAACGCGAACCTGCTGATCACGAGTCTTGAGCCGCTGATGAGCAACCTGTCACAGAACGCGGCCCAGACGATCGACGCCGACCGCGCGGTCGCGGCGACCGCGGCGTGGTACTTCATGGCCGTCTCGACGATCGTGCTGACCTTCGTGGGCTGGGCGGTCACCGCGGTATTCGTTGAAAAGCGACTTGCCGCCAAGTCGCCAGAAGATGGTGGCCCCGACCTGGCGCATGCCTCGACGCTCGACGGTCACGGGAAACTCAAGCCCGAGGAGTTCAAGGGGCTGATCTGGGCGGGTATCACATTCGGAATCGGGCTCGCCTTCACGGCGATGCTGGTGTTCTGGAAGGGCTCGCCGCTGTACGGCACCGACGGCCCGTTCCCCCGCTGGGTTGCGGTGATCGTGCCGCTGATGTTTATTCTGACCATCCTGCCCGCGTGCGTGTACGGCGCGGTCGTCGGCAACATCAAATCGACCAAGGATGCCGCTAGGACGATGGTTGAATCGATGGCCGGCATGGCGCCGATCATCGTGCTCGCGTTCTTCGCGGGGCAGTTCGTCGCGGCGTTCGATGAGTCCGGGCTCGGGCGGATGCTCGCGTTCTCCGGCGGCGAGTGGCTGTTCAACCAGCAGTTCGGCGCGGGGGCGCTGCTCGTCGCGTTCATCCTCGTCACCATGGTGTTCAACCTGTTTGTTGGGTCGATGAGCGCCAAGTACGCGCTCTTCGCGCCGATCTTTGTGCCCATGTTCATGCTGATCGGCATCCGCCCCGAGATGACCCAGACGGCCTACCGCATCGGCGACTCGACGACGAACATCATCACGCCGCTCAACCCCTACCTGGTCATCGTGCTGATGTATGTGCAGAAGTACGCGCCCAAGGCCGGCATCGGCACGCTGATCGCCATGATGCTCCCGTACACCATCGCGTTCACGCTGGTCTGGATGCTGATGATCCTGGCGTGGAACGCCACCGGCCTCCCGCTGGGTGTCGGCGATCCGGTCGAGGTCTTTAGTGATGGGTACGGCGCCGTTGTGCCCTGATCCGTTCATGTCTCGTGCAGTCGATCGAACACGCTGTGATAGAGTGTGGGCATGAACGAGCACGAGATACGCATCGACGCGGTGGTGGGGCAGCTGCTCAAGACCATCGACGAGCCGTGGGAGTCGCTGGGCTGGACGCTTGAGAAGTACCCGCCCGAGACCATGGGCGACCCGGGGCGCACCGGCAGCGCGGCATGGCACCTGATGCACATCGCCGAAGTGCTGCGGATCCATGCCAGGGCGTTCATGGGGGCGGCGGAGATCGACCGATGGCCGACCATGCCCACGGATGTCGCTGGGGCCGGGAAGATGGTGCGTGCCGATGCCATGCGGTTCGCGGCATGGTGCCGGGCCAACCCCGACCGGGTCGGGCGGGTCGTGCACGGGCAGGAACAGAGCTTCGAGGAGATGATGGGCGTGATGCTGCGACACATCGTCTGGCACGCGGCGGCGGTCCACTACTGGTTCATCTGGTATCGTGATACGGACAACGAACCGAAATAATCACGCTCGAAGGGCGGTTTGGTCCATCATGCATCCAACGACACGCAATCGGATTCTCGCGGGCTCATTCATGCTGCTGAGCGCTTCGGCGCTGGCCGCCGAACCATTCGCGCTCATCGAACTCTTCACGAGCGAGGGCTGCTCGAGCTGCCCGCCGGCGGACAAACTCGCGAGCGAGCTGGTCGAGGAGGCCGAGGGCGACGGGCGCAACCTGTTCGTGCTCAGTTACCATGTGGACTACTGGGATCGCCTGGGCTGGAAGGACCCCTACTCGAGCGCCGAGGCAACGGCCCGGCAGAGCGCGTACGCCCAGCAGTGGCGGGCACGCACGGCGTATACGCCGCAGATGGTGGTGAACGGCGCGGTCGGGTTTGTTGGCTCCAACAGAGGCGAAGCGGAGAAAGAGATCGACAAGGCGCTCAAGCGCGATGCGCCCGTCGAGGTCGTCGCGAGCGTGAGCGGCGAAGGCGAGGATGATCTGCGTGTGCAGGCGCAGATCAAGGTCGAGGTCGAACTGCTGCATCGCGACTGGGATGTGATCGCGGCGCTGGTCGAGCGCGGCTTATCGCAAAAACCCACACGCGGCGAGAATAAGGGCAAATCGCTCGTGCACGACAATGTGGTGCGGGTGTTCGACGATGCCGAGCTCACGGGTGATTCGGTCAGTGTCGACCTGAGGGTGCCCAAGGATGTCGATCGCGAGAACGCATCGATCATCGTGTATGTGCAGGACCGGCGGACGCTCAAGATTATGGGTGTGACACGGGTGGGGCTCCCAAAGAACGAGTAGTTCCCCTGTCTCATCGTCTCATCGCCGGGCTCAGTTGCCCATCACCGCCGCGAAGATGTCGCGCCAGCTGACCTTCTCGATCTCCTCTTCAACCTCCGATTGGATCTCGTCGAACGCTCCGATCTCGGGCGGGGGCGAGAGGTTCACGATCTGGTCTTCGGGGACCCGCGTCAGTGCCAGTGCGCCGTCGCCCGAGGCGTTGACCACCCAGCGCCCCTCGCCAAGCTGGCGATAGACGGCCTGCCCGACCAGCGCGTTCTGGGCGTCCCAGTCAACGACCGCGAGCTTGGGGTTGATCACGGTGGCCTGCGAGGGCGGGGTGTCGGCATCGAACACACGCCGGATCCACAGACGCCCCTCGATCAGGGCGAAGTCGACATAGACCTCTTTGTCCGCATCGGCGCTGGTCTCGATGGTCTCGACCGTGCCTTCGATTGTGCGGACCTGCACCGTCACGCTGCGGTCCCTGACGACCAGCTCGGTGACGGCGGTCTGGCGCACGGCCGTGTTGTACTGCGATCGCAGCGACTCGTAGTCCGTGCTCAGCTCACGCAGACGCGTCTGATACACGCTGTTGGCGGCATCGGCACGCGCGAAGCGCATGCCCACGGCACCAACAACAACCACGGCACCAACGAGAGCGAGCCCGGTGATGGTCCCCTGGATCATGCTGAGCTTGGACATACGAAATCTATCGGCCAGACGGTCCATTTCAGGCGAAAGGTGGGCGATCTGGCGGGGCCGATAATGTGTGCAGTGATCAGGTTGTGTGAAAAACACGCCAATCGTCGGCAACAGGGGTTGTGCCCGAGCCGAAGAAAAGTATGATGCACGCCATGACACGCTATTGCCTCAATACCAACACCATCAATAACGCCAATCCCAATGGCGGGGTGTCTGGTACGCGTTGAGTGTCTGAGTGCAACAACCAACGAACCAAGAGCCCCGTCAAACGACGGGGCTTTTTCTATCTCGGCGTTCGAGATGAAGCCCCCGACATTGGCGGAATCAAGAAGTCATCAGAACTGAGATGTGGAGCGAGATATGTGCGGATTCCTGAGCATCCTTGAGACGGAACAATCATCGGGGCAGTCAGCCCACCTGGCGACGCGGGGCAGCGAGATGCTCGATCTGCTGGCTCACCGTGGCCCCGATCAGCGGGGGATCTGGCGAGGCAAGGGCGCATGGCTGGGGCATCGTCGTCTCTCGATCATGGCCCCGCAGGACGGCTTGCAGCCGATCGATGACGGGCGGGGCGTGTGGGTGAGCAACTCGGAGATCTACAACGCCGACGAACTGATCGAGGAACTCGGGGTCACCCCGGTGTGCGCCGCCGACAGCAAAGCGATCGGGCCGGTGCTCGAGCGCTACGGGGTCGAGGGGTTCGAGAAGCTCGACGGGCAGTTCGCGATTGTGCATGTCGATGCGATCAGCGGTCACTGGGTCGCGGGGCGTGACCACATGGGCATCTGCCCGATGTACATCGGCTGGCATGAGAACGGGACGATCTGGTTCGCATCGGAGATGAAGGCCTTGGTGCACGACTGCGCGTGTGTCGAGCTGGTGCAGCCCGGTACGGCGTGGGTGCGCGATCAATTGGGGGTTCGGTGCGTGCGTTGGTACGACCCGAGCTGGGTGCGATCGGCCTCGGGTTTCGAGGGAAGCCCGGGGCAGATCCGCGCCCTGCTGATCGACGCGGTCGCCAAGCGCATCCGCAGCGATGCCCCGTGGGGCGTACTGCTCTCGGGCGGGCTCGATTCGTCGCTGGTCGCCTCGATCTCGGCGCGTTTGCACCGCCAGCGCACGGGCAAGCCCATCCATACCTTCTCGATCGGGCTCGACGATTCGCCCGACCTGCTCAAGGCCCGCGAGGTGGCCCACCACATCGGCTCGATCCACCACGAGTACCGCTTCACCATCGAGGAAGCGATGGCGGCGCTGCCCAGGGTCGTCGATCATCTCGAGAGCGACCAGCAGATCCGCACCGGCGTGCCGACCTACCTGCTGGGCCAGTGCGTGCGGGCATCGGGGTTCAAGATG
Organism: uncultured Phycisphaeraceae bacterium; assembly: GCA_964419845.1. Classification (GTDB taxonomy): domain Bacteria; phylum Planctomycetota; class Phycisphaerae; order Phycisphaerales; family UBA1924; genus UBA1924. Next base: position 17,170 of record CAYQRD010000031.1, read on the forward strand.
GTTCTCAGCGGCGAGGGCGCCGACGAGGTTTTCGGTGGCTACCTCTACTTCCACAAGGCCCCCTCGCCCGAAGCGTTCCACGACGAAACCGTCCGCAAGGTCACCCGCCTGCATCAGTACGATGTGATGCGCGCCAATAAGGCACCCATGGCCTCGGGGCTCGAGCTGCGCTTCCCGCTGCTCGATCGGGCGCTGATCGATCACGCGATGAACATCGACCCGCGAGACCGCATGATCCCGCGCGATGGGATGTGGTCAGGCGTCGAGAAGGCGCTGCTGCGTGAGGCGTTTATGGACGGCGACTGGCTCCCCGATTCGATCCTGCACCGCCAGAAGGAACAGTTCAGCGATGGCGTCGGCTACGGGTGGGTCGATGCGCTCCAGGACCGTGCGGCGGTGCATGTCAGCGATGAGCAGTTGGGCAAGGCGAGCGAGCGTTTCCCCGAACTGACCCCGACCAACAAGGAGATGTACTGGATGCGCGAGCTCTTCGAGGCACGATTCGTCGAGGGGTGCGTGAGCGGACGCAGCGCATTGGGCACGATCGGCGACGGACGCAGCGTCGCGTGCTGCACGCCCGAAGCTTTCGATTGGGATCCGGCGTGGGGGTCGATGGCCGGCGATATCTCCGGGCGCACCATGAAGGATGTGCACCAGCAGCAGACCCAGCGACCGGCAGCAGGGTGAAGAGTTGGTATCCGGGTGCCACTACTCGCCGTCTTCGGCGCAGTAGTGCTCTTGGAAAGTTCTGAAGACACTGCTGCGCGGCAAGCCGCGAGTAGTGGCACCCGGAGTGGGTTTACGCCCGGAACTTGCGGATGCAGATCGTGTCGTTCTGGCCGCCGAATCCGAACGAGTTGGAGAGGCAGACATCGACTCCGCCGCGGTGGTTCTCGTCGCGGGCGGTGCCCGGGACATGATCGAGCCCGCAGACGGGGTCGACCTCGGTGAGGTTGCCGGTGGGCGGGATGACGCCGGTGCGGATCGCCTGGATGCAGGTGATCAGCTCGACCGCGCCGGCGGCCTGGATCAGGTGCCCCATCATCGACTTGATCGACGAGAACGGGACCTGGGTGGCGTGCGAGCCGAACACCGATCGGACGCCCGCGGACTCGGTTTTGTCGTTTTCCTGAGTGCCGGTGCCGTGGGCGGAGATGTAGTGGACGAGCGGGCGACCGGAGTCGTCGGTCGCGTGCGGGTCGATGCCGGCCTGTTTGAGGGCGGCGGCCATCGCGCCCGCGCCGCCTTTGCCGTCGGGGTGGATGTCGGTGATGCGGTAGGCATCGGCGGTCGAGCCGAACCCGACGACCTCAGCGAGGATGTTCGCGCCGCGTTTTTGAGCGGATTCGAGCGATTCGAGGATGATGATGCCCGCGCCCTCGCCCATGACGAAGCCGTCGCGGGTTTTGTCGAAGGGTCGAGAGGCGGTCTGGGGGTCGTCGCGCCGGGTGCTCATGGCGGTGAGGCGCATGAACCCGGTCATGCCCAGCGGATGGATCATGGAATGGCACCCGCCTGCGATCATGGCGTCGGCATCGCCGCGCCGGATGATCTCGAACGCCTCGCCGATCGCCTGGGTGGAGGCCGCGCAGGCGGTCATGCAGTTGAGGGTCGGGCCCATGGTGCCCAGCTCATAGGCGATGTGGGTGGAGGTGAGCTGTGGTTCCTGCTCGACCTCGGGCACCGGTTTGAGTCCCTGATAGGCGCTCGTCGCCCACGAGGCGCTGTCGAGCTTTCGGGCGGCATCGTCGTAGCCAGCGATATTCGCGGCCATGTAGGGGTCGTAGTCGAGGACGCCCTCGCCCGCACCGAGATAGATTCCGGTCCGGGTAAGGTCGGGCGGGGACGAGTCCATGCCGGCCATCGTCCATGCTGCCTTGGTCGCCGCGAGCGCGAACTGGGTCGAGACTCCGGCATCGGCGTGCGTGGCGGCGTGATCGCCGAGATGCTCGCTGAGTTCAAAGCCCCGGACTTCGGCGGCGAAGTTGGTCGAGCAGGTGGACGCGTCGAAACGCGTGACGGGCCCGACGGCGCTCTCCGCGTTGAGCAGGCGCTGCCAGGCGTGGTCGATGTCCACGCCCAGCGGGGTGACCCAGCCCATGCCGGTGATCACCACACGGCGATTTGGGTGGTTCTGCGCTGACTGCTGCGCCTCGGCTGGGGCCATGGCTGATTACTCCTCGCTTGCCTCAGCGTATTCCCGCTCTTCCTCGTCGTCGTATTCACCCTCGTCGTCATCGTCGCTGCGCAGGGCATCGGGGTTGAGCACGCGGACGAGCCCGTCCTTGAGGCGTCGCTGGCCGAAGTTGATGATGAGCCCGAGCTCGAGGTCCGCGGCGCGGAGGGTTGCGCGGAGCTCGTTGCGTGCGCCGCCTTCGACTTCGTTGTTGTCCGCGAGGAGCTTGAGGAGGAACCGGTTCCCGACATACATGTCGCAGGCGACTTTTCCGATTTCTTCGCCGTCGAACTCGACGGGGAATGATTTGTCGAGCTCGAACGGGATTTCTTCGTGCTTGAGCTCGTGCGTGAGTGCCTTGCGGTAGATCTCGAGGGGGTAGCCCGGGCCGAGTTCCTTGTGTGTTTCGATGGCGCACCCGATGACGCGCCTGCTGATTTCGGTGAGCGCGGGGTCGAGATCGGACAGCGGGGTTGATCGGCGTCCACGACCCGTGTGGTTGTGTTCATGCATGGAATGACTCCTGGTATCAATCAATGTGTGAATAAGGATTCTAAGTATACGGTGTATAACGGATATGAATCTTGCGTAGTGATCAGAAAGTTACTGATGGTACATCACCGAGCGGCGGATTCAAGCACCAGTGCGCCCGATTGACCGCCCAGAGAAGAGGTGCACACGAGAATCCTGTCCGGCGATTTTCCCGGCGCGGCATTTCGGACAACGATGCCCTCGGGGATTCTCCCGTGAGACAGGCACAGCGCGGCTGCGGCGGTCATCAGCCCCGCGTGTCCGGCCATGGTGTTGCCGGCTTTGTGGGCCAGCGCCGCGATCGGGATGGTCAACGCGCGTTGACCCAGAACCTCATTGATCGCTCCGAGTTCCATCCGGTCGAGCTCGGGGCGGCCGATCCCCAGCGAGAAGACAGCATCGATCTCGTCGGGGCGGACATCGGCATCACGCATGGCCTTCGAGATGCTCGCGACGAGGCCGCGATCGATCTCGTCATGATCGCGCATCATTTCGGAGGCGGGGATGAAGGGGCGGGGGTTCTGGGCGGCTCCGAATCCGGTGATCCGCGCGTAGACACGGGCGCCACGCTCCTTGGCGTGGCGTGGGGATTCGATGACGAGCATGCCGCCCGATTCGCCGATCAGCCCGCCGAGGGAGTCGGGCTCGTAGGGTCGGCAGATGCTGCGCGGGTCGCTGTCTCGGGCTGCGTGTGCCAATCGCCCCGCGTAATCCCAGCGGATGAGCCCGAGATGGTTGAGTCTCGACTCCGCGCCTCCGGTGAAGCAGAGATCGGCGCTCCCGCGTTCGATGACGCGTGCGCTTTCTCCGATCGAAAGGATGGCGCTGGCTTCAGCACCCATGATGGTGTTCGAGGGGCCTTCGAGTCCGTGGATGATGGTGACATGGCAGGCGAGCATGTTGGGCAGGTACTTGAGCAGCCAGAGCGGTGGCAGGTTGTTCATACCCGACAAGCCCTCGCCCTCGGTGCCCCATCTGGACATCGTGAACTTGCTTTCGTCGTCCTTGGCGCTCACAACCGCCCGGGCGAGTTCTTCCGTCTCCGCCGCGATGAGCCCGGCACCGATCTGGCAGCCGGTGCGGGCGGGATTGATGAGGAAGCCCTCGGCGTCGTCTTCGCTGCCCCTGGTTCTGAGGCCGGCGTCCTCGGCGGCAATCTTGGCGGCGATCACCGCGAGCTCGGTATCGCGGGCCATGACCTTGGTGGCCTTGCGATAGGACTTGGGGACATAGTCGCGGATGTTGGCGTCCCTGACCTCGCCGGCGATCTGGACACGGAATCCGGACGCGTCGAATGATTCGATCGGGGCGATTCCGCATCGGGCGTCGCACAGGGATTTCCAGAACGCATCGGGTCCGAGCCCGAGCGAGCTGACGGGACCGAGCCCGGTGATGACGGTGTCTGAGCGCATGGGTCAATGGTACGCGCCCAGTGGGAGTGTGTTGTGTTTTTAGACTATCCGCTGACGCGGGCACCGGCGACGGTCCGCATCAGCGTCTCGAAAGTGCCCAGCCGTTCCGGGGAATCCGGGGGGGCGTCGGCCGGGGCGGTGAGATGCTTGTATCGCCCGTCGGGCTGCATGAGCCATGCCTTGCGTCGGTCGCGGAGGGTGATATCGACGAGCCCCCAGAGACGCCGGCGGGCATCGGGGTCCGTGATCGGGCAGGCGGCCTCGACCCGGTTGGTGAGGTTCCGGTACATCCAGTCGGCCGAGCTGATGAAGTACAGGTGCTCGAGCGGGTCGTCGCTGCCGTTGGCGAAGACATAGATACGGGAGTGCTCAAGGAATCGCCCGATGATGGATCGCACCCGGATGTTCTCGCTGATCCCCTTCACGCCCGGACGCAGGCAGCAGAACCCGCGCACGACCAGGTCGATCTGGACCCCGGCTTGCGAGGCTTCGTAGAGCTTCTCCGTGATCATCCGGTCTTCCATGGAGTTCATTTTGGCGTAGATGAACGCGGGCCTGCCCTTCCGAGCATTGAGGATCTCCTGGTCGATCAGGCCGATGAAGCGGTTGCGCATGTGGTCGGGTGCCACGACCAGGCGGTCGTAGTGCTGCCCGGTGCTCAGCCCGGTGATCATGTTGAACAGGCGGACGACATCGCTGGTGATATGCTCGTCGGCGGTCAGCAGTCCCAGGTCGGTATAGAGCTGGGCGGTCTTGGGGTGATAGTTCCCTGTCCCCAGGTGGGCGTAGGTGCGCAGGCCCCAGTTGCCGTGGATTTTTTCACGCCGGACAACGAGCGAGCACTTGGAGTGTGTCTTGAGCCCGAGCACCCCGTACGCGACATGCACGCCTGCGGCTTCGAGCTGTCGGGCGAAGGTTACATTCTTTTCTTCGTCGAATCGGGCACGCAGCTCGACCAGGCACGCGACCTGCTTGCCCTCCTCGGCGGCTCGGACGAGCGAATCGACGAACGGTGAATCCTGGCTGGTGCGGTAGAGCGTGAGCTTGATCGCGAGCACTTCCGGGTCGACGGCAGCCGACGAGATGAAGCGTTCCACGGAATCTGAGAACGACTCGTACGGATGATGCACAAGGATGTCGCGTTCGCGGATGCGGGCGAAGATGTCGGCCTCGGGGTCCGCGAGGGCCGGGGGTCGCACGGGCTTCCAGGGCGGGGTCTGCAGATCGGTGCGATCGATCGCGGCGATCTCGAAGAGATCGATGCACGCCAGTGGGCCCTGGCGGCAGAAATGATCGTCGCGGTTGAGGCGCAGCTCCTCGATCAGAAAGTCGAGAATGCGTTGCGAGGGGTTGGGCGGGGTCTGGATGCGAACGGCGTTGGCGAAACGACGCATCCGCAGCTCCTCTTCCACATGCTCGAGCAGGTCCTCGACATCCTCGTCGTCGAGCTCGACGGCGGCGCTGCGGGTGAGCCTGAACGGGAGGACCTCGATGATGCGCATGCCTGGGAAGAGGTCGTCGAGGTTGTTGAGGATGATCTCCTCGAGCAGGACATACTGCCCCGGGGCGTCGGGCGAGGGTTCGGTGGGCGACTGCTCGCTGTGGCGGAGCGTGTCGACCCGGATGTAGTGCGGGAGGACCGCCGGGACCTTGATGCGGGCAAAGCGGGGTTCGTCGCTCATGCTCCCCGCTGCTGCGGGTTCGACCAGCAGGCCCAGGTTTGTCGAGAGGTTCGAGATGAACGGGAAGCGATGACCGGGGTCGACGGCCAGGGGCGTCAGGATCGGGAAGACGGCGGTGTTGAACCAGTCGTCCACCGCTTTTCGGGTCTTCTTGCCAAGTTGGGCGTACGAGACGATCTCAATGCCCTGCCGGGCGAGTTCGGGGATGATGGATTCGGTCAGGTTCGACGCCAGCTCGCTCTCCATCTCACGGATCAGCTCGTAGCTGGCGTGGAGCGTTTGCATGGGTGGGAGCTCGTCGGGGCGGTTGGGCGAGTGAGGGATCTGCTGGCGATGACGAGATTTCAGCAAGCCGATGCGCTTCATGAAGAACTCATCGAGATTCGATGCGAATATCGCGATGAACTTCACGCGCTCGAGCAAGGGCGTTTCGGGATCGAACGCCTGCGCCAGAACGCGTCTGTTGAACTCGAGCCACGAGATATCCCGGTTGATGAACCGGGATTGAGCGGGGACTGGACTATCGTTCTGCATGGGGTACCTGGCGTATAAAGTGGGGGGTTTCAGCCATGCTTTGTCGCACGGTTTTACCCCAAGATGAGCATGATATCGGATACACTCAGGACGGGACACGGATAACCGTCGCCTGAATGACACTATTGATGACTTCTCCGGGCACGATGTCGAGCATGGCAAGAGGTGGTTGTGATGTTGCGTGAGCATGAAGATCAGAACAAGATGATGCTTATCCGGTTCATACGGGTTGGTTTCGTGGCCCTGATGCTGATTGTGGTGCTCCTGTATGTGCTGAGCATCAACCGCAACGCCAACGAGGTCGAGATCGGTTTCGCGCAGAAGTGGTGGATCCCGGTCCTCACGGCACTGGTGCTCTCGGGGATCTTCCTCGCGATCGATATGCTCACGCCACGCAAGAAGATCTCGCTGATCTCGGGCGTGGTGTTCGGGCTGATGGCCGGTCTGATGACCGCGTGGGTGTTCTCGACCGTGATCGACCTGATCGTGCAGACCTGGGATCTGCGTGAGTCCCAGATCGGCGCGTTCATCACCGCGATCAAGGTGCTCCTCGGGGTGTCACTGTCCTACCTGGGCATCACCATGGTGCTCCAGACGCAGGACGAGTTCCGTCTGGTGATTCCGTATGTGGAGTTCGCCAAGGAGATGCGCGGCCCGCTGCCCATGGTGCTCGATACATCAGCTCTGATCGATGCTCGCATCGCGGATATCGCGGCTTCGGGCCTTATCCAGCAGAGCGTGGTCATCCCTGAGTTTGTTCTCGAGGAGCTTCAGCTACTCGCGGATTCGCGTGAGCGGATGAAGCGAAACAAGGGCAGACGCGGGCTCGATATCGCCAACAAGCTTCAGCGGATGAGTGGGGTCGATGTGGTGCTTGACAGCTCGCCCACACAGAAGAAGGGCGTGGACCTGGCGCTGATCGAGCTGTGCGGCCGCATGCCCGGCATGCTGGTCACGCTCGATGTCGCGCTGGTGCGGATCGCGATGATCCAGAAGATCCGTGTGCTCAATGTCAACGATCTGGCCAACGC
>CAYQRD010000032.1:0-19017 GCA_964419845.1 uncultured Phycisphaeraceae bacterium
TCGCGGATCTCACTGGGGACGGCAATCTCGATTTCTTCGATGTGTCCGCCTTCCTCAACGCGTTCAGCACAGGGTGCCCCTGATCGAGCCCGATGATCATCTCAATTCGAAAAGCCCCGGCCGGTGCGGCCGGGGCTTTTTCAGATGCAGCCTGCTTGGCGGCGGGTTCGTCGATCTATGCGATGATGATCAGGCAACGATCAGGAGCATGATCCCCGCCATCACGGCCATGGTGAGGTCCTCGACGAGCGTGACCTTGGTCATGGGGAGATTGAGAGCCGTGCCAAGGCAGGCGCAGCGGATCGCCTTCTTATCGAGCAACGCCTTGAGCACACCGGCCGCGCCCACAAGCATCAGCACGAGGGTCACGATATTCGTCATCATCGGTGACCAGGCCATGAGGTACGAGACACCCAGGGCAAGCTCAACGAACGGGTAGGCCCAGCCCCAGGCCGGAACCCTGCGTGCGATGAGGTCGTAACCGCGATACGCCGAGACGAACCCGGGCGGGTCGAGCAGTTTGAAGAAGGAGAAGACGATGAAGAACCCGGCCATGAAGTGAAGCATCATGGGCTGGATCTGCCAGTCGCCGGTGGACCAGGCGACGAGCAGCGTCACACCTGCGATGAAGCCGACGATCAGGAAGAGTGGGTAGAGGCTCTCCTTTGGCGTATCGCCGGATTCCGAGCCTTGCGAAGGCGATGCGTGGGGCTCAGTCGCCGCCGATTTATTGCGGTGGATCTCGGACACGCGGTAGTTACCCGCGCCGGCGACGGCGTCGCGGACGGCCTCATCGCTGATGTCGCCGCTGGTGTGGATCTCGGCCGAGCCCTCCTTGGACGAGACGCTCGCTTCCGAGACCGGTTCGAGGTTGACAAGGGCCTTACGGATCTTGGTTTCGCAGCCGTCGCAGTGCATGCCTTCTATGGATATCGTGATCCTGTCACTCATAGGAGTGTCCTTTCAGTTGGTCTTTGTGATGCATCAGGAACCAGGCCTCACATCTTAAGGCGAGCGCCATGCTCGCCACCGCGATGAAACCACGAACGGGTCCGTGACTGACTTTGTGTAGTGGAACGCGCCCAGGACGATCGCATCGAGCACGATGGCGGTGATGAGCACCCAAGCCCTGGCTCCGACATCCTCGCGGAGGTGACGGTGCACGCCACAGTAGATCACGATGTCCATGAAGATATAGAACTGGTAACCAGCGAAGCGATGCGGGTGTCATCGCGATCCCACCCGCCGAGGGGTACTTGTTGCAGACCTTGATGTAGGAGTACGCGCTGAACGCGACGATGAGCGAGGCGGCGACGAAGGCGAGCGGGAACAGGGCGCCCGTGAGCTGGGCGACCTGCCCCGTGAGCGCGAAGATCCCCGCGCCGATCATCACGCCCGTGCCCATCGCGATCGAGCCGGCGAGCGTCAGGCTCCCCGTCTCATACTCATCGCCGTGGTCAAGGTGCGCGTGTTCGTGCGCGTTCATGTCTGTGTCCTGTTCTTGGGACTCGGTTTCCTGTGCGGACGATTACGGGCGCTGCTTGGCCCACGCTTCGTCGAGCTGTGCGAGGTACTTCGCGGGGTTCTCGATCACCTTGGGCTCGCACATTGAGCAGCAGAACCGGACCAGACGCCCGGCGAGGACGATCTCACTGGGCTCGCCCATTGAGCCGAGCTTGCCGCCGATCATGCATTTTCCGAGCGGGTAGTCTGCGCGTTGGGCATCAGCCGCGGCTTTGTCGATCTTGGCGACGAACGCCCCCGGATCCTGCTTGAACTCTTTCTTGCACATGTTGCAGCACAGGCGAACCAGCCGATTGGCATGGATGATGTTGATCGCGGTGTCCTCGCCGTCCTCGCTGAGCGCCTCGCCCGAGACGACGCAGGTGCTCATGGGGTAGTAGGGAAGCTGGTCCGCGATCATCTGCTCATCGATCTGCTTGAAGTACGATTCGGTGTTCTTCTCGAAGCGGCCGATGCACATGTTGCAGCAGAAGCGGACCTCGCGCCCGTTATACTGCTTGATGATCGGGTCGCCCATCGAACCCAGCTTCTCGCCCGAGACGGGGCAGGTCGCGAGGGTGTAGGGCTGGCTCACGGCCGGGGCCGCCTCGGCGGCGGGCTGGGCATGGGCTTCGCCGGGCTCGGTGCCGGCCTTGGCGCTGGCGACGAACGCGTCGCGCTTGGCTTCGTCCCAGCCCATAAACTCCTCATCGCACCCCGGGCAGCAGAACCCGATCGTGTTCCCCTTGTACTCGATGGTCGCCACGCCCTCGACGATGGGCTCCTGCCCGATCGGGCACATGCGATTGACGGGCGAGGGCATTTCGGACGCCGCATGCTGGGCGTGCTCGGGGTGCTGGTCCAGCGCAAGGGTCGTGGGGGCGAAGCAGGCGCAGGCGATGACGCAAGAAATCAGTGCGGTTTTCATGTGGAACTCCTTTGTTTCTGCTCGATTCTATCGAGCGTGTTGTGAATACGAAGCCTGAACTCGGCCCAGCCGCTATAGAGGATGGGCACGACGAACCAGGTGAGTGATGCGACGACCATCCCGCCGAAAGTGGGGATGGCCATGGGGATCATGATGTCCGACCCGCGTCCGCTGCTGGTCAGCACGGGCAGCAGGGCGAGGATTGTTGTGGCGCTGGTCATGACGGCCGCGCGGATCCTCAGCCGCCCGCCCGCGACCACACAAGCACGGATCGCTTCGATGCTGGAGGGATGCTCTTCTTTCATCGATTGCTCGATGCGTGTCGCCATGACGACGCCGTCGTCTGTCGCGATCCCGAAGAGCGCCAGGAAGCCGACCCAGACGGCAACGCTCAGGTTGTACTCGCGCACCTGCAGCAGCTGGCGCATGTTGGTGCCCAGCAGGTCAAAGTCCATGAACCAGGGTTGGGCGTACAGCCAGAGCATGAGGAACCCGCCCGACCAGGCGACGAAGACGCCGCTGAAGATCATGAGGGTTGTGCTGACCCGCTTGAACTGGAAGTAGATGAGCAGGAAGATCACCGCCAGCGAGAGCGGGAGGACGATCGCGAGTGTGTGGGCTGCCCGGACCTGGTTCTTGTACGCGCCCGCGAACTCGAAGGTCACACCCGGGGGGACGCGCAGCTCGCCCGAGTTGATCCTGGCATTGATGAAGTCCCGCGCGTCTTCAACGACGCTGACCTCCGCGTAGCCGGGCAGCTTGTCGAACAGGACATACGACACGAGGAAGGTGTCCTCGCTCTTGATCATCTGCGGCCCTCGTTTGTACACGATGTCCGCCAGCTCGCGCAGCGGGATCTGTGCCCCATCGGGTGATGCGATGAGGATGTCACCGAGCGTGTCGGGCTGGTCACGCAGCTCGCGCAGGTAGCGCACCCGGATCGGATACCGCTCGCGCCCCTCGACACTCATGCTCAGGGGTTTGCCCCCGATGGCGACCTCGATGACCTCCTGCACATCCGCGATCTGCAGCCCGTAGCGGGCGATCCTTGCTCGATCGATCTCGATCTCAAGGTAGGGCTTGCCCACGATGCGATCGGCGAACACGGCCGCGGGCTGAACAGACGGGACCTGCTTGAGCAGCTTCTCGAGCTCGTAGCCGAAGGACTCGATGGATTCGAGGTCCGGGCCGAAGACCTTGATGCCCATGGGTGCACGGAAACCCGACTGGAGCATGACGATGCGCGTCTCGATGGGCTGGAGCTTGGGCGCGCTCGTCAGCCCGGGCATCTGGGCCGCGAGGGTGATCGCATCCCAGATGTCCTGAGGCGATTTGATCTCATCACGCCACTGGCGATAAGGTCTGCCATCTTCATCCCTGATGAGCCCGCCAGCACTATCGCGGGCATACGCGTCAAGGTCTTCGTCATAGGCGAAGAGAATGCGCCGGTTGTGATCGTCAACGATGTACTCGCTCTGGTACTCGATGATGGTCTCGACCATCGAGATGGGCGCCGGGTCGAGCGGCGAGTCCACACGCCCGATCTTGCCCACGGCGCTCTTGACTTCGGGGACGCTCATGATGCGGCGGTCGAGTTCCTTGAGGATGTCCGTCGCCTCTCCGATCGACGCGTGAGGCATGGTGGTGGGCATGTACAGGAACGCCCCCTCGTCGAGCGACGGCATGAACTCGCTGCCCATGCCCGGGAAGTCGTGGGCGAGCTTGACCATCGGGTCGCTCGCTCGGAAACGATCGGGCAACCACCCCCAGACGCCGGTGAACCCGAGCCATACCGTTGCACCCGTGAGCACCAGCACCAGCACCGGGAGCATCGACACGAGCTTGTGCCGCAGCGCCCACGCGAGCAGCCGCGGGAACGCGAGGCGCACGACCCAGAACGCCCCAAGCAGCAGCGCGACAAGCAGCGCGATGAAGAACGCGTTGCCCAGCACGCCCGGCCCCGGCCCAATCGGTTCCCACGAGCGGGAGAGCAGCGCGAGCACAACGAGCACGACAACGATGTTGATGGACCAGACGACGGCGCGAGCGGGCCTCGATCTGGCGATGCGCGCGATGACCCCGGTTCGCGGGCTCCAGCCCAGCAGCGCGTGCGCCGCCGCTGGGAGGATCGTGAGCGCGATCACGATCGACGCGATGAGGGCGAAGGTCTTGGTGTAGGCGAGGGGTTTGAAGAGCTTGCCCTCCGCGGCGGTCATCGTGAACACGGGCAGGAACCCGACGATGGTCGTCGCGACGGCGGTCAGGACCGCGCCCCCGACCTCCATGGTCGCTTCGTAGATCGTCTCGAGACGCGATGAGCCCTCGGGTGCCGCGTCGAGTTTGCGCAGCATGTTCTCGCTGAGGATGATGCCCATGTCCACGATGGTCCCGATCGCGATCGCGATGCCCGAGAGGGCGACGATGTTCGCGTCAACCCCGAAGAGCTTCATGCCGATGAATGTGCCCAGCACGGCGATGGGGAGCATCGCGCCGATGAGGATGCTCGACCGCAGGTGCATGACCATGAGCACGACGACGATGAGGGTGATGAGTACCTGCTGCTCGATCGCGCTGTTGAGTGTTTCCAGTGTTTCGTTGATCAGCCCTGAGCGATCGTAGAAGGGGACGATGGTCACGCGTGACTCGGTCCCGTCCTCAAGCACCTTGGTCGGGAGCCCGGGAGCGATCTCGGCAATCTTGGCCTTGAGGCGATCGATCGTCGCCATGGGGTTTTCGCCGAAGCGGGCGACGACCACGCCGCCCACGGCTTCGGACCCCTCCTTTGTGAGCACGCCGCGACGCAGCGCCGGGCCCGTCCCGACTTTGGCGATCTCACGCAAAAGGATGGGCTGCCCCTGGCGCGCGACGACGGCGGTGTTCTCCAGGTCCTCGATCGATTCGATGAACCCGATGCCGCGCACGACATACTCGGCCCGGTTCACCTCGATCGTGCGTGCCCCGACATCGAGATTGGAACGGCGCACGGCGTTCATCACCTGCGCCAGCGTGATCCCCGCGGCGCGCATCGCGTCGGGGTTCACATCGATCTGGTACTCGCGGACAAACCCGCCGATCGACGCGACCTCGGAGACGCCCTGCACCCCCGAGAGCAGGTATTTGACATCGAAGTCCTGTATCGTTCGCAGCTCGTCGAGGTCCCAGCCCCCCGTCGGGTTGCCCTGGGAATCGCGTCCCTCGAGTGTGTACCAGAACACCTGACCCAGCGCCGTGGCGTCCGGCCCGAGCATCGGCGAGACACCCTGCGGGAGTGTGTTGGCGGGCAGCGCGTTGAGCTTCTCGAGCACGCGAGAGCGGGACCAGTAGAACTCGATGTCCTCGTCGAACACCACATAGATCGTGGAGAACCCGAAGACGGAGTAGGAGCGGATGTCCTTGACCCCCGGGATCCCCATCAGGGCGACGGTCAGCGGATAGGAGATCTGATCGTCGATGTCCTGCGGGCTCCGCCCCGACCACTCGGTGAAGACGATCTGCTGGTTCTCACCGATGTCGGGGATCGCGTCCACGGGGACGGGGTCGCGTGGGAGATCACCCAGCTTCCAATCAAACGGCGCGACAAGGATGCCCCAGAAGAGCATCCCAAGCAGCAGGATCGCGACGACGAGCTTTTGTGTGAGACAGAAGCGCACGACGCGTCCCAGCATGCCGCCTTGGTTCAGGGTGGGCTCATTCATCGCCGCTGCCCTCTCTGCTGATCGGCTCGACGGTCCGGAGGATCTCGCCGCACTGGAGCATGGTCGCGCCGAAGTATGGGTTGTCGATCGTCTCGGTGCGCTGGAGCCAGTCAGCGCCCTCGAAGTCGAAGGCCATCGGGCAGTAAGCAACATAGACCGTCGCACCCTCGGGCGGGCCGAAGCGATCGATGAGCGTGAAGACGGCGTTGCTCATGGGCTCAAAGTCAGCGCGAGCCCTTCCGATGTCGTCGTACGGAGCGCCCGGGCGCAGATCACGCGCCGCGCTGCGCCACACGCCGAGGTCCTCGCCGAGAAGACCGGCGGTGGGGACCGCATCGAGGGCGCTGAGCAGCCGCTGCGCGTGGGTATTGAACGCCGCCAGATCGTCATCAGCGAGCGCTTCCTGCGCGTCGAGGTAGGCGTTGAGCGAGTCGGCAAGCCCCCTCGTGAACCCGTCAGGGCGCGAACCGGCAGTCGCCGTGCCGGCGGCGGCGTCATGCTTCATCGACATCATGCTTGGCTTGGCCGCGATCTGCATCGCGCTGTCAATCCTGAACGCGCCGTGCGTCACGACCCGATCGTTCTCGCTGAGCCCCTCGCGCACGATATACACATCTCCCGCGCGCTGACCCAGCGTGACTTCAATGGGAGCATAACGGAAGCCGTTTTCGTCGTCGGTCTGTGTGTACACGATCGAACGCGTCCCGGTGAAGAGCACCGCGCTGGCGGGTACGACGAGCGGCGTCTGTGATCCCGCAGCAACAACCGCCGCGTCGATGAGTGTCTCCGCGGGGACCAGATCCATGGCGCAGATCGAGCAGGCACCCTGCTCATCGTGGATCTCGGTTGGGTGCATGGGGCAGACCCATCGCCCGAGCAACTCGTTGGCGCTCACGCCGCCCGAGCCGTCGAGCGTGACGCTGATCATCGCGCTGGCGAACATCCCCGGTTTGAGTGTCCGCTGTGGGTTCTCGACGGCCACACGCACCGCGGCGGTCCGTGTCTGTGGGTCGATCATCGGATCGATGAACGACACGCGCCCCTCGAAGGACTCGCCCGGGTGCGACTCGACGCCGAACCGCACACGCTGGCCCCAGCGGATCTGCGCGATCTGCGACTCGTACGCCTGAAGATCAACCCAGAGATGCGTGAGGTCCGCGATCGTCAGTATGGGCTGACCCGTCTGCACATACTCGCCCTCGCGCGACGCGATGTGGGTGATGGTGCCCCCACGCGGCGCGTCGATGGTGAAGGTGTCCTCGCTGTATCCCTCGCGTTCGATCCGCTCGATCAGCGGCTGATCGATCCCGTACAGGCGCAGGCGGTCACGCGCGGCCTGCAGGGTCTGGAGGGAGCTCCGGCGCACGATGTCACTCATGGCGCTCGCCTGCTCGGCGCTGACGGCCGCCTGACGAAGCTCCTCGAAGGCCGCGAGCAGCTCGGGCGCGTACATCTGGGCGAGATGATCGCCGGCGTTGACCCGTGCGCCAGTGAAGTTCGCGTACAGCGTCTCGATGCGTGCGGGGAAGTATGCGCTGATGCGTTCGACGGTGGTCTCGTCCATGCGGACCTTGCCGAACAGACGCAGCGTGCTTGTGGGCGCGTAACGCGTGACACTCGTGGTTTCAACCCGAGCGGCGAGCGTCTCGCCGTGCGAGAGCACCATCGTGTCGGGGTCGCCCGTGTCGCCCTGACGCACCGGGATCAGGTCCATGAAGCAGATCGGGCACTTGGCGTCCGGATCGGGCAGACGGACGCTCGGGTGCATCGAGCAGGTATACATCTGCGGCTCGCTGTCTGCCTCCGTGCTGTCGTGTGCGTGGGGTGTGGCATCGACCGCGGGGTCACTCGTATCGCCCAGGCGCAGCCCAACGACGAAGGCCAGCGCGATGAGTACCAGTGCGATCAACGCGGCCATGCGCTTCCAGATCCAGACAAGCGGGGCGGGGGGGTGAGGAAGCTTCATCGCGTACCCTCCATAATCTCAGATTCTGTTTCCTCGCTCGCGTGGGAGATCCCGACAAACTCGTTGAGTGCCGCGGACGCGATGCCCTGGGTCGTGCGTGCGCGAAGGGTATTGAGCTCGAACTCGAGCAGCGTGCGCTGCGCGTCGAGCAGATCGGTAAACCCGCCCGATCCTGTCCTGAACGATGCGAGCGTCGATTGGATCGATTCGCTCGCCTTGGGGATCAGGGTGTGCTCGTAGAGGTCCACACGCCGCTGCGCGTCGGTATATTCGAAGTGGGCCTGGACGATGCGTGTGCTCAGGTCGCTCCGCGCCGACTGGAGATCGTGCGAGAGTGCGAGCCGCTGGGCGATCGACTCACGCACCTGCGCGTCGTATTTTTCCCGCCAGATCGGGAGGTTGATGCTGAAGCTCAGCAGCAGCGGGTCGTCACCGCTCTCGGGGATGCTCGGGTTGGTCGCGTCGTCCGTGAGTATGGTCTCGACACCCACGGTCAGCTCGGGCTTGCCCGCGTATCGCGCGGCGTCTGTGCGGTGCTGTTGGGCGATGACCTGCTCGCCGAGTGCGACAAGCGTGGGGTTGGTTTCGTTCGCGAGCTCAAGCAGGGCATCGAGGGGAGCGTCGAGCGCAGGAATGGGAAGATCCTCGACCGGATCGATTGGGGCGTCGTGCGTGCGGTCCAGGAGCGCGTTGAGGCGTGCCACCAGCACCGAACGAGATGATTCGAGCGATGTGATGCGATCATCGAGCATGCCGAGCTCCACCTGCGTGCGCACCAGATCGGGGTGTGACCCGGCACCGACGCGGTAGCGTGCTCGCACGGAGTCTTCGAAGGACACGAGCAGATCAAGGTTCTCGCGTGTAATCCGGATCGACTCATCGAGTTCGTGCAGGGCGTACAGGGTGCTCACAACGCGGCGTGTGATCGAAAGCTCGACGGCTTTGTATCGCACCCACGCGGCCCGGGCCTCGCCCAACGCGGCGCTCTCAGAGGCACGCAACGCCCCCAGCCAGGGCAGCCGCTGCGAGATCCCGATCCGCGCCTGCTGGGCACCCACGCGGGTCTCGACCTCGTTGGCGAAGAACCCCACGCTCAAACGGGGATCGGGCAGCGCTCCGACCTGCGGCACACGCTCGGTCGCCGCGACCCAACGCTGGTATGCGGATTCGAGCTCGGGCGAGTGATACAACGCCCAGCGCACATACGCGTCCGGGGTTGAATCCGCGTCGAGCGACAGCGTCTGCGTGCCGTTCGATACCGACTCGCGGTAACGCGAGACAGGGAGTATGTCGCGCGATGACGCGCAGGCCGATCGGGTCAGGCTGTGGTTGCGGGTGTCGAGCTGAGGGGGACGCAGCGGGTCGCTTGTGCAACCCGGCAGCGCGAGCATCGCGGCGCACGCGGACAGGATTATGCGAGGCATCGAGGTATTCCTGGGGTGATGTAATTCGGATGAGATACGGCAGTGGGCGGCTGCGCTGTGCGCGCACGATCCCTCTACAACGCGTCTCTATCGTCTCCAAACACCCAGAAATGCCTGCGTCTGATTATGCGTGAACCCCGAGCGGACCGTTTCGGCCGTAGCGACGGCGTACAGCCGCTGGGGTGTGATGACCTCGACGAGCTCGATCGGCGCAGGCGGGGCACGAACCATCTGCAGCGTATCGCGATCGCGCTGGGGGAGCGGCATGGGCTCGCCGGGCAGATGGTCATCGACCGGTCGTACGCCGCAGACGCAAGGGCCGTCGCTCATCGGGCAGTAATCATCGCCCCGGGGCTGCGTGATCGCGTCACCCAGCGCACAGCAGGAAGTCTCGGGCTCGATCGCCGGCGGTGCGTGGGAGGCACACAAGACCGCACACGCACCGCTCGTTCCGTCCGGCAACGAGATACCCGCGGCATGAAGCACGCCGAGCGAGAACAGGATGGTGGTCAGCCAACGGGTCATGTGTGTCCAGGGCCACTGTACAGGATCGGCCCATTCTAGACAAACATTTCGTTGAATCGTGTATTCCCGATCGGTGTGAAATCGATGCCGAAGGGTCCAAATTGCCCGGTTCGAGCGACGCGCTGGAGCGTGCCGGGGGCAGAGATCAGCGTGTGGTTCGGATAGCCCGGCGGATGGGCGATTTCAGGGCGATGACCCATGGGCATGGTTCCGATGTGGATATTTGGATCCGTTTGCGTGACGGACCTGCTTGTCGAGCGGCTGGAGGTTTTTCGTCAATGCAGCACAGTCTTGGTAGGCTTGCCTTCGAGAAACGGATGGCAGTTGGCTTACTATACAGGATTTGGCGTGTACGACGAATGCGATTGTACGAACGGCGGATGGACGGGTAGATTTGCTGAGTGATATGGCTCAATCGTTCCTTGTCAAGCACCCAGCATCCATCAGTTGGTGGAGCTGATATGTATAATCGGATCCTGAACAACATTGGAGTCCGCACATGAATCTCTATCGCGCACGAACTCTGGTCTGGCCGCTCGCGCTCTCTGTGAGTGGTTTCTTTTTTGTTCCAGGGTGTTCATCGGACGAACCAGAACCAACCCCGGCGATCACGCGTGTGAAAGTCTTTGAAGTCGGCAAGAAGGCGAGCGGGCAGCAGCGCAGGATCTCGGGCAAGGTGGAGTCGCCCGACCGATCGACTCTGAGCTTCGGTGTCAGCGGAAGAATCGAAGAAGTCCCCGTCGAACAGGGGCAGGTGGTGGTTCGTGGGGAGATGCTGGCCAGGCTCGATCAGGGGCCGCTCAGGATCGCAATGCAGAACGCCCTGGCGAATGTCAGCGCGGCCCGGGCGAACTACCTTGATGCGCAGACAAACGTGAAAAGGTTTGAGCAGTTGTCCGCCAGCGGCGTCTCGACCGACGCGGAACTCGACAGCGCGAAGGTCAGGCTGGCGACAAGCGAGGGTGAACTCCAGATCGCGCAGGGAAACCTCGCGAGTGTTGAGTTGGATTTGGAACGCTCTGTGATGATCGCGCCGTATTCCGGTTCGATCGTCAGTATTGATGTGGACGACTTCCAGGAGGTCGGGCCGAGCACGCCGGTCGTTGTGCTGCAATCGGACCAATCGCTCGGTGTGGATATCCGGGTCCCTGAGACGCTGATCCAGCAGATCCGGTACGGCCAGATCGTCGAGGTCTCGTTTCCCTCGATCGAGGGTCTCCAACTGCGTGGGGAGGTCTCAACGATCGGTGCCGATTCCGAAACGGGCAACGCGTTCCCCGTCAGGGTGCTGCTGCGTGAGCAGAGCGATCAGCTCCGTTCGGGCATGACGGCCAGCGTGATTTTTCTGTTTGATGATTATCTCAACGAGCGTGACGCGTTCCTGATTCCCATCTCAGCCGTCGCGATTGATGCCGGGATGCTCACGCAGTCCGATCTCCGGAACCCAGAGACACGAAGAGCGCCCGTGTTTGTGCTCGACACAGAGTCGGGCAGGCTTGAGCTTCGTCGGCTGGTCGTTGGCGATCTGCGTGGAAACGAGGTCGAGGTCTTCGAGGGACTCTCTGAGGGTGACCTTGTCGTCAGCGCCGGTGTCGCGTTCTCGCGCGAGGGGATGGAGGCGGTGCGGTGGGAGCCGCAGACCGGTGCGGCGTATGAAACACCCAGCGGGGACAACTGATGCAGTTGTTCGCGAAGCTCGCCATTTCGAACGCTCGGGTGACATGGTTGTTGCTCTTTGTGATTTTTCTGGGCGGCATGTTCGTGTACACGACCCAGCCGCGTCAGGAAGATCCTGAAATCACAATCCGTACGGCGCAGGTCGTGGTTGAGATGCCGGGCCTGTCACCAGAGCGTGTCGAACAGCTCATCACGCGACCGATCGAGCAGGCGATCAAGACAATGCCGGAAGTGGACGAGATCGTTTCAATCTCGATGACGGGTCGATCGATCGTGACCCCCGAACTCAAGGCGAGATACAACGACACCGACCCGATCTGGGCGGATCTGCGGAACAAGGTGGAGGATGTGAAATCGCAGCTTCCCGAAGGGGCGAGCGAGCCGAGGGTCAATGACGATTATGGTCGGGTCTCTGTGGTCACGATTGCTCTGAGCGGCGAGGACTACGGGATGGCGGAGCTCCGCGAGGTGGCGCGGGATCTGCAGGACGAGTTGGGAACGCTGCCGCTGGTCGCCCGTGTTGATCTCTACGGGGTCCAGAAGGAACGGATCTGGATCGAGTTCGATCCCGCGTTCATGGTCCAGTTTGGTCTCAACCCGGCGAGCATCGTGGGGGCGATCACCGGACAGAACATCGTGCTGCCGGGCGGGACCGTTGTTGCCGAGGATCGCCGTGTAGTCATCGAACCCTCGGGCGATTTCAGTACCCTTGAGCAGCTCCGCCATATCGCGATCGAGACGCAGGACGGACAGGTTGTCTATCTGGATGATCTCGGTGACATCCGTCGTGGCTATGTCGATCCACCCGAGTCGCCCGTGTATCACAATGGGAAACCCGCCATTGTGCTGGGGGTCTCGATGGTGACCAAGTCCAATGTGGTCGAACTGGGCAATCAGGTTACCGCGATGCTTGATCGCCATCGCGCGGATCTCCCGCTGGGGATGGATCTCGATGTTGTTATTTTCCAGCCCGAACTCGTGCAGCGTTCGGTCACCGATGCCACGGTCAACCTGCTCCAGACGGTCGGGATCGTGCTGCTCGTCGTGATGGTGTTCCTCGGGCTGCGTATGGGGCTTATTGTGGGGGCGTTGGTCCCGATGGTGATCATGATCACCCTGATCGGGATGCTGCTCTGGGGGATCGAGCTCCACCGGATCTCGATCGCAGCGATCATTGTCGCGCTGGGCCTGCTCGTAGATAACGGCGTTGTGATCGCCGAGGATATTCAGAAACGCATGAGCGATGGCGCATCGCGACTGGAGGCGACCTTCGCGACCCCCGGCTCGCTCGCGGTTCCGCTCCTGACAAGCTCGCTCACCACGGTGGCGGCCTTCATGCCGCTGATCCTGATCGAAGGCGGCACGGGTGAGTTCCTGCGATCGCTGGGCCAGGTGCTCGCGATCGCGTTGCTCTCATCGTGGCTCCTGGCGATCAGTGTGACACCCGCGTTGTGCTACTGGTTCATGAAAACGCCCGCCAAAGCGCAAGGGCAAGCGGCCCCACCCGAGCGAGAGGGGACCGCGTCCCGCGGTTATCGTTCCGTGCTCGGGCTGGTTATCCGCTGGCGTCTGGCCTTTGTGATCCTGATGGTGGTGCTGCTCGCAGCGAGCATGTACGGCTTCGGGCATGTCAAGCGCCGCACGCTTGGACCATCAGAACGGAATCAGTTCGTCGTGTATGTCGATCTGGCATCCGAGGCATCCGTATTCTCGACGGTCGAAGCGACGGATCGACTCACACGGTTTCTGCTCGATGAGCAACAGAACCCTGAGGTGGCTGATGTGCTCGCGTATATCGGATCGGGGGGGCCGCGGTTCTTCCTCTCGCTCGCGCCCAACGACCCGCAGCCGAACAAGGCGTTCATGGTGATCAATACCCAGACGCCCGAGCAGATCTTCGCGGTGATGCAGCGGGTGGATCGGTACTTCATCGAGAACATGCCCGAGGCAGCCGGGCGATCCGAAGTGCTCAATCTCGGTTCCGCAGCACAGGGCACGGTCGAGATGCGTGTGGTGGGCGATGAAATACTCGACATCAGGAGAGTCGCTCGCCAGGTCGAGGACGCTTTCCTCTCGGTGCCGGGTGTGCAGGGACTGCGGAACGACTGGGAGAACACGGTCTTCAAGATGCAGGTCAACATCGATCAGGACCGCGCACGCAGGGCGGGGGTGACGAGTGAGGATGTCGCCCGGACCCTCTCTTCGTACTTCGATGGGGTCTCGATCACCTCATACCGCGAGGGGGATACATCGATCCCCATCCTGATGCGGGCAAGCTCGGCGAACCGTGGCGATCTTGATCGTGTGCGGACGATCGAGGTGCTCTCGAAGACACAGGGCGTGCCCGTGCCGCTGATCCAGATCGCGGATTTCGTGGGTGTCCCGGAGACGAGCAAGATCAAACGCATCGATCAGGAACGAGCGCTCAGCGTCGCCGGCGTTCATCCGGATCTGAACGCGATCGAGTTGTATACACAGATGAAGCCGAAGCTGAATGCCATCGAGCTGCCCGATGGATGCACGATCGAAGTCCGGGGAGAGATTTACGAGCAGGTCGAGGCGAACTCCAAGCTCTTCGCCTTCGCCCCGCACGCGGGCTTTGTAATCCTGCTGCTGCTGGTCATGCAGTTCAACTCGTTCAGGCGTACAGCGATTATCCTGCTGACCATCCCGCTGGTGCTTATCGGCGCGGTCGCGGGGATGCTGGTCTTCAACGCCTACTTCGATTTCACGGCCATGCTCGGCCTGTTCAGCCTGGCGGGGATCATCATCAACAACGGCATCGTGCTCATCGATCGTGTGGACATCGCGCGTGGGGAGGGGATGGGGGTGAACGAGGCGGTCATCGATGCCGGCATCGACCGGGCGCGACCCATCATCATGACGACGACGACGACCGTGCTCGGGCTGATCCCGCTCGCGCTGCTCGGCGGCGAGTTCTGGTACGGGATGTCGATCGTGATCATGAGCGGGCTCGCCGTGGGGACGGTGCTCACGCTCGGGTTCGTGCCGGTGATGTATGTGCTGATGTTCAGGGACAAGCCATCCCGGGGATGAAGCGAACCGGTGAGGACGGTTCCGCGCTG
Organism: uncultured Phycisphaeraceae bacterium; assembly: GCA_964419845.1. Lineage (GTDB taxonomy): Bacteria > Planctomycetota > Phycisphaerae > Phycisphaerales > UBA1924 > UBA1924. The sequence goes on from CAYQRD010000032.1 coordinate 14,805, forward strand.
CGGGCTCAAAGCGCCGCGCAGCCGGCGTTGAATGCCGTCAGGAACGCTGAAACATCAAAGAAGTTCAGATCGCCGTCGCCGGTGAAGTCCGCGAGCGGGTTGTCGCTGTTGAACGCCGCAAGGAACGCCGAGACATCGAAGAAGTTGAGCGTCCCGTCGTTGTTAATGTCCGGGGGACACAGGTTGGCCAATGCCTCGAGTCGCTGTGCGCGAAGATCAACGATGAGTCGCACCTTTTGATTCGTTTCGGCCGTTTCGAACGCGAGAACCCGGGCGTCGTCGTTGAAGCCGTCCGTGCCGACCTGATGGGACCAGCCGCTGCCGTAGGATGCTTTGAACGCGTAGCTCCCGGGCGTGCTGATGGTGGCATCGTAGAAGTATCGCCCCTGGCCGAGCGGTGTCATGGCGAAGCTCGCATCCGCCGGGTTCCAGTCTGCGGCCCCGCCCGCCTCGTCCATGAAGTTCCCAACGGCTTGGAGGGGGGCCGCGTCGGTATCGATCCAGACAACCGGCTCGCCTTTGTTGTTTGTGCCGCTGACATCGACTGAAATCGTGATGAAGCCGTCGGCATCACCAACAGCACGCAGTCCGCTGGTGATCCGTGGATCAGCCGTGTCCACAGGCGGCAAACCGCGATCGGTCAGGATCTCCAGATCGTAGATGACACCGTCAAGCAGGTTCTGCGCCGTCACCGTGTACACCGGGCCGGTGCGATCGAAGATGAGGGAGCTCTGTGCCGGGTCCCAATCCGCCGGGTCGCCCTGCTCTGTCTGGAGTGCGCCAGACACGATGAACGCAGGCCAGACATCGAGCCGGGCAATGCGGATCTCATGGGCATCGAGAGCGCGTTGGTTCTGGATATGCTGGGCTTGATCGGTTTCAAGGTCTGTCCACACAGTGGCCCATGCTGCGGGGACTGGGGCGGCAACCGGATAAGGGCGGACATTGATCCACGCCGCGACGCGTTCGTCGCCGAGCATGCGCGAGACAACCAGTGCGTCGTCGCTGCTCAAATCTGTGATCGAACCGCTGCGGATCGACCCGTGCTGCTGGCGGATACCGATGATCCAGCTGTACCAATCCGCGAGCTCGGGGTTGGTGTTCCAGTCAATCGGGTCGAGCTCGACAAACTGGGTGTTGTCGGTGCTGCCGACTTCCTGACCCGAGTAGATCAGCGGCGTCGCGCCGTACATGACCATCGAAGCGTACGCGGCGATGGAGGGCTCGATCCCGCCGTAAAGCACGGGCGGTGGCGCGTTGTACGCGGTATCGTCGTGGTTGGTCGTCCAGCGGACCACGCCGTGGCCCGCGGTGATGTTGGCGTACTCCTCGCTGTGCGATCGGGCGATCTCAGCGGCGGACCAGCCGTCGATCAACACGCGCCGGAGACCCGTGTTGAAACGCCAACCGAAGGTGAGGTCGAACCCCGCCGCGTGATGATCATCGCGGGCGCCCTCGGCGAACATGAGCAGCGGACGCTGGACGCTCGCACGAACCGCGGGGACGGCCTGCGACCAGAAATCATTCGGGATGAAATCGGCGGCATCCATCCGGAACCCATCGATCTGCGTGTGCTGAACCCACCAGATCAACCGGTCGATCATCGCGGATTGCATCTCTGGCACATCGTAGTTGAGGTCCGCGACATCCAGCCAGTTGGTGCCCGGCGGGTGGACAATGTTGCCCTGGCTGTCCTGAGTGTACCACTCGGGGTGTTGGGTGATCCACGGATGGTCCCACGCCGTGTGGTTCCCGGACCAGTCCATGATCACCGCGATCCCCCGCGCATGGGCAGCGTCGATCAGCGTGTGCAGGTCGTTGATCGTGCCGTACTCGGGCGCGACTGCAAGATAATCACGGACGGAGTACGGAGAACCGAGGGGCCCATAGCGATTGAGAATGCCCACCGGGTGCAGCGGCATGATCCAGATGGTGTTGACGCCGAGTGCCTCGATCTCATCGAGCCGATCGGTCACGCCGGCGAAGTCGCCGGCGATGCTCATGGCACGCATATTCGCCTCGTACATCACGATCTCATCGAGCGGCGGGAGGGTGGCGGCATGAGTCGCAGCAGACATGTACACCAGCGACACGATCGTGAAAACTCCCAGCCCCATGGAATGGGAACGGGATCGTCCAGTCAGTCCGGGTTTGGTCGGGTCTGTCGTCATGATCCCTCGCATCATAAGGCAAATGAAGATTTCACAGCCGTGCGCTTTGCCGATCTGATGAAAGTGCATGCGATATCTTCGATCCTGCGAATCGAAAACCGGTGCACAGCGCACCGAGCGGCCCCTGACAATATACAACGCCCAGGCCTTTACAAGCACAGACCCTGCCCAGCTCACCCGATAACCGAGGGTGCGTCTGGGCAGGGTCGAGCAAATCAGACTCCGCTCGCGTGATGGCGGGCACGCCTCACAGGATGGGCTTGGCGGAACCCACAAGCTTTGTGCCGTCGGACATCTCGATCTCGATCCACCACATGGCGTTCTCGGGGAGCGGGTCGGGTGCCATGGTGTGGATGTCGTACGCGTCGCTGAGCAGGGAGTATTCACCCTTGCCAACATAGGACATGGTCCGGTCCTCGCTGCCGATCCAGGCGCGCACGCCGGTGATTTCGTCGCCGTTCTCCGTGATGCGCACGATCAGGTGCTCCTCTTGCCCCGCGTTGACCGGGCCGTGATTCTGGGTCAGCACAACGCTCATGCCGCCGATGCTGACGGGCTCGAGGGGCATCTCCATATGCCCGTCCTGCATGCCCTCACCATGCGCGGCATGGGTCGTGCCGTCGGCGTGGACATGCGTGTCCTGTGGGGTACTGGGCGCGTCGTCGTGGGCAGCATGCGTTGAACCGTCCGCGTGGACATGGGTATCCTCCGACGCCGCCTTCGGCTGCGCGGTTTCCTCATGAACATGGGTGTCGTCGCCGTGCGCGTGACCGTGATCGCTGCTGCCCGATTCTGTGCACGCGGGGAGCCCAAGCATGAGCATGATCGAGAGGGGGAGCGTGGCCTTTTTGAAGTTCTTCATGGTGTGTTTTCTCCTGTCAATATGGTATCTGGTTTCAGTCGGATGTTCAGGGTTTCGCGGAGCGTCCCATACGGTGGATCGCGGCGTACCCCGCGGGCACGACAACGAGGTTGAGAAAAGTGGAAGTCAGCAGACCGCCGAGGATGACGACAGAGAGCGGCGCGAGGATCTCATTGCCCGGCTTGTCGCCCTTGAGGATGATCGGAATCAGCGCCAGCGCTGCGGTGAGCGCGGTCATCAGGATCGGTACGAGTCGCTCCATCGATCCCTGAACGATCGCCTCATGCATGGGCACGCCCTCTTGGGTCATCAGGTGCTTGTAATGGTTCACGAGCAGGATACCGTTGCGGACCGCGATCCCAAAGAGGGTGATGAACCCGACCATGCTCGCGATCGAGATCACCGGCGCGGTATAGCTCCCGGCACCGAAGAGCGCTGCAAAGTTCGTGATGGGGTTGGGGGACTCGGTGATGAAGATCGCGAGGATCCCGCCGATGAGCGCCAGAGGCAGGTTGACGAGCACAAGCAGCGACACACGCATCGACCCGATCGCGAGGTTCAGCAGCAGGATCATGACGAGGACGACCACGCCGCTGAAGAGGATGATGGTCTTGCTCGCCGACTGCTGGGCCTCGAACTGCCCGCCGTACTTCACGGTATACCCGTGTTTTTGCACGATCGGGTCCACCCGCTTCCGGACCTGCTCGACGAGGTGCCCCAGGTTCGATCCCCTGGCGATATTGAGCGAGACGACGGCCTTTCGCTGTGCGTTCTCGCGTGCGATGAGGTTTGAGGCCATCTCGGGCCCGATGACCGCGACTTCGTCGAGCCGGACGAGCGCACCGCCCTGGCCGCGGAGGACGAGTTGCCTGAGGTCTCGGATGGAGTCGCGCTGAGATTCATCGAGGCGGACGACGAGTGCGTATCGGCGTACCCCCTCGTTCACCTCAGCAACCTCGACCCCGAAGATCGCGTTGCGGACCTGCTCGGCCGCCGACCGGGGCGTGAGCCCGTACGCCGCGAGCGCTGCGGGCTGATATTCAACCGGGAGCGATTGGATCATGACCTCCCGGTTGGCCGCGACATCACGCGCCCCGGGGAGTGGCTTGAGCTCGGCCTCGATCTCCTGGGCGATGGTGCGCAGGACATCGAGATCGTCGCCGTAGACGCTGATCGCGAT
>CAYQRD010000032.1:19117-24015 GCA_964419845.1 uncultured Phycisphaeraceae bacterium
CGGATCTCGTTGCTCGCGTCGAAGATGACCCGCAGCTTGGGCTGCTTCTCACCCTCGGGTTTGGTGCTGTTCTGCCTGAGCCGTCGGTAAACATTCTCGACATCGATAATCGCGTCGTCCACGAGCGACCCAACGGCGATCGCGAGCCCGCCCAGCGTCATCACATTGATCGTCTCGCCCATCCAGTCGAGGGTGAGCAGCGCGACGGCCAGCGAGAGCGGGAGGGCGGTCAGTGTGATCACCGTGGTGCGGACATTGAGCAGGAACAGGATGAGAATGACCGAGACAATGATCGCCGCGTCTCGCAGGGCGTGGACGACATTGCTCACGGAGAGTCCGATGAAGTCCGATTGCCGGAAGATCTGCCGGTTGATCCGCACGCCCTCGGGCAGCGAGGGCTCGAGCGCATCGAGCATTGTGTCGATCTGATCCGTGATGGTCAGCGTGTTGGTGCCCGGTGCCTTGAGCACCGTCATCACGACAGCGGGAAGCCCCGCGTCCGCACCCGTGCCACGCCTGGGGGCAGGGCCAAGCCGAACTTCAGCAACCTGCCCGATCGTGACCGGGGCGCCATCGTGATACTTGATGACGGTGCCCGCGATGTCCTGAACCGAGCGGACGCGTCCGCTCTGGCGGATCGGCAGCTCCAGGCTGTCCACATCCGCAAGATACCCGGCGCTGAGCGTGCTGTGCGACTGATCCGCGGCGGCGATGACATCGTCGACGCTCAGGTCGTACAGACGCAGCTTCTCCTGCTCGACAAGGACCTGATACTCGGGGAGCTCGCCGCCGATGACAGAGACCTGTGCAATACCGGGGATCGCAAGGAGCTTGTTACGAAGGTCATACTCGGAATAGGCACGCAGTTCCATGGGTGGAACGCTGGCATCGGGCGAGGACACAGCCAGGAGCATGATCTCGCCTGTGATGCTGGTGATGGGCGTCATCTCGGCGTGCGCGTCGGGCGGCAGGTCCTCACGCACGGTGTCGAGCCGCTCCGAAACGAGCTGTCGGGCGCGGTAGATGTCCATGCCCCAGTCAAACTCGATATACGCGATGGAGAGCCCGATGGCGCTGGAGGTGCGAACACGACGCACACCCGGGATCCCGTTGACGGAGGTCTCGATCGGGAAGGTCACATACTGCTCCACTTCGTCGGCGGCGAGCCCAGGGGCTTCGGTCATGACGACGACGGTGGGGGCGTTGAGTTCGGGGAACACATCGACAGGTGTCTGGGGAAGCCTGAACGCGGAGAACGCAAGCAGGACCACGGACAGCACGAGCACGAGTGCGGCGTGGTCGAGCGAGAACTGGATCAGTTTTTTCAGCATGATGTCTCGCTCCCTTTAGTGTTCGTCGTGGTATGAGCCGTCGGCATGGAAGTGCCCGCCCTTCTGGGATACGCCGCTCTGCTCGCTCGCGAGCTTGAGCTCGTACGCGCCATCGAGCACGACCTCGTCATTGAGCGTGAGCCCCGAGTTGATCGCAACCCAGCGACCGTCATCGACACCCATGTCGGCCTCGACGCGGATCGCCTTGTTGGGGTCCTGCGGGTCGCGTCGGAAGAAGACATGGACGATCCCGTCCTTGACGATCGCGCTGCGCGGGATTGCCAGCGCCGGACCCGAGGTTGAATCAACAACAATCTCAAGGAACGCGCTGACCCCGGGACGGATCCATGAGCGTGATTCAATCGGCATAGCCAACATGGTCACGGTGCGCTGCTCAGGGTGGGCTTCAAGCCCGATGATGACGCTCGCGCTGATCGAGTCGTTGGGAGCAAAGCCTGAGGTCGTCGGGGGGACAATCTGTGCCTGCAGATTTTCACCAAAGAGTGCAAGATCGGCTTGGAGCGCCATCGCACGGAAGCGGACCCTGCTGGGATCGATCGTAGAGAGCACGAGCGTGTGTGTGTCAGCGAACGCGCCATCGGACTGTTCGAGCAACTCGATGATGCCCGGGTGGGTTGCGTGGACCTCGATCCAGTCGATCGACCGGTACGCAGGCACAGTCTGTGATTCGTGCTCGAGTGGCTCGCTCAGACTCGACTCATCGATCCCCGACGCGGCAGATGCACGATGAAGCGCGTGTTCGCGGGTCCGGATTGCGTTGGCCAGCGAGGTCTCAGCCTGACGCAGCTCGGCACGCAGGCGCGGGACGGAGGCCTCAATCTCAGACGCCTGCGCTTCGAGGTCAGCGTTGCGCACCTGGGCCTGTGTCAGTGATGACAGGCGTTCACGCAAGATCGCCAGCCGTTGCTCGGCTTCTTCGATCCGCGCCTGAGCGACTTCGATGGACGCCTGCGCGCTCTCGATATCCTGCTCGGCGATGATGATCTCGTGCTGGAGCTCGGGCCACTGGGGAGAGCGGTATCGGAAGAGCAGGTCCCCGGGCTCGACGCGCTGGTACTGATCGACCGCCAGCTCGATCTGCCCGGGAAGGGTCATGCGGTATTCACGCCGAGCCAGCGGCTGAAGCTCGAATGCGCCGGGGATGCGGATCGTGCTGTCTACCCGTCGGCGCTCAACCTTCGCAAAGGTGATCCCGAGGTTCGACCGGACCGTCGCGGGGATCTCGATGCGATTGGTGGGTGCCTCGCCCGTTTCGTTCTGCGTGTCACCCGCGGCGGGCTGGGGTGTGTCGCCCGAGCAGGCGCCGAGCAAGAGCGACAGCGCCGCGGCGAGGGTTGGAACGATGTGCTTGGAAGAACTCATGGTTGCACCTCTTGGTGGGAGTTGGGGTCTTGTGTGGCATCCGGATTGTCCGACTGCCCGGAGCGCTGGGGGCCGGCGATGGACTCAAGCCGGATCAGGGCGAGTGCCTCGTCGAGCCGCGCGTCGATGAGCTGCATGGCGCTGTGCCCGGACTGGCGGAGCGATTCGAGCAGGACGAGCCCGTCGCTCTCGCCGAGTGCGAGCAGGCGCTGGGCGTCGGCGAGCTGCCGATCGACGAGGGGAATGAGCTGCGACTCGAAGCGTGTTCGCTGATGATGCAGGCGCTCGACGCGATCGGTCACGATCGAGAGTTCGTGCATGAGCTGCTCTAGGGCGGTTTCGTACGCCGCCCGCGCCAGCTCACGCTCGGCCCGGGCCACGGCGATGCCCCGTGTGTTGGCGTTGAGGATCGGCAGGGGGATGCCCCCGAGCAGCCCGATGCGGGACTGGCCCTGATCCGACTCGTAGACCGGGCCAATTGTCAGGTCGGGGTACTGGGCCCTGATCTCACGCAGCAACGCCGCTTCCGCGACGCCGTACTCATCGTGCAGACGCCGCAGAGTTGGCTGCTGCTCGATGAACGATTCGCTCTCGGGAACCACACCCGGCCGTGGTGGATTGAGCGACGGGTTGAGTTCCGGCAGGGCATCGGGCGAGAGGCCCATGAGTGCGATGAGATGCTGCCGGAGTTCGTGGGCCTGGCCGCGATGCATCTCAAGGGCGTTGGACTGGCTCACCTGTTCGATGGTGAAGAGGTTGGCCTGCGTTGCCGGCAGTTCGCCCGACTCGGCGAGTCGGTCGGTGGACTCCACGAGCGTTTCGATCGATTGCAGCAGGGCCGCGGTCCGCTCGGCACGCAGATGGGCGGCGGACCATTCGTACCATGCCCGGCGGATCTCGACGCGCTTGGCCCATTCATCCTCGGCGACGCGTGAGAGCGACGCACGCACAGACGCTTCGGCCCGCTGACGCTCGGCATCAAGCCGCCCGGAGATCGGGATGGTGAATGCCAGCGAGGGCGAGACGATCCAGCGATCGGGCACGCTCTCCGTGATCCGCATCGCCTCGATCGAGAACTCAGGATCGTCCCAGCGTCCGGCGTGCTCGGCGCTGGCCGCGTTGACCCCGGCTCGAAGACGCGACAGACGCAGGTCCGGGTTGTAGTACAACGCGATCCGCTCGGCCTCGTGCAGGTCGATCCCGTCGCTGGGTTCGAACGGCTCGGTGTGATCCGCGGCGTCAAGCGATTCAATGAAATCGCTGAGGGACGCATCGTCGATAGCGAGAGCGGACCACGCGTCCAGATGGGACCGGGCGTCGAGGGGTCTGGGCTGATAGGACTGGCAGCCCGCAAGGGTCGTCAGGGTGAGCCCCAGCGTCAGCGCGGGGCGAACAGGGATGATCGGCACAGGGGTGCTCCGGTGATGTCAATGGGTTGAACGGATCACACGCATCGGGCGCAGGTTTGCACGCGATAGCGCACGGCGGGGAGCCGTCGCGTTCAGTTCAACATCACACAGGTGCGCAGGTGCCCGAGTTGATCGGGTGGGCGCTGTCGGAGCCGTTTCCAACGGAGGCAGACACGCTCACCAGGCGCACGAGACGCTTCGAAATACGAGGAGCAAACGCACGCGCTGAATGTGGGCAGCTCGCGTGAACGGATCGTGAGCCCATCGCCCTGCTGCTGGGGCATGTGTTCATGGTCCCCGCAGCAATCATGGTGGCCGTCCTGGGTTTCAGGGCAGTCCCGTGTCGGTGCGGGTGCATTCTTTGGGTCGTGACCGGCGTGGGTATGCTGATGAGCAGCCCCGCCATGCTCATGGATATGGACATGTGCCCCGTTGCCCGGGTGCGACTTGGCCGCGAAGGCGGTAGCGCTCGTGCAGCTGAGCACAAGCATCAGCATCGGGATGAGCAGTTTCAGGCGCATCTTTGGAGTATATCCGGGGGATCTCGGTGCGTCGGTGCGAAACCCGCAAGGCACGCTCCCTGCTTTATCGGCGTCATGCCCGGGCTGATCGCGGCGAGAAGAGCAAAAACAGAGCAGGGACCGGTGTTTCTGCCGGTCCCTGCCTCTGGTTTCGATTGTTCGCATGAAGCGATGAATGGGCCCGGACAGACTCGAACTGTCGACCTCACCGTTATCAGCGGTGCGCTCTACCAACTGAGCTACGGGCCCGCGGG
>CAYQRD010000033.1:0-23479 GCA_964419845.1 uncultured Phycisphaeraceae bacterium
CGGTGAGGGGGACCTGGGCGATCTGGAGGGCGATGATCGCGGTGATGATGAGGAGGATGTAGTAGAGGATGGTCTGGATGGCGCTGGCGGGGCCTTCCTGGACCTTCATGCGCGGGAGGACTTTCTTTCCGACGCGTCTTGAGAGCAGCTTGGAGACGACGAGCCCGAGGATGAAGACGATCAGGGCGAGGAAGATCTGGTGGAGGAAGATCTGGGTTTCACCGATTGAAAAGCTGAAATGCCAGATGTGGTTGAAGACATTGGCGATGTTGTCCAGGAATGGCAGGTTCGGGTCCCATTTGGGTAGCAGGGAGCCGCTCAGCGTAATCGAGGGCTCTGGGGTGGCCCCGGTGGCTGCTGCGGGATCGGGGGCATCTGAGGGGTTTGCTGAGCCCGCGGATGATTGCATGAACCCGATACGCATGGGTGAGACCTGGAGCAGTTGGGGCATCATGGCAGATGATACGCCGGGCATCAAAGCACAGGTCGTCTGCAGACGGTGAGTTCGACTCGACGGGGTGAGCTGGCTATGATCTCGACCCCGAAATGCGTCGGGTTCAAGCGTGAGCCGCCCATGGTCACGCCCCGGAACGCATGCGGCAGCTGATCGGAGCATGAATCATGGCAGACACTTACGCAATCATCGAGGAGTCCGGCGGGCAGCGCAAGGTCGCGGCTGACGAGACGATCCTGATTGACCTGTACAACGCTGGCGAGTCGAAGGCCGGCGATACGATCACGGTGGACAAGGTCCTCGTGGTTGGCAGCGCAGGCGGCGACGCGAAGATCGGCACGCCGTATGTGAGCGGCGCGAGCGTGACGCTGGAGATCACCGAGCCGGTGGTGAAGGGCGACAAGCTCTACATCTACAAGTTCCGCCCCAAGAACACCTACCAGCGGAAGACGGGTCACCGTCAGCGCTACACGGCGGTGAAGGTGAGCGGTATCAAGGGCTGATTGCCCCACTGTTTCAAGATTGAACCTGAAAGCCCTGCGTCCGACGCGGGGCTTTTTCTATGATCTTCCGACCATGTCTCTTCGTGTGCACATTTTGGGTGCTTCGGGCTCGGGGACGAGTACGCTTGGGCGCGCGCTGTCTAAGACTCTTGGTATCAGGCATATTGACACTGATGATGTGTACTGGGCACCGAGCGTTGTGGCGTTCACGGTGAAACGATCGGTTGAGGATCGGCTGCGAATGCTTGAAACTGAGTTTGCGGAGCACGATGACTGGGTGCTCTCGGGGTCGCTTTGCGGTTGGGGTGACTCGCTGATTCCGCTATTCACGAATGTTGTGTTTCTCTATGTGCCTTGGGAAGAGCGGCTGCAACGACTGGAGGCTCGTGAGCTCAAGCGGTATGGGGCGGATGCGATCGCACCGGGCGGGGTGATGCACGATGTCCATACAGCGTTTCTTGAATGGGCGAGTCGTTACGATGACGCAGGGTTTGAGCAACGTAGCTATGCGACACATGATCGCTGGCTCGGTGGGTTGTCAGGATTGTGCGAGGTCCTTCGAGTTGAAGTGGCAATGGATGTGGACACGCTGAAATCACGCGTACTCGATTCGCTTTGAATACTGTCGACACAAAGAAAGCCCCGCGAAAATCGCGGGGCTTTCTCGATTCGTGATGCGATTTGATTACGCCGGCTCGGCGGCGAGGTTGCGGACGCTGGCTTCGCGTCGGATTCGTTTGTTGGCGGCTTCGGCCTGGGCCTTGGCGACGGTTTCGGCTTCGAGGAAGTCTTCGCCGAAGCGGAAGAGGCGGAATGAGTTGCCGATGACGAAGACATCGGGGATGAAGTGGAAGAAGGCGGCGAAGCCGACGCCGATGGAGGCCCCGCCGATGGCCTGGAAGGAGCCGGTGGCGGCGAGGATGAGGCCGCCGATGGCCATGAGGATGGATACGACGATGTTCTGCGTGACGATCATGCGGGTGCGGCGTGCGAGTTCCATGAGGAAGGGCAGGCGGTTGAGCTCGTCGGTCATGAGGGCGACGCCGGCGGAGTTGGCGGCGATGTCCGAGCCCGAGAGGCCCATGGCGACGCCGACATCGGCCTCGGCGAGGGCGGGGCCGTCGTTGATGCCGTCGCCGACCATCATGACGCGGTAGCCGTCTTCGGTGAGCTGCTTGATGAGCTGATGCTTCTCTTCTGGGAGGCACTCGGCCTCGACGGCGTCGACGCCGGTGATTGAGCCGACTCGTTTGCCCACGCTGAGGCGGTCGCCGGTGAAGATGGCGGCGAGGCGGACACCGAGTTCGTGGAGGCGATCGACAACGCTCTTGGCGTTGGGCCGGACCTTGTCTTCGAGGCCGACGGCGCCGAGATAGGTGCCGTCCTTGATGACATGGACACCGGACATGCCTTCGATTCGTTCTTCGACCTTGGCGATCTGCTCATTGGCGGCGGGCATGAGCTGCTTGATCCAAGTGCCGCGTCCTGCGGAGATGGTGCCGAGTGATGTGTTGGCGTTGACGCCAGCGCCGTGGATTTCCTCGAACTTGCCTTCGGTGTCGACGACGATGCGTGCCTGCTGGGCTGTCCGGAGGATGGAGAGGCCGAGAGGGTGGTTGCTCGAAGCTTCGGCGAATGCGGCGGCCTTGAGGAGGTCGGCACCCTGCACGCCTTCGGCTGGAGCGAGGCGGGAGACTTCGAATCGGCCGGTGGTGAGGGTGCCGGTCTTGTCCATGACAACCGCGTCGATGTTTGCGGCGGACTCGAGGTATTCGGTCCGTTTGATCATGACGCCCAGGCGTGCGGCGGCGGCGAAGGCGGCGACCATCGCCGATGGCGATGAGAGCAGCAGCGCGGTCGGGCAGGTCACGACGAGTACGGTCACGGCGCGGAGGGCGGCGGACTCCTTGACGGCGGTGATTTCGCTCTGGGAGGTCAGGAAGAAGACGACCAGGGCAACAGAGAGGGCGACCGGGACATAAAAACGGGCGACCTGCTCGATGAGGAGCTGGCGCTGGGTCTTGGTGGACTCGGCCTCGCGGATGAGGTTGGAGACCTTGCCGATCGTGGTGGCTTCACCGACCTGGGTGACTTCGATGTCGATGGCACCGGTGAGGTTGGAGGTGCCCGCGTAGACATCGGAGCCCTTCTGGACTTCGACGGGCATGGCTTCACCGGTGAGTGAGGCCTGGTTGATGGTGGATTCGCCTGATGTCACGCGGCCGTCGACGGGGAGGTTTTCGCCCGGTCGGATGCGGACGGTTTGACCGACCTGGACCTGCCCGACGGGGATGATCTTCTCGACGCCCTCGAGGACGACGCGTGCGATGTCTGGGGTCAGGGAGACGAGTTGCTCGATGGCTCGTTTGGCACCGTCGGCGGTGCGTGAGACGATGAGGTCTGCGACGAGGAGGATAAAGGCGAGGAAGGCGGCGGTGCCGTACTTGCCCACGGCCATGGAGGCGAGGATGGCGAGCGCAGCGAGCGAGGATGAAGAGACGCGTCGGCTGAGGACTTCGAGGGCGGCTGCGTAGAAGAGCTTGGAGCCCAGGAGGATCGCGGCGAGGACGGCTGGGAGGGTGGCGACGAGTTCGTTTGTGGTGCCGAAGAGGTGGGCGATCCAGGAGACGACGGCGAGGATGCCGCCGACGAGGTAGAGGAGGATCCAGCGATCGTTGCTCATGGAGTGGTGTGAGCAGCAGTCGAGCCCGCCGTGGCTGTGGTCGTGGTCGTGCTTGTGATCGTGGGTGTGGGTGGCGGTTTCACTCATGGAACGGGTCTCTTTATGGTGGAAGGCGTTCGGGTGAACTGATCCTGCTGGGTGCTTGTTCCCGCGCTTGGGCTGAAGTGTAGGGGCGATATACGCGGATGGGGCGGTCTGGCGGGGGTGCGTATATAGTGTCTGGAGTGAGCCTGGATGCTGCTGATGGGTTCTACGCACACTGAGCGGGCCCGGTTCGGGCGATATGACTCCGCTGGGCTTCGCTTGGAGATCTGATTCGATGGCGGACACACAGACGCGCAAGAACGACTTGGACGGGGTTCCCCGGGTCACGATCCTCGGGATCGGCCAGATGGGGCTGGTGTGCGCGGGGGCGTTGTCGATTCCGGACCCGCATGGGGCTGGGGCGATGCCCCGGGCGCGGGTCACGATGTGGGGTCATGATGAAGACGAGAACGGTGTGCTCGCCCAGACACGGAAGAGTGAGCGGCTTGCGGGGTTCGTGCTCGCCGACAGTGTCCGGGTCGCTCTGAGCGACGCGGAGGCATTGCGGGATGCGGATGTGATCGTGTGCGCGATCCCGGTGCAGTTCATCCGGGGTGCCTGGGAGCGGCTGCGGGCGCATGTGCCGCCCCATGCGAGTGTGATCAGCGTGGCCAAGGGGATCGAGAACGAGACGCTGCTGCGGCCGACGCAGATCATCGCGGATGTGCTCGGTGATGACCCAGACGGGAAACCAAGGGCGCTGGGGTGCATGTCCGGGCCGGCGATCGCGACGGAGCTGGCGCAGTGTCTGCCGGCGACGATGGCGGCGGCTTCGGACCATCCGGGGTTTGCTGAGGAGATCCAGCGGCTGTTTTCGACGAGCTGGCTGCGGGTGTACACGAACCCGGATCTGATCGGGGTGGAGCTGGCGGGCGCGACGAAGAATGTCATCGCGATCGCTGCGGGGATCATCGACGGGCTCGGCGCGGGGTTCAACGCCAAGAGCGCGCTGCTGGCCCGCGGGCTGGCGGAGATCGGTCGGCTGGGCAGCGCGATGGGCGCGCAGACGCAGACCTTCTTTGGGATCGCGGGCGTGGGCGATCTGGCGACAACCTGTTTCAGCCCCGAGGGCCGGAACCGTTCGTGCGGCGAGGCGCTGGGCAGGGGCGTGAAGCTTGACGCGTACCTGCGTGAGGCGATGTGCGTGGTCGAGGGGGTGACGACGACGCAATCGGTGGTCGATCTGGCCAAAAAATACAAGGTGGATATGCCCATCACCGACGCGGTGCACGCGGTGCTCTTTGAGCATCTCGATCCTGTCGATGCGATCGCGATGCTGATGAGCCGCGATCTGCGTGAGGAGCGGGTCGGGTGAGCGAGCGTGACGCGGCATTGCGGGTGATCGAGTTGCTTCGCGGGCGCGGGCATATCGCGTATCTCGCGGGCGGGTGTGTGCGTGACCTGCTGCTGGGGTATGAGCCCAAGGATTACGATGTGGCGACCGATGCGCGGCCCGAGCAGATCTCGGCGTATTTCCGCAAGACCGCGGAGGTCGGCGCGGCGTTCGGCGTGGTGCTCGTTCGGGATTATGGGGCGACGATCGAGGTGGCGACCTTCCGCAGCGACGGTGTGTACAGCGATGCGCGCCGGCCCGACAGCATCGAGTTTTCGTCTCCGGAGCTCGATGCGCAGCGTCGTGACTTCACGATCAACGCGCTGTTTCTCGATCCGGCGGATGATGGCGAGGACCGGATCATCGACTTTGTCGACGGGCGCCGCGATGTCGAGCGTCGGGTGCTGCGCGCGGTGGGTGAGCCCGAGCATCGGCTGCGGGAGGACCATCTTCGGGCGTTGCGGGCGGTGCGGTTCGCGGCCCGCTACGGTCTGGAGATCGAGGAACACACACGCAAAGCGATCGCCGAGCACGCGCACGAGCTTCGCGGGGTTTCGATTGAACGGGTCGGCGAAGAGATCAGGAGGATGCTGCTGCACCCATCGCGGGTGGCTGCGTGCAAGCTCATTGATGAGCTCGGGCTCGATGACGCGGTGTTCGGGGACATCAGTTCGTTCCATCCGGATGTGATGGAGCGGCTGGGGGCCGGGGTGCATTACGGGTTGGTGCTGGCGGCGCTGGCGCTGGGTCGGGGGCATGGCATCGACGAGGACCCGGCACCGATCTGCGCTCGGTATCGCACGCGGCTGGATCTCTCCAACGAGGATCGGGACGCGCTGTACGGCGTGCTCGAAGTGGCCCGTGAGATGCAGTGTTCGTGGGACGGGCTGGGTATCGCGGGTAAGCGCCGGCTGGGTGGGCGAGCGCACGCGGGTGATGCGCTGTCGCTGTACTCGGCGTGGTGCGGGGTGCGTGGGTCGCAGCACGCCGAGCGGATCCTCTCGGAGCTCAACGCGTGGGCGGAATCGGATGAGGGGCTGTGCCCAGCGGCGCTGCTGGCTGGGGGCGACCTGATCGGTATCGGGCTGGAGCCCGGCCCGGGTTTCAGGGCGATACTTGAGCGGGTTTATGATGCGCAGCTCGAGGGACGGGTGGGCGACCGGGGGCAGGCGTTGGCCCTGGCGCGTGAACTGGCCCGAAACCCTGCATAAGATGAATGCATACACGAAACGATGCGCTGCTGGCTGAATCGGTTTGCGCTGAGACCCATCTGGAGGCCCCGATGACATCCATGCAGACGACTGACTTTGTTCCCCCGGTGCTCGACGCGACGAAATGGGAGAACATCGAGCCGCTGATGAACGCGCTGCTCGAGCGTGAGATTTCCGACCGCGAGGAGCTTGAGAAGTGGATTCTGGACCGCAGCGAGCTTGAGGCGGCGATCGGCGAATCGGGCGCGAACACCTACATCGACATGACCTGCGATACGGGCGACGAGGCCAAGCAGGCCGCGTACACCTCGTTCATCACCACGGTGGTGCCCAAGGTCAAGCCCGTGGGCTTTGAGCTCGACAAGAAGATGAAGGCGCTGTGCGAGGAGTACGGGCTGACGGCTGATCGCTACGAGGTTCTCTTCCGGGATACCGCGGCGGATGTGGATCTGTTCCGCCCTGAGAATGTCTCGATCGAGACCGAGCTGGCGCAGCTCGATCAGGAGTATGACAAGATCTGCGGCGCGATGACGGTCGACTGGAAGGGCGAAGAGAAGACGATGCCCATGATGGGCAAGTTCATGGAGTCTGCTGATCGATCTGTGCGTGAGGAGGCGTGGCGGAAGGTTGCGGGGCGTCGCTTGCAGGACGCGGCTCGTTTTAACGAGATCTACGACGAGATGGTGCAGAAGCGCCACACCGTGGCGAAGAACGCGGGCTTTGAGAACTTCGTCGGCTACGCGTTCAAGAGCAAGCATCGCTTCGACTACACGCCCGAGATGTGCGGCGCGTTCCACGACGCGGTGCAGAAGCATGTGATGCCGTTCACGGCGAAGCTCGACGCGACACGCAAGGAGCAGCTGGGGCTCGGGCAGCTCCGCCCCTGGGACCTCGCGGTTGACCCCAAGAACCGGGCGGCGCTCGAGCCGTTCGAGGGGGGCAAGGACCTTGTCGGCAAGACGCAGAAGGTCTTCGATAAGCTCAGCCCCGAGTTGAGCAGGTTCTTTGCGAGCATGGGCGATGGCTCGAACACGAGCGGGACGGCGAACGGGGCGATGCTCGACCTGGATTCACGCAAGGGCAAGGCGCCGGGCGGGTACCTGTACTTCCGCGATCGTTCGAAGCTGCCGTTCATTTTTATGAACGCGGCGGGTCAGCATCGTGATGTCGAGACGATGGTTCATGAGGCGGGGCACGCGTTCCATGCGATGTACTGCAACGATGAGCCGTATGTGTGGTACCGCAGCTCGCCGCTGGAGTACGCCGAGGTGGCATCGATGAGCATGGAGCTGCTGACGATGCCGTATTGGGATGCGTATTACCCGAGCGAGGAAGACGCGAATCGTGCACGCCGCAAGCAGCTTGAGGGGAGCATCGGGCTGCTGCCCTGGATCGCGACGATCGACGCGTTCCAGCACTGGGTGTATGCGAACCCGAACCACTCGCACGAAGAGCGTGCGCAGGCGTGGCTCGACCTCGAATCACGATTCGGGCATCAGGGCCACATCGTGAACTGGGACGGGCTCGATGAGGAACGCAAGTTCGTCTGGCAGCGTCAGAGTCACCTGTTCGGGGTCCCGTTCTACTACATCGAGTACGGGATCGCGCAGCTTGGTGCGCTGGGGATCTGGCTGATCAGTCTGGAGCAGGGCGAGGAGGCGGCGCTGGCTGCGTATCGCAAGTCGTTGTCGCTGGGCGGGTCGCGTCCGCTGCCCGAGCTGTTCCATGCTGCCGGGCTGCCGTTCGACTTTGGCGACGCGACGGTCGGGCGTCTGGTCGAGCGGGTGCAGGCGGAGCTGGATAAGCTGCCCGAGTGATCAAACCTGATAATTTCCATGGCCCGCACACGGGATCGCGTGCGGGCTTTTCATTGGTGCGTTAGACTGATTTGTCATGATTCAATACCACGATATTCTGCGTCGCGTGCTCGCTGAGGGGACGCCCTGTGACGATCGGACGGGCGTCGGGACGATCTCGGTGTTCGGGCACCAGACCCGGTACTACCTGAGTCCAGACACGCCCGGGGCACGCGAGGCGTTCATCGAGCGAGGGATCCAGGCCGGATTCCCCGCGGTGACGACCAAGAAGCTGCACCTGCGTTCGATCATCCATGAGCTGCTCTGGTTCCTCAAGGGCGAGACGAACATCGCGTATCTCAAGGAGAACGGGGTCTCGATCTGGGACGAGTGGGCGGATGAGAACGGCGAGCTGGGCCCGGTGTACGGGTCGCAGTGGCGATCATGGACGAAGCCCAACGGCGAGACGGTGGACCAGATCGCGGAGCTTGAGCGGTCGCTGGTGAGCAATCCGTGTTCCCGCCGGCACATCGTGACGGCGTGGAACCCGGGTGAGATCGAGGAGATGGCATTGCCCGCGTGCCACTGCCTGTTCCAGTTCAATGTGCAGCGTGCCACCGACGGGGGCAGGGACTGGCTCAACTGCCAGCTGTATCAGCGTTCGGCGGATCTGTTTCTGGGTGTGCCGTTCAATGTGGCTTCGTATGCGCTGCTGACGATGATGCTGGCGCAGACGACGGGGTATCGCCCGGGCGCATTCATTCACACGCTGGGCGATGCACACATCTATCTCAACCATCTGCCGCAGGTCGATGAGCAGCTTTCGCGTGAAGCGCGTGCGCTGCCGACGATGAAGATCAACCCGGGCGTGAGATCGGTGTTTGATTTCACATTCGATGACTTTGAACTGGTCGGCTACGACCCGCACCCGCACATCAAGGCGGCGGTCGCTGTGTGATCGTTGCAGGCTGCGTCAGCGTTTGCGGCGGGTCATGAGGCCCATGCCTGCTCCCATGAGTGCGAGCGATGCCGGGGCGGGAACGAGCGGCGCTGAGGCACCGCGGAGTTGGCCCATCGCTTCGATACGCACATTGTCGAGACCCCAGCTCTCGTCCTGGATGGACTGGGAGAGAGATCCGACGAACTGGATGTCGAAGCGGTTGGTGGCTTCTGTGACATCGAAGTAGAGCGTGACATCGCGGTAGATCTGGTCCTGCCATGTCGGGCTGTAGGCGTTCTGCGTGGGGAGTTCGGGTGTGCTGAAGTTGTTGGAAAGGTTGTGTGCGTCGAAGAACTCCTCGAATCGTTTCTCTCCGTTGATCGAGACGCTAAAGGTGTCCGGGCCGAAGTTGGTGTAGTTGGCGTCCCAAGAGTCGAAGATCATGAGATCGAAGATGAGGGCGTACTGGCCTCGGGTGAAGAGGGGGTCGCCGCTCGGCGGCTCGGTGTTGCCACCCTTTGCGGCCTGACCGAGGTCGATCTTGGGACCGTTGTAGGTCGAGGGGTTGTATCCGGGGTTGTTGCCGCCCCCACCGCCGCTGTCGAGTTCCGGGACGCGGATACGGTTGTACTGAACATTCCCGCGGGTGATGTTGTAGGGGCGGTTGGCGTTGTCGCCGCCTGTGCCCTGGTCGACGAGCCCTGCGGTGTTGGCTTCGGTCGCGCGGAGCTTGAAATCGATGGTTGTTGTGCTGAAGCGTCCGAGGAAGGTTGAGTAGGGTCCGCCGAGGTCTCTGCGGAGGGTGCTGGACCAGTCTGCGGCGGGATCGGTGCTGGGGAGTTCGAAGTCGTTGCTGTAGATCGGTCCTGCGACCGCGAGCGACGGGAGTGCGAAGCCGGCGAGGAGGGCGAGGGCTTTGAGCTTGGTGTTCATGGGGGATCCTCTCTTGGGATGGCTGGCGGGTCGTGCATGTGAAAGATGCCCCAGGTTGCGCACGGTGCGAGCGGGTTGGGGAGAAGGCGGGCTGGGGAAGGAATGCGCGTGCGGATGAGAGAAGATGGGCAAGAGCAGCGAGGAAAAACTGGTCCCGATAACCGGGGTGTCTAGGATTTGCCCCCCCGATGTCCGATGCAGGGCCGGGGCGAACCGAAACCCCCGTCCCCAATGGACTTGGAGCACGCATGGCAGGCACCCGTCATGAATCGAGCAGTGATATCGCATCGCTGCGTAATGTGGCCATCATCGCGCATGTTGACCACGGCAAGACCACGCTTGTGGACAACCTGCTCAAGCAGTCGGGGAACTTCCGCGCGGGCGAGCTTGAGCGGCTTGAGGGCGGGCAGCACGGGCTGATCCTCGACAGCAACGATCTTGAGCGAGAGCGCGGGATCACCATCCTGTCGAAGAACTGCGCGGTGAACTACCACGCGGCGGACGACACCGACTATCGCATCAACATCATCGACACGCCCGGTCACGCGGACTTCGGCGGCGAGGTGGAGCGTGTGCTGCAGATGGCAGACGGGTGCATCCTGGTTGTCGACGCCTACGAGGGGCCTATGCCGCAGACGCGGTTCGTGTTGGGCAAGGCGCTGGAGAACAAGCTCAAGCCGCTGGTGGTGATCAACAAGTGTGATCGCCCGGACGGGGACCCCGACCGTGTGATCGGCGAGGTGTTCGACCTGCTGGTGGCGCTGGGCGCAGAAGACAACGCGCTCGATTTTCCGATCGTGTACGCGTCAGCGCGTGACGGCTGGGCGCTCGATGAGTGGGACGGCACGAGCAAAGGCACGAGTCTGCAGCCCGTGTTCGAGGCGATCGTGAAGCATGTGCCGCACCCGGATGTCTATATCGAGAAGCCGCTGCGGATGCAGATCACAACGCTGGGCTTCAGCGAGTATGTCGGGCGTATCGGCGTTGGGCGCATCTATCAGGGCACGCTGCACGCGGGGCAGCCCGTGGTGATCGTCAAGCATCTTGAGGGTGGCAAAACCAAGGAAGTGCGTGCGAAGATCGGTACGCTCGAGGGGTTCGAGGGGTTGGGGAAAGTCGCGCGGGAGTACATCGGCGCTGGAGACCTGTGTGCCATCTCGGGCCTGGGCGATCTGGACATCGGCGACACGATCTGTGATCCGGACCACCCCGAGGCGATGGACGAGGTCGTGATTGATGAGCCGACCATCTCGATGGCGTTCCGTGTCAACGATTCTCCGTTCGCGGGAAACGAGGGCGAGTATGTGACCTCGCGTCAGATCAAGTCGCGTCTGGAGCGCGAGCTGGAGCACAATGTGGCGCTGCGGGTTGAGCCCGGGCGGACGATGGATGAGTTCATCGTGTCCGGGCGTGGCCTGCTGCACCTGGGCATCCTGCTGGAAACCATGCGCCGCGAGGGGTTCGAGCTGGCCGTGGGTCGCCCGATCGTGATCGAGCGGATGATCGACGGCGTGAAATGCGAGCCGCTGGAAGAGCTGGTCATCGACGCACCCGACGCGGCGGTGGGCGGCGTGATGCAGATCGTGGGCGAGCGCAAGGGCGAGATCGTCAAGATCGATCAGCGCGGCGACGGGATGACGCACTGCGTGTTCAAGATCACCTCGCGTGCACTCATCGGCATGCGTGGGCGTGTGCTGACGGCGACGCAGGGCGAGGCGATCATGCACCACACCTTCCTTGAGTTCGTGCCGGTGACGGGCGAGCGTCCGACACGGCACGCGGGTGTGATGATCTCGACCGAGGCGGGTCAGGTGACGAGCTACGCGGTGGAGAATCTGCACGAACGCGGCGTGATGATGGTCCGCCCGGGCGACAAGATCTACGCGGGCCAGGTCGTGGGCGAACACAACCGCGGCAACGACATCGAGGTGAACGCGGCCCGCGTCAAGCGGCTCGACAACATGCGGAGCGCCAACAAGGACGCCACGGTGACGCTCAAGCAGCCCAAGGACCTCTCGCTCGAGCAGGCGCTCGAGTACATCGAGGACGACGAACTGGTCGAGCTGACCCCGAAGTCGATCCGCATCCGCAAGGTTGAGTTGAGCGAGGCGATGCGCAAGCGTGCCGCCCGCCAGGAGAAGTCGGCTAAGGCGAACGCGTGATCACTGTTCGGCGGCTGGATTAGACAGACATTCTGTCCACTTGCCCTTTTTGACATAGATTTCGATGCGCGGCCGCAATTGCGGATCGTGTGGTGCGTTTTGTTTCGTGTTGTCATCATCGGACGCATACGAAAGGACCAGCCATGCGCACGCTTCATCTGCTTGTTTTGGGAACGATCGCTTCGATTGCTGCCGGGGGACCCGGTGGTGGTGCCTGCCCGCTGTGCGCCGGAGGAGAAAAGGCGGTGGCGGGAGCGACGGTCGATCGTGACATGATCGAGACACTCGTCGCGATGCGTGAGGAAGAGAAACTCGCTCGGGATGTGTACCTCACGCTTGGCGAGAAGTGGGATGAGCCGGCGTTCGGAATCGCGGAATCAGAGAAGCGGCACCTGGTGGCCATGAAGGGGCTGCTGGACCGCTTCGGGATCGAGGACCCGATCAAGGACGACGGACGCGGCGTGTTCACCAGCGAGCGGTACGCGAAGCTCTACACGGAGCTTGTCGAGCGTGGGTCGGTGTCACGCGTGGAGGCGTTGCGTGTCGGCGCTCTGATCGAGGAAATGGATCTCACAGATCTCCGCCTAGCGGTGGCGCAGGCAGAGGACGAATCGATTAAGCGGGTGCTCGGGAACCTGCAGCGTGCGACGCGGAACCACCTGCGTGCGTTCGCCGCGGCCCTCAAGGCACACGGGGCCGGGTATGAGTCCCAGTACCTCACGCAGGATGAGTTTGATTCGATCGCGGGCAGCCCGCGCGAGCGGGGCGGCATGGGCGGCGCACAGGGTGGTCGTCAGGGCTCGGGACGCTCGGTGGGTGGCTGATACGCCCGGTCTGATTCGGGTACGATGAAGGCATGAGACGAATCCTTCCCCTGATCATCGTGTCCTTGTTCCTTGTCGGCTGCACGAGCGGTGCCCGCGTTCCGACGCGTTCGGATGCGGTGCGGAGCACACAGGAGCGGCTGCGAGCTGATGTGCAGGCCCTGAGTGTCGACTTCGCGCAGCGCAACGCCCGTAACCGGGGTGTGCTCAACGATGCCGGTGTATGGGTCGGGGATCGGCTCGCGTCGATGGGCTATGCGGTGAATATTGAGCAGGTCAGCGAGTCGAAGCCGGAGCGTGGTTTCAATGTCGTTGCCGAGCTACGGGGCACGACACGCCCCGAAGAGTTCGTGGTGATCGGCGCGCATTACGACGCCGAGGTGAACACGCCGGGCGCAGACGACAACGCGTCGGGTGTGGCGGCGATGCTTGAGCTGGCTCGTCGTTTCGCAGCTACGCCAACCGATCGGACGATCCGCTGGGTGGGATTCACGAACGAGGAGAATAGCAACAGCGCGGGCGGGGTGATGGGGAGCTTTGCCCACGCTCGTGAAACGAAGAACCGCAATGAGCGAGTCGTGGCGATGATGTCGCTGGAGATGCTTGGGTACTACGACGATGCGCCCGGTTCGCAGCGGTACCCGTTTGATCAATCGATGGCGGCACAGCTGGGGATGGAACTGCCGGATACGGGGGATTTCATCGGCGTCGTCGGGCGGCTGGAGGATCGCGATCTGGTGGCGCAGATCAGCGGCTCGATGCGTGAGAGCGGGCGGGCCAATGTGGTCGAAGCGGCGCTGCCTGCGATGGTGCGAGCGATCTGGCGGAGCGACCACGGAAACTTCTGGCTCGCGGGCTACAACGCGGTGATGATCACGGACACCAGCGAGTTCCGCACCCCCCACTATCACAGGCCCAGCGACACGCTGGAGACGCTTGATTTCGATCGGATGGCCGGCGTGGTCGATGCGATCGAACAGGCGGTGCGCGATCTGGCGACGATCGAACCCGAGGGTTGAGCGAGTGCGGGGCTCAGCGGGTGCCGAGCCCGGGCTGGTTGGGCGCGTTGGCGAAACGCAGTTCGAGTGAGCCGCGGACGCCGTCGCGGATCCCTCGGCGGATCTCGATGTCCATCTCCCTGACCAGTTTGGCGAGGGCGAGATCCATGAGGGACGCTTCACCGAACAATGCGAGCAGCCTGGCCGGCTGTGCATGAGCACGCATCAGCACGCCTGAGGTCCGCTTCGCACCCAGCGCATCGAGGGTGATCGCTGCCTGCTTGATGTCGAGCACGCGTTGGGCGGGGTCGGATGCGCCTGGTCCCATCGTTGCGATGAGCAGATCGTTGTCGAGGGTGGTGGCGGTCAACCAGGACATGCTCGGGGTCTCGCCGGGCCATGTCTCGCCGGGCCATGCGGTGCGCTGAGCGGTCACGGGATGCGATCCGTCGGCGGGCTCGGGCTGGGCTGTGGGCTGGGGTGTGGGCTGGAGGGTGATGCTGCGGACAACGGATGGGAGTCGGCCGTTGAAGCTTGGGGCCTGGGTCGAGTCGTAGGCGTCAACGAAGGCGTTGACCGTGTCGTCGGCCAGTCTCGCGGATTCGCCCTGCGGGCGTTTGGGATTGCAGAGTGTGATGCTGATGCCCATGTGTGCTTCATTGGGCGTTGTGTCAGGGCTGGTCCCGCTCGTCGAGCGGATCGGGCTGATGGTGATCAGCGCCGGCGCGTTGAAGGGGTCGTCATCCGATTCATCGGGGGCTTGGGTGCCCTGTGCCTCAGCGGTCAGCGCGATGCTCGCGGATTGTGCGTCGATGCTCAGCCGAGGAGCGCGACCGGCGGCGAGTGCGAAGACGGCGTCGGATGAGATCGCGTCGAGCAGGGCGACGGGGGCGTCGGGGGTGTCGGGCCTGATGACGAGATCGCTTGAGAAGGTGCACCGCAGCTGGCCCGGATCGAGCTTGACCATCGCGGCGATGACCGTGTCGCCGGGGCCTTGTTCTCGCTTGGTCTGCGAGGGCGGTGTCAACGCGGAGTAGAGCACGCTGGTGCGGGCGAGGAGGGCGAAGGACCATGAACCGTCTTCGACATTGGCGTGCTGCTGGTTGAGGGCCGCGAGCATGTCGTGGTGGCCGCTGGTGATCGCTTCGGTGTCGGCGTTGGGGTTGTCGTTGTTGACAATCTGCGCGAGGACATTGTGCAGGAGCTGCGTGCCGCTGCTTGGTGCGAGCAGGACAATGGCTTGGGTGCCGGGCTTGGGATTGTCGAGCATCACGACGCGGTAGCGCCCCTGCTCGATTGCGTAGACCGGGCGGCCGTGGACGATGTCTCGCTTGACGGGCCGCATCGCGGCGGTGATCTCCCGCAGGTACTGTGGCTCGACCTGACAGATGAGCGCCCAGCGTGTGTCGATGGATTCGGTGATGCCCTCCATATCCGGATCGCCCCGCTCGAAGCCGTCCCAGACGACCACGACGCGTTTGCTCAGCAGCGCGCGGATGGTGTCATCGACGGGGGCGTCGAACGCATCGCCCAGCGCCTGCCAGGCGCGTTCGGTCTGGGTGAAAACGCCACCCATCGCGAGCAGCGATCGCATGGATCGCCCCACCGGGCTGAGCAGGATCGCGTCTGCGGGGTTCTCGAACACCGCGGCCGCATCGATGTCGGCGGGGATGGCCTGCAGGGCATCGAACGCACCGAGGTCGGGTACGCCTGCGACACCGAGCTGCGTCGTGATCGCGATCGCCAGTGAAGCGACAATACGACTCACTCGCGGGGTGCAGATCGGAGCGGCTCGGTTAGAAACACGGGGTTGGTCTGACGAACGGGTGAACATGCTCAGGGCAGATCAGGGACTTCGTAGCCGCGATCGGGGCGGGTGTCACGATCGGATGAGTTCGTGGGTGTCTGTGGGGACCACGACGCGTAGATGAAGTAGCGCGAGCCGTCGGACTGCATGAGACCGTATCGGATGCTGTCGGCCGAATCCCTTTGTGCGATCTCTCTGGCGTGCATCATCGAGACCACGGCCAGCCCGGGTTGTCCTGCGCTTGCTCGGCTGTACCGGGGGAACTGATCGTGGGCCGTGTGCGCGTAGGAGGTGGCGGTGAGTTCGACACCGAATCGCTGTTCGTTGTTGCCCGGGCGTGCGATGGGGCGATCGAAGAGACCCGCGACGGGCGCGACGCTGGTGCGGATTGTTTCGATCTCGCCGTTGAGTGCCTGCGCGAGCTGGTTGCGATCCTGCTCGACGGCGATCTCCAGATCACGGACGGGGGTCTGCTGGGATGCGATCGTGGTGAGGCGCGGGTACATGCGCTGGAGCCCAGCGATGGTGAGAAGACCGCAGAGCAGGAATGCCGCCATGCCCAGACGACCGGCGCGGACCTGGGCCCGGAGCTTGGCGGGGATGAATCGCCGGTGCCGGTTGGCGCGAGACAGGACACGATCGCTCAGGTCGGGCATTTCCACGGGGATACGGAGCGCGTTGATCGCGTCGCGTGTGTCGTGGAACTGCTGTCGGCGTTCCGGGTCGTACTGGAGTGCGTGTCCGATTTCCTTCTGGATCTCGGGATCGAGCTCGCCGTCGATGGCTGCGTCGATCAGCGACTCGGGGATTCGCCCGGGCGCGTTGTCACGCATGTCGGGGTGGTCCCGTCGGTCGCGGCTCATGGGGTCACCCCCGCGAGTTGGTTTGCCAACGCGGACTGATCTTTGAAGAGCACACGCAGGCGCTTGCGTCCGCGGTGCAGGTGACTCTTGATCGTGCCCTCGGGCATGTCGAGATGCGTGGCGATGAGCGAGATGGGCCAATCGAGCTGGTGGAAGAGGATGATGATCTCGCGCTGTTCTTCGCTGAGGGACAAGAGCGCGGACTGAATCGCGTCGTGCTGGACCTGCTGTCGTTCGTCGCGGTAGACCGTGTTTTCGGGGACGGGACCGCTGCCCATCGTGCCGACGAAATCGGTGTCGTAGGCGGGGCGGTTCTTGGCCATGGCGTTCATGTAGAGCCGACGCGCGATGGTGAAGAGCCAGGTGGAGAAGCGGAATCGGAAATCGAAGCGGTGCAGGTTGCCCAGCACGCGGACGAAGGCCTCCTGCACGATGTCCTCGGCCACATCGGGGCGTCCGGACATGCGGAGGATGTAGCCGTAGACCGAGCGTTGATGCGCACGGATGAGATCGCCGGCGGCTTGTTTTTCGCCGGCGATGGCTCGCTCGATCAGTGCTCGCTCTTCGTGTCGTTCCATGCGGGTGGGCCTGCCTGTACGGGTGGCGTCTTTGCCACTGCCATGACTATACCACGCGGGGGTGGGTCGGTTGCATCCGAAAAGCGGGCATTGGTGGCCGAAATCGGTGTAAATCGGCTTAAATGGACAAAAACAACGCCCCGAAACCGGTTGCGGCTTCGGGGCGGAGGAGATGATGCTGTCTGGGATGGGTTGATCAAGCCGCCTTTGCTGCGGGCTTGGCAGTCTTCTTGGTTGTGACCTTGCGTGTCCGGCCCACGGTGCGCTGGTCCTCGGTCGCCCGTACGGTGGCCTCATCGATCATGCGGTCGACGAGTTCGAGCGGGTGGGTGGCCCAGAGGTCGGCACCGATCTCCTCCGCGAGCCCTTCGGCCCGGTTGAAGACGCCGCCGCCGACGACGATCTGGGTGTTGGGGCACGCGCCGATCTCATGGAGCGAATCGATCAGGACACGGATGTCGGGCAGATCGCATGGCTCGGAGCAGAACATGAGGAGTGCATGGGGCTTGGATTCCTGCACAGTGGCGCGGATCTCGTCGATGGGAAGCCCGCCGCCGGCGAACTGGACCTCGAAACCCGCGGCCTCGAGCAGGTCGACGGCCATCTGGCCGCCAAGCTCGGAACCCTCGGAGGGGCCGCAGCAGGCGAACACGCGACGCCCGACGGGCGGGGCGTCGGAGGATGCGATGAGTTCACGAGAGCACTGGTCGACGAGCACACGCAGGAGTCGTGATGCCATGTTATGTGCGAGCGTGGTAATCTGATCTTCGCGGTGGAGCTTCTCGACGAGCTCGTATGTCGGCCAGAAGAGATCGGTCAGGAGGATCTCCTGGGTGACCCCCGCATTGATCTGCTCCTGGATGATGGACCGGGCGTAGCTCCGATCGCCTGAGATGAGGGACTCGAACAGGCGTTCGGTAAGGATCTCTGCGCTCATGGTGTTCACTCCGAGGTGTGTGCCCCGCACGAGATTGCGGGCTTGTGGTTTGGATGGGCCGCTCA
The DNA here is from genome assembly GCA_964419845.1 of uncultured Phycisphaeraceae bacterium. GTDB lineage: Bacteria > Planctomycetota > Phycisphaerae > Phycisphaerales > UBA1924 > UBA1924. The sequence continues at coordinate 18,172 of CAYQRD010000033.1, forward strand.
CATGCCGCGGCTGTGGTGAGGGGTATCGAACACATGACAGGCAGACCGCGAGCAGCGCGTCAAGAAATGCGCGTGACCGGGCTTGACCTCAATTCTGGGGGTTGGGTGCTGTTCTTCTCGGACCATGACCGGGGCGTGCGCGGATCTGGTCCGAGAATGTCGGATGGAGCCCGGGCGTGTTCGCCGGGTGTTCGCCCGGCAGAACCCCTACGCGGTGATCGATCCGGGCCTGATCCCTCTGTAAAGATTGCAGATCCCGAAGGTCAGCGGCTTGGACCACACCTGCTCGAATCCCGCCTGTGCATAGGACTGCTCCATCTCCGGGCGGGTCTTGAAGGACTTCACGGAGCGGGGCAGGTACTTGTACGCCCCTGAGCGGTCTCTGGCGATCCAGGTGGCGGTTCTGGGCATGACGGTGCCGCAATAGAAGGTATTGAACCACCGCATGGGCGGGAATCCGGGCTGGCCGAACTCGAGGATCATGAGGCGTCCGTCGGGTTTGAGCACGCGGTAGAACTCCCCCATCGCTTTGTCCGGGTCCTGGACATTGCGGATTCCGAACGCGATCGAGACGACATCAAAGGATTGGTCTTCGAATGGGAGCTGCTGGGCGTCGGCCTGCAGGTATTCGATGCGGCTTTGCAGCTGGTTATGCAGGTGTTCGCGTTTGTGACGCGCAACTTCGAGCATGTTGGGGGTGTAGTCGGAGCCGACAATGTGGGCGGCTTTGGAGAATCGGGCGAATGCCTGGGTGAGGTCGCCCGTGCCGCAGGCGCAGTCGAGGACGGACTCGCCGGGCTGGACACGGGCTTCGATGACGGCCCGTTTACGCCATGATTCGTCGCGCCAGAGCGAATGCAGGCGGTTGTTGAGGTCGTAGGAGCGGGCGATCGCGTTGAACATCGCACGGACCTTGTCGTGCTTCTGGGCGTTCTCGTGCAGTGAATCGAGTTCCTGCTCCTGCCAGGCGGGCGGAGATGAGTCTGTGGGTCGGGTTTGCAGAGTGGGCTCGGGCATGGAACAATGATCCTAGCACGCTGTGTGAAATGGGCGGGCACGGGCTCGGTGGATTCGAAGCCACGGGCTGGAACGATGCGAAAGGGTGAGCGATGAAGACGATGATCGAGAGTCGGCTGATTCGGATGATGGCGATGATGGCGCTCGGGGCGCTCATGCTCGTGCCTGTTGGCTGCACGACCAATCCCGCCACGGGCAAAAAATCGTTCACGCTCTATTCGTGGGAAGACGAAAAGCAGATGGGGGCCGAGGCGGCGGCGGGGCTGGCCGACCAGTTCGGCGGCGAGATCGAGGCGACGATCCCCAGCGAGTATGTCCGCACCGTGGGCATGAAGCTGGTGACGGGTGTTGAGGCGGGCGTGCCGGATCTGGACTGGGAGTTCACGCTGCTCAACACCGATGTGATCAACGCGTTCGCGCTGCCCGGCGGCAAAGTCTTCTTCACGCGCGGCCTGGCTGCGAAGCTCAGCGATGAGGCCGAGATGGCGGGCGTGCTCGGTCATGAGATCGGGCATGTGACAGCGCGGCACGGCAATCAGCGGATCAGCAAGCAGATCGGGTTCAACGCCCTGCTGGTCGGGACGGCGGTGGCCGTGGGTGTTGCCGACGACGACACGGCGGTGGGTCGCTATGGCGAGGTCGCCGTGCCCGGGCTGGCGATCGGTGGCAATCTCGTGCTGCTCAAGTACGGCCGCGACGACGAGAGCGAGGCGGACATGCTGGGCATGCGCTATATGGCGCGTGCCGGGTATGACCCCAGCGGGCAGCTGCGGGTGATGCAGGTGCTGCAGGAAGCGTCCGGCGGCGGCGGAGGCACCCCCGAGTGGCTCGCGACGCATCCGTACCCGGAGACGCGTATCGAGCGGATCAACAGGATCCTCGCGGAGCAGTACCCCAATGCCGGCGATCGGAGCGTGTATGTGGTGAACGCTTCGGAGTATCAGCAGAAGATGCTCAACCCGCTGAGCAAGCTGGCCCCGGCGGCCGACGCGCAACAGAGCTCGCTGCTGCTCCAGCACCCGGCGTTGTGGTGCGGGCAGTGCCGGGTTGCTGGTGTGGAGTGATGTGCATTGGAGCTATCGCATGACGGGGGTGAGACAGTTGTTTCACTGTTCGTGTCATGCGAGAGCGGTTGTCATCCGGCACGACCGCTCCGAAACTCCGATAAGGACGCGCGAGACGATCGCCATAATTGCAGTCAGCGAGCCGTTACGGATCGTAACCGATTTCCACGAGTTGATCACTTCGGCGTTGGGCATGCACCCGCACGAGACCGGCTCCGGGGGCGGGCTGATCCAAAGTCCCGCGGCGTAGACCGTCATCGCGAGCAGAAAGAGTGAGAGTGCGAGCGAGCCGATGGCGGATGCACGAAGCGATGTAGTCACCGCCCAGAGCATACCGACGCCGAGGATCACTTCGGTGACTGGAACACTCCAGGCAACAGGCGTCAAGGACCAATCGGGCATCAGCTCATGGGCCTCGACCGCAGCGAGAAAAGTTCCAATGTTCGTGAGTTTCATCAGCCCGAGCATCAGCACAACAATGCCCGCGATGGCCAGCACCGAGCGGATCGCGAGACTGAGCAGGGATTGCGCATTCATTGCGTGCGTCCCTTTCGGATCAACTGAGCGATAGCGATCAGGAAGACCAGCACGCCGGCGATAATAAGGGGCGTGCGGTAAGTTCGGGTCAGGGGGTCGTTAAACGGTTGGGTTGACTGTGTTTGCTTGTCCTGAACCCATTCGCCGTCATCGTTCTGGACATACCCACTGCTCATAGCGTTGAGTTTCTGATCGGCCTGAATGCGGTACGATATCGCGCGCTGAAACACTTTCTCGGGCTCAAACTCTGCGAGATCTGCCTGATCATCGACAAATGTACGGACTCGGTTCATCGGCTCTGGTTGCACGCGCCGTCCGACGGTGGTGCCTTCCCAGTCGTACTCGGTGATCGGGGAGTCTTCGGAAACAGTCCACCTCTTGCTGAGTACATGCCCGGTTTTATCGTCGATTCTCAGTTCCCAGGGGGCGCGGTCGTTGATGTTTGCGGGATCGACAGCGTGATAGAGCACACGCCACACCCCATCGGGGCCGAGCTCCGCATCGACGATCATCTCGGGCTGCGCTCGCATGGCGATGAGATAGCATCGCGGGATGTCGTTGGCGATGCTGACCAGCTCCGCGAAGTACGGCTGCATTACCGACAACTCGGTGTCTTCGACATTTGCCTGGTATAAATTTCCGCTGAGGTCTCGACCGCCGCATCCGGTTTGTGAGGCGACGAACCATGCACCCGATGCGGAATCGTAACCCGCAGTAGTGATTCCTGCTCGCGCCCCCTCTGCTTCATAGGTCACGATGATCGCACCCGCACCTTTCGGAACGAGCCTATCCAGCTCGCCTACAAAGTGGGCATGCCTAACTTCCTCCATTTCTTGCGCACTTGAGTTGCAAGTGAATCCCAACATGACCACAATTGCGCAGAGACAACGATTGAATATAAATGATTGATTCATTTATTCGACCCCGCCACCATCACACTCGCCCCCACAAACCGGAACCTGAATAGGCGAGTTGGCATAAGTGTCGATAACAGCGGACCCACCTGGTCCTGGGACCGTAGCGTAACAGCAGCTTCCGTTCGCCAACTTGCCCACGAATATAGCGCCATCAGGAGGCGTCATGCTGCAAGGGATATTCGCCCACGAACCCTGACTTCCAATATCAATCAAGCGACAAGTTGCATCACGCAAGTTCTTACCTAACAGCATTGAGCCGGTATTCAGAGCTCCGGTTTCACAGCTAATAACCATTGATGTTCCTGCGCCGCACGGCGTGCCGCCGTCTGGCTCTTCGAGGTCGTGTGTGTAACTGCAGCACTCTACAATTACTGGAGTAACTTGAGCTACGATTGAACCAACCAAGCACGACACAGCCAAAACACTCGTGATACTCGTGAAGTTCATTTTAATCCTTTCGGTTAGCGATCCTGGCCTTTGACACCGAACCATGTCGCCAGCAGAGGTGTCCCTATTCCATTTTCTTCATGCAGCGGACGCCCGCCGTTAAAGAACTGCCAGTGGCCCTTTATGACTGAAGTGTCAGCATTAGCGACCGGGAACTCCCAGAGATCTACGCAGCAGAACGCATGATAATCGTCCGGCAACGGCCGTCCATTCAAGCCATCGTGATAGCGGTTTTCGCCACGAAAGAGCAACCCTTTTAGCGAAGGAAAAGTCACGGATGATGATCGAACCGGGACTGGGCGAGCTTCATCGTAAGACACCGTGTGACCGGGTCGCATGAGTCGCCAATCGTAGAGCATTGCCGCAGACATATAGATTGAGAACCCGACACCGTTCTCGTCGGAACGATGGTCGGCTTGTGTGACGCTGTCAAAGTATCTTCCGTGGACCATTGCGTTCACCCATCGCGGTGCGACGATCACGGGGTGGCGTTGAATATTGGGAAAGGGGTATACACCCTGATGATCCTGCGTATACAGGGTGACCATCATGCTGTTGTCACGCAGTTGCACCATGTCGCGTGAGAGTTTGGCCGTGGAGTAGGCCCCGCCGAGGGCGGGGAGGATGAGGCCGGTGAGCACCATGAGGACGCCGAGCACGACGAGGAGTTCAATCATGGTAAACGCACGCACCAATGCATGCTTACACCGCGGGTTCGCATGAATATCAGCAGTATGCCACATGCTCCCAAGTTATATGATTCAGCAGTTATGTCAACCCCCCCGCAGAGTTTCAATTAAATTTGAATCTATGCTTTCGCGACCCCCGATTTCGGTGGTATGACGAAAGCGTGTGAAATGCGGGGGATTGCGTCATTCGGCTCGCCAGAAGCGTTCCCAGTTCGCGTGCGCGAAGGCGTTGATGTCCTGATCGTTCCAGCCCGCCGTGGCGAGGGCGTCGGTAAGGATGGTGAGGTCGCTTGGGGTGTTGATGCCCTCGGGGAGCCCGTCGGCGCCGAAGCCGCCGTCCATGTCTGAGCCGAGCCCGATGTGGTTGGTGGAGCCGGTGAGCGTGCAGATGTGTTCGATGTGTCGGACGCAGTCGCTGATCTTGGCGCGTTCGCCTTTTTTCATGTCGGGTGTGACGAAGTCGCCCAGCAGGTTGAGGCCGATGACCCCCCCACGCCTTGCGATCTCTTTGATGGTGGCGTCGCTGAGGTGGCGCTGGTTGGGCTTGGAGTCGGGGTCGCCCATGAGTGCGCGGCAGTTGGAGTGCGAGGCCATGACGACCGCGTCGGTTGCTTCGAGCAGATCGTCGACGGCGCGT
>CAYQRD010000034.1:0-9304 GCA_964419845.1 uncultured Phycisphaeraceae bacterium
AGGTTCCCGTCGCCCGTGAGGTCCGCCGGGCAGGTGGGCCCGGTGCCGCTGGCGACGATGGTCGCGCTGCCCGTGACATTGAGCGTGCCCAGCGTGTTGCCGTTGCTGTCCACCAGCGGCGTGGACGCGTCGAGGGGGAGCGTGCTCGTGAGCGTGACGGTCCCGTCGTTCGCGGACACGGTGCCGTTGATCGTCGAGAAGAAGTCACCCTGATCAGCAAGATTGATGATCTCACTGCCCGAGCCGACCAGGAAGATGTCGTAGTTCACGCTCATGGTGCCCTGCAGCGCGACAGGAACATCGGGGAGCACGAAGAGTCCTGCGATGATCGGGACCGGTCCAACAACCGCATCAGTCGAGCCCCAGGTCACCGTGCCGCCGGTGAGCGTCGCGTCTGCGCCGCCGAGAAAGCCGAACGACCAGTTGAAAATCAGATCATCGTCGATGTTGACGAACAGGTCGTGCAGTGTGATCTGTGTGGGGTTGCCAAAGTCGTCGAGCTCGACGCGCAGCGAGCCCGAGAGCGAGCTGCTGTCACTGTCGGTGTTGCTCGCAACGCCGACATCGACCTCGATCGAGAGATCGATCGACGAGAGCGCAGGATCGACAATGAAGTCGACAGGGCCTGCGAGCGCCGCTCCAGAGAACGCGCAGAGCGCGACGATTGAAAACATCCGACTTTGCATGTGAGATCCCCATCCGGTGTAAAAAACCGTGATCGGCGTGTTTCAGCCGATCACGATTGATATCAGATCAACCGATCACGGGCAGCCGACATTGAACGCGTTGAGGAACGCGGACACATCGAAGAAGTTGAACATGCCGTCGCCGGTGAAGTCAGCAAGCGGGTCCTGCGCGTTGAACGCGTTGAGGAACGCCGAGATGTCGAAAAAATCCAGATTACCGTCCCCGTTCAGGTCGGGTGCACACGCCGCATCGCACGAGTCGGGGATGCCGTCTCCGTTGCTGTCGGGGTTGTTGGGGTTGATGATTTTGTAGACGCGACCCGCGAAGAGATCTGCAACGAGCATCTCGCCAGACTCGGTCTCGCCGAAGGAGCTGACATTAAAGCCGGAAAGGAACTGCAGGCTGTTCGCGAACCCGTTGTCCTTGTCGAGCGTCCAGATGCGACCAGAGCAGTAATCGCTGAAGAAGTACAGCCCGGTGTATTCATCGCCAAGCGCACAGCCGCGGTATGCGTAGCCGCCGGTGATCGAGCAGCCGTTGGCCCCGTGGGTGTACTGGTGAACCGGATCGGTGAACCCTGAGGTCGCACCGCACGACAGACCGGTGCTCGCGAAACCCTCGCGGCAGCGCCACCCGTAGTGCTGACCACCCGCGTCGCCCGCGGGCTGGAAGTTCACCTCTTCACGCACATTCTGGCCGACATCAGCGATCCAGAGATCACCCGTCTCGCGATCAAAGCTCGTGCGCCATGGGTTGCGAAGCCCGTACGCCCAGATCGACTCGACAGCGCCCGCGGTGCCCACGAATGGGTTGTCGGCGGGGATCTCGTAGTTCTGGTTGGGATCCGCCGGGAAGTCGTCGCCGCCGTCGACATCGATGCGATGGAGCTTGCCCAGGAACTGGCCCAAGTTCGCGGCGCGATTGCCCGGGTCGTTCGCCGATCCGCCGTCGCCCGCGGAGATGTACAGGTACCCGTCGGGACCGAATCCGAGCCAGCCACCGTTGTGGTTGCTGAAGGGCTGGTCATAGAACATGATGATCCGTGCACTGCCGACATCGGCGATGTTGGGATCGGTCGCGGAGACCTGATACTCAGCGATGCGCGTGTCGGCGCCGCTGCCGGTGTAGTTCACATAGAACTTGCCGTTGTTCGCGTAGTCAGGGTGGAACGCGAGCCCGAGCAGGCCCTGCTCGTTGCCGCCGCTGTCGCCGCCGATGACCGTTCCGTCAATGTCCATGAACGGGGTGGGCAGCAGCGTGCCGTCCGCCTCGACGATCCGGATCGCGCCTTCCTGTTCGAGAACAAAGATCCGACCCGATCCGTCGCCGGCATGGGTCATGTACACGGGGCGATCGATCCCCGAAACAAACAGCTCTGTCGTCAACTGGGCCTGGGCACTGGCCCCCACGCTCAGCAGCAGACACGCACACATCGCACGCTTCATATCAATACTCTCCCTGTCTGTGACGAGCCCGCTGAGGCCCGCGGTGTGAACTCAGCCCGGTTCTTGCCCGGGCTGATGTTGTCGAATCGGTAAAAAACTCACATGCCACGGGCAGAACGCCCGCTCTCTATTGTTCGGCCCATCCCCGCGCGGGGTTGCCCCAAGCGCCGGGATCGGCCATCGAATTGACCGGTGCTTCGCACAAAGCCACCAAACAAAGCACAATCAAACGCGAGACTCCGGTTTCAGGGGCACCCGCCGCTGAACGCCGTCAGGAACGCGCTGACATCAAAGAAGTTGAAGCTGCCGTCGTTATTGAAATCCGCGAGCGGGTTGCTCTGGTTGAAAGCGGTGAGGAACGCGCTGACATCGAAGAAATCGAGGTTCCCGTCGCCGTTGAGGTCCGCAGGACACGGGTTGACACAATCGGTCGTCCCCGGCCCGGCCCAGATGCCGCCGACCAGATCGCAGGTCGCGCCGTCGAACTGCAGACACTGCTCCGTGGATGGGATATAGCACGCGCCGAGACACTGCACATCAGCGCATTCGCTGCCGGGCCCGTTCCAGAACCCGCCCATGTCAATGGTCTGCGATTCCGTGAGCCCCTCCATGCACGAGCCGTCGGGCAGACATGCTGCGCCGATGGGGTCGCCGCCGCAATCGACGATGGCGCGGATGACCCAGTCGCCCGAGACACCCAGCGCACACGCACTGGCCCAGAAGCTGCCGTTGACCTTCACCGCGTTCTTGCCGGGCTGGCAACCCTGCGCATCCGACGCGATGCTCGGCAGCGACGGGTTGGTGTTGTTGCCGTTGAAGAACTTGAGCGAGACCACGAACTCCTCGCCCGCGGTCACGGGGATGGAGATGGGGATGGTCTGGTTCTCGTCCTCGTAACGAAACTCGTTGAGCCCGCCGTCCTGCAGCGCCGGCCCATCAAAGGAGTCCTTCACCGGCCCTGGGTTAGGGAAGGATCCACCCTCGTAGACGATGATCGATTCCTCGAGCGAGATGGGGGCACCGCCCGCGAGCGATCGCCAGAAGATCTGGATCGCCACGATGTTGCCGTCGCACGGGCTCGTGAGCCAGACCGCGGCCTCCTCGCCCGCGGTGAAGCAGGGGCAGATCGCAGCCGTGCCGCCGTTGCCCAGCGAGTCGTTCTGGACCGTGACCTCGTCGCCCATCGCGTTGCCGCAGAGAGCCCCGAGACCAATCAGAAGACCGGCCTTGTACATACTCATTCGCATTGATCGCATGTCGCGATTCCTCCTGGAGCGCACACCCAAAGAACACCACCGTCCCGTTTCCCTGCCACGAGTGTACCACGCCCCGCCCAGATCGCGAAAAGAAAACCCCCGATCATCGGGGGCTTTCGCGGGTTGCTCATCGTTTTATCGGTCCACAGATCCGGCCATCCCACTCAGGGGCAGCCCGCCGCGAACGCGTTGAGGAAGGTGCTGACATCGAAGAAGTTGAAGACCCCGTTCCCGTCGAGATCCGCGGCGGGCTCGCTCGCGTTGAACGCGTTGAGGAAGGCGCTGACATCGAAGAAGTCGAGCATGCCGTCACCCGTGAGATCCGCGACACAGGTCGGTGCGCACGAAGCGATCATCGTGCAGAAGGGAGTAACCTGCGCGATATCCGAGCGTGCAAAGCCGCCGGGTGCGTTTGGGTCGCTGATCAACCACTGCATGTAGAAGGTCTGGCCGTCCATCGCCGGATCGTCGATGGCGTAGAACATGGTCGCGTACCCCTCGCCCGGGCTCATGCCGTTGAGAGTCACCGGGCCCAGCAGGGTGTCCTGAGCCACGATCCCGTTCTTGGGGGCGCTGCTCGAGACGGCAACCCAGCCCTGGGCCCCGCCGATCGCGAAGTCCACACCGACCTTGAACCCATCGTTTCCGATATTGGGCGGCACGACCGCGATGATCCTGGGCACATAGCCGCCGCTGCCCGCGCTGCCCGCGGGGATGACCAGCGGGTTCGGTGTGGCCTGCTCGCTGTGAAGCTTGGGACGATCAAACGGGAACTCCTCGTTGGCAACACGGGGGTCGGTCAACGCGCCGACGATGAACTCCTTCACCAGCGCCTCGTCCTGAGGCGAGAACTCGATCGGTGAGAGCAGCCGGAAATCAAGATTCTCAAAGAAGGGCTGCTGCCCATTACGATGCGCGTAAAAGTCAAACACATCGTCGAGCGTCTCGAGCCCGCCCGTGTGCATGAAACGATCACGGATGCCGGCGTTGCGGACCGTGCCCATCTTGAACGCGCCGCGTTCCGGGTTTGCCCCGGTCACATCCGCACGCCCGCGGTCCTCATGAACCGGACGCACGCCGTCGACATTGAAGTCGAAGTTCGTGAACATCGGGGGGACATGGCAGTCGTTGCAGGTCGAGTTGCGATAGCGGAAATACCCCGCGAGCTGATCGGAGGTCATCGCGCTGTCGTTGCCGGCGTTCCACTCATCCCAGGGTGTCTGATCCGGCACCAGCGTGCGCTGGTAGTTCGCCATCGCGAAGCCGATCCGGCCCGCGGTGATCTCCGGCGTGCCGAACGCCTGCTCGAAGAGCTCGGGGTAGGTCGGGTACTGCTCAAGCGCGTCGAGCATGTCCTGCGGAATATCGCTCGCCAGCGCCAGCGGACGCACATTCGCCAGCTTGTTCAGCAGCGAAGGCCAGTCGCGATCCTGATGCGCCATCTCGACATCATTCATCAGCGGCATCAGCGACTGAATCTCCGTCGCTGCGACCCCCGTCGCCGAGAGCAACTCGCCCGTCACCGGGTCAATGAAGAGCCCCTCGGCGCGTCCGTCCCAGAACAGGTTCGCGGTGAACGGCGCCATGTAGTTCGCCATCGAGCGGCGCGGGGTCGTCTGCGGCAGCAACTCAAAGAGCACGCTGCGCAGGTATTCGTCATTCTGATCGGTCAGGATCAATCCCGCCGAGCCCGCGACATCGTCGGGGGTCCCAAAGATCCCGTCGTACGAGGGGTTGACGCCCGATCGAGGGTCATTGCCCGCGTGGCTCGGGATGTGGCAGGTCCCGCACGACATCGTGTTGTCGCTCGACAACTGCTCGTCCCAGAACAGGATCTTGCCCAGAACCTGACGCTCCGCGATCGGTGGATTCTGCGGCGGCGAGAACGGCGTGAAGACCGGGAATGTCCGACCGTCACCCTCCTCCTGCGCAGCCGCGAGCGGCGTGAACGCGGCGCAGCCAAAGATGGCCATGCTCAGAGACACGACAGCGCGACGGGCCAAACCCTTCGGGTTCATTTTTGTGTTCATATTCAGCGGTCCTGCGGCTCGGGGTTCCTGCAGTCACATTGTCAAAGAGAACCGATCGATTCCCTATCTTCACAGTATACAGCCATTTGCACGCATCCACAAGCCCCGAATCGGGATCGATCGGGTTCAATTCCCGCACATGCGTCAATATGGGCAATGTGAGACCTCTGGTCTATCAGTTCCCGCCGCCAGCGGTCCACGGAGACCCCGTGTGGCCCGCAGGGTCAACCGCCCACAAGCTGCTCGTTGGTCTCGAACCGTGACAGCGCCGCCAGCAGCTGCTCCACCTGTTGAGGGGGTGGCATGTTGAGCATCCGTCGGCGGAGCGCCGTGATGGTCTGCAGCGCCTTGTCCTCGATGAGCAGGTCTTCCTTTCGCGTCCCGCTCGCCGCCAGGTTGATCGCGGGGAACAAACGCTTCTCCGCGATCTTGCGATCGAGAATCAGCTCCATATTGCCCGTGCCCTTGAACTCCTCGAAGATCACCTGGTCGCCCTGGCTGCCCGTATCCACCAGACAGGTCGCGATGATGGTCAGCGAGCCGCCCTCTTCCGTGTTGCGCGCCGCGCCGAAGATCTGCTTGGGCACCTCCAGCGCCCTGCTGTCGATGCCGCCCGACATCGTGCGTCCCGAGTTGGCATGCTTGCCTGACCGATTGAACGCCCGGCCCAGGCGGGTCAGCGAGTCGAGCACGATGAACACATGCTCGCCGTTCTCCACCATCGCCTTGGCCCGATCGAGCGTCTGAATCGCCAGCTGGATGTGGCGCTCGAGCTCGTGGTCGTTGCTCGAGGCGACGATCTCGATCTGCTCGCGCTTCCAGGGCTTGTCCCACGCCTCCTCGCCGTTGCGCATCGCCAGATTCCCGAGGAAGGTGCGGGTGAAGTCCGTGACCTCCTCGGGGCGCTCGTCGATCAGCAGCGCCATGACATGCACTTGCGGGTGATTGCGGAGAACCGCCTCGGTGATGTTCTTGAGCAGCGTGGTCTTGCCCGCCTTGGGCGGCGACACGATCAGGCCGCGTTGCCCGTAGCCGATCGGGCAGAAGAGATCGATCAGCCGGCACGCCGGCGCACAGCCCGGGAACTCGAGCTTCATGCACGGCTGCGGATCGATGCTCGTCAGGTCCGCGAAGCCCTTGCGGTTGGCAAAGTCGTCGGGCGACATGCCCTCGATCTCAATGAACCGCTCGACCACCGGGCGGGCCTGGCGCGGCTTGCTGGGCCCGCGCCCACGACGACGGCGGCGAGGTTTCTTTTCGACAACCTCAACCTCCACGCGCAGCCCATCACGCAGCGGAAGCGATTCACCGAAGTGAACCGGGACGAAGGGGTCGTCGGGTGACTCCACGATCTTCGAGGTGTCAGACAGTTGTCTGACACGACCCTCGGACCGCTGCGGCCATTGCAGGATGCCGGTAAGCGTGGTCGATGACATGTTTTCAAACGCGTGTGCACCAACACCTTTGTCTTACGCACAAGGATGCGGGTCCATAAGAGATCCGCCGTCGGGGCTCGGAAAGGCACTGTTCACCCCCGCAGCCCGCGGCCTGATATACACAACTATACACCGCCCGACACGCGATCGCCAATCCCCGCTTCATCGCCACCGAAACACACACCAATGTCGCCCATGCTACGATACCGCGACGCATCGATCGCCGATGCCCGAACCCACCAACGCCTGCGGGACTCGCACACATGCACAGACTCAGCGGCATTGCGGTCTCGCCAGGCATCGTGATCGGACGCGTCTTCGTCATCGAGGACAACCGAACGCTCACCGTCGCCAAGCGGAAGATCGATCCCGCGGACATCCCGGCAGAACTCGAACGATTTGAGCTTGCCCGCAAAACCTCGATCGCCGAGCTCAACGAGCTGCACACCTCCGCCGCCGCCGAGATGGGCAAGGAAGCCGCCAAGATCTTCCTGTTCCATATCGGTGTCCTCAACGACCCCTCTGTTCTGGGCCCCGTCCGATCCAAGATCGAGCACGACCGGTTCAACGCCGAGCACGCCATCGCGTCAACCTTCCGCTCCCTTTCCGAAAAGTTCGCGGCCCACGCCGACTCAACCTTCCGCTCCAAGGTCGACGATCTGCGGGATCTGGCCCACCGACTCCTGCGTGATCTGGGCTGGGGCGGGAAGCAATCGATCGAGGATCTTGACGAGGGCACCGTGATCATCGCCCGCGACCTCACACCCTCCCAGACCGCCAACTTCGATCGCGACAAGGTCACCGCGTTCGTCACCGCGCTGGGTGGTCCCACCAGCCACACCGCCATCGTCGCCGGCGCACTGAGCCTGCCCGCTGTGGTCGGCACAAAGGGAATCATGCTCCAGGCCCGAAACGGGCAGCAGGTCATCGTCGACGGCGAACGCGGACTCGTCATTCTCGATCCCGACGAATCCGCCCTGAGCACATACCGCCACGAGCAGATCGAAGCACGAAAAGTATCACTCTCGATGAGCGAGGTCGCCAAGCTGCCGGCCATCACCGCCGACGGTGTGCGTATCACCCTGCTGGGCAATATCGAGTTCCCTGACGAGATCGAGCACATCGAGTCCAACGGCGGCACCGGCGTCGGGCTCTACCGCACCGAGTTCCTCTACCTCACGGGCACCCAGGCACCCACCGAAGAGGACCACTTCAACGCCTACAAACGCTGTGTCGAGCTGCTCAAGGGCAGGCCGCTCACCATCCGCACGCTCGACCTCGGAGCCGACAAATACACGCAGGCCCAGGAAGAGATACCCGAACGCAACCCGTTCCTGGGGCTCCGATCGATCCGGTACTGCCTCAAAAACCAGAAAATGTTCCGCACCCAGCTCCGCGCCATCCTCCGGGCCAGCGCCTTCGGGCCCATCAAGATCATGTTCCCCTTGATCACGAACATCGCCGAGCTGCGATCCGGGAAGTACTTCCTGCGTGATGAGATGGAGGAACTCGATGAGCGGGGGGTCGCCTACGACCGCGATATCGAGGTCGGGATGATGGTTGAGGTGCCCGCAGCCGCCCTGATGGCGGGTGCATTCGCCCGTGAAGTCGACTTTTTTTCCATCGGTACCAATGACTTAGTGCAGTACACCCTCGCCGTGGACCGAACCAATGAACGGGTCGCGTCCATGTACACACCCATCCACCCCGCGGTTCTCAAGCTGATCCGCGATGTGGCCCGGGCGGGGCGTCGTCAGGACATCCCCGTGTCCTGCTGCGGGCAATCCGCCGCCGATCCCGCCTTTGCCGCGTTGCTGCTGGGCCTCGGGGTGCGTACCATCTCCGCGACGGGCAGCTCCCTGCCGATGCTCAAGAAGACCATCCGCAGCCTGACCATCCCCCAATGCGAACGGATTGCTAAAAAAGCGATCAGTTTCGATTCTGAAGCCGAGGCCAGCAGTTACGTGCTCAATCGGTTGAGAAAACAAGTTCCCGAGGTGTTCGACGGGCGTCCCGTCGGCTAAACCCGTATCGCAGGCCACCAGCACAAGATCCGCTGAGCCCGATGCGTGTCCTCGGCCAGAGCCACGAGCAGCCGCCCATGCCTGCAGAGCACGCACAGGGCAAGGCCGCCGATTGAACCCGCCCGATGCTCCGGCGCATACCGCGTCGCGTCCCGGGCACACCCCAGCACCGCGCTCGCGGATTGTCTCGGGGGAACAGGTTCACCTCGGCCGCTGCACATCTTCAGCGAGCCCCGCGTGTTCACGCCCCGCACCGCATCACCCATCATCCAGGCACACGCCCCGCGCGTGCACACCCCCTCATCGGGTTCTCCGATGCACGGGGCGATGGTCCTGCAACGCGAACCGGCACGACGCACACCAACTCGCTGACCTACACAAGGTCACACCATGACTGACGAATCCAGCAAGCCCACCAACGAGGCA
>CAYQRD010000034.1:9404-22735 GCA_964419845.1 uncultured Phycisphaeraceae bacterium
ACCTACACAAGGTCACACCATGACTGACGAATCCAGCAAGCCCACCAACGAGGCAGGCGAAGCAACCAACGAGCAGGCATCCGAAACCACCAGCAAGCCCACCAGGCGTTCGACCAAGAAGACCACCAAGAAGACGGCCAAGAAGACCACCAGGAAGCCCGCGGCCAAAAAGACAACAAAGAAGAAAGCGGCCAAGAAGACCACCAAGAAGGCCGCCAAAAAGAAGACCACGAAGAAAACAGCCAGCAAGGCACAGTCGGAAGCCGAAACGGACACCGATGAAGCCGAAGCGATCGAGATCGACACCAGCCGTGCTTCAGAGCGCGATGAGTCGTTCGACGCTGATGCCGACACGGACTCCGACGCGGACAGGGAAGCGGAGCAGGACCGCGACGAGCAGGACGCCCCGCCCAAGCGCTCCACACGCAAGAAATCCGCGAAGCGATCGTCACGCCGCTCATCCAGGCAGGATTCGAGCGACGACGATGATGACGAGCCCAGTGCCCCCAGCGCCAAGGCGCCGCACACCGAGATGATCATCAACTATGTGCCCGGCGAAGAGTGCCGCATCGCGATGATCGAGGACGGCAAGCTCGAAGAGTTCATGGTCGAGCCCACCGACAAGGTCTCCCGCGTCGGCAACATCTATGTCGGGCGCGTCGCCAACATCGAGCCCGCCATCCAGGCCGCCTTCGTCGACTTCGGCACCGAGGAGAACGGCTTCCTGCACATCTCCGACCTGCACCCGCAGTACTTCGCCAAGGGCGACGATAAGACCGAGCGCGTCGGCAAGAAAACCCCACGCAAGAGCCGCCCGCCGGTCCAGGACTGCCTCAAGAAGGGCCAGGAGATCATCGTCCAGGTCCTCAAGGAGGGCGTGGGCACCAAGGGCCCGACCCTCACGAGCTACCTCTCCATCCCCGGACGCTTCCTCGTCATGATGCCCGGCATGGACAAGGTCGGCGTCTCCCGCAAGGAAGAAGACGACGACAAGCGCAAGGCCGCCAAGCAGATCCTCTCGCAGCTCGAGCTGCCCGAGGGCTTCGGCTTCATCCTCCGCACCGCCGGCTTCGATCGCAACAAGGCCGAGCTCAAGCGCGACCTCGCCTATCTCGCGCGTCTCTGGAAGGACATGGAGACCCGGCGCAAGAAGGGCAAGAAGCCCCGCCTGCTCTACACCGAGTCTGACCTGCTCGTCCGCTCCATCCGCGACCTGCTCTCCAGCGAGGTCTCGCGCGTGGTGATCGACTCCGAGCCCGCCCTCAATCGCGTGGGCCGCTTCGTCAAGATCGCCGCGCCCCGATCGGGCGCCAAGCTCTCGCATTACACCGGCAAGATGCCCATCTTCCACGCCTTCGGGATCGAATCGCAGATCAACGCGATCCACGCACGCGAGGTCATGCTCCCCTCGGGCGGGCGACTGGTCATCGACCAGACCGAAGCACTCGTCGCGATCGATGTGAACTCCGGGCGGTCGCGCTCGGCGCGCGACGCGGAGACCAACGCCTACAACACGAACCTCGAAGCCGTCGACGCCATCTGCCGACAGCTGCGCCTGCGTGATATGGGTGGCCTGGTCGTCTGCGACATGATCGATATGCGATACTCGTCGCACCGCAAGCAGATCGAGCAGCGTTTCAACGAACGCCTCAAGCGTGATCGCGCCAAGTCCACCACGGCACCCATCTCACCCTTCGGTCTCCTGGAGATGACACGCCAGCGCATGCGCGGCTCGATGGAATCGCAGCACTTCGGCGAATGCCCGGTGTGCCACGGTCGCGGGCTCGTCAAGAAGCCCGACTCCGTCGCCGCCACCGCCATCCGCGATCTCGCCGCGCTGCTGACACACGACAAGGTGCATCGCGCCGAGCTCGTCGTGAATCCGCGTGTCGCCAGTGCGCTGCTCTCGACCAAGCGCGCGTCGCTGACCCGCATCGAGCTGATCTCGGGCAAGCTGCTCGATGTTCGTGTGAGCGAGTCGCTCCCGATCGATCGCGTCGCGTTCTACGCCTACGACGCCAGCGGTGCCGACATCGCCATCGAGAAGCTCAAGTCGCCCAAGGGCCCCAACCCCGAGCCCAACATCGTCGAATGGCTCGACAAGAGCTCGCCCGACGGCTCATGGGCGATGGACCCGCTCGACGAGGTCGACGAGGCCACCGTTCAGAAGCTCGCCGAGGAGATCGCACGCAAGGCCGAGCAGGCCGAGAATGTCGAACTGCCCATCGAGGGCGAGCTCGACGAGAACGAAACCATCGAAGCACCCAAGAAGAAGCGTCGCCGACGCCGTCGCGGCGGCCGGGGCCGCGCCGAGGGTGACAGCGACAGCAACGAAGACAACGCCGGTGAACCCCGATCCCAATCGGACCACGCCGACAGCGAATCCGCTGCTGAACCCAGCGCCGACAACGCCGAGGATGAACGCGACGAGCAGGCATCGGACGACGGCCAGCCCCGCAAGAAGCGTCGGCGTCGGCGTCGCCGTGGGGGTCGAGGCCGCGCCGAGGGCGAGGGCTCGGGCGACGAGGCCAACGAAAACGACTCGCAACGCGAATCGTCCGACAACGACAACGAGTCGGAGACTGAACCCAGGCGCAGCCCACGCAAGCCCGACCGCGCGCAGTCCAGCGCCGAGGGCGACGATTCAGACGACGATGCGCAGCGTGAGGAATCCTCGCGTCCTCGCCGCCGCCCACGCCGTCGCCCCACGCCACCGAGCAGGACGAGCGAGGGCGATCAGATCGCCGAGCCCAAGCCCAAACAGGAAGCGCGGCCCGAGCGTACAACACGCACCGATGCCAGCGAAAAGCCCAAACCAGCCGCGAAGCCCGAGCCCAAGGCCCAGGCATCGACCAGCGGCACGGGCGATTCCAAGCGCCGGGGTCTCTACTCTAACGCACGCAGAACCCTGTCCGCCAGCGAGCTCGCCAAGCTGGGCATCGAATAACGCGTTCGTGCAGTTCGGCAACCAGGAGCCCCGCCCGTGAGCGATCGCCCGCACCAAGCACTGACCTCGGCGCACAAGCGCGTGATCGTGCTAGGCAGCACCGGTTCGATCGGCACGCAGGCGCTCGAGGTGATCACGCATCTCAACGCGCTGTATGAACAGGGCGAGCACCTGACCCGCTACGAGGTGGTGGGGCTCGCCGCGGGCAGCGATCATCGCTCGCTGCTGGAGCAGGCGCGGGCGTGGGGTGTGCGGGACATCGCCCTATGCGCCGCGCCCCCCGCCGGGCATGATGGCCTGCGGATCCGCAGCGGGGCACACGCCGCGCGCGATCTTGTTGACGATGTCGAGTGCGACCTGGTCATCGGCGCGATCGTGGGCATCGCCGGGCTCGGTTCGGTCCTCCGCGCCGCCGAGCGTGGCATCGATGTCGCGCTCGCCAACAAGGAATCGCTCGTCGCCGCGGGCGCACTCGTCACCCGCGTCGCGTTCGAATCGGGCGCTCGATTGCTGCCGCTTGATTCCGAGCACGCGGGTGTCTGGCAGTGTCTCGCCGCCCTCGACCATCATCACCCGTGCCCGCCCATGCACAGCCCGGACTGCGTTCAGCGCGTGGTGCTGACCGCCTCGGGCGGCGCGCTGCGCGACCGAACCCGCGAGCAGATCGAGCACGCCACCCTCGACGACGCCCTCGCCCACCCCAACTGGGACATGGGCGCCAAGGTCACCATCGACAGCGCGACGCTGATGAACAAGGCCCTCGAACTCCTCGAGGCCCACTGGCTCTTCGGGCTCCCCGCGGACCGCCTCGGTGCCGTGATCCACCCGCAGTCCATCGTCCACGCCATGATCGAGTGCGCCGACTCATCCGTCATCGCCCAGCTCGGCATGCCCGATATGAAAGCGCCCATCCAGCATGCCCTGTGCGAGGCGCATCGCACACCCGGGTGCGCGCCACGACTCGATGTCACCAAGATGGGCTCGCTCGAGTTTATCGAGATCGACCCCGACCGCTTCCCCGCCATCGGGCTGGCCATGCAAGCCATCGGAGCCGGCGGCGACTCAGGCGCCGCGCTCAACGCCGCCAACGAGCACGCCGTGCACGCGTTCATGAACAACCAGCTCCCCTTCGGACAGATCGACCGCTGCGTCGAGCATGTCATGCGGGGCTGGCAGACACGCGAAATCGATACCCTTGACGATGTGCTCGCCGCGGACCGACGCGCCCGAGTCATCGCCGAGGACTACTGCGCGGTAAAGGGTGGCTGAGCGATGAGCAAACGCACCACCAAGCCCACCGCCCTCCCGCCCGCAGCGCATCAGCAGCTGCGCACCAGACTCGGGGCGATCTCACAGTCCGTCCGCGACGGTCAGCTCCAGAGCGCCAACGCCTCGCTCCAGCCGCTGCTCCGCAAATACCCGGCCGTGCACGAGGTCTGCCATGTGGCGTCGGGCCTCAGCGCCGCGATGCGCGAGCCCGAGCGAGCGCTGTATTACGCCCGACGCGCCGCGGAGCTTGCGCCCGAGATCGCCGAGTACCACGCCGCCATCGGGGCGCTGCTGCTCCGTCTGGACAAGAACGCCGAGGCGATCGATCCGCTCAACACCGCGCTGGGGCTCAATCCCGATCTGCTCCAGGCCATCGTCGCCATGGGCACCGCACGCATGCAGCTCGGCGACATCGGCGAAGCCCGTGGGTGCTTCACCCAGGCGCTCGCCCGCGACCCGGCCAACCGCGAAGCCGCCAACAACCTCGCCCTGCTCGAGTCCGACACCGCCCACCCCCACGACGCGATCGAGATCACGCAGCGCGCACTCGAGCACATCCCCGAGGACCCCGCCCTGCTCGACGCGCTGTGCATGTTCAGCTGCTACGACGACCAGCTCTCGCCCGATGAGGTCTTCGCGATCCATCAGCGGTTCGGACGCAGCGTGCATTCGCGTGTGCGCACCCCCGCACGCTACGAGCACACGCCCGACCCCGAGCGAAGGATCCGCATCGGATTCGTCTCGCCCGATCTGCGCACCCACTCGATCGCCTATTTCATCGCCCCCCTCGTCGAGCACCTCGACCGTGAACGGTTCGAGGTGTGCATGTACCACACCAGCCGCCACGCCGACGCCATGACCCAGCGGCTCAAGGACCAGAGCGACCTGTGGCGCGACTGCCACATGGGGCTCGCGCAGGCGCACAAGCAGATCAACAGCGACCGGATCGACATCCTCGTCGAACTCAACGGTCACTTCGCCGGCAATGTGCTCCCCCTGTTCGCCGCCAGGCCCGCCCCGGTCTCCGTCACCATGATCGGATACGCCAACACCACCGGGCTCTCGACCATCACCGCCCGCATCGTTGACGAGACCACCGACCCTGTGCCCACCGCGGACGCATGGTCCACCGAATCGCTCATCCGTGTGCCCGGCTGCTTCCTCTGCTACCGCCCGCCCGTCGATGCGCCCCCGCCCACCGATCCGGCCCCCGACCGCCCGTTCACCTTCGGCTCGTTCAACGACCTGCGCAAGATGTCGCCGAGCAACCTGCGGGCATGGGCCGACATCCTCAGCGCCTGCCCCGACGCTCGCCTGCTGCTCAAGACCAGCCGCCTGAGCCACACGCCCGTGTGCGACGAGCTGCATGAACGATTCGCGGCCATGGGCGTCGCGCCCGAGCGCGTCGAGCTGCTCGCCCGCACCGAATCGATGCACGACCACCTCGATCTCTACAACAGGATCGACTGCGCCCTCGACACATTCCCCTACACGGGCACCACCACCACATGCGAAGCGCTGCACATGGGTGTGCCCACCATCACCCTGCTGGGCGAGTCCCACGCCGGACGCGTCAGCGCCTCGCTGCTGGGCGCTGTCGGTGCCCGCGAGTGGATCGCCCCCGACCGCGACGCCTACACACAGCTCGCGATCCAAGCACACGCCGCGGGCACACGCTGCGTTGCTCAGCGTGCAGCCTTGCGTGAACAACTGGCCACATCGCTCCTGTGCGACGAATCAACCTACACATCGAACATCGCCGATGCCTTCGCATCGCTCTGGCGCGCGTGGTGCGCGGCAAACGGGAGCTAACCAATCATGGGCATCGTCTGGCTCGCCTCCTATCCAAAGTCCGGCAACACATGGGTCCGTTTCCTGCTCTACAGCGTCATGTACGATGCCCCCGCACAGTCCCTCGACATTGCCCGGAAGATCCCCGACATCCACCGCCCGCTCCCCTTCGAGAACGCAGACGCGAAGCGGCTGTTCGTCAAGACGCACTTCGCCTTCTCCGCCAAGCACCCCAAGGCCCGCCAGACCGAGAAGGCCGTGCTCATCATCCGCAACCCGCGCGATGTGCTCCTCTCCGCGCTCAACTACCGCCGCCTCTCTGGCCTGACGCCGCAGCAGACGAGCGACGAGCAATACGCACGCGCCTTCATCGCCGCCAGGGGTGATCCGCAGTTCGAAGCGCTGGGCTACGGCACATGGCCGGGGCACATCCGCTCGTGGCAGTCACAGAGCGACTTTCCCGTCCACACGATCCGCTACGAAGACCTCAAGAACGACACCCCCGGCGTGCTCCGGGGCGTGCTCGATTTTCTTGAGATCGAAGCGGAAGACGACGCCGTCGAGCGTGCACTGCGTGCAAGCTCGTTCGACGCCATGCGGGCCATGGAGATCCGCGAGAAGCATCAACGCGCCAAAGACGCAAGGAAACAATCGCTCTTCGTCGGCACCGAGAGCGCCCGTCAGTCCGGGACCTACTTCATGAACTCCGGCAAGACCGGCCACACCCTCGCGGAGATCGCGCCCGGCCTGCAGGACGCCTTCGATCGAAACTTCGCCGACGAGATGCGCGAGTTCGGGTACGAGCCCTGAGCCGGGTTACGGTTCATACGCAAGCAGCGCACAGGCGTCTTGGTAGTCCCGATTGGCGCGGAAACGATCCAACAATGCCTCGTCCACCGCCTTGCGGGGCATCTCCACGATCTCGCGCCGTGTCACGCCCCGCCCCAGCCCGGGCTGTGTATCGCCCGTGATGGTTGTGTAATCGAACCATCGCTGCGCGTACGAAGCATCGAACGAAAGATCCAGCTCCTCGCAGATCGCACGCAAAACCGAATCGGGCTCCCGTGTGAAGTCCTCGTACCGGTGGAAGCCGTGCTCGCTGGCATACTCCGCGAAGCGCGCACACCCGGTGCAGTACGAATCAAAGTCCAGTGCCCGCGCCACGACGGGCAGACCCTGCAGCGACAGGTACTGGTCCAGCGGGTGCCGGGTCGTCACGCTCACACGCAGGTCATACACCCCCGCCAGCGCATCGCCCAGCGCGAACCCATAGCCCGGCCTGCCATAGGGCACGCCGAGATAGTCCATGTGCGACCAGTCACGCAGCACCAGGGTCTGCCCCTTCGCCCGGGCGCGGGTGTCGCACAGACTCACAAACTGAAGCACACTCGGCGGACGCGTCTTCCATTTCGCCAGGTCGCCCTTGTCGATCAGACCGAACCAGTCCCGCGCCTGCATCATCGGGTTGGTCACCCGCAGCTCGCCGGGATGGATCTCGCTGAGCAGCACAACGCCGTCCATGCAGCCCAGGCACTTGCCCAGCAGCGTGCCGCCCGAGCGGGCCATGTGCCGCACGATGCGCATCACGGGTCGGCGGCTTGACTGCCCACGATCCCTCACCCCAGCACCAGCCCCGCGTGCTCCTGCATCCACGCCCACTGGCGCTCGATGCCCGCGCGCATCCCGGTGGTCGGCGCATACCCCAGCTCCGCCCTGCTCCGCGTCAGGTCCGCCCAGGTCCGCTCCACATCGCCCGGCTGCATGCCCATCGCGTTGATCACCGGCTCCTTGCCCACGACCTGCCCGATCGTCTCAATGAGCTCGTTGAGCGTCGTGGGATGATCGCCGCCCAGGTTCCAGACGCGGTAGCCGAACGAGTCGATCCGGTCGTACGCACGCAGCACGCCGTCCACGATGTCGTCGATGTATGTGTAGTCCCGGCTGCTCGTCCCGTCGCCGAACCGATCGATCGTTTCGCCCCGCGCGATCTTGCCGAGGAAAAGGCTGATCGCCAGATCGGGTCGCTGTGCCGGGCCGAACACCGTGAAGAAGCGGAGCATCGCCACGGGCATCCGTGTGAGGTGATGATGCGTGTGCCCGATGAGCTCGGCCGCCCGCTTCGTCGCCGCGTACGGAGAGATCGGGTGCTCGACCGCGTCCTGCTCACCAAACGGCGTCTTCCTGTTGTTCCCGTACACACTGCTCGACGAGGCGCACACCACACGCCCGCACCCGCACGCGTGCGCCGCGCTGAGCACCGACTGGGTCCCGACGACATTCGTCCGCGCGTATCCCACAGGATCGGCGATGCTCGGCCGCACACCCGCCTTCGCCGCGAGATGGATCACCCCGCTCACCCCGGCGCTGATCATGAGCTCGCCCAGCGCACCCTGATCGACGATGTCGATCTCATGCGCCGCGAACCGCTCGCCCCCCAGCTCCGCGAGACCGGTGTGGTTGAGCCGCTTGCGTTCGATGTCGTAGTACGGGTCGAGGTTGTCCACGCCGACAACCCGCGCACCGCGTCGCAATAGCTCGGCACCCACCCGCGAGCCGATGAACCCGGCGCTCCCGGTGATCAGAATGGTTTCGTTGCTCAGCTCAGCCACACGCGTGCTCCCGGCCCTCCGCGCCTCGCGCGGACCCGGATCGTAATCACAGGATCGGGCGGCACCCGAGAGAGCATAAAAAAAGCAGGGCGCCATGTGTCCAAGGCGCCCCGCTGGAGGAGAGAGAGATCTGAATACAAGGTAAATAGTTTCACATTGACAAGCTGTCATATCGTCTTTACACCGATAAAGTCCTTCTATTTTAACACGAAAGCCCACAAGTTCGGTGTATTTACGGGCATTTTTCTGCGCCCGGTTTGTGGATACCCGTGCTTGGATCACACACTCGGTGACGATAAAGTAGTTCCCTGACATGATTTCAAGGAAGCGCCCGGCAACCGGCGCAACGCAACAGAGCACCGCATGACCGACATGGACGAACCCGACCGATCTCCGATGCCTCCCCAGGAGGCCGACGACCAACCCCCCCCGAGCCCGCAGCGCGGGCAGAGGTCGTCCGCGATCGAGCTCGACTTCGTCGATGCTTCCACAACACTCACGCACGCCGAGCTCGACACACTCAATACCCTCGCCCATCGGGTGCTGTCGCAGCTGTCCAACAGCGGCAGCGTTCGCGCCCGCATCGTCAACGACGAAGCGATGATCGACGCGCACCAGCGATACTGCGATCTCTCCACAACCACCGATGTGCTGACTTTCGACATGGCCAGCGATGACACCGACTTTGAATCCAAGGTCATTGATACCGATCTCATCCTGTGCGTCGACGAGGCACGGCGCCAGGCGCAGCAGCGACAACACACCACGGTGCACGAGCTGCTGCTCTACACACTCCACGGCGTGCTCCACTGCCTCGGTCACGACGACCACAGCGACCAGGAGTACAAACGCATGCACGCCCGTGAAGACGAGCTGCTGACCAGCGCAGGCATCGGCGCGCTGTTCAGCGAACAACCGGCGGCCGCACGGCCTGGCCAACAGGAGAACCGATCATGATGGCAGGCTGGTGGCTTATCGCCGCCCTCGCATTCACAATGCTCTCCGCTGTCTTTGCGGCAATCGTGCTTTCGCTGCACACCCTCTCGCGCATCCGCATGGCCAGCGAACTCCAGGAAGTCAGCAGCGATCGGCAGACCCAGCGTATCCACGCCATCCTCAAGGATGTCTCCGGTCACGCCGCCGCGCTCTCGATTCTCCGCACCCTCACGCGCCTCGCCGGCGCCGTGTGCACGATCTACTGGGCCTCGGGCATGCGCCACGAGGAGATGCCGGGCCTGGTCTCGGTCGTCATTGGCCTGCTCGTCGCCGTCGTCCTGATCTGGGTCATCAGCACGCTGGTGCCCATGGGCATCGCGTCGCACGCGGGTGAGCACACCCTCATCCGGCTGAGCCCGATCGCACGCGCCGCCTACATGCTCTTCGTCCCGCTGCTGCCCGCCATGCGATTCACCGACGAGGTCGTCCGCCGCCTCGTCGGGGCCGACAAAAACGGCAAAGAGATCAATATCAGCGCCAGCGACCTCCGCGCCATCGTCGATGACGACGAGGTCGAGTCCCGCCTCGACGAAACCGAACGCGACATGCTCGAAGCGGTCGTCGAGTTCCGCTCAACATCCGTCGAGCAGATCATGACACCGCGCACCGAGATCGACGCCCTCGCCTACACCGACAACCTCGATGAGGCCATGGCGTTCGTCAACGAGCACGGGCACTCGCGCATCCCCGTCTACACAGAGAACCTCGATCACATCGAGGGCATGCTCTACGCAAAGGACCTGCTCCGCTGGATCACCGCGCACGGCAAGGGTGACACACCCTTCGTCCTCCGCGATATCCTCCGCGAACCAACATTCGTCCCTGAGACCAAGACTGTCCGCGAACTGCTCGCGCAGCTCCTCGCCGATCAGGTCCACATCGCCATCATCCTCGATGAATACGGGGGCAACTCGGGAATCGTCACCATGGAGGACATCGTCGAGGAAATCTTCGGCGAGATCCAGGACGAATACGAGGACCCCGAGGATCAGAGCGACAACATCCAGGTCGACCTGAGCGCCAACGCCGCGGTCATCGACGCACGCACCGAGATCGACGACGCCAACGACGAACTCGAAGCCATCGGCATCGAACTCCCCGAGTCCGACGACTACGACACCGTCGCGGGGTTCATCAACACCACGCTCGGCCGCATCCCTGAAACGGGAGAGCAGATCGATATCCTCGACATGCGCGTCGAGATCATCGAGGCCGAGCCCACACGCGTGGTGCGCGTCCGGATCCTGCGCCAGCTCACCGACCAGCAGACCAGCGAGCAGGCCATCTCAGAAAGCAAATAATCGGTCTGCCGCATGTCGCACGCCCGTTCCGCGGGCGGATCACGAACCCTAGCACGGATTGCGTGAAACCTTGTCCATGCGGATCCGCTTGGAGTCCTCCACGGCCAGCCCCGCGCTCTGCGCGATGCCCGCGAGCTCCACCCCACGCGTCCGCTTGAGCTTGCGCCCGATCGATTCGCGATGATTCTCGATTGTTTTCACAGAGCGCACAAGCAGACTCGCGATCTCCTTGATCGACATCCCCTGGCCGAGCAGTGCGAGAATTTCAAGCTCGCGCGCGGTGAGCACGCTGAGCTTGCCAAGACAGATCACGCCCGAGCGCGTCACCTCGGTCTCCTCGCCCATCAGATACTCGTGCTCGTGCGTCGTGGGCACGCGGCGCGTGATCACCAAGACCAGATCTCGCCCGTCTTCCTCGTCCCCGTCGATCGGGCTCATCCAGCTGAACTGCTGCTTGCCGTTCCAGACCGTTCGGAGCAAACGGCGCTTCCCGTCCGCCACGATCTGGCGCATCAGCCCGACCCGCTCGTCCGCCCACTCGCGCGGGAATCCGATGTCAAAGATCGAGACCCCGATCAGAGATTCCGTGTCGCGTGACTCGTTGAAGAAGATCCGCGTGGACTGCTTATTGATGTACACGATCTCGCCGTCCGCGGTCAGGATCGTCACGCCCGTGGTCGGGTCGCTGGTGAAGGTGTCCCAGATGATCGGGCTCATCCCGGTGTTTTCGCTTTGCATGTTCATGTGTGGAGAGACCAGTCCAAAAAGAGTCGAAGCGTTCGCCGGGTGTGCGGCGTGAACGCTCGCCGCGGAGAGCTACCATTGTGGGCATGGCATTCCATCTATACAACACACTGAGCAAGCGGCCCGAACCATTCGTGCCGCGTGACCCCCACGAGATCCTGTTTTACACATGCGGTCCGACCGTCTATGACGATGCACACATCGGCAACTTCAGATCATTTCTCGCCGCAGATCTTTTGCGCCGTTGGATCGAATCTCCACTATGCAAGCTCCAAAACGACCCAGATCTCCACAAGTTTCCCCCAAACGGGGCGATCGATCGCCGAGTCATCCATGTCATGAACATCACCGATGTCGGACACATGACCGACGATGACAACGCCGACGGCGCCGGTGAAGACAAGATGGAAGTCGCCGCACGACGAATCGCCGAAGCCAAAAAATCCGGTAAGCTTCCCCCCGACGCGGGAGTCGATCCCCAAGACCCATTCGCCATCGCACGCTTCTATGAAAATCGTTTCAAAGCCGACGCGATCGCTCTGGGCATGAAGGTCGCCACCGAAGCGCAGGACGACCCCTCGCTCATGCCCCGCGCCACCGACAACATCGAACAGATGAAAGCCGTCATCGAAGAACTCCTGTGTAACGGTTACGCCTACCCCGCAGGCCAGCCCGGAAAACGAGCCATCTATTTCGATGTCCAAAAGTTCAACGCCTACGGCCAGCTCTCAGGCAACACACTCGACCACCTCCGGGGCGGCGCCGGCGGCCGCGTCGACGACACCAACACACAGGAAAAACACCACCCCGCCGACTTCCTCCTCTGGAAGGAAGACAGCACACACAAAATGAAATGGCCCTCACCCAAAGTCCCCGGCCAATCCGACTGGGGCGAGGGCTACCCCGGCTGGCACATCGAGTGCACCGCCATGGCCCTCCGCCGACTCATCGACGACAACCTCACCCCCGAAAAAGTCCGCGGCGCCACCATCGACCTCCACTCCGGCGGCGAAGACAACATCTTCCCACACCACGAATGCGAGATCGCCCAGTCCTGCTGCTTCACCGGCGCCGACCACTTCGCCAACTACTGGTTCCACCCACGCTTCCTCAAAGTCGACGGCCAGAAGATGTCCAAATCCAAGGGCACGATGTACACCCTCGCCGACCTCACCGCCAAGGGCTTCGACCCCGCCGCCGTGCGCCTGGAACTCATCAAAACCCACTACCGCGCCAACGCCGACTTCTCCATCCAAGGCCTCAAGGACTCCACCCGCACCGCCCAACGCTGGAAGCGCTTTATCGAAGCGGGCAAGCAGGGCACGCAAGGCGAAACAAACACCGCCGTCCGTGACACCGTCGTGAGCACGATGAACGACGATCTCAACATCGCCGGTGCTATCGGCACCATCAATAAGTGGATCAAGGACACACCAACTCCGACTCAGGCCGACGCCCAGCTCATGACGCAGTTCGACGAGATCTTCTGTGTCGCCTCGCTGCTCAAAGAAGCACCCCAAGCCAGCGACACCGGCATCGCCCTCTACCAACCCGGCGTCACCCCCTCCCCCGAAATCGAAGCCCTCCTCCAGCAACGCGCCGACGCCAAGAAGGCCAAGGACTTCGCCGCCGCCGACGCCATCCGCGACCAGCTCAGCAACATGGGCCTCGCCA
>CAYQRD010000035.1:0-21768 GCA_964419845.1 uncultured Phycisphaeraceae bacterium
AGGCGGTGATCGCGTTCGAGGCGGGCTCGGCGGTGCGCAAGATCATCGATCAGGCGGCCGGGGCGCACGGGGTATCCCTTGAAGTAGTGATGGAGCTGCGCTCGATCGAGTCGATCGTGCAGATGGTTCGCGCGAATATTGGGGTGGGGTTTGTGAGCAAGCACGGGCTGCCACCGGGTATGGGGGTGCGCTGCAAGGATGGTGGGCTGACGCGCAGTCTTGGAATCGTGCGAACGCTTGATCGATTGCCGAGCCGGGCATCGGCGGTGTTTGAAGAGATGCTGATTGATCTTCTGTGAACTCGTTGCGACCGGGTCGCATAACATCAATGCAAATGATGAAGCAAGTAAAATGCATTGATTTGATTCATGGATGAATCAACCCGATACTTCCAGTGGATTCAGGAATCCCCCACATCCACGAAGGAGCAACACCATGGCAGGCGACCCGTTCAACGCTCGCGAGACCCTTTCGGTCAACGGCAACGACTACAGCTACATCAACCTCAAATCACTGCAGGAGCAGGGTGTGGGGAACATCGAGAAGATGCCCTTCTCGATCCGGGTGCTGCTTGAGGCGATGGTCCGCAACCTCGATGGGTTCATCGTGACCAACGACGACATCTCGGGGCTGGCGAACTACAACGCGAAATCGGTCAACAGCGTGGAGATGCCGTTCATGCCCGGGCGGGTGGTGCTGCAGGACTTTACTGGTGTCCCATGTGTCGTTGACCTGGCGGCGATGCGGGATGCGATGAAGAATCTCGGCGGCGACCCCGAGCAGATCAACCCGGCGGTCGCGTGCGACCTGGTCATCGATCACTCGGTGCAGGTGGACGACTTTGCGACGCGGGTGGCGCTGACCATCAACGCGGAGAAGGAGTTCGAGCGGAACAACGAGCGGTACTCGTTCCTCAAGTGGGGTCAGGAGTCGCTGGACAACTTCCGGGCGGTGCCGCCGGCGACGGGGATCGTGCACCAGGTGAACCTGGAATACCTCGCGCGGGGCTGCCTGACCAAGCAACAGGACGGGACCGAGTGGGTCTACCCGGATTCGCTGGTGGGCACGGACTCCCACACGACCATGATCAACGGCGTGGGTGTGCTGGGCTGGGGTGTTGGTGGTATCGAGGCCGAGGCCGTGATGTGCGGGCAGCCGGTGTACATGCTGACACCCGAGGTTGTGGGCTTCAAGCTCAAGGGCAGGCTGCCCGAGGGCGCGACGGCGACGGACCTGGTGCTGACGGTCACGCAGATGCTGCGAGCACACGGCGTGGTGGAGAAGTTCGTCGAGTTCTTCGGCGAGGGCATGGCGGAGCTGAGCATCCCTGATCGCGCGACGATCGCGAATATGGCGCCCGAGTACGGCGCGACCTGCGGGTTCTTCCCGATTGACCAGAAGACCATCGAGTTCTTCCGGTTCACGGCCAAGACCGAGGAAGAGGTGGCGCTGACCGAGGCGTGGGCGAAGGCGTCTGGCTTCTTCTGGACGCCCGACGCGCCCGAGCCCGAGTTCGGGGCGACGCTGGAGCTGGATCTGGCGAGCGTGAAGCCGTGTGTCGCGGGGCCCAAGCGTCCGCAGGACCGTATCGATCTCGATGCCCTGCACACGGCGTGGGACACGATGCTGACCGCGCCGATGGGCCCCAAGGGGCTGGGCGTGGAGGCGGGCGATGTTGGCGCGACGGCCAAAGTGGTGCACACCGCGGCCTCGCACCCTGAGAACATCGGCGATGAATCCACGCTGCGGCACGGCTCGCTGGTGATCGCGGCGATCACCAGTTGTACGAACACGAGCAACCCGGATGTACTGATCGCTGCGGGCCTGGTGGCCAAGAAGGCGAACGCGCTTGGGCTCAAGCGCAAGCCGTGGGTGAAGACCTCACTGGCACCTGGCTCAAAGGTGGTGACCGAGTACCTCGATAAGTCGGGACTGAGTGCCGATCTTGACGCGATCGGGTTCAACACGGTCGGGTACGGATGCACAACATGCATCGGCAACTCGGGGCCGCTGCCGCCGGAGATCGAGGCGGCAATCAAGGAGGGCGACCTCGCGGTCGCGTCGATCCTTTCGGGCAACCGCAACTTTGAGGGGCGTGTACACCCGGAGGTTCGCGGGAACTTCCTCGCTTCGCCCCCGCTGGTTGTTGCGTACGCGATGGCAGGCCGGATCGATGTGGATGTGTACAACGAGCCGCTGTGCCAGACACCGGACGGCAAGGATGTGTACCTCAAGGATATCTGGCCGACGCGGGCGGAGATTGATTCGGTGGTGCACAGCTCGGTGACGACCGAACAGTTCGAGCGCAAGTACGGGGCCGTGTACACCGAGAACGAGACCTGGAACAAGGTTCCGGTTTCCGAGTCGGAGTTGTATGGCTGGGAGGACAGCAGCACCTATATCCAGAACCCGCCGTTCTTTGAGGGGATGACCGAGGATGCACCGGGCTTCGGCACCATCGGCGGCGCACGCTGTCTGGCGCTGCTGGGCGACTCGGTGACGACCGACCACATCTCGCCGGCGGGGCGCATCGAGCCCGAGACGCCCGCGGGGCAGTACCTGATTGCACAGGGTGTGCGCCAGAGCGACTTCAACTCGTTCGGTTCGCGCCGTGGCAACGATCGCGTGATGACGCGGGGCACCTTTGCCAATGTGCGAGTCAAGAACCAGATCGCCAAGGACGGGGCGAACCAGCCCGAGGGCGGTTGGACGCGCAACTTCACCAAGGGCGATGACCTGTCGTCGGCCCCGGTCGAGTACATCTACGACGCGGCGCAGGATTACAAGGCGGCGGGTGTGCCGTTGGTGGTTGTCGCGGGCAAGGACTACGGCATGGGCTCGAGCCGCGACTGGGCGGCCAAGGGCACGCTGCTGCTGGGCGTCAAGGCGGTCATCGCCGAGAGCTTCGAGCGCATCCACCGCAGCAACCTGGTGTTCATGGGCGTGCTGCCGCTGGTCTTTAAGGACGGGCAGACGGCCAAGTCTCTGGGCATCAAGGGCGACGAGACCTTTGACATCGTGATGCCCGAGCCGGTCGAGCCGCGCTGCGATGTCACGGTGAAGGCCACCCGTCCCGACGGGAGCGGCTTTGAGTTCGTCGCGGTGTGCCGTATTGATACGCCGGTGGAGATCGAGTACTTCAAGAACGGCGGGATTCTGCACACGGTGATTCGGAAGAAGCTGAATGAGAGCCGGCAGATGGCGTGAGTGAATTCATCTCATGAAACCAGGAAAAGGCACACCTCGTTGGGTGTGCCTTTTTCGTATACTCATTTCATGCATGCTTATGAGTGGAACCAGACCGAACAGGAGCAGTTCGAATCGATGTGCTTTCAGATGCGGCGCATCATGAGATCGCCGTTTTATCGGTATGGCCGAAAGCGTACGATGACAACCATGCTGCTCATTGGCCTTTGCCCGGTGCTCGTGATTATGCTCAGCAGCTGGGACGAGCAGGACGCCTTCTCGCTCGGCGGCGGCGTATTGATCTTTGGCCTCCTCGCGTACTTCCTTGTGCTGAAGAACCCCAGCGATCAATCGCTCGATCGGCTCGCGCACAAAGAGACCAAGCGATATATGAACTCGCTTGAGAAGATACCCACCGGGCCGCACCGGGTTCGGCTCGTAGATGATCGCGTTGAGTGGGAATGGGTGGAACAGGGGATTCAGACTTCATTCCCTGCCACGAGTCTCAGGGCGATCAGAGAAAACGGGGTATCTGTTCATCTGGTGCTCCCGAACAACTTGGTCTACTCGATTCCGTTCCACGCGTTTGGCGACCAAGCAAACCGTGATGAGTTTATCCGAAAGCTGAAAACTGATTCTGCTGAAGGAGGACACCATGTCTGACATTAACACCAAACACAACCGCTTCGTCTGGTGCGATATCCATGTCGATGATCTCGATCGCGCGTGCGCGATCTATGAGGGAGTCATTGGCAATCAGGTGCCGGGAGGACACTCGATAGTCCTGCACTCAACCACCGACGCCTGATCGTCCGCGTCAGAATCAAACTCAAATAATGGACGCACCAAAAAAACAGCCGCCCGATCGGTGGTTTTGGTCCCACTTCCCGGGCGGCTTGTGCGTGCGCGAGCCGTTGGGCTCGCGTGTGATTGGCTTACTTCTTCTTGGTGGGCTTGGGTGCGGGCTTGGCGCTCGCGTTGGCCTGGGGCTTTGCGGGCGCGGTCTTGGGGGCGGCAGGTTTCATTGCCATGGGTCAGCTCCTTGTGGAGGTGTTCGCCGGCTCGCGAAGTGCGCCCGGCATGCGCTGAGTGTGGCATATCTGCACCGGTATTCAAGATTCAAACCCGACGCGCGTTGCAGATCGTGCAGATCGCGCGATCGCTGAGCCCCGAACGGGGTGGGAACCATACGAACGGACGACGAATGGTCAGCCGGTGGACTGCATGGCGGCGGCGATGGCGTTGATGCTTGCCTGGATCACGGGGGCGATCTCGCTGCGTTGCTCGTCGCTTTGTGCGGCGCGGTGGCGTTGGAGCAGCTCGATCTGGGCCAGGTGCAGGACATCGGTCATGGGGTTGCGCTCGAGGATGGAACGGCCGACGACGGGCGAGTGGGCCATGAGGTTGTCGTGGCCGGTGGCGTGGAGGATCGCCTGGGCCGCTCGGGCGTGCTCGGTGTGGATACGCTCGAACATGGCCTCGCCGCCGGGCGCTGGTAGGGCGTAGCGATGGAGGATGGGCATGCGGGCGCGGGCGAGTTCCTGCGATGCGTTCTCGAGGATGGTTGAGATGAGCGGGCGCTGGCTGGATTCCCGGAGTGTCTGGCGCTGGGCGTCGCTGGCGTTGGCGATCGCGGTGCCGATGCCGTACCAGCCGGGCACGAGGGCACGCATCTGGATCCATGAGAAGACCCAGGGGATGGCGCGGAGGCTGTCGAAGGTCAGGGCCTTGCCCTTGGCACGAGAGACGGGACGCGAGGCGATGGGCAGGTTGCCGATGTGCTCGATGGGGCTGGCGGCGACGAACCACTCCCAGAACGCGTCGTCGTCGATGAGGGTTCGGTAGGCGTCCCTGGCGCTGCGCGCCAGATCGAGCAGCAGTTCATCGAACCCCTCGTCGGGCTGGGTCTCGCAGATATCGGAGGAGGCGAGCAGGGCGGCGTGGACGATCTGCTCGAGGTGGCGGCGGGCCATGTCGGGCATGGCGTAGCGGAAGGTGATGACCTCGCCCTGCTCGGTGAAGCGCATGCGGCCTGTGCGTGCGCTGGGTGGCGCGGCCATGATGGCGCGTCCGGCGCGGCCGCCGCCGCGGCCGATGGTGCCGCCTCGCCCGTGGAAGTAGCGGAGGCGGACGCCCTGCTGCTCGAAGACCTCGGCCACGGCCTGCTGCGCTCGGGCGAGGGCGACATTGGCCATGAGGAAGCCGCCGTCCTTGTTGGAGTCGGAGTAGCCGAGCATGACTTCCTGCTCGAGTGTGTTGCCCGCGCAGATGGTCTGGAGGTGGGCGCGGAAGATCTCGTCGCTGAGCGTTTCTTGCATCAGCGAGGGCGCTCGCTGGAGGTCGTCGATGGTCTCGAAGAGCGGGACGATGTGGACCAGACTCATCGGCTCGCTGGTGCCTGTCGCAGCGCGGAAGAGGCCGGTCTCCTTCATGAGCAGCAGCAGGCCGAGCATGTGACTGACATCGTGCGTCATGGAGATCACCCATGAGCGGACGGTGTCGGGCTCGCGCAGCACGGCCTCGCGCACGGCGTTGAGGGTGTCGAGGAGCTCGCGGGTTTCATCGCTCAGGGTGATGTCGCGGGGCATGAGCGGGCGCGGTGTGCGCAGCTCGGCCCGCAGCAGCTCGAGCTTGCCCGGTTCGTCGAGTGCGGCGAAGTCGTCGCACACGCCGGAGATTCGAAGGAGCTCGCTGATGGCGTGCTCGTGCACGCGTGAGTGCTGGCGGATGTCGAGCGTGGCCAGGTGGAGCCCGAAGACACGGGCGCGGACGATGGCATCGCTGAGCAGCCCAGACTCGGCAACATCGGCGAGCCCGGCGTGGTGCAGGGCCCGGCGGATCATCAGCAGGTCATCGAGCAGGTCCGATGAGCGGTATGCGTCGTCGCCCCTGATGCGTGACTGCATCTGGGCGAGGCGGACGCGGATGGGCTCGTATCGGCGCTGCCCGAGGTGGTCGATGTCGTCGACCCAGTTCATGTCCCGCTCGATCCTTGGCCCGAGCTCATCGCCCAGATCGGCCCGACGCGTGGAGACGCTCAGGGCGTGGCGGAGATTCCCCAGGTCCGCGTCCCAGCGCTCTCGCACGGCCTGGGACATGCGTCGGAGTGTGTCGCGTGTGACCTCGGCGGTGACGAAGGGGTTGCCGTCGCGGTCGCCGCCGATCCATGAGCGGTAGCGGAGCAGCGCGGGGAGATCGTTGGCGACGATGGTGGCCTGCTCGGGCCCGAACGCCCGTCGGGCGGCGTGGACGATGTCGCGGATCAGGCGGGGCACGGTCTCCCAGATGGTGGTGCTCAGGAAGTAGATGCCGTTGATGACCTCGTCTGGGACACCGAGGCGCTGGGCGCGGATCTCGTCGGTGAGCAGCAGCACCGAGACGATGCGGTCGAGGCGCTGCGTGATGTCCTCGCGCTGTCGCTTGCTCAGGTCCTGGGCACGCAGGGCGACGACGCACTGGGCGATGTCGGTCTGCTTGTCGAGGACGGTCCGCCTACGGGTCTCGGTGGGATGGGCGGTGAGCGTTGGTTGGATATCGAGATCGTTGAGGAGTTGGGATACGCGTTCGACGCTGCGGCCGTGCTGTTGCAGGCGCACCATCGCCTCGTCGATCGACTCCGGGCGCGGGGCTCCCCCCTCGCTCTCGCGTTCGCGGCGCTGGTTCACGCGGATGATGTTGATCTGCTCGGCCTTGTTCATCAGGTGGAAGTGGGCGGTTCCGACGCGGATGAGCCCGCCGATCGGGGCGAGGTCCATCGCGGCGATCTGCTGGGCGGCATCGTCGAGCGATGCGTGCCCCACCGCTTCCCCGGACTGCGCGCACAGGTCCGCGAGCGCGAACGCGCGCGTGAACGATTCACCCAGCCCGACATGATCGCAGGCCGTTTGGAGTGTATGTGCGAGTGCGTGTTGATCGTCAGCGTGCATGAAGTGATGGTATCCGGGTGAGCGGTCCGCACATGAAAAGCGGGCACGCTTTCGCTGTGCCCGCATGGTGTATCTCAGTTTCGTGTATCAACGCGTGATTATGCACCCGCGCCGGACATCATTGCTTCGACATCGATGCCCAGCTTCTGGGCGACGCGCTTGCCGTAGTCTTCATCGGCACGGAAGAAGTGGCAGAGCTGTCGCATCTGGACTTCCTGGCGTGCCTGACCCAGCACGCCGGCGATGCGGGTCGCGAGCCGATCGCGGTGCGCATCGTCGAACATGCGGAAGAGGTTGCCAGCCTGGGTGTAGTCGTCGTGATCGACGGTGCTGTCGAATCGATCGACGATGGTCTGCCCGAGGTCCCACGCGGGGTCGGCATACTTGGGCGCAACATCGGGCATGCCCTCACGGGAGCTTGGCCAGTAGTTGGCGCGTGAGCCGTAGTCTTCGGCGGTGGCCATCTGCCCGTCGCGCTGGCTGTTGAAGACCGGGCACTTTGGACGGTTGACGGGGAGCTGGTGGTAGTTGTTGCCCACACGGTAGCGGTGCGCGTCGGCGTAGCTCATGAGCCGCGCCTGGAGCATTTTGTCCGGGCTTGGGCCGATGCCGGGGACGAGCGCGCTGGGGCTGAAGCTGGCCTGCTCCATCTGGGCGTGGTAGTTCTCCGGGTTGCGGTTGAGCTCGAGCTGCCCGACCTCGTGGACAGGGAAATCGGCGTGTGGCCAGACCTTGGTAAGGTCGAAGGGGTTCCAACCGGTCTTCTGTTCCCATTCCTGAGCTTCGCTCTGGGTCATGATCTGGACCTTGAGGGTCCAGGAGGGAAAATCGCCCTTCTCGATGGCGTTGAAGAGGTCGTCCTGCGAGCTCTCACGGTTGGCACCGATGAGCTCGTCGCCCTCGTCGTCCATCAGGTTCTTGATGCCCTGATTGGTCTTGAAGTGGAACTTGCACCAGACGCGTTCGCCCTCGTCGTTGACGAAGGAGTATGTGTGGCTGCCGTAGCCGTTGATGTTGCGGTAGCCGACGGGCCTTCCGCGATCGCTGAAGAGGATGGTGACCTGATGGAGCGACTCGGGGCAGAGCGACCAGAAGTCCCACTGCATGTCCATGTCACGCATGTTTGTCTTGGGGTCGCGCTTCTGGGTGTGGATGAAGTTGGCGAACTTGTATGGATCACGCACGAAGAAGACGGGCGTGTTGTTGCCGACAAGGTCCCAGTTGCCCTCCTCGGTGTAGAACTTGAGTGCGAAGCCGCGCACATCGCGTTCGGCGTCGGCGGCCCCCTTCTCGCCGGCGACGGTTGAGAAGCGTGCGAGGACCTCGGTCTTCTTGCCCACCTCGCTGAAGAGTGCGGCCTTGGTGTGCTTGGTGATGTCGTGCGTGACGGTGAATGTGCCGAAGGCGCCGCTGCCCTTGGCATGAACGACGCGCTCGGGGATGCGTTCACGGTTGAAGTGCTGCATCTGCTCAAGCAGCGCGACATCCTGCATCAGCAGCGGGCCACGCGGGCCGGCGGTCATGGCGTTCTGATTGGCGATCGGGTTGCCGTCTGCGGTGGTCATAAACGGGCACTTTGGGTCGTTCTGGTCAGTCATGGCTTTCTCCTCTTTGGAACCATTCTAGTTATAGGATGATGGTCCGAGAACGGCAAGGCGAGGACGATTTTCTCGCGTGAATCCGGCGAAACCTTTGGCGAGCAGGCCCAATCCTGTGGTTCTATACTGCATGCTGTGACACGGACGAGCACCGAACAACCACTCACGGACGAGACTGGCAACGCGATCCGCGAAGCGGTTTTACGTGTCTGGGGCTACGACGAGCTACGGCCGATGCAGATGCGTGCGATCCGCGCCGGGATCGAGGGGCGTGACTGCCTGACGGTGCTGCCCACGGGCGGTGGCAAGAGTCTGTGCTATCAGGTGCCGCCGCTGATCACGGGGAAGGCCACGATCGTGGTGTCGCCGCTGATCGCGCTGATGCGGGATCAGGTGCGGGGGCTTGAGCTGCAGGGCTACAGGGCGGCGGCGATGCACTCGGGGCTGGAGCTCGATGAGACGAAGGACATCGCCAGACAGCTCGTCACTGGCGAACTGGATCTGGTGCTCGCGGCTCCCGAGCGGATCGTGACGAGCTCGTTCAAGACGCTGCTCGGGATCCTGTGCGATCAGGACCGGCTGGGCTGCATCGCGATCGATGAGGCGCACTGCATCAGCCAGTGGGGCCATGATTTCCGCCCGGAGTATCGACGCATCGCCGAGCTTCGGCAGGTGGCGCCGGGCGTGAGCGTTCAGGCGTTCACGGCGACGGCGACGCCCAAGGTGCAGCAGGACATCATCAAGCAGCTGGGGCTGCGTGAGCCGGAGGTGATGGTCGGGGTGTTCGATCGCCCAAACCTGACCTACCGCGTGCAGGCCCGGGAGAACGCGGCCCAGCAGATCGCGGCGGCGGTCGGTCGTCACGCGAGCGCGGGCGACGGGGGTGGGGCCATCGTGTACTGCCTGAGCCGCAGGGACACGGAGAAGATCGCGGGCGAGCTGCGGGAGCTGGGGCTGGATGCCGACGCGTACCACGCGGGGCTGGGCGTGAGTGACCGGCACAACATCGAGCAGGCGTTCAGCAACGAAACGCTGGACATCGTTGTGGCGACGGTGGCGTTCGGGATGGGGATCGACCGGAGCAATGTGCGTCTGGTGGTGCACGCGAGCATGCCCAAGAGCATCGAGGCGTATCAGCAGGAGACGGGGCGGGCCGGGCGTGACGGGCTCGATGCCGAGTGCCTGCTGCTCTATTCGCCCAGCGACGGCGGACGCTGGGAGCGTCTGATCGAGATGAACGCGAATGACTCGGGCATCGACCCCAGCGCGCAGATCCAGCTTGTCCGCGATATGCGACGCTTCGTTGCGAGCTTCAGTTGCCGCCACAAGTACCTCACCGAGCACTTCGGGCAGTCGTACACCCCGCCCGAGGGACAGGCCGATTGCGGGGCGTGCGATGTGTGCCTGGGCGAGACGGCGCAGGAGGAGGACGCCAAGCGCATCGGCCAGATTATTCTCAGCGCGGTGGCCCGCACAGGCGAACGCTACGGCGCATCGCACATCTGTGACATCGTTCGGGGCGGCGAGACCCAGCGCATCAAGGACTACGGGCACAACACGCTGCGTGTACACGGGATGCTGAGCAATCGGCGCAAGGCGGAGGTCATGTCGTTCATCGATCAGCTGATCGCTGCCGATGCGTTGCGTCGTGTGGTCGACGACCGCTTCGAGACGCTGGCGTTCGGTGACTGCGGCGTCGGTGTCATGAAGGGGCTCGAACCGATCTCGCTGGCGCGTCCCATCGGCACGGGCAGCGAGAAGAGCGAGCGGAACCGTCGCACGCGTGCTTCGCGTGTGGTGTCGCGGCGTCCGATGAACGAGGACGAGAAGGCGTTGTTCGAATCGTTGCGAACGCTCCGCAAGTCGCTGGCCGAGGAGCGGGGCGTGCCGCCGTATGTGGTGTTCAACGATTCGACGCTGGTGGAGCTGTCGCTCAGCAAGCCGACGAACCGGCACGAGCTGCTGGGGATCCGCGGCATCGGGCAGAAGAAGCTCGATGAGTTCGGGCGGACCTTCCTTGACGCGATCGAGCGTCACCTGGCTGGAGCATCATCGCATGAGTCATGAGATCCGTGAGCTGAGCGCAGCGGAAACGCGTCCGGTGCGCCAGCGTGTGCTGCGCCCCCACCAGCGCCCCGAGGAGCTGGTCTACCCGGGCGATGACGACGCGGACACCTTTCATCTGGGCGCGGTGAGCGCATCGGGCGAGTTGCTGGCGATCCTGTCGATGTACCGTCACGCGCAGCCGCCGAGTGATCCGATGGTTGAGCCGCGTGTGTGGCGGATCCGTGGGATGGCGTCGGTGCCCGAGGCGCGTGGGACGGGGCTGGGGCGGCTGCTTGTTGAGCAGGCGCGGGACCGGGTCTGGGGGGAATCGCCCGATCCGATCTGGTGCAACGCACGCGAGAAAGCGTTCGGCTTCTATCAGAAGCTTGGGTTCGCGATCGTGGGCGGGGTGTTTGAGATCGAGGGGATCGGGCCGCACGCGGTGATGGTGTTGAAGCCGAGGGAGTGATGAAGGGGTGCCACTACTCGACGCGAAGCGGCGCAGTCGTGTCTTGGATGACTCTTGTGGAACCGCACTACTGCGCCGAAGACGGCGAGTAGTGGCACCCAGATTAGGTTTCTTTATCTGATCCGGGGACGCGGGGGATGCTGCCCTTTCGTCGTGCGCCGGCCTTCATGTTGATCATCTCGAGCACGAAGGCAAAGACGATCGCGAAGTAGATGTAGCCGCGGTTGAAGTGCTCGCCGATCCCTTCGGCAACGAGCAGGACGCCGATGAGCACAAGGAACGAGAGCGCCAGTGTCTTCATCGTCGGGTGGGTGTTGACAAAGCGGGCGATGGGGCCGGCGAAGCCGAGCATGACCCCGATCGCGATCACGACGGCGGTCGCCATGATCCAGTAGTTGCTGGTCATGCCCACGGCGGTGATCACCGAGTCGAGCGAGAAGACCAGGTCGAGCATCATGATCTGCACGAGCACGGAGCCGACGGTTGCGGCGGCCTTCTTCATGCCCGGTCGGGCGTGCGGGTCGTCCTTGTGGGCCCCGCCGTCCTCGACGAGATGATGGAGTTCGAGCACGGCTTTGAAGATCAGGAACAGCCCGCCGCCGAGCAGCAGCAGGGACTTGCCCGAAAACTCGCGGTCCATGATCGTAAACCAGGGCTCGGTCAGGCGCACGATCCAGTAGGCGAGCCCGAGCAGCACCAGGCGCATGACCATCGCCAGCAGCAATCCGATGGTCCGGATCCGGCCCTGCTTTTCGGGCGGGAGCTTGTCGGTGAGGATCGCGATGAAGACGACATTGTCTACGCCGAGCACAACCTCGAGCACGGTGAGCGTGAGCAGTGCGGTCAGCCCGGCGAACGAAAAATACGCGACATCGGCGGGCGTGGTCGCAGCGCCGACCGAGGCGGGCTCGGAGAGAGCGGGCAGAAGCGATGTGAAGATCGCGTCGAGCATGTGTCCCCTTCGGGATCAGTCTTCGTGAGGTTCGCCGACAAGGGCGACCTCATCGACGATGCTAGGGTCTTCCTGAGCGTGCCCGTTGTCGTGGTCTCCGTGGTGCTCGCTTGGGGTGGGGGCGACATACGACGCGGCGTTCATCGCACCATCGACGACCGGGCCCGAGAAGACCATGAAGAACAGCACCGCGCCGGCGCTGAGGACGCCGGCCATGGGGCGGAGGAAGAAGGGTGTGGGGTAGACCGGATCCTTGGCCTTCTCGCTGTCGTCGATGTAG
This sequence comes from uncultured Phycisphaeraceae bacterium, assembly GCA_964419845.1. Taxonomy (GTDB): domain Bacteria; phylum Planctomycetota; class Phycisphaerae; order Phycisphaerales; family UBA1924; genus UBA1924. Next base: position 12,458 of record CAYQRD010000035.1, read on the forward strand.
GCGACGGCGACGAGTCGGAGGTAGTAGCAGGCGGCGATGGCCGAGTTGATGCCGAGGATCACGATCAGGGCGTAGTGGCCCGCGGCGATGCCCGAGGTGAAGAGGCCCAGCTTGCCGATGAACCCGAGCAGCGGCGGGAAGCCGAGCGTGGACAGGACGGTGATGACGAAGGTCCAGCCCAGCACGGGGTGTGACTTGCAGATGCCGCGGATGTCGTCGATGTGGTCGGCCTCTTTGCCGTTGCGGTGCTCGAGCGAGGCGAGGACGGCGAAGGTGCCCACGGTCATGACGCCGTAGGTGAAGAGATAGAAGAGCACGGCGGCCAGACCGTTCTCGTAGAAGGGCCCGGCGGGCAGACCCGGGCCGGCGATGATGCCCACGAGCATGTAGCCCGAGTGGGCGATCGAGGAGTAGGCGAGGATGCGTTTGACCGAGCTCTGGAGCAGCGCGAGGATGTTGCCCACGGTCATGGTCAATGCGGCCATGATCCACAGGGTGGCCTCCAGCGGCATCGGGAGATGCCCATCCGCCCAGCCGGCGGTGCCCAGCAGCAGCATCAACGCGAGGAAGCCCGCGGTCTTGGGGACGAAGGCGAGCATCGCCGAGACGGGCGAGGCTGCGCCCTGGTACACATCGGGCGTGTAGAAGTGCATGGGGACCGCGGCGATCTTGAACGATACGCCGATGACGGCGACGAGCAGGCCCATCATGCCGATCGAGGAGATGCCGTCGTTTGCAAAGACCGCGGCGATCTCGTTGAGGTTGGTGGTGCCGGTGGCGCCGTAGATCAGTGCGAAGCCGTAGAGGAAGATCGCGGCACCGAGGGCACCGAGGAAGAAGTACTTGACGGCGGCTTCGAGCGAGCTGTCCTCGTCGCGTGACATGGCGACCATGATGTAGGTCGGCAGTGAGGTGAGCTCGAGGGCGAGGAAGAGCCAGATGAGGTCGTCGGCGGACGCGGTGAGCATGAGCCCGGTGAGCGAGAACATGAAGAAGGCATAGAACTCGCCGCGGTTGGAGCGGATGGACTGGAACTTCCTGCCCTTGTCGACATCGGCTTCGAGCTTGCGATCGACAGTGCCCGAGAGCAGCAGGAGGATGAGCAGGCCGACGAAGGCGATGACCATCTTGGCGTAGGGCACGATGGCGGGGAACATGCCCTGGGTTGCGGGCGAGGTCATGGCCGCGAAGAACGCGAGCATGAGCGCGACGGCGCAGATCCACGGCGTGAACTGGCGGATGGCGCGGCTGGGCCACTGCCCGGTGATCATCACGAGGCAGGTGGCGATGAAGAGGAAGATCTCAGGCCAGAGGATCGCGAGTTTCTCAGTCATGTGAGGCGCCCCCGTGGTCGTTGGTGTGGTCTTGATCGATGACCGGTCGTGTCATCGGCTCGGTCGACTCAAGCCCGTTTGCGATCTCGACGAGGCGGACGGTGTTGTTCACCGGCTCGTTGATTGCGTCGAGGAGCATGGTGGGCTGGAGGCCGAAGAGGATGCAGCCGATCGCCAGCGGCGTGAGGGTGGCGATTTCGCGCATGTTCAGGTCGGTCGGGAGTTCGTCGTGCGGGTGGTGGTCTTCGGGCTCACGGAGCGGGCCGAAGCAGATCTTGCCGACCATGAAGAGCAGGTACATCGCGGCGATGACCATGCCGGTGCCGGCGAAGACGGCGAACCATGGGCCCAATGATGAACCCCACGCGCCCGGTTCGCCGGCGGCGGACCACGCGGCGTCGGACTGGAAGGCGGAGATCAGGCACAGGAGCTCGGACGGGAAGCCGTTGAGCCCGGGCAGGCCGACGGAGGCCATGGCAAAGAAGACCATGAAGGTCGCCCAGACGGGCATCTTGGATGCGAGCCCACCCACCGTGTTCATGTCACGGGTGTGGTAGCGCTCGTACATGAATCCGATCATGAGGAACAAGCCGCCGGTCGAGAAGCCGTGGCTGAGCATGTACAGGATCGAGCCGCTCAAGCCGGTGACATTGAGCGCGGCCAAGCCGAGGATACAGAAACCAAGGTGGCTGACAGAGGAATACGCGACGAGCTTCTTGATGTCGGTCTGCACCCAGCAGATGAGCCCGGCGTAGATGATGCCGATGATGGCGAGCACCGCGATGGCCGGGGCGTACTCGAAGAACGCCTGGGGCGCCAGCGGGATGGCGAAGCGATAGAAGCCGTAGGTGCCCAGCTTGAGCAGTACGCCGGCCAGAATCACCGAGCCGGCGGTGGGTGCTTCGGTGTGGGCAAGGGGTAGCCAGGTGTGGAACGGGAACAGCGGGACCTTGACGGCGAAGCCCGCGAGCATGGCCGCAAGGACCCAGCCCTGCTCCACCATCGACATCTGGCCCGCGTAGGCGGTCAGCAGCGGGATGTTGAGCGTCCAGCTGCCGTACTGCTCGGGCTGTGCGACGAACCAGACGACATAGACCAGACCCGCGAGCGTGAGCATCGAGCCGGTGAAGGTGTAGAGGAAGAACTTGGTCGATGCCGCGATGCGGTTGGTCGAGCCGTACTTGCGGATGAGGATGAACATCGGCAGGAGCGTGAACTCGAAGCAGATGTAGAAGAGCAGCAGGTCCTGGGCGGCGAAGACGCCGACCATCGCGCCCTGGAGCACGGTGAGCCACGCGTAGTACATGCGCTTGTCGCCGGTGATCGCGGTCTTGGACGCGAGCACAACGATCGGACCAAGCAGGACGCTGAGCAGGATGAGCAGCAGCGAGACCGAGTCCATGCCGATCGAGAACTCGAGCCCGAGCCCGGACACCCAGCTCACGCTGTGGGCGAACTGGGTCGTGGCGCTTTGCGAGAAATCGAAGTTTGCGAGCAGCGCGATCGCGGGGACGCACAACGCGATGGTTGTTGCGAGCGCGATGCGGTACGCGTTATCTGCATTCTTGACGAGCCCGATCAGGATCCCCACCAATGCAGGGAAGAAGATCAGAGCGAGCAGTGACCAGACTTCAAGACTCATGAAGCACCTCCTGCTCGCATCACGATCACAAGCACCACGAAGAGGATCACGGCCAGGCCGCCCGCCATGCTCACGGCGTAGCCCTGAAGCACGCCCGACTGGCTGGGCCGGATGATCCAGGCGAACACGCGCGGGAGGAACCCGAAGACATTGACCAGGCCGTCGATGAGCAGCTTGTCGATCCAGTGGAACACATGCGAGATGACGCGCAGGGGCGTGACCAGCAGTGCGTGATAGAACTCATCGACATACCACTTGTTCTCGGCCCACTTGGGGATGGGGCCGGCGCGTTTGGCGATCGCGTCCATTCGGCACTGGTGGCTGTTGACTCGCCCGCCGAGGAAGAGCCCCTGCCAGCCCTTGGGGCCGTGGAAGTAGGCAGCGACCAGCACGCCGAAGATCGCACCCAGACCCGAGATCAGGATCATGCCTTGATGCGCGTCCATGCCGAACACGGTGCCGGGTGTCCCGTGCCCGACAGGGCCGTCGACGGCGTGCATCTCGGTGTGCTCGACATGGGCGTGGTGGGCGGCTTCTGCGTATGGCGAGTGGAAGCTCGCGGAAGACTCGGCGACCATTGAGCCGACCCAGCCGTGCGATTCTTCCTTCTGGATGTAGGCGAGCGAGATCGCGAGCATCGAGGCGCAGGCGAGGATGATCAGCACGGTGTTGATCGCCCAGCCCGGCGCGTGCGGGTGGAAGTGATCTGCGTGGTGATCGCCGTGCTGACCGGCGTCGTGGTTGTGTTCTTCGCCGTGTGCGTGATCGTCGTGGTGCTCATCGCCAGGCTCGGCGTGCTGCGGGCCCACAAAGACGCGGAAGTAGACGCGGAAGGTGTAGTAGGCGGTGAGGATCGCGGTGGCGACCAGCAACCATCCGATGAGCGAGTAGCCGGGGGTGATGAACGCCTCGGCGAGGATCATGTCCTTGGAGTAGAAGCCGCTGGTGATGTATGGCAGACCCGCGAGGTTCATGCAGCCAACGAGCATGGTGACACCGACGATGCCCCAGCCCTTCATCCACGCGACGCCCGAGAGCTTGCGCAGGTCGAGCTGGCCGGCGAAGCCGTGCATGACGGCACCGCAGGCGAGGAACAGCAGCGCCTTGAAGAACGCGTGCGTGAGCACATGGAACGCCGCACCCGTGGTCGTCAGCAGCCCGAGGCCAGCAAACATATAGCCGAGCTGTGACACGGTCGAGTAGGCCATGATGCGTTTGATGTCGAACTGGGCCATGCCGATGGTCGCGGCGAGCACGGCGGTGATGGTGCCAACCCAGGCGACGGTCGGCAGCGCGTGCTCGCTGACGAGGAACAGCGGGTACATGCGGGCGATGAGGTAGACACCCGCGGTGACCATCGTCGCGGCGTGGATCAGCGCCGACACCGGGGTCGGGCCTTCCATCGCGTCGGGCAGCCAGACATACAGCGGGAACTGGGCCGACTTGCCGAACGCGCCGACCATCAGCAGCAGTGCGATCCACTGGGCGGCGCCCGGGATGCCCGAGAAATCGCCCACGGCGGCGGCGTTGATGTACTGGTGCAGCTGGGCGCTCTGGAAGAGCTCGCTGTACTGCACGGTGCCGAAGTGCACAAAGGTCAGGTAGACGCCCAGCGCGAGACCGAGGTCACCGATTCGGTTGACGATGAAGGCCTTCTTGGCGGCGGCGACGGCGCTGGGCTTCTTGTAGAAATAGCCGATGAGCAGGTACGAACACAGGCCCACGCCCTCCCAGCCCAGGTAGAGCATGATGAGGTTGTCGCCCATGACCAGGCAGGACATCGAGAACACAAAGAGCCCGAAGGCGGCGAAGAAGCGGCAGTAGCCCGCGCCCTGATCGTGCGACATGTACTCGCTGGCGTAGAGCGCGATGAGCGTGGCCAGCCCGGTGACAAACAGCATCCAGAGGATGGTGAGCTTGTCGACATAGAAGGAGAAGTTGGCGACGAAGTGCTTCTCGCCGTAGTGCAGGTTGAACCATTCGAAGGCCTGCACGGTGTAGGGCGTGCCATCGAAACTCAGGAACATGTTGAGCGCGGCGCCGAAGGAAACGATGAGCAGGGCGACGGTGGTCCAGGCGGGGAGCTTGGACTTGACACCCAGCGCCGCGTAGATCGCGCTGAGCACGAAGCCCAGCAGGGGCAGGAAGGGGATCAGCAGGATCCACTTGGGCCCATGACCCACATGCGAGACGAGATGCTCTAGGTGTGCTGATGCAGCGGCGGCGTGCCCGTCTCCCCCGTGCGCGCCCGTTTCAGGCGCGAGCAGTGCGAGCCCGGACCCCAGCGACGCGTTGAGCGAGGTGAACAACGAAGAAGTGATCATCCGTTGAGTTCCTTCCAGGCCGAAGCGCTGAGTGTTTCACGGTGCCTGAAGAGCAGCACGACGAGGGCGAGGGCCATGGCGGCTTCGGCGGCCGCGACGCAGAGGACAAAGATGACGAAGGTCTGTCCGTCGCTGCCCAGATGGTGACGACCGAAAGCGATCAGCGCGAGTCCGGCGGCCTGGAACATGAGTTCGGTGCAGAGGAACATGATGATCATGTTCTTGCGGGTGAGGAAGCCGATGAGCCCGATGGCGAACATGGCCGTCGAAACGAACAGGTACGGCGCGAGCACCGATGGGCCCATCTCTTCGGGGAACGCGAGCTGTGCGAGCGTGAGCGATTCCATCATGCCGCACCCCCTTGTGGTTCGTCACCCATGTAGGCACCGAGCTTGCGTGCCTGCGCCGCCTTGAGGTCTTCCTCGAGCTCGACATGCTTGCGTGCGAGCACGGTGGCACCGAGCATGGCCATCAGCAGGATGATGCCGGCGATCTCGATCATCATGGGATGGTCGTTGAGCAGGTTGTATCCGAGTCGGTCGAGGTTGTTGGCGCTGAGCGATTCGGGCCACTCATCGCTGGTGAGCGTGCGGGTCGCGATGATGTTGGGATGCCCGTGGGAATCCTTGCCGTCGACGAGTTCGAGCGTGATGGTGCGTGCGTCCACATCGATGACCGCCTGACCGGTTTCCTGATCGCGTGCGACGCGCCAGCCGCCCTCGAGCAGTCCCTGACGCGCGAGCTCCTTGTCGATCTTCTTCGGGAGTTGGGCCAGCACCTGATTCTGTGCCTGCGCGAGTGTGGCCCCGTTGCCGGGCTGGGGCAGGTCGCCGATGCCGCGGAACATCGCGGCGGTGAGCAGACCAACGAGAACGAACCCGATGGCACACGCGAGGATCGGTTCACGCGCCTCTGCGTCCACCTCGTCGAGCAGCTCGTCCTTGTCGCCGGTGGGGGCCTGGGTCGCGAGCATGATGACGAAGAGGTAGGTGATGAGGATCGCGCCGGCGTAGATGATGACGAGCGCGAAAGCCATGAACTCGGCCGAGAGCAGCAGGTACATGCCGCAGCTGGCGATGATGGTCATGATGAAGTAGAGCGCCGAGTAGACAGGGCGCTTGTGCGTGATCATGCGGAGGGCAGCGCCCAGCCCGATGGCCGCGAACGGATAGAAGAAGATGTTGGGCAGTGCGGCGGAGTTGTGGCTCGCCCGCAGTCCCATGAGCAGAGCCGCGCCGCCGAAGGCGATCGCGAGCAGCAACCCCCCCACGATTGTCAGCGTGCGTCCCCCGTCGCGGTCGCGCCGTGGCAGCGCAAACGCGATGCCTGCAGCGCCGAGCCCGCAGATGAGGTACAACGCGATCGGATCGATGATCTGTTCCACCGTGCCTCTTTCGTGCCCGGAAGCGGGCGTGAATCGCGACTTCATCACGGGGCAGACCGTCCCACCCAGTGCCACAGCCAACCGGGAGGACGACGCCGTGCGTGTTGTGACCGCTTCGACCCCGTTGCCCGATATCGCACACGCAGAGCGCGTGTGTTTCCGTGAGGGTGAGGATAGAGCCGCCGGGTGTTGGCTTCCACTCACCAACCCCATTCATGCACGCCAAACGCGGGTCTGATTCCGTTTTCAGATCGGTGCCGGATTCGAGCATCGACGCGACATCGAGCGTGAACGGGCACTATCATCGTCGCCATGAACGCACCCAAAGTGATGATGCAACAGCAGCCCGACCGGAAGGTTCACATCCCCAACCTGCTCACGATCCTGCGGGTCGTGCTCGCGTGGGTCTTTGTGGGGTTGCTCTCGGGGGTCGATCCCCGCACACTGAGCACGGAACCTACTGATATTGATCGACTTGGCGAGCTTGCCCACCCGTCCTCGGGCCTGATCATCGCGGCGGTGATCGTGTTCGTGATCGCGGCGATCACCGATGCGCTCGACGGGCATCTGGCCCGCAAGTGGGGCGCTATCACCCGCTTCGGTCGGATCATGGACCCCATGGCGGACAAGCTGCTGATCCTCGGCGGCTTTGTCATGCTCGCCACACCGGGCTTTCGCGCCACGCTGATGCCCAACGATACACCGTTCCAGATCACCGCCGTTGCGGGCTGGATGGTCGTGGCGATGCTCCTGCGTGAACTGCTGGTCACCTCGATCCGCGGCGTCTATGAGGCCGAAGGGGTCGATTTCTCTGCCGGATCAATGGGGAAGGCCAAGATGATCCTCCAGAGCATCTCTGTCCCGATCATCCTGCTGATCGTTGCGCTCGGATCGCCCACGCCGGGGAGCACGGGACGCCTGATCATCCTCGCATTGGTCTGGGCGACGCTGGTGACCACGGTCCTGTCGGGACTCCCGTACATCGGACAGGCGCTGCGCCACACGATCGAGGAGAATGCCCGAATGCTCGAGGTGATGCGTGGGAAGAAAGCCCGCAAGCCGACCAAAGTCGCAGGCCCACCGGCCAAGCCGCGTCCCAAGAGCAACAAGGGCGGCCAGAGCGCCAAGAAGCGCTAACTCTTTCATTGAAATAGGGATACAACCATGATCACGATGTCACGCCCCAGCGAGATGCTGCTCACGACCGGCGGTCTGGGCTATATGCGGCCCGCATCGGGCACTTGGGGATCGCTGCCACCCATCGTCATTGCGTATCCCCTCCTGCTGCTGGGGGTCGGGCCGGGCCATCCGGATGCCTGGGTTTATTACCTGGTGCTCTCGCTGATCTGTCTCATCTACTGCGGTGCGTGCGTGCTGCTCGGTCATGAGGCCGAGGCCAAGTGGGGCAAGGACCCGTCCGAGGTCGTTGCAGACGAGACCGCCGGGCAGTGCCTGACGCTCATGTTCATCCCCGCGGGGATCTGCAACTGCCCGATGACCACGATGGGCGCGGTCATGGGTGCGTTCTTTCTGTTCCGGGCCTTTGACATCCTCAAGCCCTGGCCCGCCGGGGCGATGCAGAAGATCGCTGGCGGCTGGGGCATCCTGCTCGACGACATCTTCGCGGGGATCATGGCGGGCATCGCCCTGCTCATCATTCTGCGAGTGCTCAACTAAATCATTCCCCGGCAAGGACTTCGGGTTATTATCTGCTCGTGATCGCCCAGCCGCTCAAGCTCCAGGCACCCGATGGCACGGTTCAGCTCGAATCGAATCTGCTGCTTGCGCCCATCGCGGGCTGGTGCGAGCTGGCGTGGCGGATCACCTGCCGCGAACTGGGCGGGGTGGGGCTGGCTTGCACCGACCTGCTGAGCCCCAAGGGGCTGCTGCTCAGCGCCGAGACCACCAAGGACCTCGCCCAGACCAACGAGCTGGACAAGCCCATCGGCATGCAGCTCTACGGCTCCGATCCGGACATCCTGGCCGAGGGAGCGGCCTGGTGCGCCGAGCACGGGGCGACGGTCGTGGACATCAACATGGGCTGCCCGGTCGACAAGGTCACCAAGAAGAACGGCGGGTCGATGCTCATGTGCGACCTGGGCAACACCTTCGCGATCTTTGAGAAGGTTCGTGCCGCGATGCCGGGGCATGTGCCGCTGACGGCCAAGATGCGCCTGGGCTGGGACGAGCAGGCCAAGGACGCGGGGATCGCGAGCAAGCTCTCGCTCGGGTTGATCGAACGCGGCGCGTCGATGATCACGGTGCACGGCAGGACCACCGAGCAGAAGTTCAAGGGATCGTGCGATCTGCTGGGGATCAAACGCGTGGTCGATGATGTGCGTGAGAGGTTCCCGGATGTCCCCGTGATCGGGAACGGTGATATCAAGCACGAGACCGATGTCATCCGCATGCTGCACACGACCGGCTGCGCGGGCGTGATGATCGGGCGCGGCTCGTTCAGCAACCCGTGGCTGTTCCGCTACGCGTGGGCGCTGCAGCAGCGCGTGATCGAACAGAGCATCGACTCGGGCGACGAGGACGCGGTCGCGGCGATCGACCTGAGCGACCTGTTCCCGAGCGAGGACGAGAAGCTCGATATGCTGCGCAGCTTCTTCGATCGGATGATC
>CAYQRD010000036.1:0-21553 GCA_964419845.1 uncultured Phycisphaeraceae bacterium
GTCACGAACGCGGCGATGCCGGTGCCCTTGATCTCGTGGGGCATGCCCACCACGGCCGCCTCCACCACGCTCTCATGCGCCACCAGCGCGCTCTCGACCTCCATCGTGCCCATGCGGTGCCCGGAGACATTGATGACATCGTCGATGCGGCCCATGATCCAGAAGTTGCCGTTCGCGTCGCGCCGCGCGCCATCGCCGGCGGTGTAGACGGGCTGCCCGTTGATCTTCACGGTGCTCCAGTAGGTGTCGATGAAGCGTTGGCGGTCGCCGTGCACGCCGCGGAGCATGCCGGGCCAGGGCTTGCGAATGACCATGAGCCCGCCGGTGTTGGCGGGCTGCTCCTCGCCGTCGGTGTTCACGACGGCCGCATCGATGCCGAAGGCCGGGTGCGTGCAGCTGCCGGGTGTCGTGGGCACCGCGCCCGGCAGGGGTGTGATGACATGCCCGCCGGTCTCGGTCTGCCAGTAGGTATCGACGATCGGGCACACGCCGCGCCCGATGGTGTTGCGGTACCACATCCACGCCTCGGGGTTGATGGGCTCGCCCACGGTGCCCAGCACCTGCAGCGAATCGAGCTTGCACGACGCGGGGTGCTCGTCGCCCCACTTCATGAACGCGCGGATGGCCGTGGGCGCGGTGTAGAACTGCGTGACCTTGTGGCGGTCGACCATCTGCCAGAAGCGTGCGCCGTTGGGGTAATCCGGGCCGCCCTCATACATCACGGTCGGCACGCGGTTGGGCAGGATGCCGTAGACGATGTAGGAATGCCCGGTGATCCAGCCACAGTCGGCCGTGCACCAGAAGACCTGATCTTGCCCACCCTGATCGTTAGGGATCAGGTTGAAGGTGTACTTGCTGGTCAGGTAGGTGTAGACCATGTACCCACCGTTGGTGTGCACGATGCCCTTGGGCTTGCCGGTGGAGCCCGAGGTGTAGAGCAGGAAGAGCATGTCCTCGCTGTCGAGCTGCTCGCACGGGCACTCGGCCGAGGCCTTGCCCATCTCCTCTTCCCAGCAGCGATCGAGCGCGCCCCATTTGATGTCGTTGTGGCAGCGCCCGTAGCACAAAACATGCTCGACGGGCTGGTTGCCAGCGCCGTCCATGATCTTGATCGCCTCATCGACATTGTCCTTGAGCGGCACGACCTTGCCGCGGCGCCATGAGCCGTCGCAGGTGATGATCATCTTGGAGCTCGCGTCCTGCACGCGATCGGTGATGGCCTGTGCGGAGAAGCCGCCGAAGATGACCGAGTGGGGCGCACCGATGCGGGCGCAGGCGAGCATCGCGATCGCCAGCTCGGGCACCATGCCCATATAAATAGTCACCACATCGCCCTTGCCGATACCCTTGCTCTTGAGCACATTGGCGAGCTTGCTGACCTCGCTCTGGAGCTCCTTGTAGGTGATCCGGCGCACATCGACGGGTGCGCCCGAACCATCAACCGGCTCGCCCTCCCAGATGATCGCGATGTCGTCGCCGTGCCCGCTCTCGACCTGACGATCGACGCAGTTGTAGCAGACATTGGTGGTGCCGCCCACGAACCACTTGGCGTCCGGCGCGTTCCATTCGAGCACGCTGTCCCACTTCCTGAACCAGTGCAGATCCTCGGCGGCCGTCGCCCAGAACGACTCAGGATCAGCGATCGACTGGTCGTACATCGACTTGTACTCAGCGAATGACTCCACCAGCCACCGGCTCGCCCCAACCTCACCCGCCTTGGGCGGCTGGAACACACGGTTCTCATGAAGGGTCGATTCGATGCCTTGCGATGTGCTGTCGGTGCTCATTCCTGTTGGCTCCTGAAATGGATCATGATCCGTTGTGGGAGTCCTATTCTACAGAAATGTCAATTTCGCACAAGCAAGTATGGAATGTTCCTGCCGAACCGAAATCGGGAAGGTGTGCATCCCGAGACGCGAGTCGATCTGATCCTGATCGATCAACGCCGTGATTGATCGCTTCGTATTCCAAGCAACAACGGGGTCCACCGATCACTCGGTGGACCCCGCCAGAGAGAATCAGCTATTCAGCGGCAGAGTTCAGACCGCGACGCCCGCCGTCTCCACGAGCGGGAAGTCGATCGTGGTCTGCGCGATGTGGTTGAAGTAGTTAGTCAGCGTGTTGATCGCCACGGTGGCAACAACCTCCACGATCTCCGCATCCGTCACACCCGCGCCCCGGGCTTCCGCGATCTCGGCATCTGTCACGCTGCCGCGGCTCTTGACGATGACGGTCGCGAGCGTCAGCAGGGCCTGGACCTTGGGATCGCTGGCGTTGCCCGCGAGATTCTGGCTGAGTTCCGAGGCGTCAACGCCGGTCATCTTGCCAATGGCGGTGTGGGCCGAGGCGCAGTAATCACAGGTGTTTGCGCCGGCGATGGCCAGCGCGAGCTGCTCCTTCACCTGGGCTGACAGCACAGAGCTGCCCATCGCGTCGCCGAACGCGAGGGCCGCAGAAAGGGCGGCCGGGGAGTGCGCCATGGTGGCATACAGGTTGGGGATCATGCCGATCTTGGTCTTGATGGCGGTCAGGATCTGGGCGCCCTCGGGCGATGCGGTCTCGGTGGTCAGCGGCTGGATGCGTGCCATGTTTCGTCTCCTTGCGTGGGTCTTGGTTTGTGTCCCGGCGATGCACTCCACCGCCAACCCTCTGTATACTTACTGACTAATCAGTATATTCCGCCGTGAGATAGGTTTCTTTGTGTCTCTCCGTCGCGTTCTTCATCCAGATTCTGAGACAGTCGGCTTGTGCAAGTGCTTTCGCTTGTCTATGCTCGCCGCATGAAAGGACTTTCTCTGCACGGAATCGGTGTTTGCTCCCTCATCACCATCACCCTGTTCACTGCGCAAACGCTTGGACAGGAGGAACTTGGATCTCAAATCACTCAGAACACCCCGATTTCGGGCGATGAGATCGGGGCCTACGAGATCGCCAACAACCTCTGGCTGCTCATCGCCACGGCACTCGTCTTCATCATGCACCTGGGCTTCGCGTGCCTCGAGACCGGGCTGACCCGGGCCAAGAACACCGTCAACATCCTCTTTAAGAATGTCGCCATCGTCGGGATCGGCATCCTGACCTACGCCCTGCTCGGCTTCAACCTCATGTACCCCGGCGAGGACTTCGCCGGCGCGTGGTTCGGATTCGGCGGCTTCGGGATCGCCCCGCCCGAGGGCTACGACCCGGCGACCTACGCCGACGGGAACTACACCTACTGGGCGGACTTCCTCTTCCAGGGCATGTTCGCCGCCACCGCCGCCACCATTGTCTCGGGCGCGGTCGCCGAACGCATCAAGCTCGGCCCGTTCCTCGTCTTCAGCGCCATCTATGTGGCGCTCATCTATCCCACCATCGGGATGTGGCATTGGGGCGGCGGCTGGCTCGCGGCCCGCGGCTTCCACGACTTCGCCGGCTCGACCATCGTCCACAGCGTCGGCGGCTGGGGGGCGCTGGCCGGGGTGATCGTCCTTGGGCCACGCATCGGCAAGTATGTCAAAGGCGGCGACGGTAAAACCGTCGTCCGCCCGATCATGGGGCACTCGATGCCGCTGGCCGCCATCGGCGTGTTCCTGCTCTGGTTCGGCTGGTTCGGTTTCAACGGCGGCTCGGTGCTCAGCGCCGACCCCGAGAAGGTGAGCTATGTGCTCGTCACCACCACATTAGCGGCCGCGGCGGGGATCTTCGGCGCCATGTTCACCAGCTGGATCGTGCAGAAGGAGCCCGACCTCTCGATGGTGCTTAACGGCATCCTCGCCGGGCTCGTGGGCATCACCGCGGGCGCCGATGTCGTGGGCATCGCCGACGCCGTGCTCATCGGCGCGGTCGCCGGCACACTCGTTGTGCTGGCGGTCGTCGGGCTCGACCGTGCACGCGTGGACGACCCGGTCGGCGCGATCTCGGTCCACCTGATCTGCGGCGTCTGGGGCACGCTGGCCGTGGGCATCTTCGCCGACGGCAAGAGCCTGCTCACCCAGTTGGTTGGCGTCGGAGCGGTCGGAGCGGTCTGCTTGTGTTCGGCGCTGCTGATCTTTGTCGTCCTCAGGTACACCCTCGGCATCCGCGTCTCGCGCACCGACGAGCTGCGCGGTCTCGACCTGAGCGAGCACGGCATGGAGGCCTACACCGGCTTCCAGATCTTCACCGTGCAATAAACGGACGGGCTCGCCATGACAGATCAGAACGACACCGCCGACCCGAACCAGAAAGACCTCGCAATGCACCTCATCATCGCATACATCCGTCCCGAGAAGCTCTCGGATGTCAAGAAAGCCCTCATCAGGAACGAGGTCTTCAAGATGTCGATCACCAACGCGCTGGGCGCCGGCGATGAGCAGGTCTACCACGAGAGATACCGCGGGGCGGATGTCGAGATCGACCTGCTCAAGCGCGTGCGCCTGGAGATCGCGGTCAACGAATCGTTCATCCAGCGGGCCGTGGACGCGATCCTCGAGGGCGGCGTCACCGGCGAGGACGGCGACGGCAAGATCTTCGTGCTCCCCATGACCCAGTGCTACCGGATCCGCACGGGCAACAAGGGCCCGCACGCGATCGGATAACGCGTTGCGTTTTTCTCGTGCTCAGGATCGACAGGCTGCTCTCAATGCCCGCTGGTGACGCGGAGCACTTCCTGCACGCTCGTGAGCCCCGTGCTGGCCTTGTTGATCCCGTCTTGTCGCAATGAGTTCATGCCACGCTCCAGGCACATCCGACGGAACTCGGAGACATTGGGATTGCGGGCGATGACATCGCGCAGCTCGTCGTCCACCGCGAGCATCTCGTAGATGCCAACTCGGCCGCTGTAGCCCGTGTTGCGGCATTTGTCGCAGCCCTTGGGCACCCAGAGCTGATCGTTGGGCAGACCCTGAATCTCGAGGAACTCCGCCATCTCCTCCGAGGGCTTCTCCTGGGCCTTGCAGTGCTGACAGAGCTTGCGGAGCAGGCGCTGCGCGAGCACGCCGTTGACCGCAGCACCCACAAGGAACGGCTCAAGGCCGATGTTGACCAGGCGGGTGACCGAACTGGGCGCGTCGTTGGTATGCAGCGTCGAGAGCACCAGGTGACCGGTGAGCGCGGCCTGCACCGCGGTGTGCGCGGTCTCGTGGTCGCGGATTTCGCCCAGCATGATGACATCGGGGTCCTGACGCAGCAGCGCCTTGAGCGCCTTGGCGAAGGTCATGCCGATCTTCTCGTGCGTCTGCGTCTGCGTGATGCCCTCGAGGTGATACTCGATGGGATCCTCGACCGTGGACACATTGAGCTTGGCCTTGTCGATCTGACGCAGCGACGAGTACAGCGTCGTGGTCTTACCCGAACCGGTCGGGCCCGTGACGAGCAGGATGCCGTGGGGCTCGTTGATCTGATGCTTCCAGATGTCGAGCGTGTGCTGATCGAACCCGAGGTCCTCGAGCTGCACATTGATTGATTTCGTATCGAGGATACGCATCACGACCTTCTCGCCGTAGCCCGAGGGGAGCGTCGAGACACGAAGATCGAGCTTGCGACCACCGACGACACAGCGGATGCGGCCGTCCTGTGGCACGCGCCGCTCGGAGATGTCCAGGTCCGCCATGATCTTGAGTCGCGAGGTGATCGCGGCGGCCATCTGCGGCGGGGGGTTCATCGATTCAAACAGCACGCCGTCGACACGCAGGCGCACCTTGATCTTCTTCTCCCCGGGCTCGATATGGATATCCGAAGCGCCCTCTTTCACCGCGTTCTGGATGATGTAGTTCACATAGCGGATGACGGGCGATTCGCCCGCCTGCGATTCGAGATCGACCGCTTCGGCGGTCTTGGCCGTGGTGACCTCAACATCGGACTCGTCTACATCGGCGAGGATCTCTGTCAGATCCATCTCGCCCGCGCTGACGCCGCCGACCATTTCCAGCGCGCCGCGCACATCGGCGGGGACGGTGATGACGACTTTGACACTCGCAACCCGAAGACGCGAGCGGATCTCGTCGATCACGAACACATCGCTCGGGCTCATCGCCCCCACGACCACGCGGCTCCCCTCGGTCCGAAGCGGCAGCACGCGATGGGCCTGGCAGAAATCGAGACCGAGGCGCTGGAGCAGTTTTCCGTCGAACCCGCCGTCGAGCCCCTGCTCAAGGTCCACCCGCTCGAAGGGGACACCCGCGCAGCTCGCCACGACCCGCAGCACGGCTTCCTCGTCGGCGCCCTGCTCGAGCAGGATTTCCACGAGTGTGCGCCCCGGGGCCTGCTTGAGGATGTTCTGCGCGTTGGTGATCTGTTCCGCGGTGACCGCCTGGGTTTCGAGGAGCGTCTCGCTGAGTTCACCGCCCGCGGTGCCCATCTCTTCGCCCGCACCGGGCCGATAGACCTCGCTGACGGCGCGCGCGATATCGACGACCGGCGCCGCGATGCGACGCTGGAGCACCGCGGGGTCCTCGTCCACACTCAGCGCGTCTTCGCCGCCGAAGCGGGTCTGGCTGCTGGGCATCGACGGCAACGGGGAGAACGAGCCCGGACGCTGGTCGAGCGTGTGGCGTGCACTGCGCGCGGGGGGCTCGGGGGCCCGGCGCGGTGCCCGCTTGGGTGCGTCCTCGCCGCCAACCCCCAGTTCGCTCAGAATGTCATCGATGTTTGCCAATGTCGTATCCTGGTTGTCTGGTCCCAGCAGGGTCTGCTGATTAATCGAGACGCACGGTTTCTTCGCCCATCGCCATTTCGAACCGCATCGAATCGCCCTCGATCACCACGCTGCGGCCGGTGATTTTGGTCACGACGAAGTACGACCCGAGCTTGGAGCCCACCGCGATCGCCTGACCCGAAACACGCGCTGCCGGGCGAGTGCCCCCGACAACGCCCTGAAGCTTGAAGCTCATCGCCTCGGAGATCACCTCGTCGAGACGACGCTGCCGGGCCAGCTCCTCGTCGCGCTCACGCTGCAACGCCAGCCGCTCGGCTTCGCTCATCCCCGGTTCCGGGCGCACGATATCGTTGTTTCCCATCGCGGACGGACGCGCGAAGGGGGCGTCGACGAAGGACTCGTACTCGCTGAGTTGCACGGCGATGGTGGACTCGTCGAGATCCTCCATCACCGTGCCGAATCGCTTGTTGAAATCGCTCGTGTTGGCCTCGGAGGTGTAGTCGATCGAAACGACCTTCTCGTCGAGCCCGGCTCGCATCCCGATATAACGCATCGCGTAGATCACGCCCGCGCCCACCGCGATCACGCCGAGGGCGACCGCCATGTGAGCGCTGACCTTCGACTCCTTGGCCGAGGCGGCGATCGCCGACTCGGGCGCGTTCTTGAGCGAGGGGATGCCCGTGGAATCCTCCTGATCCAGGTTCAGGAAGATATTGCTGGCCCCCTCGGGCGCGCCGTTCTCGTTGTGATTGCTGTCCATGTGCTCGTTCACGATGGGCTCCCTTCATCGGTCTGGAAGTAGATGCTGAGCGTGAACTCCGCCTCCACCTCGACGCCCTCGCTCTTGCTGTCCTTGAGCACCAGATCCACGATGCGGGTCAGGCGCGGCAGACGCTCGAGCGAGAGCAGAAACTCGTAGAACCCCTCAAAGCTTCCCTCGGTGCTCATCTCCAGCGGCTGCTCACGGAAGCGGGCGGCGGCGACGGGCTTGGCGCTCTTGAGCGTCGGTGGGCTCAGCCCCGACTCCACCGCGAGCGCCGAAACCTGACGAACAATCATGTCGATCTCTTTGCCCGAGGGGAGCAGCGACTCCATCTCGACGATCCGCTCGCCGATCTCCTCGTTCGCCGACTTGAGATCGTCGTTGCGTGCGGTCTCCAAGCGGAGCGACGAGAGCATCTCTCGCTTGTGCTGGATCTCGGACTTGGCCTGCTCGATGTTGGCGCTCTGCGGCTTGAACACCACAAAGTAGCTGACGATGGGCACCATCAGCACGGCAAGAAACAGGAATAGTTCGCGTGTTGTGAATCGCATGGTTCGCTCCTCAACCGAGGGTCTCGGTCATTCTCACTGCCCGTCGGTCTTCACCTCGGCGATGCCGAAATCAACCTTCCCGATCTTGAACTCTTCGGTCCCCTGAACCAAACGAGCATCGGCCTGCTCACGCAGGTTCATCGTCACCTTGAACTTGCGGTAGGACTGCTTGTCGATGATGGTCTCATCGATCAGCGGCAACTCGACCTGATCGAAAAGCGGAGAGGCCTTGATCGCCGTCAGAAAGTCCGCGACCTGGTCGTTCTCGTTCGCGATGCCCTCGATGCTCAGCGAGAACTTGAACTTGGGCGGGAGCACCTTGGGCTTGTCCTCTTCACCCTCGCCATCCTTGCCCGCGGCGACATTCTTGCCCTTGAGTGTGCGGGTCTTGGTGGCCGCCTTGGGGTCGGCCTTGGGCGCGGGCGGCTTGATCCGCTCGCCCTCCATGTTGAGCGTGGTCAGTGTCAGTCCGTCGGGGATCGCACGGACAATCTCGCCCATGAGCACCGAACGGGGGATGCGGTCCTTGAGCGCGGTGACCACCTCAGCGCGTTCGATGAGTTCGACACGCTGATTCTCGAGTTCCTCGAGCTGCTTGATCTTCGCCGCTTCTTCCTCGAACGCCGCCGAGACCTGCTTCTGCTCGACATGCACGCGGCGCCAGCGCTGATGGTTGACGATGAACGCACCGACCACGCCGCCGAGCACAAGCACGAAGAGCATCAGGGCCATGATGTTGGCCCGCAGCTGGCTCTTGCCCTTCACATATTCCTTGGGAAGAAAGCTGCCGCCCGCGTTGGGTTGTCCACTTGATTGACTCATTGCATCAACTCCGAGTGTGTTACAGGTCCATCGGGCTCAGCGCCCCGCCCACGATCGCCGCCCAGCCGGGCTGGGCGCTGCGAAGATCCACGCCGCTGACGGGGATCCTCCCGCTGCGTCCCAGGCACGCCATCGGGTCAAAGGTCTGGGCCTCGAGGTGCAGCCGACGCGCCATCTCAGCACACAGCTGCTGGTGCCTGGCCTGCCCGCCCATAAAGACAACGCTCTCGACACGCGTCCCGGCGAAGAGCGCGTCGTGGTATCGAAGACACATCGAGATCTCATCGCACACGATCTCGATGGGTTCGCTCAGGTCGATCTGCGGGCCGCGCTGCGCCCCGAAGCTGCCCGGACGCCCGATCGGCTCGGGCGATGATTCGTGCTGCTCGCCCGCTTCCGATGGCGCGGGCGGCATGCCCGGGAGCCCGCCGCTGTGGGCGGCGCCGACCGCCATCTTCGGCGTCAGTTCGGTCAAGCCGTGGCGCATCTCGCGGGCTTCCATCATCGTGCATCGCAGCTGATGACAGATCGTTTCATCAAAGTGACGCGATCCGATCTCGATCGTGCGTGCGAAGACCAGCTCCGTCCCGTGCATGATCAGCACCTTCGTGCTGCCCGTGCCCATGTCGAGCACGAGCCGGGGCTTGC
The DNA here is from genome assembly GCA_964419845.1 of uncultured Phycisphaeraceae bacterium. Lineage (GTDB taxonomy): Bacteria > Planctomycetota > Phycisphaerae > Phycisphaerales > UBA1924 > UBA1924. The sequence continues at coordinate 9,398 of CAYQRD010000036.1, forward strand.
TGTTGCTCACGCCGCCCGAGCTGTCGTCGCGCAGCCGGACCGCCTGGACCAGCGCATCAAACTCCGTGTGAATCCCGACCGGATCGAGCTTCGCGGATTTGAGTGTGCCCATCAGCCGACCGACAAACTCACGCGATGCGCCGAAACAGATGACCTCCTGCTTGCCTGAACGCTTCGCGCCGGACACCGCACGGCAGCGGACCAGCAGCGATCCGGGGTCGCACCCGAGCTGGCTGCTGAGCTGCGCACCGGCGAGCTGCTCGATCGGGACGCCGTCGGCGGGGATGAGCTGGAGGTGCTTGCACAGCATCTGACCAGCGGGGATCAGGCACGCGCCGCGTGTGGCGCTGAGCTTCTCGCCCTTGAGGAACTTGGGCAGGGCATCCATCTGGTAGAGCAAACGCTTCGAGGGGTTGTCGAGCAGATCATCGGGGGTGGGCATGAACGCGACCGCGGAGATGGAGCTTGGGTTGTGGCCGCTGAGCTGGAGCACTTTGATACCCGAGACCCCAAACTCGATCATGAGCGGGATCGCGCCGGGGCGCATGGCCCCCACGGTCGTCAACGATGTGCCAATCTTGCCCTTGCCCAACTTCTTCCCGAGCTTCCCGAACTGTGGTTTGCTTTTCATGGACACGATTCCTTCCCACCCGACGTCGGGGCGGACGATGAGCGAGCCAGCCAACACTGCGCCCGAAATCGCCCGTACGAAGGGGATCGACCGTTCTCAAGCATCAGTTCAGCGTGAGCGCAACACACGCGGATCGTGGAGTTCCAGACTCGTGTGCCGCCCGCCCAACCCGCACACACCCAACAGATTCTCAGTCGAGGGTGTCGCCGACGCGTCCGAGAACTTCGCGCAGGCGCTCGAGCGATTCATCGAACGCCCAGCGCTGATCCGCACGATCGCCGGTTGTGTTGGAAATCGCCCGGATCTCACCGGTCGCCAGGGCCCGCCGGCTCGACTGCGCCACCCGTGCGGCAACGAGCGCCACCGACGCGCCCTCCATCGCTTCGGCGATCGCCCCCGTCCGCTCCACCACGCCCCGGGCGCACCCATCGCTGCCAGAGCACCACGAGACCGTCGCGATGATGCCCGTGCGATCGCACAGCGGAGCGAGCTGGGCAAGGATCGTCGGATCGTGGTCCTGCGCCATAGAGCCGTCGGGGAACGCGCCGAACCCCGCCTGGGACATCGGTATGAAGCCCGTATCCGCCCCGATGCCCTCGTCGCTGAACACGCTGCGTGTCGCCAGCACCACATCACCCAGCGCAAGGCCCGAGCCGGGCAGGGCGCCGGCGATCCCGACGCTCAGCACGCCACGATGGATCCGCGGGTCGAGAAATCGCGCCGTTGCGCCCGCGGCATTGCTCTTACCCACCCCGGTGCACAGGACATCAAAGCCACGATCAAGCGAGACCATGCTCCACGGCTCGGGCATGGGCCGATCACCGCCCCCCAGCGCGTCAAGCACGCTGCGAACCTCACGCGGCGCGGCGGCGCACAGCAGCCATCGCCCGCTGCGATCCCGGTCTGGATGAAGCTCAGTCACGATGCATCGTAGGGAGGATCGGGTCAATGAGGATCAGGCCGCGTGCTGCTGCCCGTCCTCGTCTCCCGACGCGGATTGATCCGCCTCGGACCCGGGGTCGCCCTCAGTCTTGCAGAGGTTGATCACCTCGGGATCAAGCTCGTAGACCCCGTTGCTCATTGATTTCTCGATCATGCGCAGATCGAAGGCGTGCTTGTGGTCCGGGTAGAAGTTGAACTCCTCGACCTTGTAGCCGTCGCACTCGACGACGGTCAGATCGCGCTGCTCGCGCAGATCGATGAGCTCGCCCTGGTCTGGGTCTTCGAAGTGGGTCATCTCGCGGACCACCGGTCGGCACGGGTCCCGCGCGTCCCAATCGATCACGACGCAGGGCCGCCCGTCGCTCAGGCGGATCTGGCTCCCGGGCGCGTACGCCGGGCACACCGTAATCAGCGACTGGAGCACGATCGGGTCGAGCCATGACCGGTAGGGCTCGTGCATCATCCGGTTGAGCGCGTACACGGGCGGTCGCGACTTCCGGGTCTCCTCCGCATCGCCGATGGTGTACGCGGGGTGCACCAGCCGGTCGTACAGATCGGCGACGATGAGGATCCGCGCGAAGATGTGGATCTGTGAACCGCTGAGACCGATTTCTTCACCGTTGCGAGTGTGTGTCGGGAAGCCCGAGCCGTCGTAACGCTGGTGATGATTGAGCACGGCTGAAGCCGCCGAGGGCTCGACGAACCCGCGGACCAGGTCATAGCCGATACGGACATGCTCACGCCACTCCGGGTCGGTATGGTCATGATGCGTAGACCAACGCTCGAGCACAGAAGCCTTGAGCCGCGTCATGCCGATGTCGTGCAGCATCGCCGCGACACCCAGACTGGTAACATCCTTGGCCAACCGCGGAGACAGCCGCTTGCGCTCCTTGAGCAGGTAGAAATCGAGGCGCAGCCCCATCAGCATCGCGAGGAACCCAACATTGGCACCATGCCGGATCGCCGGCGAGCCGGCATCCGCGATCTCACCGATGAACAGCGCCGCATCCGGATCCTCGATCAGCCTCGCCATCAGCGTGCTCATGGCCTGCTGATAGCTCGGGAAGTCCATCCGTGCGTGCATGTCCTTGCCCGCCAGATCGAACGCGTCTGCGACCTGCGAGACAACCTCGGCTCGCGAGGATTGAATCTGCGGCGAGACGAACTTGGCGATCATCTCCATGTTCGGGTACTTGATCCACACCTCGGGCAGACGAAGCTCGATCAGACGCTCGATCGTGCTCTTTTCGAGCTGCGCCCCGGGCCGCAGCAGCAGCCTTGCGGAGGCTCGCGGGAGATAGACCGGCAGCGCCAGCTCCATCCCCACCTTCGCATGTGTGATCGGCACCCTCAGCATCGGTCCGTGCGCTCCTGTTCGCGGTCGTTCATACACCCGCAGGATCGGCAGGAACCGAGCAATGGTTCAGCCGCTGACGCAGAAAACGCGTTGAAAGCAGCGATACCGGGTATTCAGCCCATGAACGCAAACGCGATGTAGCCCGCGTAGACCAGCAGGAACACCCCCCCGATCAGACGCCCCATCGACGGGCGGATCAGGGCGAAGATCACCATCGCGACGCTGACACCCAGCATGATCCAGAGGTGCACCCGCATGTCCTGCGGCATGCCCAACGGACGAAGAAGCGCGGTGATACCCAGCACGCTGAGCAGATTGAAGATGTTGGAGCCCACCACATTGCCCACTGCAATATCGGACTCTTTGGCGAATGCCGCCCGAACCGTGGCGGCCAGCTCCGGGAGACTGGTGCCCAGCGCCACGACCGTGGTGCCCACGATGCCCGCGGGCACACCCACACGGATCGCTACGCCCGTTGCACCGAATACCAATCCCTTGGCCCCGATGCCCAGCGCGAGCACCCCGGCACCGACCATCAGCACATCGAGCCATGCCGATCGCGGATGCGCGATGACCTCCTCGCCCTCATGCTCGATCTCGACCTTGTGCGATCGGACAACAAAGATCACATACCCGATCAGCCCGAGGATCAGCAGCACGCCGTCGGTGCGGGTGAGCTGTGAGTCCATGAGCATCGCGACGCTTGCGGCGGTGATCGCGAGCATGACGGGGAGCTCGACCAGTCGCACACGCCGGTGGATGCCGATGGGCGCGAACATGGCGCCGGCGCCGAGGATCAGCAGAATATTCGCGATGTTGGAGCCGACCACATTGCCGATCGCCAGATCCTCGACACCCTGCAGGGCGGCCCCGATCGAGGCGAAGAGTTCGGGCGCACTGGTCCCGAACGCGACCACGGTGACCCCGATCGCGAACGGTGAGAGCCCCAGCACCCGCGCCAGCTGCGCGGCACCGCGCACGAGCAGATCAGCGCCGCCGATCAGCACCGCCAGACCACCGATGAGCGCCAGAATCTCAAGCAGCACAGTCAAGAATCACCCCCCGAACCCGCGACACCCGGGACGCTGAGCATCTCGAATGGTCCTCCCACCGACGGAACCAGCACGATCAGCACCCTCCGTGGGATATTGCGTGTCTCGCCCCTGCGGGTCAGGCGTTCACCCGGCGCAACAAGCATCAACTCGCCCAGCGATCGCAGCGCCGGCAGACCCGGGCCGATCGGCTGGCGCGCACCCGGCTCGAACGGGCGACGCTCCGTTTCTGATTCCGGCCGCTCGGTCTGGGCGTCCTCGTTGGGGCCGACCGGATCGTCTTCACGATCCGCTTCGACCACGACCGGCGCTGGTTCAGGGAGTTTCTCCCAGTCCGCCCCGGGGATCTCCCCGATGATGACGATCGCGTGATCGCCACGCAGCGTGATGGTGCTCAGCAGCGAGTCGATAACCTGCCCCTCGTCATCGAGGGTACGGCTCCGCTGATCGGGCAACAACGCGAACGCGTTGCGCGATGCTGATTCGATCTGTATGCCCAGATCGAGTCGCAGCACGCTCTGAGCGCCCGATTCGGTGAGCATCGGCTCCGCCCAGGACCGGGCGATCAGACGCGGACGCCCCGGCTCGATCGTTCGCGAAGACTCACCCACACGAACGCTCGTCTGCTCGCTCGCCCCGGCGCGGATCAGCGGACGCCAGGCCCCGAACTCCCCGAGCCATTGCACACTCACGGGCCGCACGGGCGTGAGCGTGCCCAACGCCGCGTCGAGCTGGCTCATCGGGATCTCGACCATGCGGAACCCCCAGGCCGACCATCGCTCACGGGTGCCCTGATCGATCACCGGACCGCCCTGGGCCTGCGCGAGCATCGACCGCAGCATCCGCGGCGCGTCGTAGTCCGTGTCATCGACCACAAGCATGCGCACCTCAAGCCCGCGCCGGCTTTCGGGATCGCTCAGCGTCGCGTCCTTGACCGTCGAAAACGGATCGCCGGGGCTCAGCTCCACCTGCTCGGCAGGGCTGAACCACTTGCGCACGGCCTTGCACCCCGGCGCGCAGAGCAGCGCGCCGGCGGCGAGTAGAAACACACCATGACGGGCAGCGCTACGCATCGTGCTGGTGAGGAGACGGCTCAAAGCTGTTGATGCGATCGATCAATGCCCGCACAAGCCCGAACTTGTGGCGGGTGTGCGTGAAAGCGATGCGGGGCAGCGCGAGGTGATCGCGCTCCTGCTTGTACGCGTCACGCTGCACGATCCTGCCCGTCTTGACGAGGACGGCGAACTCATCGTTGAGCAGCTCGACATCCTCTTCGCGCAGGCGGTGGTTCAGTCGGATGATCAGATCATCACGCACATAGCGCGACGAGTGGTAGTTCTTATAGAAGTTGAAGATATGCTCGGCCGCGTCCCGCGGGTTCTTCGCGTGGTAGAAGAGGTTGAAATCCTCCGGGCTGATCCATGTCCGCGCGGCGAGCTGCTGCCGCACATAGCGCTCCCAGCCCTGCCAGTACGAGCCGTGCTCGCCGTCGTAGTCGCCGTCGATCAGCACGATGGGGACCATGCTCGCCTTGCCGGTCTGCACGAGCGTGAGGGTCTCGAAGGCCTCGTCGAGCGTGCCGAAGCCGCCCGGGAAACAGACGACCGCCTCGGCCTGCGAGAGGAACATCAGCTTGCGTGTGAAGAAGTACCGGAAGTTGATGAGCTTCTCGTCGCCGATGATGTGCTCGTTCGCGGTCGTCTCGAAGGGCAGGTGAATCGCGACGCCGAAGCTCGCCTCTCGCCCGGGCCCCTCGTGACCGGCTTTCATGATCCCGTCGCCCGCGCCGGTGATGCTCATCCATCCCGCCTGGGCCATGAGCTTGGAGAACTCGACCGCCGCGATATAGTCGGGGTGATCCTCGGGCGTGCGTGCGCTGCCGAAGATCGTCACCTTGTGCGCTTCGGCGTACTGCCCGAACACGCGGTACGCGTACCGCAACTCCTTCATGGCCGCCGTCATCAGCTTGAGCTCGCCCGTGTCGCGTCCGTCGGGGATGAGCTTGAGCGCCGCGGTGATCAGCTCGCGGACCAGCTTGCTGTCGTAGTCGTCGGCCCGGCCCGCGACCATCTCGAGCAGCTCGATGACACGATCCTGCACCTCGCCGTCGTCGGCGCGGCGCACCTCCGGGCGTTCGGGCGGGGCCGCGCCCTCGCTCACCGGCTGGGTGCTGCTCGGGGGATCAAGTTCGACTCTGTTTGGTTCTTTGTCCATTATCCTGCTTTCGGCGGGCGGGCGATCGGCCACGCGCGCGTCGGTACTCTATGCGTCGTCGCGGATGCAGCCCAGCCGCCCGTATATTCACTCGTGCGGTTGGCCCGCGCGATCGTCCCCCGCTTCCGCCTGCGGGCCCGGTTCCCAGCCCCAATCGCCCGGTGGCGTCTTGCTCGGGCGATGGACCTCGTCACTGGTTGACCTGCGGACACGGTTGCGTTCGCGCTGGACCTGCTCCTCAACCTGCCGCAGACGGGTTTCCTGCTCGCTCACCGGCTTGCCCAGCAACGCATTGAGCACCCTGCGTGTCTCGCTGAACTGTGAAACCGAGTATTCGAGCCCATCGAGCGTCCCCGTCACACGCGTGGTGATCAGCTCGTCGCGGAGCGACTCGAAGAGCTGAGAAATCACCGGGATGGGCTTGATGGCCCGCGAGCGGAAACGCAGGTCAACCGCCCGGGACTGCCAGCTCAGCGTCCCGTAACCGAGGATTTCGATCTTGCGCGAGGACGCGCTCATCTGTTCAAACGCCAGGGTCGGGCCATCGATGTAGAAATCCGCCTGCGCGAGATCAATGGTCGCGCCCGTCGGGAGCGAGAGGTTGCTGACCTCGATGAGGTTGATCAGACCGGGCAGCGCGAGCACCGAGCCCCCCTTGATCTGCACCGTGCCGCGCCCGGCGCGTTTGGTCGGATCGCCCACCGGCCCGGTGAGCGTGAGGTCCGCGATCATGGCACCACGCGACAGATCCTCCGCCTTCGACCAGGCGCTGAGCACCGCGACCTGCCCGGGTCGTGGCGGACCGACCAGACCCTCGGGCGGGAGGAGGAGATCATCGAACACCGGTGCGGCGCGCACACCCGAAGCGTGGAGTTCCATCCAGTAGTTGGGCTGATCATCGATGCCCGGGCGGAACTGGGCGCTGCCCGCGATGCGTCCACCGTGCATCCCCGCAACGATCTCAGGGATCAGCACGACCCCCGGGTTGTTGGCGTCGCCGATAATCTGCACACGGGCGTCATACACCCGCATCAGCCCGGCGCGCAGACGCGATGCTGCGAGATCGAGCTCGTATCCGAGCGTGTCGTTCGTCCCTCGCACCGCGAAGCCCAGCTCGCCGCTGAGCCCGGTCAGCGGCAACCCGATGAGCGCGCTGCCCTGCGCGATCGATGCCCTGCCGCGGATGTCATACATGCCCTCGGGCGTGCCGAGCCCGCGCGTGATCAGCGACATGCCTTCGATGCGCACCCCGCCGTCCGCCTTGATCTCAAGGCCGTCGATCACGCGGTCGATAGGCGCGGGAAGAATCGCCCGCACCGGCCCGCCGAGCAGCGCACCGCTCGCGTCCACACGCATATCGATATTGAGCCCCTTGCCGGGCTCAAGGGCCCAGCGGCCGTCCACCGCGATGGACGAATCCTTGGCGGTCGCACGGATCTGTTCGAAGCGCCCCCTGTACCCCTCGAATCGGACCGCCCCCTCCACATGATCGAACAAGGCCAGCTCGTCACCCATCCGCAGCGACAGCGAACGGGGCAGCAGCTCGCCGTGCACGGCCAGCGGCAGCGTTCCCAGTGCGGGCGCATCGGCAGGGACGCGATGCACCCCCGCCTCGGGCGAGAGCGTGACATCGAGATCGAACCGGCCGCCGAGCTTGTTCTCCTCGAGCCAGCCGCGGGTGTTCTCGCTGCCGAAGCGGTCGATGATCAGCTGCGCCAACGCCGAATCGAACGAGCCCTGCTCGTACGCGATGCGGAGCGAACCGGGCTCATCGAGCTCGATGAGCTGCCCCGGGCGCGTCAGCAGCATGCCGCCATCGAGCGAGAGCGTGCCCGTGTCCTGCAGATCAGCGCTGACCGGCACGCGGAAGTTCTCGAAACTGATGCCCGGGTTCTGCCCGAGCGTGAGCCCGGCGCTCCCCCACGACGCGCCGAGGTTGTAGCGTGTTCCCCTCAGATCAAACGCGAGCGACTCGATGCGATCGAGCGTGAACGAGGACTCCACACCGCCGCCAACAAATCCCTCGAGCTTCGCGTCGATCGCGAGCACGCCGTCGGGACGGTAGTTCGCTTCGTGTGCGAGCAGATCGCGCGCGATCCGAGGCGAGACCACCGCCACGGCGTGCTCAAGCGGCATCGCCAGATCGATCCCGTCCGCGCGAGCCAACGCGAACAGCGAGGGCCCAGGAACAGGCGGACCAAAGTCCGTCGGCAACAACCCGTTGCTGCGGCGGACCCCGCCCATCCCACGCTGCTTGCTGGGCAGTGTGAGCTGCGTGAGCACGGAGATGGGCGTCGGCGCCAGCGGCATCTCGGGCGAGGAGAGCATCCCGTCGAGATCGACGATGATCAGCTCCTCGGTCACATAGACCGTGCCGTAGAGATCATTGAGGGCGAGCGGGTCGCTCCCCGGCCGGATCGAGAGCGGATCATCGGGCTCGTCGAACCCCTGATAGATCGGGCGTGCGAAGCCGCGGGTGATCGTGGCCTCGACATCGTACCCGAGCCGATTATCGCTGCGCGGCCCGATGGTCGCGTTGCACTCAACAACCCCGCCCAGGCGGAGCCGGTCCAGAATCCTTCGCAGTGATATCTCGTCGGGATCGCTGCTCTGCTGGGCGTAGTAGCCGGGGATCGCGGCGACGAGCCGCTGATCGATCGGGATCTCGCTCGCGGAAATCTTGACAATCGGCTTGGTGTCGGGCGTGGTCCGATCGATCAACGCGCTGACCTGGGCGGTCCCGCCGCCAAGCCCGATGTAGCGCCCCCCCGTGAGTTCCACACGCTGCTCTGTGATCGTGATCTCGACATCCTTCGCCACGATCGGCAGCGGGAAGTTCCCGGGCACCAATCCCGCGTCGGGCAGCGCGACACGCACATCGGTCGTCCAGCGATCATCCTCGGGCCGCTCGGGGTGACGACGCAGCACAACGCGGACATCCGCCTGGCCGCCGAACGCGAACGGGGGCACGCCCAGCCGCCGATCGATGACGCTGAGCTGGACCGCGAGCGCCTCGCGGGCCGCCTGATCGCCGTCACTCCCGTCAACCCACCGGTCCAGTCGATCCCAGATCGCACGGCGCATGTCTGCGAGCTCTTCCCGATCATCCTCACGCAGCAGCAGACCCTCCTCGAGCAGACGCTGATAGTCCTCCTCGTTGAAGAGCGCCCCTACGAGCTGCTGCTGTTCCTCATCGAGCGCGTCGAGCAGGTAACGATCAATCGGAACATCGTCCACGGTGAGGTTGAGCGTCACGACCGATTCTTCGCCAAGCGGAGAGAACAGCCCGTCCGCCTTGAGCACCGCCCCGGTCGGCCCCACACCAGAGATGCGCTCGATCACGAGCTTGTCGGGATCGAAGGAGAACACGCCCTCAAGATCCGTGAATCGGTACCTGAACTTCTTGTAGATCGCGCTGCCGTTGCTGATCGTCGCTCGCCCCGAGACACGAACAGAGTCGCCCTGCGCACGCTCGATCTGCACACGCGCCTCGACATCAGCGATCGGGCGTTCGAACCGCTCGAGCTTGGAGATAACATTCTCGGGCAGGAACCGCGCCGGCTTGAACTGCTCGTCGAGACGGAACTCCGTCGTGAGGACCGCCGTGAACGGGCTCTGCCCGTCGAGCCCGCGATAATCGAGCGCGACATCGTATTCCAGCTCGTCGATCATCCCGTTGAGGTCCGCGGTCAGACCGCGCGAGCCGAATGTGATGGTCCCGCGCGTCTGTCGCATGCGAAGCAGATCGCCCGTGCCCGTGATCGAACCCGTGTCGTCGATCGGCAGATTGAGCGATACGCCATCGAGCGTGAGGATGACCTCGACCTGACCATCCTGATCGATGTTGAGCCGTGTCGGTGCCAGCTCGCCCGCCAACGCGAGCCGCTCGTACATGGCCCGCGAACGCGACGGGACATACGCGCTGGGCCAGTCTTCAAGCCGCAGCCCGTCGAGCTTGCCCGTGACCCCGTCGGGCGAGATCGCGCCCGTCAGGTTGATCACACCCCTGGCGCTGGCCACAGTGCCATCGCCCAGCCCGGGCTCGGTCGGCAACGCGACGAGGGCGAACTTCGATATCCCGCTGCTGTCCTGCTGTTCGATGCGACCCTGGACCGACATCGTCTTGAGGACCCGATACGCCCCGCCCTGATGCTCACCGATCTCGAGCAGACCGTTGCGGACCTCGATGGCGGGCGTCGGACCGCCGCCGCCGTCCTGCTTGAAGTTGAGCTCCGCCAGATTCAGACGACCGCTCGCGCTGTCCTGACTGACACGAACCCTCGGGCGATCAATCTCGATCGAGCTGATCTGCACCCCGCCGCCGAGCATGCTGCCCCAGTCGAGGTTGATCACCGCCCGATCGATCTCGATGAGCCGACCGGCGTCCCCGTCGATCCCGTCGCTGGCGAAGACCGCATTGCGGATCACGATCGTCCCGTCCGGCCCGAGCTTGATCGAACCCGTCTCCACACCCACACCCAGCTGCGAAGCGAGGATCGGCTCGACCACCGCCTTCATCACCGCGGTCTGGCCGACGATCAGCACCGTCCCACCAAGCAGCAGCGGCAGCCCGATCAGCACCAACAGCACGATGCGCAGCCAGCGACGACGCTTGATTGGCGGCTTCTTCGGCGGCTTCACCGGTGAGTCAGTTGCATTCGATCCGTCAGCTTCGGGCACAGCACGCTCCGGGGGTCGTTCGGGCACCCACATCATAGCGCCGGAGCACGATTCCAACACGCCGACACCCAAACACCTCCCATCCAAACCGCCCGTCGTGCTATACTCGCCCCATGGCCAAGACCCGCACCATCTTCGTCTGCACATCCTGCGGCTCAACCCACTCAAGATGGATGGGCAAGTGCCCCGACTGCGGCACATGGGATTCGCTGGAAGAATCCCAGTTCGACAAATCCGCCAACACCGACCCCCACCGCGGCGGGGGCGGATTCATCGAAACAAAGGGTGCCGGCGACACACCCGTCGCCACCGCCATCACCGAAGTCATGGCCAACAACATGGCCGTCAAACGACTTCCCACCGGCATCGGCGAACTCGATCGCGTGCTCGGCGGCGCGGAAAACGAGCAATGCAAAGGCATCGTCCCCGCCAGCGTCGTCCTCGTCGGCGGCGAACCCGGCATCGGCAAATCCACCCTGCTTTTGCAAGCCGCAGGCGCCTGGGCCGCCCCCATCAAGCTCAACCAGTCCGACCCCGACTGGACCAGCAAGGTCCTCTATGTCTCCTCCGAGGAATCCGCCCAGCAGGTCCAGATGCGCGCGGCGCGCCTGGGCGTCGCCGACAGCGACAACCTCTTCGTCCTCTCCGACACCAACCTCGCCCGCATCATGGAGCAGGCCCGCAAACTCAAACCCGATGTCTGCGTCATCGACTCCATCCAGATGATCTACAAGTCCGACCTCGAGGCCGCCCCCGGCTCGGTCACCCAGCTCCGCCGCTGCTGCAGCGAGTTGGTCTACTTCGCCAAGGCCACCGGCACCGCCATCGTCCTCGTCGGTCATGTCACCAAAGAAGGCACCCTCGCCGGCCCACGCATGCTCGAACACATGGTCGACGCCGTCCTCTACTTCGAGGGCGACCGCTATCACTCAGCACGCATCGTCCGCGCCATCAAGAACCGCTTCGGCACCACGCTGGAACTGGGCATCTTCGAGATGACCGGCCAGGGCCTCCAGCAACTCCCCGGCGGCATGTCCGTCGCCGCAATCTCCGGCTCAGACGAACACCGCCCGGGCGCCGTCGTCTGCCCCGCCATGCACGGCTCCCGCTGCGTCCTCGTCGAACTCCAGGCCCTCACCGCCACCGGATTCGTCGGCAGCGCCAAACGAAAATCCTCCGGCCTCGACTCCAACCGCCTCGCCATGCTCATTGCTGTTTTGGAACAGCACGGCGGCCTCCGCCTCGCCGACCGCGATGTCTTCGCCTCCGCCGTGGGCGGC
>CAYQRD010000037.1:0-17026 GCA_964419845.1 uncultured Phycisphaeraceae bacterium
GCTGCCCTTGAGCATCGATGAGGTGGAGTGTCGCGTGCTCGACGCGCTGGATCACCGCACGCATGCCACGGCTCCGTGCGGGCGGTCGTTTTTGAGCTTCGCGTGCATGTCGACTGCGGGGCGGCGCATAGAGTTCATTCTATGATCAACCCGTTGCCAGCATTGAAAGCCGCTGAAAAACGATTCAACTGGCACAAGCACATCCTGCGAGACGACCTGCGGCTCCGCTGGTCGTGGTCACGCGGGAGAGACCCCGTCGTGGTCTACAGCATGCCCAAGACGGCATCGGCATCGGTCTACAAAGCGCTGCGCGAAACACGCGGTGTCTTCGCGCTCAAGAGTCATACCCTGCGACCCGAGCACTGGCGTCCGACGAGAATATCGCCCGCGTGGATGCCCGGCTGGAGCGGGATGTGGCGCGATCACTGGCATTCAGACCGCTTGCTGCACCAGAAGATGATCCTGCCCGAACGCCCGGGGAGGTTCATCTCGCTCGTCCGCGACCCCATCGCGACCAATGTATCCGCCTTCTTCTATTTCAATGTCAACTGGTTCCGAGATCTGCCGACCACGCCCGATCTGTGGGCCATGAGCGACGACGAACTCCTCGGCTCGTTCATGGAGCGCTACCCGCATCATGTTACGACCGACTGGTTTGATCTCGAGCCGCTCAAGACTCTGGGGATCGATGTCTACAGCGAGCCCTTCCCCCATGATCGCGGGGTGGCGGAGCTGGTCCGGGGCGGGTTCAAACTGCTCGTGCTTCGAACGGACCTTGACGACGGGGCCAAGGGCGAGGCGATCAGCGAATTTGTGGGCGTCGAGGGGGTGACGATCCCCCGATATAACGAGGGCTCGGGCTACGGCTGGGCGGACCTTCGTCGGCGCTTGCACGCGGGGATCGCCGCCTGCCCCGACTATATTGATCGCATGCTCGAGCACCGCTTCACCCGGCATTTCTGGACCGACGCGGAGCGAGCGGGCATGCGGGCGCGTTGGTCCACGCTGCCCGATTGAGCCGATACCCCTTGCATTTTGCGTGTGTTCCAGTACGATGCGAACGGTTGATCGCAAGCCCCGGAGAACACAATGCCAAGCTGGATGCCGATCGTGATTCTCGCCGTGGTCGTCGTCGGTGCCGTCGTGCTTTTCATCGCGATGTTCACCGAGATGGGCACCAAGCGAACAACCGGGACGATGAAGGGCAGCCACAAGTCCAACGGACACAGCGGCGGCAACGGCTCGAAGTCCAAAAAGCGGCGCTGAGCACCAACCCCTCGCGCTGAGTGCTTTGCCTGTTACGCCGAGCGTGCGGCGGCCTCGTCGGGCGGGTTCTTCCCGTCGTCCGTCTTGGGCTGCTTCTTCTTCGCCGTCTTGGGCTCTTTCGCGTCCTCATCACTGCTGTAGCGGATCCGCCCGTGATAGATGCTCGCGACGGTCTTGGAGATCGACTCGCAGATCGTGGAGAGTTCCCGGAAAGTCAGGTCGCACTCGTCGAACTGCCCGTCCATCAGGCGCTTGTTGGCGAGCTGGCGCACCAACGCGTCGATGCGGGCCGGGGTCGGGTCGGTCAGGGTCCGCGTCGCGCTCTCGACCGCGTCGGCGAGCATCACGATCGCGACCTCCTTGGTCTGCGGCTTGGGCCCTGGGTAGCGGTAGTCCACCTCATCGGGGAGCTGCTCGGCCTGCTCCTTCATGATCTGCTCGGCGCTGCGCTCCTCGTCGGCTTGGGCGGCCTTCTCTCTCGCACGCCGATAGAAATACTCCACCAGGGTTGTCCCGTGGTGGGCCTCGATGAAGTGGCGCAGCGACTTGGGCAGCCCGTGCTCGCGCGCCATCTCCACGCCGTCCTTGACATGCCCGACGATGATCAGCAGCGACATGGCGGGCGTGAGCTTGTCGTGCTTGTTGGGTCCGCCCGACTGGTTCTCGATGAAGTAGCCCGGCTTGTTCATCTTCCCGATGTCGTGGTAGAGACACCCGACATAGGTCAGCAGCGCATCGGCACCGATGTCCTCGGCCGCGTTCTCCGCGATGGAGGCCACATTGAGCGAGTGGTTGTAGGTGCCCGGCGCACGCTGCTGGAGCTCACGCAGGATCGGTTGCTTGGGATCACGCAGCTCGATGAGTGTCATGCCCGTTGTGATGTCGAACGCTCGCTCGATGAACGGCAGGGTGAACAGCGCCACGCCGCCCACCAGCAGCCCGGCGATCGCCGCCTGCGCCCCCGCCCCGAGCACGGCGGCGGTGTAGATCGCGATCGGGACCCCCACACCGGGGAGCCAGATAAGCTGATCGAGCACCGAAACAATGCCCAGCATGATCGCGATGATAATGGACATCCGGATCAGCGTCCTGCGTTCACGCAGTTCGCCCAGCTGAGCGACGGCGCCGGCAACGCCGATGAGCACGGTCGCCAGCAGCCCCATGTGGGTGCCCAGCGCGGCCATGACGATCAGCGTCGCGACACCCGTGATCGCCAGCCCGGTCCGCTGGTCGTACGCGATGGAGATCAGCACGGCGATCAGCACCATCGGCGTGATCGTCGCGATCCAGATCATCCGGGGATCCATCACCCCCGCGACGCACGCGATCACGATCGCGCCGGTGACAAGCAGCGTGATCCAGCCGATCCGTGCGGGCTTGGAGAGGATCCTCGGGCAGTAGCGTGCGATGTACCCGCCCAGCAGCGATGCCAGTGCACCGACGATGCCGAAGACGGCGATCCCGCGCAGCACCCGATGGGTCATCGATGCCGAGCTCTCGTGATACCGACGGTTCTCCTCGCGGGTCAGCTCGTAGGCAGACTGATCGAGCACATCCCCGCGTGCGTAGAGGCGTTGCCCGATCGTGATCGAGCGACGCACCGGCAATACGCGGGCCGCGGCCGCGTCCATCGCGTTGCCCGTCGCGGTGTTGTCGTAGACAAAGGTCGGGCGTGGTTCGTTGGGGCGCGGCTCGTACAGCAGCCGTTTGCGCACGAGATCGGTGATGGGCTCGGTGAAACCGGCGATGCGGATGATCCTCGCGAGTTCGGCGTCGCGCTGGTCACGCTGGTCGATGTTGATCGCGTCTTCGCGGCTGATGCGCTGGGGGGGAAGCGTCTGGGTGTCCTCGGCATCACCGGCCCGCACGCCGTAGCGCAGCTCGATCTGCGGGTTCTGCCCCTCCTGCGTCGCGACCTGCCATGCCTGCCTGTTGAGCAGCGGGCGACGACGCATGATGTCGATCAGCGATGAAACATGGGTCGCCCATGCCTGTGATCGCTGCTCGTCGTTGCCGATGGAACGCAGAGCGTCGAACCATTCCTGCTTGAGCCCGAAGCGGACACGGATATCCGGGGAGACATCCTGCAGCACACCCACGCCGCTGAGCGTGCGGGGCAGGTTGTTGAGGTCCGCCCGGATCTCCTCGATGGCCTGCAGATCGGCGCTGAAGACTCGGGGCACATTCATCTGGGCCGCCACGCGCTGTGTTTGCGTGAGCTGCTGGTCTTGCGAGTTGAACTCAACCCGTGAGATCCGAGTCTCGCGCATGATCTGCCCGACATCGACCCGCACGCGACCGAGCGACCACAGGGTGGTCGTCCCGACGACAAGCACAAACGCGATGAACGCCAGCACGCCCCAGAACAGCTTGGGATCAGCAATCCAGTCCGCGGCTCGCTGGCGCAGCGACCGCTCACGGATCTGCACGACAGCGCGCCGGGCACCCTTGCCGCCGCTGCGGGTGGTTCCCTTGCTGCCCGGTCGATTCACGGGCTTCGTGCTGGGTTTGGTTCCGTCTTTACCCATACGCGGCGGTTTCGTAGCGCCTCAGGATCATATCAGTCATTCGACACCATCCTGCGGTTCGTCTCCATCTGTTTCAATCGACCCGATTCCACGCCTTCTGAGCCCAACTCCCAAGAACAGGGGTCCGCTAACACCCCATTGGCCCTCACAGTCAGGGCCCATGGCGTTTATTCACGCGTCATCGTGGTCGAGCCGCTCAACGGTCACGCACCGGGGGAGCTCGATGCTGATCGTTGTCCCGCTCTGATACACGCTCTCGAGCGAGATCGAGCCACCCAACCGCCTGGCCGCGTGCTTCACAATGGCCAGTCCCAGCCCGGTGCCGCGCTTCGCCGCGCTGCCGCTGCGGGCCTCATCAACCTGATAGAACCGCTCGAAGACCCGCTGCTGGTGCTCAAGGGGGATGCCGATCCCTCGGTCCACGACCCGCACGAGCAGCCCCTCATCATCCACGCGCAGGGCCTCGGGCACGCTCACCGATCGGTCGATGGGCACCTGGGCGGGCTCTGCAATGACTCTGACGGCCGTTCCCTCATGGGCAAACTTGATCGCGTTGCCTACCAGATTTCGGAGCATCAGCTTGAGCAGGGCTGCGTCAGAATGCACGCACAGCAGCCGACGATCGATCTCCGCGACCAGACGAAGCGTGCGACGCTCGGCCTGGGGCGCAAAGTCGGCGAGCACGCTGTCGACCAGCTCCGCCAGATCGATCTCCGCGATCGTGACCGGGAGATCCTCGGCCTCGAGCTTGGAGAGATCGAGCAGATCGCGTGCGAGCATCTCCAGTCGGCCAGCGTTGTTCGAGATCATCTCGATGAGTCGCTCGGACATGCGTTCGTCGTTTCGCGCCGGGCCCATGAGTGTTTCTGCGGCACCCTTGATCGAGGCGATGGGGGTCCGCAGCTCGTGGCTCGCGTTGGCCGCGAAATCGGCCTTGAGCGTGACCGCCCGCGAGAGTTCGGTGATATCGCGGAAGGTCAGCACCGCGCCCCCCGAGACGGGCACCGGGTCGGCGGAGATATCGAAATCCCGCATCTCGCCCCCGATGGGCATCGACGCCCGAGCGTGCCCGGGTTCGCCGCTCCGCGCCAACGACTCGAGCTCGTGCAGCACACGCTGGGTGAAGAGCTCATCGAATCTTCGGCCGATCATCCGCTCGTAGATGCCCAGCACACTGCCCGCCCGCGCGTTGGTTTTCTCGAGCACACCGTCGGCATCGGTCGCGACGATCGGGATGTCCGCCGCGTCGATCAGCCCTCGCAGCAGCATCGCCCGTGAGCGTTCGTGCTCGGCCCGATCCCGTTCCTCGGTCAGCGCCCGCCCGATCGCACGCTGCACACGGATCTCGCGCAGCGCCAGCAGCGGGACCGCGAGGACGCCCAGCGCCGCGATGATGAGGAACCCGGGCAGGAGCGCACCGAGAATCAGCGACCCGAGTGTGATCGAGAACACGATCCACCAGAGCCCGATGGGTTGCGGGTTTGCTGCGTGATTCCGCATCGGGACATCATACTTCATATGGGATACGCGGATCTGGGGCGCACCGATATCGATCAGCGCGACGCGGGCTCGGTCGCGTCGGCGCGATAGCCCACACCACGCACGGTCGAGATCATCGCCGAGTGGGGCGCGATCTTCTTCCGCAGCGCCGTGATGTGCACATCAATGGTCCGCTCCGTGACCATCACGCCGGGCCCGATCGCGGTGGAGATCAGCGCCGGGCGGGTCATCACCTTGCCCTCGTTGGCGATCAATGTGCACAGCAGTCGGAACTCGGTGATGGTCAGCGAGATCGGCACGCCGTCCACGGTCGCCTGATGCTCATCGAGGTCGATGCTCACGGGGCCCAGGTCGAGCACCGAAGCCCGCCCGCCGCCGCCGGATCCGCCCGTGCGCCGGGCCATCGCGTTGATACGCGCCAGGAGCACCTGCATCGAAAACGGCTTGCTGATGTAGTCGTCGGCACCCGCGCCCAGACCCTCGAGCTCGTGCGATTCGTCGGACTTCGCCGTGAGCATGATGATGGGGATCGATGCGGTCTCGGTCTGCGAGCGGAGCCGCTTGGCGACCTCGATCCCGTTGAGCTCGGGCATCATTACATCGAGAACCACCAGGTCGGGCTGGCGGGACTTGGCTTGACGCAGCGCCTCCTGCCCGTTGCTCGCGCTGAGCACACTGTGCCCCTGCTGCTCGAGGTTGTACGCGATGAGTTCCACAAGGTCGGGCTCGTCGTCCACAACCAGAATGGTCAGCGGCTTGGTCGTATTCGGGGCTTGGCTTGGGGGCATCGCGCTCCTCGTCAATCCGTCGGGTCCTCGATCCACACCGTTCACAATGGGTCCGGTCCGAGCACAACAATGGATCGTATCCCAATCGACGAATCGCCAAACCCAGCGATATGAACAGTTTACATAATCTGAACAAAGTGAGACACAGGAACCCCGGAACTTTTTGTGAGCCCTGTCCCGATCGTCCGAAGATCACTACAGGGTCTTGGTCTGTAGAACCGAGTGTCTGTGCCCATGCGCGTGTGGTGGTGTTTCGCTACAATCAGGCCTTGCCGAGTCAGAACCGAACGAATGCGCCGTGCGGCGCCCCAAGCAGGATTATGTCCAAATGACCATGCGTTGTGTGCTCGCTTCCGGTGCCCTGACTCTCCTGCTCTTTGCTGGATCGGCGATCGCCGAAGAAACCTCGCGCGAGCGGGCTGCACGGCTCCGAGCCCTGCCCGTCTCCGCCGATGAGCCCGCATGGCTGGTCGAAAGGGCGGAAAACACCACGCTGCGCCTGAGCGTGCTCAGCCAGACCCGCTACACCGCCAGTTCACGCAAGTCCGGCTTCGTAAGCACAGACCAGACCCAGACCTACGGCTTCTCCCAGCCACGCACCCAGATCGCCATGGACGGCTCGATCGTGTCGTCACAGTTCAGCTACCGCATCAGCTTCGATCTGGGCGATGCCGAGCTCTCACGAGGACGGGGCAACAGCCCGAACCTCCCGGGCTCCACCGGTTCGCCCGTGCTGCTCGATGCCTACGCACAGTACAACTTCAGCGGCAAGCAGGAGGGCTACTACTTCAAGTTCGGGCAGTTCCAGTCCGTCGTGATGACCGAAGAAGCCATCGACTCCAGCAAGCAGCTGGGCATCGATCGGTCGCTGATCTCCGAGATCTTCGGCCCGGGATACACGCAGGGCATCGCGCTCGGTCGTGTGCTCCCGGATTACGCGTGGGAGGTCTCCGTCAACGACGGCGGACGCTACATCTTCGGTCGTGAGACCGCGAACACCGCGTTCAACAGTCCCAACGAGTCGGATCTGGGCGTTTCCGGGCGTTTCGACTGGAAGCTCAAGGGCGATTGGGATCAGTTCAGCGACTTCACCAGTTTCAGGGGTTCCAACGAGGCCGCCCGCATCGGCGCGTCTTTCCTCTACCAGTTCAACGGGCAGTTCAACCCCGGGCTGATCAACCTCACGCTCTTCCCGAATCCGGTTGAATCGGGCCAGTATGTGACTTGGAGCGTCGATTATCAGTACGAGGACGACGGGTGGAACTTCTACGCCGCGTACACGGGAATGTGGCTGGATTTCGATTTCGAGGACGGCGGGCCCCTGACCACGCTGGGCACCCTGCACAACGGCGTGTTGCTCCAGGGCGGGTGGTTCATCACGGACAACATCGAATGGTACGGGCGGCTTGAGACCTTCTGGATTGATAAGGACTACCGCAACGCGTTCGGGCTCGCGAACGGGTACATCCATCGCATCGCGACCGTGGGGGTGACGCGGTATCTGCTGCCGCAGAGCCATGCTGCCAAGATCTCCGCGGATGTGAGCTACGCGTTCGACTCGATGGTGCTCCTGGGCGTGGGTGCCGACTCCATCGGTCTTCCGGATCCCAGCGTGACGGGCTTCATCGGTGTGACTGATGAGGAACTGGTTTTCCGGATGCAGCTTCAGCTCATGTTCTAATCTAACCGGCTTTATGGCTCAAAAACGGGCATTCGTGCGCGTTGGTCGTAATTTTTCCGCAATGAGGATATAAAGGTCGTTTGTGTGTGCTAGTATCGCGAAGACTTGACCGATAAACAGTTGGTATCCGCAAACAGGAAGCGGAAATCCAGCATACCGTAGAGCGTCAACCTTTATATAGAAGAAGAGGAGTCTCAAATGAGCAACACCATGAACACAACCGGAGTCGCTTTCGTGCTCTGTGCGATCAGCGGTCTGGCCATGGGCCAGAGCGGCCTTGATCTCGATCGCGCATACGCCTCGCAGCTGCGCAGCGATGCCGAGGCACGCTCGAGCCTGCTGGGCAACACCAACACCGCGAACATCAATGTCGAGGTTATGGCCCAGTTCCGCTACATGTATAACTCGCGCGACGAGCAGACCGCCGGCGCGCTGGGTGACAGCGACACCACCATGGGCTTCGACACGCCCCGCACGCAGGTCCGCCTGAGCGGCAGCGTCACCGATGACATCTCGGGCCTGATCGTCTTCGATTTCGGATCGGCAGAGAACGGCACCGCTCAGGGCACCGCCAACCTGCTGGTCGCACAGGCAGCTTGGTCGCTCAATGACAACTGGGCCGTGCTCATGGGTCAGTGGCACAACCCGGTCATGGGCTCGGAGAACTTCGCACCCGAGCACACCCTCGCGGTTGAGAAGTCGTTCACGAACGAGTTCTTCAATGTGGGCTACACCCAGGGTGTCGCCCTGGCCTACGCGGGCGACAACTTCAAGTTCGTCGGTGCGTTCTCCGACGGTGCCGAGTATGTCACCAACTACGCCCCGGTCTCGAACTCGGCGTTCAACTCCGCCGGCGAGAATGACTTCGGCATCACCGGTCGCGTTGACTGGCTGATCGAAGGTACATGGGATCAGTTCGCCGACGCCACCAGCTGGCGCGGCTCGAACTACGGCGTCAAGATCGGTGCCGGTGCGCACTGGCAGACCCAGGGCGACACTAACCCCGCCGACAACTCAGGCGGTGCCATCGCCGGTTATGACAGCACCGAGGTCACCTTCTGGACCATCGATGCCCAGGTCGAGGGCGATGGCTGGAACGCATTCGCGCAGTATGTCGGTCACGATGTCGATATCGAGGCGACCACGAATGTCAACTACACCAACCACGGCTTCATCGCTCAGGGCGGTATGTTCGTCAGCGATCAGGTCGAGCTGTTCGGCCGCTACGACATCATCATGCTCGACGATGTCCTCGTCGCGGCCAACACCGACGACAACTACCAGAGCATCACCGCGGGCATGAACTACTACTTCGTGCCCGAGAGCCATGCCGCCAAGTTCACTCTGGACGCGGTCTTCACCCTCGATGACAGCACCAATATTGATGCGATCTACGGCGGTGTCGGCAGCAACGATCCCAGCGCCACCGGGCTTCTGGGCCTCTCGGATTCGGAGTTCCTGCTCCGTGGCCAGCTGACGCTGGTCTTCTGATAGGGCAAAAAGCCCATTCCATGGGCAAAAGAACAGGCACTGAACAAAGTGTCAAGAAAATGTGAACTGTAAGTTTGTACTTACTTGACTACCGGCCTGAGCCCTCCCTAAGGTTCAGGCCGGCTGTTTTTTGCGCACGAAGATGGACTTTTCGTCCGATAGCCGGAGAATAGTAAGGGCAAACATTGGCGAGTGCATCACAAATCGCCGATGAATGACCTACCCGATGAAGCGAGCACTG
Organism: uncultured Phycisphaeraceae bacterium; assembly: GCA_964419845.1. Classification (GTDB taxonomy): domain Bacteria; phylum Planctomycetota; class Phycisphaerae; order Phycisphaerales; family UBA1924; genus UBA1924. The sequence continues at coordinate 9,496 of CAYQRD010000037.1, forward strand.
CGCCCGCTGATCGAAATCGTGCTCTCGAAGTGTTGGAGACCTTGAGAGCGAGTTCAGTCACTAATGGCCTGGGCAAGACAACGGAACCCACGGCCGCTCAAGTCAAAAGAGTCATCCGGAGATTGACACCATGAACAACAGCGCTCAAATCACAGCTGCCGCACTCATCGCCGCAGCAACCAGCTTCGCAACCGCGGGCTCGCTCGACCTCGATCGTGCATACGCCTCGGAGCTCAAGGCCGACGCGGGTGCCCGCTCGGTGCTCAACCAGGGCAACCTGGGCAATGTCACCGTCTCGGCCGGTGTTCGCTTCGGCTACACCTACAACAGCCGCAGCGATGACGCCGCTGGCACCCTCGGTGACAACGACACCACCATGGGCTTCGGCTTCTCGGAAGCCTCCGTCGCCATCGAGGGCGATGTCACCGACAACATGCACGCACGCATCAGCTTTGACTTCGGTCCTGATGATGTCGGCGGTGCAGGTGGCGCAGGCGCCGCACTCCTCGAAGACGCGTTCGTCGACTGGGCTGTCAACGACAGCTTCGACCTCCGCGTCGGTCAGTTCGTCCCCTCGTACTCGGCTGAGGCAAGCACCAGCGAGTTCCACACCATGGGCAACTACCGTGCGGTCTCGCACGAGTGGCTCGCCACTCCGGGTTGGGCACAGGGTATCGAAGCCACTTGGGGCGGCGACACCTGGGACCTGACCGTTGGTTTCACCGACGGCTTCGGCACCAACGCGACCGGCAACGGTTCGGGCAACACCGCGTTCAACGCATCGGGCGAGGCTGATTTCGCCTTCAACGCACGCTTCGACATGTACAGCGACTCGAACAAGGACCGCTTCGCGGACCAGACCTCGTGGCGCGGTTCGGACGCGGGCTGGCGCTTCGGTGCTGGTCTCTACTTCGCCAGCTTCGGCTCCACCAACCCCTCGGGCGTTGAAACCGACGACTTCAGCTGGACCGTTGACGGTGCCTACGAAGCCGACGGCTGGGCCCTTCGCGCTGCGTTCTACATGTACGACAACGAGTTCGGCGCAACCTCGGATGCCTCCAACATGGGCTTCGAAGTCGGCGGTTCGTTCTTCTTCAGCGACCAGTGGGAAGGCTACGCCCGCTGGGATGCGCTCATCGTTGACGATGACGCAACCGCAGGTCAGACCACCAACGAGGACTGGTTCAACTTCCTCTCGTTCGGTGCCAACTACTACTTCGTTCCCGAGAGCCACGCTGCCAAGCTGACCCTCGAAGTCGGCATCTCGCTCGACGAGACCGCCGACCTCACCGGCACCGCCGGTGACACCGGTGCAGGCCCCCTCGGTGCCGCGAACCCCGGTTCGTTCGGCTCCTCGGGCTTCGCCCAGGAACTCGCTGGCGAAGACGGCCAGTTCAACATCTCGGCCATGATGCAGTGGATGTTCTAATCCGCTGCTGATCGCCGAGGCCCTGTGCCAAGGCATCACATTGCAACTTCACCGGCCGACCCGAAAGGGTCGGCCGGTTCTTTTTGTGCCACCCATCCCCGACTGTGAAGTTTGTGTTAACCAACTTGCGGCGGGAGGTCGACCGAACCGATAGAGCTAGTATGTACCATATGTACCGGGCACAAAGGCGTGCCCGGGCACACACCTCTCTTGATCAAGGGAAACAGGAATGAACACCAAGATTGCACTCGCTGCGCTGCTCGCAGCATCGGCCGGTCTGGCACAGGCCGAGACCGATCTCTCGCTCGCTCGCTCGTACGAACTCGCGAACGCTTCGTCGGGTTACGACTCGCTGCTGTCAAGCTCCAACGCGAGCAATGTGAAGGTCAAGGCACAGGTCCAGGCCCGCTACCAGTACAACAAGCGTGACGATGCCGCCCTGGGCGACAACGACACCACCATGGGCTTCTCGCTGCGTCGCACCAAGGTCGAGGTTTCGGGCGATGTGACCGACAACATCTCGGGTAAGATCAAGTTCGCCTTCAGCCGCAGCACCGGCGCCGCGGCCCTCGAGGACGCGTACGGCAAGTGGAAGGTCAATGACGACCTGACCCTGAAGATCGGTCAGTTCAAGCAGGCCCTGATCCGCGAAGAGAACCTCTCGTCGTCGAAGCAGCTCTCCGCTGAGCGTTCGGCCGTCAACGAGACCTTCAACCAGGACTTCTCGCAGGGTATCGAGGCCCACTTCGGTGGCGACAGCTGGCGTGGTGCCGTTGGTTTCACCGACGGCTTCAACAGCGACAACACCGCGTTCAACAGCTCGGCTGAGGCGGACTACGCCCTGAACGCCCGCTTCGAGATGCTCTTCGGCGACGCCGAGTGGAGCCAGTTCGATCAGTTCACCTCGTGGCGCGGCAGCAACGCCGGCGGCATGGTCGGTGCGGCGATCGCCTACCAGAGCATGGGCTCGACCAACCCCGCCCTCGCCAACGACGCGACCATGACCACCGGCACCATCGACTTCTCGTATGTCGCTGACGGCTGGAACTTCTACGTCGCGGGTATCTGGCGCAACATGGACGCCGGCGGTGCCGCGCTTGATACGGACGACTTCGGTGTCGTCGCTCAGGGCGGTATCTTCGTCAGCGACCAGGACGAACTCTTCGGCCGCTGGGACGCGATCTTCCCCGACACCAACAACGCCCCCGCCGACGAGGACTTCAACGCCGTCACCTTCGGCTGGAACCACTACTTCACCCCCGAGAGCCACGCCGCCAAGTTCACTCTTGAGGCGAGCTACTACCTCGACGCGACCAGCACCAGCATCGTCTCGACTTCGGGCTCGGGCGGTCACAACCTCCTGACCAGCACCGAGGACGGCCAGCTCGGCATTACCGCCCAGATGCAGTTCCTCTTCTGATTCTGCTCAAAGGGGTCACAGACTCCAACATGCAGAATCTTCACTCCGGATGACTTCTGCGAGCGGCCACGGGAAACCGTGGCCGCTGTTTTATTAGCATCCTCCCCCGTGCGTGCGATCATCGGTGGCTTCTCTTGTTCCTCCCCGCGCCCCGCGGGGAGGTGCCCGACGAAGGAGGGCGGAGGGGTCTTGATGTGCGTGCGTGTATCAGGAGACGCCCCCTCCGTCACTACTGCGTAGTGACACCTCCCCCGGATGACCGGGGGAGGTTGCGGGAACGGTTGCTTTTACGGGTATGTATGAGCTGGTCACATCTCTCGCAGCCTCCCCGCGGGGCGCGGGGAGGGACAAGATTAGCGGTCAACTCCCATGCTGAAGGGGGCGCAGAGCGTATCACATGCGATCGACGGTGGGGATGCCCAGGGTGTGCAGGGTGTCTTCGAGGACTCGTCCTGTCAGGGCGCACAGGCGCAGGCGTGAGGCCCGCAGCGCCTCGTCGTCGTTCTTGAGCACGGGGCACTGATCGAAGAACGAGCTGAATCCTGATGCGAGCTCGTAGGCGTAGGCGCACAGTCGGTTGGGCTCGTGGTTGAGCCCGCTGCCCTCGACGGTGCCCGGGTAACGCAGCAGCTTGAGCGCCAGCGCCTTCTCGGCGGGATCACGCAGGTCGAACGGGGCGGCCTCGAAACCGCTCGTATCGATCCCCGTCTCCGTGGCTTTGCGGAAGATGCTCCGGATGCGGACCAGCGCGTAGAGCAGGTAGGGCCCGGTGTCGCCCTCGAAGGCGAGCATGCGATCAAAGCTGAAGACATAGTCCTTCACACGCTCGATCGCGAGGTCGGCGTACTTGACGGCGGCCATGGCGATGGCCTCGCTGATCGCGCCGCGTTCGTTCTCGGGGATGTCCTCGCTTCGTTCGCTCAGGGCGGCGCTTGCCCGCGCGACCGCCTCGTCGAGCAGGTCGCTGAGGTTGAGGTTCTCGCCCGAGCGGGACTTGAGCGGCTTGCCGTCCTCGCCCATGACGCTGCCGAACATGGCGTGGACAAGCGTTGCGTCGTGCCCGTCGCTTGTCTTGTCGTACCCTGCCTTGTGGGCGGCGGCGAAGACCTGCTTGAAGTGCAGGGACTGGCGCGAATCGACACAGTAGACGACGATGTCGCCGCCGAGGGTGCCGACGCGGCGCTTGATGGCGGCCATGTCGGTGGTCGCATACAGGTAGCCGCCGTCGCGTTTGCGGATGATGGTGGGCTCCTTGATGCCCGGGCACCGCACGACCAGCGCCCCGTCGTCCTCCTCGGCGATGTTGCGATCGATCAGGTCCTGGACGACCGTGGACAGCTCGTCGCGGTAGGTCGATTCGCCGGCGCTGTGCTCGTCGGTGACATTGGCGTGCAGGCGGGCGCAGGTGTGCAGGCAGGCGCTCATGGTGATGTCGTAGATGCGCTGCCAGACGCGGACGGACTCGCTGTCGCCCGATTGCAGGGCGACGAGGCGAGCTTTCGCCCGCTCCATGGCCTCGTTGGCGTCGGCGATGCGGAGTTCGAGCTCGGCCTGGGCCTTGGGGTGCCCGCCGACCTTCTCAATGATCTTGAGGGCCTTGGTTTCGGGCTTGCACTCAGCTTGGGCGTGCTTGTACATCGAGTTGAGCTGGGCGAGGGTGACCGATTGCAGATCCAAACCGCCCTGTTCAAGGACGATCAGCTTCTGGACGACCATGGCGATGGGCAGCCCCCAGTCGCCGACATGGCTCTGGCGGATGACCTTGTAGCCGAGGCGTTCGTAGAGGCGGGCGATGGCGTCGCCGATGACGGTCGAGCGCAGGTGCCCGACATGCATCTGCTTGGCGAGGTTGACGCCGCAGAGATCGACGACGACGGTGGGGGGGCTGTCGGGGGTGGTGATGCCCAGCTCGGGTGTGTCGAGTGCGCCCAGCGCGTCGCTGATGGCGCTGGGGAGCAGGGTGATGTTGATGAAGCCCGGGCCGGCGATGCTGGATTCGTCCATCGGCTCAGCGATGCCGGCGATATCGATGGCCTCGACGATCTTGGCTGCCAGCTCGCGCGGCTGCATCTGATAGCGTTTGGCCAGCGGCATGGCGCAGTTGGACTGGAAGTCGCCGAACTTGGGCTGGCGCGAGGGTGTGATGTGGGTCTGGATCTGCTCGCGCGGGAGGTCGGGGAGGACCGAGGCGATGGCATCGATGAAGCGCTGATCAAGGACAGCGGCGGGATCGACAATGCCGGCGGATTCGGGGGTCTTTGTGGTCATCGGGGTAGTGTAGGGGCGTGCCGCGCAGTCGTGCTGTTGAATAGTCGGTGAAGACACGACGGCGCCGAAGACGGCGAGTCGTGGCACCCAGAGAGGACCCCCTCCGTCTTCGGCAGCGCCGAATCCACCTCCCCCGGATGACCGGGGGAGGATGCGAGGAGCAGTCGTGTGCGTACAACGGATCTTGTCCCTCCCCGCGCCCCGCGGGGAGGTGCCCGACGCAGGAGGGCGGAGGGGTCTTGGTGTGCGTGTGGTTTTCGTAGAAGACCCCTCCGTCACGCGAAGACGCGTGCCACCTCCCCGCGGGGCGCGGGGAGGCACACAAGAGCCCGCTCCGCCTCGAAGACTCGGCACCTCCCCCGCGGAGCGGGGAAGGCTCGAAGATCAGCCCAGGGGTCCCTCGTCGATCGGGTCTTCGTCTATGGGGTGATCGGTGAGTGCGGCGACCTCGGCTTCGCTGAGCAGGGCGCCCTCGCTCTTGGCCACGACGGCGCAGACCATGGCGTCGCCGGTGACATTGCAGCTTGTGCGGCACATGTCGAGGATGCGATCGACGCCCAGGATCACCGCGATGCCCTCTAATGGGATCCCCACACTCTGGAGGACGATGACGAGCATGATCATGCCCACGCCGGGCACGCCGGCGGTGCCGATGGAGGCAAGGGTGGCGGTGAGCACGATGGTGAGCTGCTGCCCAAGGGTCAGGTCCATGGCGTAGAGCTGGGCGATGAAGACCGCGGCCACGCCCTGATAGAGCGCGGTGCCGTCCATATTGATCGTCGCGCCGATGGGCAGCACGAACGAGCTGACCTCTTCCTTCACGCCCAGGCGGACCTCGGCGCACTCCATGGTGACGGGCAGGGTGGCGCTGGAGCTGGCCGACGAGAAGGCGAGGAGCTGTGCGGGCGACATGGCGCGGAAGAAGCGTCGGTAGCCCACGCCGCCGAGGACTTTGAAGCCGATGGGGTAGACCACGAACATCATGGTCGCGAGCCCGGCGACGACGACGATGGAGTAGACGGCGAGCGAGCCGAGGATATCGAGACCCAGCTCGGCGATCTGCTCAACGATCAGCGCGAAGACGGCGTAGGGCGCGATCATCAGCACGATCTCGACGATCTTGATGACGACATCGGTCATGGCATCGAAGAAGGCGATGACGGGCAGGGCCTTTTCACGCTTGATCATGGTCAGGGCGATGCCCACGAGCAGCGAGGCGCAGACGACCTGGAGCATGTTGCCCGCGGCGATGGCCTCGAAGGGGTTCTTGGGGACGATGTTGAGGACGGTGTCCCAGACATCGGGCGCCTGGGCGGCCTGGACCTTGGCATCGGCCTCGACGCCGAAGCGTTCCACGAAGCTGTCGCGGGTCTCTTCGCTGACGAACGAGCCGGGCTTGGCGACATTGGCAAAGACGAGGCCGACGGTGATGGCGACGGCGGTGGTGAAGATGTAGATCGCGATGGTCTTGCCGCCGATTCGGCTGAGCTTGGAGAGGTCGTTGAGACTCGATGCGCCGACGATGAGCGAGAAGACGACGATCGGCACGGCGATGAAGCGGAGCCCGCGGAGGAAGAGGTCGCCGGCGAAGCTGTTGAGGTTGCGAACAAATCTGGCAGCGTGTGCGGTGAAGCTGGCGTCTTCGTTGGCGGCGGTTGCTTTCCCGCCCTCGACCCACGCGGCGGGGTCGTTGACCCCCATCGACGACCAGGTGCCCGCGTCCCAGGCGGCGTTGATGATGAGCCCGGCCACAATACCCAGCACAAGCCCGATCAAGATCTTCCAGTGCAACGCGATTCTGCCTTTGCCGCCCATCGTGCGAGGTCCTTTCCTGCCCGCATCCGGGGCATGGAGACCCTACCTTACCGGACACATCGCCCGCTCGCCAGCGATGCCTGTGCGGGCTGGTGTGATGGTCTCGTGATCTGCGGGTGTTTTCACCCGCTCGGTGCTGGTTCACCGGGTTGTGAACTGCACGCTTGGCTCAGTAACGGTTCGGGGACCGGGCAGGGCCACGCCTGCCCATATCAGGAGGGACACCATGAACACCACAACGATCAGAACAATGTGCTCGGCGATGGGCGTCTTTGCGACCATCGCAGGGACCGCCTCCGCGGGCGTCTTCAATGCCACGGATCCGAGCATCTTCTCGCCCTATGACAACGCCCAGGTGGATGTGGTCTGGGGATTCTCGGATGCGGGCTACACGTGGGAGCTGCAGTGGGTGGGTACCGCGTTCGAGGGCTCGCCGCAGACATTGTGGACTGATAAGTCCGCTGTGCCGCAGCAGTCATACCGAATCCCGCGTCTCTTCGCGTCGGGCGAGCGTGTTGATTTCCGATACGAGATTATCAAGGGCGGGATCGACTCGTTCGCGACCTTTGAGCTCAACGACTGGGCCCAGTTTGAGGTCG
>CAYQRD010000037.1:17126-21509 GCA_964419845.1 uncultured Phycisphaeraceae bacterium
GGGATCGACTCGTTCGCGACCTTTGAGCTCAACGACTGGGCCCAGTTTGAGGTCGATGCGAGCAACCCGCTCGATGTGATCGCCGGCCTCGAGGACATCCGCTACCCGCGCGGCGACATGGATCACAACGACGCGGTCTTCCGGGTGGTGTTCAGTCAGGCTTCCGTTCCAAGCCCGGGCTCGCTGGCGCTGCTGGGCGCGGGTGGGCTCTTCATGACCCGCCGGCGTCGCTGATCGGTCCAAACTGACCATATCTCGGGCGTATCGTCGGATAAACCGAACAGTCCCCAAGCAATCAAGGCGCACGATGGGTAGCATCCCCTCGTGCGCCTTTCTCGTTCTTCAAGCCGAACCCGTTTTCGCCAATACCTCGAACAACGCAAGCAGCGTGACGCCAAGGAACGCGTCCACGAGCATGTGGACGACCGGGCGGAGACCAAGCGTGCGCGTCGCGCCAAGCGATCGTTCACGGGGCTGCTCCGCGCGTTCGTCTCGCTGCTGATCGGGTTCCGCGGCGTGGTCGCGATGTCGCTGGTCACGCTGAGCGTCTCAGTGCTGCTTGGGCTGCTGCTGCCCTACTCGTCGAAGGTCGCGATCGATTACATCATCACGGATCAGCCCGGGCCAACGGGATTGCCCGCGTTCGTCGGCGAGTTCACGGGCGAGCGCGCCGATCGGATCCGCCTGATCTGGATGCTCGGGGGCACCATGGTCGTGCTCGCCTTCGGTTCTGTGGCGATCGGTATGTGGGGGCGATGGCAGTGCACCCGCATCACCAAACGCGTGCAGGTGTCGCTGCGGCGGCGGGTGTTTGAGCACGCATCGCGATTGCCGCTGCACCGGATCCATCAGCTCAAGTCGGGCGGTGTTTCGTCGATCCTGCGCGAGGACGCGGGCGGCGTGGGCGATCTGATCTTCTCGCTGATCTACAACCCATGGCGCGCGATCTCCCAGCTGATCGGCACCCTGGCGGTGCTGCTGCTGATCGACTGGCGGCTCGTCGTCGGTGCGATCCTTGTCATCCCCGTGATCTGGTTCTCACACAAGACATGGATCACCCGCATCCGCCCGATGTACCGCGACATCCGCACACGGCGCCAGGGCATCGACGCGATGAGCGCCGAGGCGTTCTCGGGGATGCGTGTGGTGCGGGCGTTCAATCGGCGCCATGCCGAGGCCGCCCGTTTCACCGGCGAGGGGCACCTGCTGGCGCGCCAGGAACTCTACACATGGTGGTGGGCCCGCAGCGTCGAGATGATCTGGATGATGCTCATCCCGATGGCCTCGGTCGCGGTGCTGATCTACGGCGGCGGCGCGGTCATCGACGGCGTACTCACGATCGGCGATCTGATGGCCTTCAGCGCCTACCTGCTGGCCCTGCTGGGTCCGCTTGAGGCGCTGGTGGCCAGCGCGACCAATGTACAGAACAATCTGGCGGCGCTGGACCGCGTGCTGGACCTGCTGGCCGAGGAACGCGAGTTCGCGGACACCGAGCCGACCCGGAGCATCGACGAAGCGGATGTTGAGGGGCGGATCTCCATCGAATCGCTGACCTACGCGTACCCCACGCGTGAAAAGAAGAAGGACGCGAGCGACACGGGTGAGAAGCAGACCACGACCCGTGGCGAGCCCGTGCTCTTTGATATCGACCTCGACATCGCCCCGGGAGAGACCATCGCGCTCGTCGGCGCTTCGGGCGCGGGCAAGACGACCCTGTGCAACCTGATCGCTCGCTTCGACGACCCCAGCGAGGGTCGCATCACGCTCGACGGCATCGACCTGCGCGAGATCCCCATCGAGCAGTACCGCAACCTGCTGGGCATCGTCGAGCAGGATGTGTTCCTGTTCGATGGCTCGGTGCGTGACAACATCGGCTACGCCAAACGCAACGCGACGATGGACGACATCATCGCCGCCGCCAAGGCCGCCAACGCGCACGGCTTCATCACCGAGCTCGAACGCGGGTACGACACGCTCATCGGCGAGCGCGGCGTGCGCCTCAGCGGCGGGCAGAAGCAGCGCCTGGCGATCGCCCGGGCCATCCTGGCCAACCCCAGGATCCTGATCCTCGACGAGGCGACCAGCGCGCTCGATACCGAGAGCGAGCGCCTGATCCAGCACTCGCTGGCGGGGCTGATGCGCAACCGGACAAGTTTCGTGATCGCCCACCGCCTGAGCACCATCCGCCACGCCGACCGGATCGTGGTGATCGAGGACGGGCGTGTGCGTGAAGTGGGCACGCACAGCGAGCTGATCGAACGCGACGGGCGCTACGCGGAACTGCTCAAGATGCAGCTCGAAGGCGAGGACAGCGAGCAGGCGCAGGAGCACGCACGCTGATGACCGGCGTCGAGTCCATCTTGGGCGACGCGGGGCCGATCGCAACGCTGCTCGGCAGTGGTTACGAGCCGCGTGATCAGCAGATCGCCATGTCGCGGGCCGTCGAGCAAACCTTTGAGCAGAAATCGCACCTGCTCGTCGAAGCAGGCACGGGCGTGGGCAAGAGCTTTGCGTATCTGGTGCCGGCGATGATGCGGGCCATTCAGAATCGCGAGACCATCGTCGTCGCGACCAACACCATCGCGCTGCAGGAACAGATCGTCAAGAAGGACATCCCGCTGCTCGATCGGGCGCTGGCGGACTTTGGCAGCTGCAAGTCGGTGCTTGTGAAGGGGCGCGGCAACTACATGTCGATCCGGCGGCTCAAGCTCGCCAGCGAGCGCAAGAACAAGCTGCTGGGCGACCCCGCCGAGCGGCGCACGCTCGACGCGATCGAGGACTGGGCCTACGAGACAACCGACGGCACACGCTCGTCGCTGCCCCAGCTCGAACGCCCCGGCGTGTGGACGCATGTCATGAGCGACAGCGCCAACTGCATGGGGCGAAAGTGCCCCAGCTACAACGAGTGCTTCTATCAGAGCGCGAGGCGTGAGATGGACGGGGCACAGCTCCTGGTGTGCAACCATGCACTGTTCTTCAGCGACTTGGCGCTGCGGGTGCTGGGGACGGGGTTCCTGCCGCAGTACGACCATGTGATTCTCGACGAGGCGCACGGCGTGGAGGACGCGGCCGCCGACCACTTCGGGCTGCGCCTCACCGAGTGGCGGGTGTCGTTCCTGCTCAACCAGCTCTACAACCACAAGACCGGCAAGGGCTACCTGAGCGATCTCACGCTGCAGGCGGGCGACATCGAGCCCATCGAGAAGGCGTACCGGCTCGTCGAGCACGCACGCCAGTGCTGCGAGCGGTTCTTCGATGATCTGTATCGGCTCACGATGTCGGGCAAGCTCGTCAACGGGCGCATGCGCGAGCCGGGCATGATCGAGGACACGCTGAGCCAGGCGATGAACGACCTCTCGGTGCGACTCAAGCGGCTCAAGGACATCGTCACCCGCGAGCCCGACCAGTTTGAGTTGAATGCGTATAGCATCCGGGCCGCCGAGATCGGCGACCATGTGCACGCGCTGATCGAGCAGTCGCTGCCCAACTGCGTCTATTGGGTCGAGTCGACCCCCGGCACCGGGCGCGGCGGGCCCAAGGTAACCCTGTCGTGCTCACCCATCGAGGTCGCGCCGCTGCTGCGTGAGCATTTGTTTGGGCAGGACTGCAGCGTGGTGCTCACCAGCGCGACGCTGAGTACCCGCCAGGTCAGCGAAGAGGAATCGTCCGAGCACGCCGAGACCGCGTTTGCCCACACACTCAACCGGCTGGGTGCTGAGGGGGCCAAGACGCTCCAGCTCGGCTCGCCGTTCGACTACAAGAGCCAGGTGCGGGTGATCGTGGACACGACTGTGCCAACTCCCGGCTACAAGCGTGGGGGAGGGCGGGATTCTGAATCGTTCGACGACGCAATTGCATCACGCGTGCACGATCAGGTCATCACAACCGACGGCGGCGCGTTCGTGCTCTTCACGAGCTTCAGCTTGCTCTACAAGACGGCCGACCGGCTGCGCGGGCCGCTGGAATCGACGGGCATGCGCGTCTGGGTGCACGGGCGCGACGGCTCACGCACGCAGATCCTCGATGAGTTCCGCGACTGCGAGCGGGGCGTGCTGTTCGGGGCCGCGAGCTTCTGGCAGGGCGTCGATGTGCGCGGCAGCGCGCTGCGCAATGTCATCATCACCCGCCTGCCCTTCGACCCGCCCGACCGCCCCATCGTCGAGGCCCGCGGCGAACGCATCAAACAGCAGGGCGGCGACCCGTTCCGCGACGACGCGCTGCCGCGTGCGGTGATCCGGTTCAAGCAGGGCTTCGGGCGGCTGGTCCGCAGCGCCACAGACACGGGTCAGGTCGTGATCCTTGATCCACGCGTGCTGACGACGGGCTACGGGCGTTCGTTTCTCAAGGCGATCCCCGGCGGGGTGGAGATCGAGCGGCTCTGAG
>CAYQRD010000038.1:0-8160 GCA_964419845.1 uncultured Phycisphaeraceae bacterium
GTGCTGGCCGCCTTGGTGTGTTGGGCGTTCGTTCGACTGCATGAACCGCGACCAAGACAACGCGGGTGAGATGCTCGACCAGATGCGCACGCTCACGGTGGACTACCGCGTCCCTGAGGACGGGTGTGGGACCTACCGCGAGTGCATGTCGATGCTGGAGACCCTCGAGCGTGACACGCATATCCACATCCATAAGGAGAACAACATCCTGTTCCCGCGTGGGATCGAGGCCGAGCGGCAGCGGGGCGAGCACAGCGGGAAGAGCCGTACCAGAGCCGGCTGATTTCTTGATCGAATGGGCCTGGCGGGACTCGAACCCGCAAGGGTTTCCCCGGCGGATTTTAAGTCCGCTGCGTATGCCAATTCCGCCACAGGCCCTATGGCATCAGTGTAGCGACTCTGGGCTCGTGCTGAGAAAAAAACTCCCGACTGTATCGGGGTACGCCCATCATCGAACCCGGTTCAGACGCTCGCGTGATCTGTGCGATGCGAGCGGCTGCAGAGCAGATGGCAGATTGCCATTCTGCTCCCTCCGCACAGTCTGCGCCGGGCCGGCATTACCCCGACGGCCCGGCGTGGCTGTATTTGTGCCGCACCGACGCTCGCCGGGACCGGCTCAGGATGCCCGCACCAGACAGTCGCGGCAGAGCCCGAAGAGAGTGATCTCATGGCTCCGGAGTGTGAACCCCTCCGGGAGCATTCTGGCGAGATTGCCCGGGCATTTGTCCACATCGAACGCCCGTCCGCATTCGTCGCATCGGAAGTGATGGTGGTGCCCCTTGCCGGCTAACTCGTAGCGAGCTGGCTCGCCGGGCAGTTCGACGGCGACAATGTCGCCCATATCCACCAGCGTTCGGATCGTTCGGTACACCGTGGCGATGCTGATGCTCGGGACGATTGCGGAAGCCTGTTCAAGGATTTCCTGGGGTGCGAGCGGGTCGCCGTCCTTGGTGAAGAGCGAGCGGATGGCATCGCGCTGCGGTGTTTGGCGTTCCATACCTGAGCATAGCTTTGATCGTGGATATTTTGACGGAATCGGGGGTAAGCGGTTTGCAATTTGGGATGGGCCCGCAAGAATCACGAGCCGGATTTGTTCAAGAACCACTCGGCGAAAGAACTTTCCACAATCAGCGGAGCAAACATGAACTCGATCGATCCTCACGGTGAAGCAGTCGCAGCGTCGCTCAAATGGCAGTCCTCCAGCGCGGGTGAAAGGGCCGTATCTCGCAATATCGACGAGATTTACGCGTGCGATGTTTTCGACCAGCGCAAAATGCATGAGCGGCTGCCTAAGCATATTTATAAGAATGTGCTGAGCACGATCGAGACCAAGAGCCGACTCACACTTGAGGATGCAGAGGTCATCGCGACGGCGATGAAGGACTGGGCGATCGAGCGGGGTGCAACACACTACACGCACTGGTTCCAGCCCATGACGGGGCTCACTGCGGAAAAGCACGACGCGCTCATCAGCCCCGATGGGCTCGGCGGGGTGGTCTATCGACTGTCGGGGAGCATGCTGGTCCAAGGCGAGCCCGACGCTTCGAGTTTCCCATCGGGCGGACTGCGAGCAACCTTCGAGGCCCGCGGCTACACCGCGTGGGACCCGACTTCCCCGGCCTTCCTCGTGCGGGGTACGAACTATGCCACGCTGTGCATCCCGACCGCGTTCGTGAGCTGGAACGGCGAGGCGCTCGATAAGAAGACACCGCTGCTGCGCTCAATCGATGCGCTTGATAAGCAGGCGATGCGCATCCTCAGGATCTTCGGCACCGATCAGGGCGTGCGATCGGTGGGTTCGACACTCGGTTCCGAGCAGGAATACTTCCTGGTCGATCGGAACCTCTACTTTGCTCGCCCCGATCTGGTGAGTTGCGGACGAACCCTGTTTGGCAACACACCACCCAAGCATCAGCAGCTCGACGATCACTACTTTGGCTCGATCCCGCCGCGCGTCAACGCGTTCATGGCCGACTTCGAGGAGGAGCTCTTCCGTCTCGGCGTCCCAGTGCAGACTCGCCACAACGAGGTGGCGCCGGGACAGTATGAGATCGCGCCGCTGTTCGAGTCGACCAACATCGCGTGTGATCACCAGGCGATTCTCATGGATACGCTCAAGCGTGTCGCGGGTCGCTTCGGTTTCGTGGCACTGCTGCACGAGAAGCCCTTCGCGGGGATGAACGGCTCGGGCAAGCACAACAACTGGTCGATGTCCACCGATACGGGTGTCAATCTGCTTGACCCCCAGGACGAGACGCACACGAACACGCAGTTCATGACCTATCTCTGTGCGGTCATCCGCGCGGTGCACTTGCACGGCGAGCTGATCCGAGCAGCGATCGCGGGCGCGAGCAACGACCACCGGCTGGGGGCCAACGAGGCCCCGCCGGCGATCATCTCGATCTTCCTCGGCGACATGCTCACAGATCTCATCGAGCAGATCGAGAAGGGCAACACAAGCCGCACGATCAAGGGCGGCAAGCTGGATCTTGGTGCACGGACACTGCCTTCGCTCGTGCGTGACTCGGGCGACCGCAACCGGACGAGCCCCTTCGCGTTCACGGGGAACAAGTTCGAGCTGCGTGCGGTCGGTTCGACGGCGTCGGTCGCGTGGCCCAACACGGTCATCAACACCATCGTGGCCGATAGCCTGGACTTCATCGCCAGCGAGATCGAGTCAAAGCTCTCGGCGAGCACGACGGATGCCAAACGCGACCAGATCGTGCTCAAGGTGCTCCAGGACATCGTGAAGGTGCACAAGGCCATCATCTTCAACGGGGACAACTACACCCAGGAATGGCAGGATGAGGCGGCGAAGCGCGGCCTGCCCAATCTGCGGTCGACCGCCGAGGCCCTGCCCGCGCTTGAGTCAAGCGTTGCCAAGAAGCTGTTCAAGAAGCACAAGGTGCTCTCGACCACCGAGCTGGATTCACGGGTGGAGATCTTCGCCGAGAAGTACATCACCGAGGTGTGCATCGAGGCCCAGCAGATGATCTCGATGTCGCGGACCATGATCCTGCCCGCGGCGTACAAGCATCAGCGCAAGCTCGCGGAGACGATCAACGCGACCGAGCAGGCGGGCACGGATTGTGCTCATCTCCGCGAAACGCTTGAGTTGTTTGCGGACATGGCTGCGCGTTTCCAGAACCAGATCGAGGTGGTGCAGGCGAATCTGGAGCTCCCCGAAGCCAAGGCCCTCAAGCAGTGCGTGTACTGCCGCGAGACCGTGCTGTCTTCGATGGAGAAGCTGCGTGAGTACGGCGACATGCTTGAACGCCATGTCGAAACCACGCTGTGGCCCATGCCGACCTATCAGGAACTCCTGACGCTCCGTTAACGGGGCTTCACGACCGATAACTCAAATATCACCTGAGCCGGTTCACAACCGGTTTTTTTGTTGGTGGCCGAAAGCCTCGGACGCCGCGTAATCCGGGAGTTCGAGATCCGATTCAGGATGTTCGACTGGATCGCCCCGTTCCGTGTGTCGATTGCGAGTGTTGCAACACCATCGCCACGCGTTGTGGCCGCAACTCGGAGCAAGACCATGAGCGCTGACAACAACACATCCCGATTCAAGTTCGGAATCTCTACCAAGATGCTCGCTATCACACTCGCGATTCTGGTCGCGGTGGTAGGCATCAACTACATCGTCTTTATGGACGGCTACAAAACGGACATGTTCCGAGCGTATGAGGAGAAGGCCTCCTCGTTCACGGCGGTGGCAGATGAAGCTAAGTCCGACGCGGCGAGGAAGTTCCTCAACGGCACGATCAATGTCGAGATGCTGCTTGAAGACGCACTCGCTGAGATCGATCGGGGTGCTTCCTACGCCGATACCCGCTTCTTCGAAGCCATCCCCGTCATCGTTGGCTGGCACGGTGCCGCCAAGGCCGCGGAGAAGGAGCATGTGGAGTTCGAGATCGTATCGCATGAAGCACGCAATCCAGACAACGCACCCGACAAGGGGAGCTTCGAAGATGTGCTGCTGACCGATCTCACAAATCAGTTCAAGTCGAGCGGCCAGATCACCCTCTCTCGGGTGAACGAAGAGACCAACACGCTCCACTTCATGCGTGCGATCCAGCTCGATGAGTCGTGCATGAGCTGCCACGGCGATCCTGCCGTCTACGACGAGCGGGATGAGAACAACAAGTACGATGGTGTGGACGCCCTTGGCTTCCGCATGGAGAACTGGCCCGTCGGCTACATGCACGGTGCGTACGAAGTCCAGATGCCCCTCGATTCGCTTGACGCGAGCGTCGCGGCGTTCTTCGGCAAGGGCATGATGTTTACTGTTCCCGTGGTCGCAATCTCGGTTGGTATCTTCATGGTCCTGATGCGTCGCATGCTGGGCAACCCGCTCGCGCAGATCGTCACCATCATGAAGGCCGCGGGCGAGGGCGACCTGACCCAGCGTCTGGACCTCAAGCGTAACGACGAGATGGGCACCCTGGCCAACTGGTTCAACGGCTTCCTCGACAATCTCTCGGGCATGATCAAGGAGGTCCGTGGGGCTTCGCAGTCCGTCGCGAGTGCCTCGGGGGAGATCGCGGCCTCGGCTGAGGAGATGGCCGCTGGCCTTCAGGAACAGGAAAATCAGACCCAGCAGGTTGCTGCTGCGGTCGAGGAACTGAGCCAATCGGTCGGTGAGGTTGCGTCCAAGTCGTCTGAGGCGACCAGCGCGTCGGAGCAGAGCCAGCATCTTGCAGAGGAAGGCGGCGAGGTCGTGCGTTCGACCGTTCAGGAGATGCAGGGCATCGCCAACGAGGTGAACGCATCGGCACAGACCGTCAACTCGCTCGGTGAGCAGAGCCAGAAGATCGGTGAGATCATCGCGGTCATCAATGACATCGCTGATCAGACCAACCTGCTCGCGCTCAACGCCGCGATCGAAGCGGCCCGTGCCGGCGAGCATGGTCGTGGCTTTGCGGTCGTTGCTGACGAAGTCCGCAAGCTCGCAGAGCGTACCACACAGGCGACCGAAGAGGTTTCGCAGAGCATCCGCGGCATCCAGGGCGAGACGAGCTCAGCGGTGACGCAGATCGAGTCGAGCTCGCAGCGCGTCGGTCGCGGTGTGGAACTGGCGGGCAAGGCCGGCCAGTCGCTCGAGACCATCGTGAGCGGCTCCAAGAATGTCCAGAGCATGGTTCAGGACATCGCCGCAGCAGCGAACCAGCAGGCCACCGCGTCCGACGAGATCGCCCGCGCCATCGAGAACATCTCGGGTGTGACGCGTCAATCGAGCGAGGGTGCAGGTCAGGCATCGCAGGCGGCCGCGGATCTGGCACACCAGTCCGAGCACCTGATGGCGCTGGTCGATAAGTTCAAGACCGAGTAATCGGCCACAACCCGAAACTCCCCAAGCCCGCCGGAAGGCGGGCTTTTTCGTGCGCTCGCTGCGCGCATCAATGTATATCAACTGCCGGGGGGATGGTCTGCTGTCCTGCTCAGCGTGTGAGGCGATCGCGGGGGAGCGGTCCATGCTTCGCTCGTGTTCTCGGACGCGTGGTGGGCTTGTCCGGTCTGAGGTGTGGGATCTCTCCTGGATTGCCTCGCTTCACAGCCGGGCGGTTTGCAGACTGTGCCTGTACCCGAATCTCCCGGAGGATTTCCGACGATGCAGCGAAGCACACCATCTATCCGTAACCTTCTCGGCGCACTCATGCTCAGCGCGGGCATCGCGTCACCGATCGCTCTCGCGGACGACGGCGTCAGTGAGGAACAGCACGCTGGCGAGTCCGCTCCCCCGGTGGAGAGCGTGGTCGATCCGGGCGATTCTGATTCGTCGAGCACACGCGAGGATGCGGATCTGGTGAGGGTCCGCGTGAGTCTGCCCGACGGAAGAACCATCACGCGGCTCATACCCAAGCACAGCATGAGTGCCCGCTACGGGAACCGTTCGTCAACCCCGCAGAGCACGAGCCGTCGGCTCGCTGACGGCTCACGCATCAGCATCGGCTCGCGCGGTGTGAGCGGCGGGAGTAATAGCAGATCCGCTCAGAGCAGCGGCGGGGGAGGCGGAGGTGGAGGCGGATCAAGCAGCAGCGCCAGCGGCGGGGGTGGCGGTGCTTCGTCCTCGGGTGGGGGCGGTTCGGTTGCATCGAAGTCTCAAGCGGGAGAACAGCGGGGCGCCGGGGTGTTCTCTTTTGGAGCGGGTGAATCCGCAACCGCCTCAGGAACGGAGGCTTCGAAACGCGCGAGCGGCTCATCCGCAACCCCGCGACCGATCCCAACGATCGGGAACCCAACCTATGACCGCGACGGAAACGCCAGCGGCGGGCAGCGTGTTGAGTTTCATGACGCGGGGATGAGCGCCGCGGTGATCGGGAATCGGGTGTATTTCAACGGCGCAGAGATGGTGTCCGCCAACGCACCCTTCGAGCTGATCACGGGGACACGCTTCGCGACTGACTCGGTCATCATGGACAGCGAGCGACTCGACAGCAGCGGTAGCGATCTGCTCAGCTCGTTCAATACGCGCAACAGCGAAATCAAGGTCCAGATGGAATCGGGCACGGTAGTCGATTTCGTCCTGTTCACACCCGCGGACGACCCCAATAACCCGGAACGCGTTCAGCGGACATGGACCGTTCGGATCCGATGATTGATCCACATGGCTCGCGGATCGAGCCGATTGTGAGGGTATGAAGCTCCCGCCGCAGATTGTTGACATGCTTGCACCCGGGCCCAATGAGGCTCGGGTGCTTGTGCTTGAACACGAGCACCCGATTGCGCTGCAGCTTCAAGGGTGGATCGACAAGCATGAGCGAGCACGCTGCCGGCGCTTCCAGGATGAGCGCGATCGCTTGGGTGCAGCCGTCACCTGGGGGCTGCTCCGATTCGGCATCGGTGTGCTGACCGGGTGCGATCCGTTGGAAGCACGGATCCGCCGTGACTCCTATGGAAGGCCCCAGATCGAGGGGGTTTCTCGCGATCGGATGGACCTTAATGTGAGCCGTCGACGGGGATGCAGTGTGCTGGTGTTGGCGCGGGGTGTGCGATGTGGAGTAGACATCGAACGGATCGAACCGGATCTGCTCAGCGATGAACTATTGCAGACGCTCTTGTCCCGTTCGGAGATCGATCGAGCTGTGGGTGAGCCATCGCTGTTTTTTGAGCGATGGAGCGCGATGGAGGCGGTGCTCAAGGGCGACGGGCGAGGTTTGAGCGATGGGACAGCGGCGGCGACGCTGATCAGCGAGGATCAGGACCTTGTGGGGCAATGGCGGTGTGGGGAGCGAATCTGGAGAACACGCCCGATCCTTACCCCCTCGGGGTTCGTAGGACAGGTGGCGGTTACTGCCGGCTGTGTTCAATGCGTTCAGATCCCGGTCGGGCAGATCGAGAGACTCGCGCCAACGCGCAGTGTCTGCGCGGTTCATGAAAGGGTGCAACCCTAAAATGTTCCCGAGGGAGTACCAAAGCGGGATCAACGATCTGCCGATAGGTCTGTAGCGTACCGATATTGGGTAGTTGCGGTTGTTGTGTAACCGTACTGTGCCCACCGACTGAGAGGGAGCGGAACATCCGCCAGCGTATTTCATTGACCCAGACGCAACCCAGCCCGACTCGCATCCTTGAATCGATCCGATCGATGCTGGTGTTATACGGTTCGGTGCGCTCCACCCCGCTGGCCAGGCGGATCGGTCGGAGTTTGCTTGATCTGCCGCTGGTAGAGGGTTCGATCCTGTCGCATCAGTTCGACAGTGCGCGGGCGTGTGCGCGGCGTTTCGGGCTCGATGATCTCGAAATGCGCGTGCTCGTAGACACGGACAGCACGGCACCGACGGCACTCTCGGTCCCGCAGCATGGCGCAGTGCGTTGTGTGATTCAGCAGGACGCGTCGCCCATCCGCGGGGTCGCGGGGGTGCTGCACGACGCGACCCAGGAGATGGACGACAACGATTACATCGTGGTGGCGTCGGGAGCGCAGGTGTACCTCGAGGGCCTCGATGATCTGGTGCATTCGATGGCCAAGAAGTGCGCGGATGTGACCCTTGTCTCGTCGCGTGATTCGTCGCCCGTCGGGGTGTGGTTGATCCGCGTGGGCGTGCTGCGTTCGATCAAGCCGATCGGTTATGTTGACCTCAAGGAGCAAGCGCTCGAGATGTGGAAGCACGAGCATGAGGTCCGTGTTGTCGAACGACCGCGTGCGTATGT
>CAYQRD010000038.1:8260-21385 GCA_964419845.1 uncultured Phycisphaeraceae bacterium
AGATGTGGAAGCACGAGCATGAGGTCCGTGTTGTCGAACGACCGCGTGCGTATGTCCACCCGGCCCGCTCGCTCAGCGAGTACCTCGATGCCGTGCGTGTGCATGCCTCGGGTTACGGCGTGGGTGCCACGATTGATGAAGATCCGTACCGGGAGGACTGGGAGAGTTCATTCAGCATCATCGAACCCGGATGCCGCGTCGCGGAGGGTGCGATCATGCACGACTCGATCGCGTTGGGGGATGCCTCGGTCGGCAAGGGTGCTGTGGTGGTCCGTTCGGTGCTCTGCCCGGGATCGCAGATTGCGCCCGGGGCGCGTGTGACCGATCAGGTCGTCACGGGGACCGTGAAACGGGGGCGTGGCCAATGAACGGATTCGAGACACGATACGGTTGGGGGATGAAGCATTTGGTGCTCGTCGCGGTGCTTCTCGCGGCCGCGGTTTTCGCGGGGCTCGAGCAGTGGAGCGATATCTTGATGATCGCGAGCAAGGACGAGGAAGCGAGCCATATCTTCCTCGTCATCCCGATCGCGGTTTGGCTGGTCTGGATTCGGCGTGTTCGGCTCCGGCGCTGTCCGCCGAGGTCGAGTTGGGTCGGGGTGCTGATCATGCTCGCGGGCTATCTGCTCACTTCGTACAGCTATACGAACGCCTTTCAGGCGGGATGGCACGGTGGCGCTGTGCTGATGGCCGTTGGCGCACTGATATCCATTGTGGGCACGCAGGTCGCGGCCAACTTCTTTCCCGCGGTCGCAATCCTCGCGCTGCTGATCCCCATCCCCGGCAACATTCGACTGGCTGTTGCGGGCCCGTTGCAGAACGCCACCGCCCGTGTGACCACGGGGATGCTGGAGATGATGGGTTTCTATGTGCAGCGATCTGGGAATCTGGTGAATATCAATGACATGCCTGTTGCCGTCGCGGAAGCGTGCAACGGGATGCGCATGGTCTTCGCGCTGGTCCTTGTCTCCTATGCCTTTGCATTCTCCGTGCCGCTGCGCAACTCGGTCCGCCTGCTCGTGCTCCTGCTGAGCCCGGTCGCGGCGATTGTCTGCAATGTGCTGCGTCTGACGCCCACGGTGATCCTGTACGGCAAGGAAGACCTCGCTCCGGGCTTTGCGGACGGGTTCCATGACATCGCGGGTTGGCTGATGCTGCCTCTCGCGTTCCTGATGCTTCTGGGGATCACCCGGGCCCTCCGCTGGGCCATGATCCCGACCTATCGGTTTACCCTGGCTACACAAACGATCTGAGAATCACCGTGTTCAATCGCCTCGCCATCCCGTTCGCACTCGTTGCCCTGGTGACCATCGGTTTGCTGCGCGCGAACCCTGCGAACACGGAGCGTGTCGACACCTACCACGATGCCATCGCCCGGCTCATTCTCGAGATCCCCCTGGATGTGGACGGATGGATCGGGCAGGAGGTTCCGCTGCCTCAATCGGCGACGAACCTGCTCAGGCCCAACGCCTGGGTTGCGCGCCAGTATGTTAACACGGATCTTGGCGCGAAGGCGACCCTGCTGATCGTGCAGTGTCGAGATGCGCGGGACATGGCGGGCCACTTCCCGCCGATCTGTTACCCCGCCAACGGCTGGCTGACGCCCGACGACGCGACCACCCCGCTGGTGCAGGTTTCCGGGCACGCGATGCGTCGCTACGCGTTTCATCGCGTTGCCGCCAGGGTCGAGCGTGATATCACGGTCTACAACATCTTTGCGCTGCCGACGGGTGAGATGACCGCCTCGATGGAGGATGTGCGTCGTCTCAGCGCTGATTACGAATACCGGCTCCTCGGGGCCGCGCAGATACAGATAGTGATTGATGGAACGATGGATCCGGAGGACCACGCCTGGATCCTCGATGAGATGTACGCGATCGTTGCGCCCGCCGTGGAAGGTGTGCTTGACAGCGAGATCGTGACCGGCCCGGGCGATGGGAGCAGTTCATGAACGCGAACCAAGTCAACTGGGATGCAGGCCAAGAGCATCAGAACAGCAACCCGCTGCTGATTATCCATCGTCACCTTCGCGGTCGCTATCCGCTGGTGATCGTGCTGGGGCTGCTCTTTGGCATCGCCGGGGGCATCGCGGGGTATGTGTCTAAGGAGCCTCAGTACCGCAGCACGGGGATCATCCAGATCAAACCAACGCTCCCCAAAGTCCTTTATGAGAGCGAGCAGAGCACCGCGCCCAAGATGTTCTCGAGTTTGGTTAACTCGCAGGCGAAGTTTATCACATACGGTGAGGTTGTGAAGCTCGCGATCGAGAGTGATTCGGTGAAAGCGTTGGAGGGTGAGATCGGGTACCAGTTCGATGTCGATGTGGTACGCAGGAAGCTTTCCGCAAGGCCGGATCAGCGTGCGCAGGAGATCATCTTCGTCTCGTATGAAGATTCCGACCCGCGTGTTTCGTCGGTGATCGTGAATGCGGTGCTGGATGCGTACATTGAGAAGTATGGAAAAGCCGGGAGCATCAAAAACCCGGGTGTGATAAGGGCGCTGGTCGAACGGGAGCAGGCACTCAAAGGCGACCTTGGTAAGAAGAAAGAAGAAATCAACACAATCGTGAAAGAACATAGTTCAGACGACCTGAGCAGTCGGATCAGAGACACCGCGGAACTTATCCGAGCGAGGGAGGATGAACTGGAGCGTGTGAACAGTTACCTGGCGAACTTTGGCGTACGGCAGGCCGTTGAAGTTTCCACTTCAGATTCAGGGGTACTCGCCAAAGATGAGACCGATGAGTCTGATCAGGATGGGGACGATGCTCAGGATAAAAATGATTCTGAAAAAGCAGATGACAAAGCTCAGGAGAAAGTGGTTGGGTTGAGCGCCGAAGAAGCTGCTGCGCGGGATAATCGGATGGCAGCCCTCGTTCAGCAGCTTGATGCGTTGATCGAGAACAAGACACAGATGATGGTTGCCGAGGGCCTCCGTGAAGAACACCGAGATGTGCGACGCATCACCAGCATGATCGACAATATTCAGAAGAGCATCGATGAACGGCTGAGCCAACTGCAGTCCAGCAACGAGCTCGTACTGTATGATGAATCCGGGAATCCGCTCCCGGGTGCAGGTCAGCTGAGCGAGCGAAAAGAGGCACTGACTCGTTCAATCCAAGACGCGCAGACCTACATGCAACAGTTGCTGGAGGATTCTCAGGATCTCGATCGACTCCGAGAGGAACGGGCCAATATTCAAGCGTCACTCATGCAGGTTGAAGACCGCAGGGCCATGATCAACACGGAATCCAAGCTCGAAGATACCACCGAAATCGGCGGGAAGATTTCGATCGCTTCAAAGGCATTAGAAGCGAAATCTCCAACCTCCGACCCTCGATTGAAGAGGGCGGGTGCCGGTTTCGTGGGTGCTGGGATGTTGCCGGTCTTCGGCGTGCTCGCGATTGGCTACTTCAGTCGTCGTGTCAAGTTCTCTGACGACGAGGTGCTCACGGGCACCAATGCGGGCATCGTGGGGATGCTTCCCGACCTGGGCTCCTCGCTGGATGATCAGGAGCTCGCGTCCGCTTCAGCCTTCGCGGTGCATCAGATCCGATCGCAGCTGCAGATCAAGAACACGGGGAATGCGACACGGATCTACGGCGTGACCAGCCCCGCGCCGCGGGACGGGAAGACCAGCCTCATTATCGCGATGGGTCTGTCGTTCGCCGAGAGCGGGAGCCGCACGCTGCTGGTCGATCTCGATTTCATCGGTCGCGGACTGAGCGTGCACTTCGGGTACACCGAAGCGCCGAGTCTGGCGGAATCACTCGCGGATTCCGATGCGATCACTGGACTTGTTCACAAGACGGAGTTCCCCGGCTTGGACATTCTTCCGGCGGGTTTCGGTGACGACATGCGCGTCAGCCGCCTCTCGCCGCGGACGGTGGGGGCGTTGCTTGAGACACTGCGCGGCCGGTACGACACGGTCCTGATTGACACCGGGCCCATCCTCGGGAGTGTTGAGGCCGCGTTCGTCGCGCCGCAGGCGGACGGGGTGCTGCTGGTGGTTGGCCGCGGGCAGTACAAGCCGCTGATCAAGAAGGCGATCGATCAGATCAACGCCGTCGATGGGACCATCGCGGCAACGATTTTCAATCGTGCTTCAGTTCATGAGATCCGTCACGCTTCGAGCAGCATGTCCGTGCATTTCTCGCGGCAGTTCTCGCGCCAGCAGCAGGAGATGGAGCAAGGCAACGGCAGCAAGGTTGGGCCGGTCGCGGGGAGCCTCTTCATGGATCGTCCCAGGAACGGGGCCTCGTCGCATATGCGGAAGGTTGAGCGATGATTGCGCCCTCGGTCATACAGCCGCCGCAGGATGCGCCGGAGATCCATACGCTCTGGGGGCTGACTCCCGAGCAGATGCACGCGCGTTTCTGGAAGTCTCGCGGCATCCAGGTGGTCCCGAACGGTTCTCCTGGCCTGGAGATCGACAAGCGTGCCGAGCTGTATCTGATGGTGAGCCGCGATCATCTGGTGATCATGCAGCTCGAAAAGCCGCTGGAACTGATGTGCTGGTTGAATCCCGATCTGCTGATGATCAGACTCGGGCAGCGCGAGCGCAGCGATTATCGCGAAGTGGTCGAGGCAAGGGCGGACGGGGTGTTCCTTCGTTTCCGCAGAGAGTATGAGTCTCATCGAAGCCGACGCCAGGCGCGGGTGGCACTGACCACGAACCGCGACCTCGCGATGGACTGGGCGAGCATGGATGACGAGTCGCGTGCGTGGGCGAAACTCCGTCACATCGTGCCCGACGATCTGCGCGCAGCGGTCCGAAGCGAGGGGCAGATTTACCGGAATGATACGGATCTTGAGCGGGCTCAGTATGTGCGTGACCTGGCGAGCGTCTGGACGCACCCGCAGACGACAATCGGGCGTGTCAGACGGCTGGGTGATGAGAGCTGGGCAGACGCGGACGCGATCGAGACCGACCCGACAGCGATCACCGGCCCGATCTGGATCGGTGCGGGGCGTGGGATCCCGAGCGGGAAGTCGGGCGTTGGGCCAGCGGTGCTCTGGGATGATCCCGCGATGCGCCCCGAGCCCGATGAGATCGAGTGGCGCGACATCGAGGCGATGCAGACTCGCCCGGAGCGCCGGATCAATAAGGCGGCGACCTATACATCGAGCGCATTCAAACGGTTGTTCGATATCGGATTCGCGTTGGTCGCGCTGGCACTGACACTGCCGCTGTATCCTTTTATCATCGCGGCGATCTGGATCGAGGATCGCTCGCCGATCTTCTTCGGGCACAAGCGTGAATCGATCAACGGCAAGGAGTTCAGGTGCTGGAAGTTCCGCACCATGTACCGCAACGCGGAATCGATGAAGGCCCAGCTCCAGGCCCAGAACAAGGCCGACGGACCGCAGTTCTTCATGGACAAGGACCCGCGGATCACAAAGGTGGGGTCGGTGCTCCGCAAGCTCCAACTCGATGAGCTGCCCCAGTTTTATAATGTCCTCGTCGGGCACATGTCCGTCGTCGGGCCGCGACCAAGCCCGTTCTCAGAGAATCAGCTCTGCCCGGGTTGGCGTGAGGCTCGCCTGAGCGTACGACCTGGTGTGACCGGTCTCTGGCAGATCCGTCGCACGCGTGCGGACGGGGCGGATTTCCAGGAGTGGATCCGGTATGACATCGAGTATGTCGAGAAAGCGACATTCCTGCTCGATCTCTATATCATCTGGAGAACCATCGCATTGGTGTTTGCAGCGCTCACGCGTCGATGAACTCCCGAAAGGTAAAGCGTTCCATGGCTATGAAACCAAGAACATTCCGGCGCGTCGTACTGCTCGGCTCGCTGGGCGCGATCGTCCTGCTCGTTGTCATGGGCTACTTTGTCGTACGCCCCTGGCAGAACCAGCGGCAGCTCGAAGCGTTACGCACGGACGGAAGCACCGCATACGAGCAGAGCGATTTCGTGGCGGCACAGTTGAAACTCGGTCGCTACATCCGCGCTGTCGATCAGCCCGAGCCGGAGTCGCTGCTCATGCATGCGCGGGCGCGAGCCAAGGTGCAGGCGGCCGACGGCGGGCATATCCTCTCCGCCATCAACTCATACCGCGAGTACCTGCGGCGTGTGCCTGGCGATACGGAAGCGAAGAAGGAACTGCTCCCCCTGATGAACACATGGGGGATGTATGTCGAAGCGAGATCGCTCGCTGAGGATCTGATCAACAAGCAGGGTGTGACAGATATCGATGTCATTCGTGAGCTTCGACTTGCACTCCGAATGCAGCAAGTACGCAATGAGGAACTCGAACCGGTCATACTCGCTGCGTATGAACACGAAGACAGCGGGTTCAGCGACGCTGGGTTCTACTATAAGTATCTCGAAGATAACGATCGTGAAGCAGAACTTGATGAGCTTATTGCCGAGCGTGTCGCAAAATACCCTGACCGTAGTGAAACCCGGTTATTCCTCATCATGCATGATTCGGGCGAGTCGAGTAATGAGGTAATTCTCTCCGAGCTTACATCGATCGTGGGTTTCGATCCAGAGAGCAGCACATGGGCGGAAGATGCGCCCGTGCTCTCGCCCGGTGCGGCTTGGTATGTCAGCCTGATATTGAATCAGTTCCAGCTCAGGGAGCTGTCCACTCAGGTACTCGTGCGCACGGCCACGAACAACCAGGACTTTCGAAGCACCGTCTGGGCCGCTCGGCGGTTGTACTGGATGAATGACCAAGAGGCACTCAAATCGCTCGAAATCACCACACCCGATGGCGAGCCCGATCCTGATGTGCTGGGGTATCAGTATCTTGCAGCGCTCCGTGTATCCGACGAGCAGGCGCAGCAGGAGATCGTGAATCAGCTCGATTCGGTGGTTCTTGATCGGCGTGCGGGGGCATGGAAAATGTTCATCGCTGCCGAGTCCGCTTTTCGTTCGGGCGAGCTGATCGACGCTCGCTTCGAGCTGCAGAACGCCTTGGAGATCTATCCGAGCGAACCGACTTTCCGTCTGCTCATGGGGGATATCCATCAGGGCCAGGGCCGGTTCGACGAGGCGGTCGAGCAGTGGACCATGGCCAGCGAAATCGCCAACGATCAGATCGGGAGCGCAGACCTCTTCGAATCGTCGGGATGGACGACACCGATAATCCGCATCGTGAATGCTTACAGCGGGCAGAGCAGGCTCGTGGAGGCATTCAGGTACATCGATGAACTCGAACGCATCGGCCAGTATGACAATACGGCAGCGCTTTCGGTGCTCCGCGCAAAAGCCACGCTCGCAAGAAGCGGTGAGCTGCCTCGGGAAATGGGACTGATGTTCGCGGAGAACTGGGAAGAAAACAAGGACCAGATCGAGCAAGAAGCACGCGCCCAGATCGCACCGATGGTCGCGACGATCCTCGCAACGATGGACCGGAAAGCCGAAGCACGGGCCGAGCTTGAGCTCGTACTGAGCATCGCACAGGAACAGCCTTCGCTGCTTGCAGACTTGGTCGATGTGGATGCCCGCTACGGGCTCGGGGTCGCTGAAAACTCAGAGATCGATCTTGAATCGATCGGCGTGCAATCTCCTGTCGGCGCACTGCGAATCGCGAATCGCCTGGCGCAGCAGAACGGCAGCACGGACGCGGGTCTGGGCGTGATTGATGCGGCGATGGCAGAAGCGAGCCAGGAGGACCGGGGTGCGTTCGAGCGAATCCGGGTGCAGTATCTGGATGCTCAGAATGACCCCCGGGCCACCGAGGCATGGGACGAGCTGCTCGATGAGAATCCTTCCGATATCGAGCTTTTGTATCTCGCCGCCGAATCAAAGGCATTCAGTCAGGACATCGCCCGGGTTGATGCTCTGATCTCCAAAATCACCGAACTGACATCCACGGCGGGAAAGACCCCGCCCTCGCGACTCCGGCTCGCGCGGGCCAACGCGCTTGTTGGTGAAACGCGCAATCGCACGAGCCGGGATCGCGCGATGGAGATCGTGCGCTCTGTCGTTGCCAGCGAGCCCAACAACATCAAGGCACGCAATATGCTCGGGCGATTGCTCTCGCTGCCGCCTTCTCCGGGTTTGGAAGGGAATGAGCAGTATGAACGAGATTTTCAGGGCGCGATAGAGCAATACCTCACACTGGCCCGTCAGTTGAACAATTACGGAGCGATCACCTATTTCCTCGCAGCAGCGGATCTCGCGTTCGAAATGGGAGATGAGGAACAGAATGTCTCGTTGCTTCGTGAGCTCACCACTCGTTTCAGTCAGGACTGGGCGGCGCTCTCGCTCGCGGCAGAACGCTTCGAGAATATTGGCCGTCTCGAAGAAGCCGCAGATCTGTATCGACGGGTACTCGCAGCGACGGGCAAGGCCAACGACGCGTTGGCCTATGCGGACCTGCTGCTCAGGCAAGGCAATGCCAGCGAAGGGATGCGGCTGCTCGAGCAGATCGGATCGCCCGAACGACTTGAACATGCACCGTTGGGAGCGGATCAGATCCTCCGACTGGCAGGCCTGTACAACCGAGCAGGCGAGAAGGCGAGGGGCGAATCGATCGCCTCAGACGGAGAGCGGTTCGGGCTTAGCCCTGCGGAGTCGAAAGTGCTCTTGGCACGCTACGCCCGGTCGCACCTGACACCCGAGGTCCAACTGCAGGCACTCCGCGACGCTGTCGCGATCGATCCGTCGTACACCCCCGGGTGGAAGTTGCTCATCAAGCGATTGACCGAGCTGCAGCGATTTGAAGAAGCGGCTGAAGCGTACACACAGGCGGTCGAGTCGGTGGCGGAGGACGATGAACTGGCTCGGCTGGGTGTATTGGCACAAGGTGCGATGCAGACAGCGGATCAGATCATGAGTCTGCCGGGGATGAAGGACACTCCGCTGAAGCGAGCGGCTGTCGAACGGGTCATGGCGTATGACGATCTGCCCGGAGACGCTGCGCTTGAACAGCGTGTGCGGATGCTGAGCTCGATGATCGATGATTTCTCTGAGATCGAAGCGGTCCAGTCGTTCGCCGTATTTAATCTGGCCGAACTGTTCGTGCAGGAGAACCTCAACCCACAAATCATCGCGAGATACGCGGACCGTGCCCTCAAAAATGACAAGAGCAACACGGCCATTATGGCGATCGCGGGCGAGATGTACCTGCGGGTGAACGATCCGCAGCAGGCGATTCGTGTTGTTGAACTCTGGCGTGCCAACTCATTGGAGTCTTCGATCGCCGCCGAAGCGATCACGGCTCGCGCCATGCTCCTGCTGGAACAATACCAGCAGGCCGCGGACCTCCTCGCTCCACGGATTCCTGATGTCATACAGGCACAGGATGTCCCGGTGAACCGAGAAATGCTCGATGTTTATTGCTCCGCCCGGCTCAACATCGGGGAGAACCCCGCGGTGACCGCCGCACGCCTTGAGCCGCTGATCGCGGTGAATCGCGAAGTTCGCAACCAGACATGGCTCGGACTGGCGTCCAATGTCATCAACGATCCCGCGGTGGGGGCCTCGTGGATCGAACAGGCAGAGGAGTACATGGACGAAGCGAACCCGGCAGATCGGCTCGCGATGGGCCGGGCGTGGGTCCAACTCGCGGAGAACCACCGGATCTGGGACAGCGCCTATGCCCTGAAGGCGATCCGGTATGTTGAGCCGCTGATCGATGAAGCCGGTGATACGGATATGGCGGAGTTTCGTGTGCTCGCTTCCGCGTACACCATACTTGCGCGCAGCGCACAGGATCCCGATTCGGGGAGCAGCGACTACGCGACCGCCGTGGACTACCTGATGCGTGTTTCGGAGTCCGATCCGGTGAATCTTGCTCCATTGCTCGATGCTGCGTCGCTCACAATTGAATCCGGCATGCACGCTCGGGCGAAGGTGATCTATGAACAGATTTTGGCCTACGACCTCACGGAGGGACCGTTCAAGGCATTGGTGCTGAACAATCTAGCGATGAGCGCGGTGCGGGCCGGGGTGAGCGATCTGAGCGATCAAGAGCGGGACAAGATTCTCGATTACGCTAAATCGGCTACCGAACTGGAGCCAACCATCTCCAACTATTGGGGCACACGCGGCTGGGTCGAACTGGAGTTCGGTGAGTTGCCCGGTTCTGAACGATCATTCAGAACCATGACAAGCTTGAGTCCCGATGCCGCTGAAGGCTGGGCCGGGATGGCAATCGTGTTGTTCGCCCAGGGCGAACAACGGGCAGATGAAGCCTCCGTTGCGATCCGCCGGCTCCGACAGATCGATGCTCAAAGACCGCTGGAAGAGGAAGTTCGGTCGCTGCTTTCAAAGCATGGGCTTGAGGACTGGGCGACCATTCCTCTCCCTTAATCTGGGTGATTCCCGACATCCTTGCCCGATAATACAAAAACCAGACCCGAAGTCTGGTTTTTGTTTGTATGGCGTACTCAGAAACGATAAATTCGCAGTGAATTTGATGATTTTCCTTCACCATTTCAGGTGGGCGTGATACGCTTAATCGTGCCTGAGAGGGGAAGTACACCCGAAACAGGCACGAGGTCCTCCCAGCATTTTGTGGGCTGCGAGGGTATTGAGATAAAGGATTGCATTTGGATGTGCAATCCAGAGGTGAGACATTCGCTGTGAGAGGCGAATAGAGACGAGGGAAATCATCATGAAGAACAGCATTGCCATTGCGGCCATCGTGCTCGCATCCGGAAACGCAATCGCCGGTTTCGAGGCCGAACGGGTTACGCTCCAGGGTGTGGGCGACGCCATCCGAATCGATAACACCGGTTTTGGTGGTGTCTTGAACGACACATTCGCCGCGGGCCATTTCATCTTCGAATACACCGATGTTGGTGGTGAACGTGGTATCGGCCAGTTCGCTGGCGGCACCTTCGCAACCTTCTGCATCGAGCTTCAGAGCATCGCGGGCGGCTCGCAGTCGTACGAGATTGATTCCATCCGCAACGCACCAAATCCTTCGCCCGGTCTCGGTGGCGCGTATGACTCGGCTGACGCAGCCGAAGTGAACGCGGTTGTTGCCGCTGCAATCCGTCTGGGTTGGATCAACAGTGATCTTTCGCTGAATGCCGCATCGGACCATCAGCTCGCTGCGATTCAGGGCATGATCTGGAAGGTTGTCTTCGACGAGGCAGTCGTGACGGGCGAGAACGCAACCGTTGCGTCGCACATGGCCACGCTGCAGGCCGAGATCGACCTCGATCCGAACGCAACGGTTGATAATCTCCGTGCGATGGTCAGCGCAGACTCGCAGGATCAGTTGTTCATCGTTCCGCTTCCGACCGCAGCCTTTGCTGGTCTGGTCACACTCGCCGGCATCGGCGGTTACAAGCGAATCCGCCGCGCCTAAGCGACAATAATCAAACACCTGGGAGGGTGAGATATGAAAAGCAGATTTTTTCTGACAGGCGCGATCCTGGCTGCGTCATGCGGTCTCGCTTCCGCTGGCTTCGATGCCCAGCACACCGGTCTCACCGGCGTGACTGGAGCGATCAACATCAACAACACCGGTTCCGGTGGGTTCATCAACCTGAACTTCGATGCCGGCCATAACAACTTCGATTACACCGATATGGGCGGCACCCGTGGTGCAGGCCAGTTCTCCGGCGGCAGTTTCTCGACCTTCTGTGTCGAACTGCAGAACACGCTGGTCGGCTCGCGTTCGTACGAAGTGACCGCGATTCATAACTCGCCCAACCCCGCCCCCGGCAACGGTGGCCCGCAGTATGACATGGCCGACGAGGCCGAGGTCAACGCGGTCGTCGCCGCGGCGATCAGCCTTGGCTGGATCAACAGCGATCTGTCGGCCGCTTCCGCGACCAACACCCAGTTCGCCGCGATCCAGGGCATGATCTGGAAGGTCGTCCTTGACGAGGCCGTCGTCACCGGGAACGGTTCGGTCGGCACCGCGATGGCGACTCTGCAGACTCAGATCGATCTGGACCCCAACGCGACAGTCGCTGGCCTCAAGGCCATGATCAACGCGGACACGCAGGACATGCTCTATGTTGTTCCCCTGCCGACCGCGGCTTTCGCAGGCCTGATCACCCTCGGCGGCCTGGCTGGCATCAAGCGCTTCCGCCGCAACTGATCAATCCCTCACTTGTTGTCACCAAAGGGACGGCTCTCATGAGTCGTCCCTTTTTTACGCGCTGTCCTCGAGCCGAGACAGCGCAGCTCGCACGCGTTGTGCCCAAGGGCTCTGCCAGCCGATGACGGATTCGCTTGATGAAATATCAAGCGTTGAGTATGACGGACGGCGTGCTGGGCGGGGGAACTCATCGCTTGTGCATGGTTTGATTTGGCACGCGGAACCCAGAGCGTCGCGGATCTCACAGGCGAACTCAAACCAGGTGCACTCGCCACCATCTGTCAGATGCCATGTGCCCGCCGCGCCGCTGCGAAAAAGATCGAGCGAGCCACGAGCGAGTTCTTCGGCGCTCGATGGGCGTCCTCGCTGGTCATGGACGACGCGTAGCTCGTCGCGTTGATGCATCAGGCCTCGCATCGTTAATGCAAAGTTGTGGCCCCAGGGCGCATACACCCAGCTGGTACGGATGAGCAGATGCCGATCGGTCGCATCGCGGAGGAGTGCTTCACCAAGCGCCTTGGATCTCCCGTAGGCATTGATCGGCTCGA
This sequence comes from uncultured Phycisphaeraceae bacterium, assembly GCA_964419845.1. Taxonomy (GTDB): domain Bacteria; phylum Planctomycetota; class Phycisphaerae; order Phycisphaerales; family UBA1924; genus UBA1924. The sequence goes on from CAYQRD010000038.1 coordinate 20,825, forward strand.
TCGGGGCTTCGATCCCATAGGGCCGAGTCGCGGAGCCGGAGAATACATAATCAGTTGAATAGCTGATAAGCGTGGCACCCATGGCGCCGCTCAGGACGGCGATCTCCTGCACAGCGTGGGCATTTGCGCGCGTTGCTCCGGCTTCGTCCGACTCGGCGGCGTCCACATCGGTCCATGCCGCAGCGTTCACGACGAGATCGTAACTGCCTTGCATACAGAACTCGATCGATGCACGATCGCCGAGATCGAACTGAGGTCTGCAGACGGCGGTGTGTTCGATGCCTGACGATGTGAGTAGTTGGATCCAGGCGCGCCCGACCATGCCCGAACTGCCCAGCACAAGCACATTGGTCGGGGCGGATCGCGATTCAAGTATGCTTTGCCAAGCGTGCTCGTTCATTTATGCTCGACATGCCAGGGGAACCCGGGGAACGCATCGTGGGCGGCACGCTCTTCGTCGGGCTCAGCCGGGTTATAGGTGTGGGTCACATAGTAGAGTAGACCCGCGGGTTGATGGCCGACGGTCGCGGCGCCGTGCCAGAGTGGTGGGGGGATGATCAC
>CAYQRD010000039.1:0-17484 GCA_964419845.1 uncultured Phycisphaeraceae bacterium
GTTCGTGGGCGCGATCAGCGAGGAGTACCGCACGAAGGGGCGCAGCACGGTGCGTGAGCGGTTCGCGGCGGTCAAGGCCTGAGCGTGCTCACTCGCCCAGATGCTCGGCGAACCAGTCGCTGAACGCCTGATCGGTGTACGCGTTGTCCCAGCTGTTGTGATTCACCCCCGGGTACTCGCTGTAGCGGGTGTCGGCGTCGAGCTTCTGGAGGGCGGCGAAGAGCGAGCGAGACTCGGCGACGGGGACGACGACATCGCTGTCGCCGTGGTGGATCCATGTGGGTATGGCGGCGAGCGATTGGGCTGCCCGGAGTACCGCCGGGGTTTCGGGTGTCGCGGGCTGGCGATCGATGCGCTGGCGATCCTGGTCGAAGATGCTCAGGGTGTAGCCGCAGACAGGGGCGGCGGCCTGGAAGCGCTCGGGGTGCATTGACGCGATGGTGATGGTGCCATGCCCGCCCTGGCTGAGTCCGGTGATGGCGAGCCGGCTTGGGTCGTAGAGACCCTGCTCGTCGGCCTGGTCAAGCATCAGGGTGAGTGCCGCGTCGTGGTCTTCCCACTCGCTGTTCACGGTTGGCTTCTGGGGGATGATGAGCACGAAGGGCCACTTCTCTGGTTCTTCCATCGCGTAGCGTGGGAGTCCGACATGGGTCTGGCGAACGCCATCGGTTCCGCACTCGCCCGCGCCGTGGAGGAAGAGCAGGGCCGGGCCGCCCATGCGGGCGTGCTGATTGATCATGATCTTGCATTCGTACTGCTGCCCGTCGACCTCGACAGGGAGATCGAAGATGCGCAGGACCGGTTCGGCGTGAGAGGCCGTGGTGTGCTGTTGGCTGCTGGTGCAGCCGGCGATGGACATCAGGATCATGAGGATATAGCCGATATACGGGGTTGAGGTCATATGAGCGGGTATACCATGAGCGGTCCCTCGCCGCAAGTGGTTTCGTTCCATCGTGTCATGGCAACCCTATTGGAAAAGGGCGATGATTGTCGCGCGTTGAATCGAGAAATCCGGAGCAGGTCCGACGGGATCTGAAGCTGAGCACGCAGGACGCGATGCTGTTTTCCGTGATGATCGGATGCGGCGAGGCGTACTTCGTTGCGTTCGCGCTGGCGATGGGCATGGGCGAGGCGCTCGCGGGACTGCTTGGATCGGTGCCGCTGCTTGCCGGTGCGTTGCTGCAGCTGATCGGGCCGTGGGCGGTGCAGCGGCTGGGGTCGCACAAGCGATGGGTGGTGCTCACAGCGGGGCTGCAGGCGCTGAGCTTTGCGCCGATGATCATCGCGGCGCTGATGGGACGGATGCCCGCGTGGTTGATGTTCGTGAGCGTAGGGATCTATTGGGCGCTGAACCTCGGGGGCGGCCCCGCGTGGAACACATGGATCGGGACGGTTGTGCCCGGGCCGGTGCGTGCGAAGTACTTTGCTTCTCGTTCGCGCCGTGCTCAGTTTGTGCTGATGGTGTCGCTGATCGGCGCAGGTGTGCTGCTGTATATCGGGAAGAAGTATCTCGGCGGCGAGGGACAGGGCGACGCGTACATCAAGGTGTACGCCGGCCTGTTCGCGATCGCGGCGATCGCGCGGCTTGGTTCAACCTGGTGTCACACGCGAATCAGCGAGCCGGTCCCGATGCCCGCGGGACAGCGTAAGGTGCCGATATCGACCTTTCTACGCGGACCCAACGCGGTTTCGGGCGGTCGCCTGCTGCTCTACATGCTGTGCCTGACGATGTGTGCGCAGGTGTCGGGCCCGTTCTTTGCACCGTACATGCTCAAGGAACTGGGCTTCGATTATCTGGTGTTCGCGGGGCTGCTGTGCTGCTCGTTTATGGGCCGGGTGTTCGCGATGCCGATGATCGGGCGGTTCGCCAAGCGGCACGGGGCGTCGGCGCTGCTGTGGGTGGGCGGATTGGGCGTGATCCCGATGAGCGCGATCTGGGTGATCTCGCCGTCGCCGTGGTTTTTGATCTTTGTGCAGTTGGCATCGGGCGTGATGTGGGCGAGCTACGAGATGGCGACGATGCTGCTGCTGCTCGAGACGATCCCTGCCAACGAGCGGACGAGCGTGCTGACCACGCAGAATGCGCTCAACGCGGCCATGATGGTCGTGGGCGCGACCTGCGGGGCGTTGCTGTTCAAGGTGATGGGCGAGGGGATGAGCGCCTATCACGCCTTGTTCCTGACAAGCGCGGCGCTGCGGCTTGGCACAGTTATCCTGCTGGCCCGGGTGCATGTGCCCAAGATTGCCAGGATCAGGCCGGTGGTCTTCAGGACGATGAGCCTGCGGCCGCAGTTCGGCGGGTTCGACCGCCCGGTCGTCTCATCGATCGACGACACCGATTCGGCGGCCAAGTGAGCGCGGGGTGGGCGTGGCCAGTAGAATGCACCCATGACTGCTGATGTGAACATTCCCCAGCCGGTGCGGATCGCGATGTGGTCGGGGCCTCGCAATATCTCGACGGCCCTGATGCGGAGCTGGGGGGCGCGGAGCGACTGCTTCGTGAGCGATGAGCCGCTGTATGCGCATTATCTGAGCGAGATCGACGAAGCGAAGCGGCGTGAGCACCCGGCCTTCGACGAGGTCATGCGGTCGCAGCCGACCGATTGGCGCGAGGTCGCGGCGCGGCTGACCGGGGCGATCCCCAACGGCAAGCGGGTGTGGTACCAGAAGCACATGGCCCATCACCTGACGGCGGGGATGGAATGGGACTGGATCGCCACGCTCACCAACTGCTTCCTGATCCGCGATCCAGAGGCGATGATCACCAGCTTTATCAAGGTGATCGACAACCCGACGCCGAGGGATCTGGGGCTTCCGCAGCAGGTCGGGCTGTTCGAGTGGTTGCGATCCAAGACGGGCGAGACGCCGGTGGTGATCGATTCGCGCGATGTGCTGAAGGACCCTTCGAGCACCCTCCGCCGAATCTGCGGGCGCGTTGGCGTGCCCTGGGACGCGGCGATGCTGGCGTGGGCACCGGGCGAGCGGGCAGAAGACGGCGTTTGGGGCCCCCACTGGTATTCGAGCGTCTATCAATCCACAGGGTTTGCACCGTTTGAAGCAAAGAACGAACGCGTCCCGGAGCGGTTGCTCGGGGTGCTCGATGAATGCAACGCGCTGTACGAACAACTCGCGGCGCACAAGGTCAGTCTGGAGTCGTGATCAATGCAGCAGAAGTTCAATGAGAAGAACCGGGACCTCAAGATCAACATCAATGGGCAGATGATCCATCGCGATCAGGCGGGGATCTCGCCCTTCGACTCGCTGGTGCAGGGCGGCGACGGGGTCTGGGAGGGGTTGCGGGTCTACGACGGGACGATCTTCAAGCTCGATGAGCATCTGGAGCGTCTGCGCCGCAGCGCCAAGGCGCTGGCGTTCACCCAGATCCCGACGCGTGATGAGCTCGTCGAGGAGATCAAGAAGACACTCGCGGCAAACGACATGCGCGACGGGGTGCACATCAGAATCACCCTCTCACGCGGGACAAAGATCACCTCGGGCATGGACCCGCGGCTGAACCAGTCCGGGCCAACGCTGATCGTGCTGGCTGAGCACAAGCCGCCGGTGTATCGCGATGCCGAGGGTTCGCATGGGTTGAACCTATGCACCAGCAGCATCCGGCGCTTCCCGCCCGACTGCATGGACCCCAACATCCATCACAACAACCTGATCCAGTCGATCATGGCCAAGATCGAGGCGAACGCGAACGGGGCCGACGATGCGCTGATGCTCGATCAGCGTGGGTTCCTCGCGGAGGCCAACGCGACGCATGTATTCATCGTGTCGCCCTACCCGGCCCACGCGGGCGACGACACACCCGTGGTGCAGACCTCGACGACGGCCGCGTGCCCCGAGGGGATCACGCGCCAGGTGATCATGGACCTGTGCTTCGAGCACGACATCCCCTGCATCGAGCGGGACATCTCGATGACGCATGTGTACAACGCCGACGAGTGCTTCACGACGGGGACGATGGGTGAGCTGGCGTGGGTCGGGAAGATCGACGGGCGAGTGATCGGGGATGGGACAATGGGCCCCGTGACCAAGCGGCTGAGTGAGGCGTTTGTTGAGTTGACGAAGCGTGAGGGCGTGGCGGTGGTTGGCTAAGCGTTCCCGATCCTCTTCGCCTGGGCCTCGGCGATGATCGCGATCGCCTCGGCTGGATCATCGGTGACATGGATCAGGTCCATATCCTCGGCTGAGATCGTGCCGCCGGCGATGAGGGACTTGTCGATAAACTCGCGCATGGGTTCCCAGAACTTGCGCCCCATGATGATCACAGGAAACTTCTCGATCTTGCCGGTCTGGATGAGTACGGCGGTCTCGAAGACTTCGTCGAGGGTGCCGAAGCCGCCGGGCATGACGATGAAGGCATCGGAGTACTTTACGAGCATCAGCTTGCGTACGAAGAAGTAGTTGAACTCGACGAATCGGTCAAGGTAGGGGTTGGGGACCTGCTCCATGGGCAGCTCGATATTGCAGCCCAGCGAGAGGCCGCCGGCGTCGCGTGCGCCGCGGTTGGCGGCTTCCATGATCCCCGGGCCGCCGCCGGTCATCACGGCGTAGCCGGCTCTGGCGAGTTTCTCGCCGACTTCCCGCGCGAGATTGTAATACTCGTGATCTTGCTCGAATCGTGCCGAGCCGAAAACGGTGACGCATGGGCCGATGAAGTGGAGACGACGGAAGCCGCGGATGAACTCGATGAAGATGCGGATGGTGGTGTAGAGTTCTTGACGGCGCAGGCGTGGGCCCTTGAGCAGGTGATGCTCGGATCCCTTGGGCGGCTGCTTTCCCCATTCGCGTTGTTCTTGTGGTGTATGCTGAGTCACAGCGACCATTCTAGCAGGAATCAGATCTGATGTGAGCGAAGTATGAATGACTGGACCATCCACAACGGGCACGGGCTCGAACTCATCGGCAACACGCATGTACCGACGGGCAAGCCAGTCGCGTGCGTGCTGATGATCCACGGCTTCAAGGGCTACAAGGACTACGGGTTCATCCCCGTCATGGCGCACGATCTATGCGCACAAGGCGTGCTGGTGCACCGCTTCAACCTGAGCACCTCGGGGATGACCAACGATACGGGAACCTTCGCACGCCCGGACCTCTTCGAGCTCGACACATGGACACGCCAGGTGGATGATGTGCGCTGTGTGCTCCGCGCGATCAAGGACGGCGTGCTCACAGGGCGCGGGACACCGAGATTCCTGGTCGGGCATTCGCGCGGCGGTGCCACGGCGCTGCTCACCGCGGGCAGACATCGAGATGAGGCCGAGCTCAGCGGTGTGATCACCATCAACGCCGTCGATCGCTGCTGCAGGATGAGCGACGATGAGCAGCGCGCGATTCTCGATCGCGGGTACACGCTCACGGAGAGTGCGCGGACCGGGCAGACGCTGCGGATCGATGCACGCTGGCTGCGGGAACAGTTGCAGGACCCGGACGCGCACGATGTGCTTCTGCAGGCCTCGCGGTGCGGGGTTGGTGTGTGTGTGATGCATGGCGATGCGGACGACGCAGTGCATATGAGCGATGGTGAAGCGATCGCTAACCATGCGGGCACCCCCCTCATTGTGCTGGAGGGCTCGAATCATGTGCTCAATATGCCCAACCCCGGCAACATATCGGCACCGAGGTCGGTACCCTTCCTCAAGGCCATGACGGAGATCAACCGATTTATCGGTCGGCACGCCGACCATTCGTCGGGTTGACTTCAAGCACCGGCCCGGAGACAATTCCAGCAGATGCAGCCCCTGTGCGTCATCACGACTCTCGCAACACTCGCGTGCACCTGTGCGCCGGTGATGGCCCAGCAGGTGATGTCCATGGGTGATGACGACGGTCGGATGTTCCCGATGATCCTGCTTGATCGCGACTCGGTCGATCTGAACATCGATCGCGGAACACTGCTCACACAGATCTCAGCCGAAGAGCTTTCGGCGATGCGCGCTTCGGGCGTCGATCCATCGTGGATTGTTCAGGGCATCACGATCCCGCAGTTCGACCCAACGATCCGGCGCGTGACGCAGGACGATCATCCGTTGACCATTGAGTCGTGGGCGACGCACCACAGCAGCGGCAACGGGCTGGCGCTGACCAACTCGCTGAGTTTCAATGTCGGACGCACGACGGATCTGAGCGACGGTAACATCGCGGGCAGCTCAGGCGGATTCAGTGGGAACGGTGGCAACGATCATGTCGCGAGCATCGCCCAGAGCGAGGGCGAGTATGATCTGTACGACCTCTCGCTGCAGTGGAACGCCGTGGACGCGGGGCCGCTGAAGCTCTCGCTGCTCTCCGGGCTCAAGGCGATCGAATCCAATATCGGCAAACGCGTCAAGGACGCCCAGGGCAACACGAGCATCGACAGCGAGCATCGCGTCACGGCGATGCCCATGGTCGGCTCGGGTGTGAGTTGGCAGATCAACGAAGATTTTTCGATCCGCGGCTCGGCGATGACGCACCCGATCGATTCGGGCGATGCGCTGATCGATTTCAACGCCGCGACCAATCTGCGGATCACCCGCAACATCGGTCTCGTCGCGGGCTATCGCATCATCCGCTCGACCTTTGATGTCGGCGATGTGAGCACAGAACTGACGCAGGAGGGGCTCTTCGCCCGTCTGCAGATCAGCTTCTGAAGTCCATTCAACCAATCAGGATTCCATCAACTCCGCGAGGATGTCCAGCCCCTGGCTGAGTTTGTCGCGCCGCGTCGCGAAGCTGATGCGGAAGTGGGTGTCGCGGCTGGAGAAGGCACCGCCGGGGATGACGAGCAGCTTGCGTTCGATCGCCTTCTCCGTGAACTGGGCACCGGTGAGGCCCAGATGCTCAGGAACCTTGATGAACGCGTAGAACGCGCCGCCGGGGGTGGCGATCTCGGTGAGCCCGGCGAGCTTCTCGAGCACGAGGTCGCGCCGTGATTCATACTCGCGGACATGCTCGCTCATGCTTGTCTCGAAGCACGCCTCGACACCGGCTTGCAGCGGTGACGGGGCGCACACGAAGGTGTACTGCTGGAGCTTGGCCATCTGTTCGATGATTGAGCCCGGACCCGCGGCGTAGCCCAGACGCCAGCCCGTGCAGCCGTAGGTTTTCCCGAAGCCGCGGATGAGCAGCGTGTCCTCGTGTGCGCCGGGCAGTCGCGCGGGGCTGGGGCAGCGGGCCATCGCGGGGTTGCCCGTGGCGTGGTCGGTCGTTGCATCACTGAACGCGAACTCGTCGTAAATCTCGTCGCTGATGAGCAGCACACCGCGTGATCGGCACAGCTCTCGGAGCTTGGCGCACTCTTCACGATCGGGCACGACCCCCGCCGGGTTGCTGGGCGTGTTGAAGAGCACGAACTTGGTCTTGTCTGTGATCTTCTCGGCGACTCGTTCGGCGGTGAGCCTGAAATCCGGATAGGTGTCCACGGGCACGGCGGTCGCGCCGCAGAGCGTCGCCATGTGCGGGTAGGCGACGAAGTACGGGTCGGGGATGATGCACTCGTCGCCCGGGTTGAGCAGGGCCATGAACGCGAGCATCAGCGCGCCCGAGGTGCCCGAGGTGATGAACGAGACCGGGCCTTCGTGGCCCGGCGTGTTCACGGTTTGCGCGTCCCAGCCGAGATCGGTCTTGAGCCAGGCGTTGACCTTGGACAGCAGCGAAGGGAGCCCCTGGGTGGGTGTGTAGCCGTTGAGATTGTTGTCGATGGCGCTGATCGCCGCGTGCTTGATCGCGTCGGGCACTGAGAAGTCGGGCTGACCGATCGAGAGATTAATCGGGTCGTCGAGCGTCGCGGCGAGTGCGAAGATGCGTCGGATACCCGATGCATCGATGGCGTTGGATCGCTCGGAGATGAGCGAACTCAGACTGAGTCCATCGATCTGCGACATGGTGTACCTCGATTGGCTGCGTTGATGGGGTGGGTTTGGGCAAAAAGAAAGCCGCGTGATGGTTGATCACGCAGCCATGGGCTGATGTCTCGGCTGGTGATGCGCCGTATTACTCTTTGACCTTGGTCTTGGGCAGACCGAGTGCGGTGTCGCTCTTTGGGTTGAACTTGCCGTCTTCCTTGAGTGCGGCGATTCGCTCTGCGCGAGTCATCACATTGCGGATGGTGGTCAGGTTGCCTTCGGTCTTGAGTGAGGAATCAATGCTCATGGCGTGCTCGCTTTGTCTGTTCACGCGTGATCGCGTGGGGTTGCCTTCTTCTGCCTGTCCGATCAGGGCTCGTATTTTTCCCAGTTGGTCTGGGAGAAGTCCGAGCCGCCCCTTCGTTCCCGCTGCCAGCGTGCCCCCAGCGAAGCGATCAGATTCTGATGCTCGAGTCGCTGGCTGCTCATGGCGCTCCACCGATTGCCCGGGATCGCAAGCCCAAGCGAATACAGCGTATAGCGGGAGGGATTGTTGGCGCCCGAGGCCCGAGAGTCCAGTTGAGGGACCCCGATGATCGTCACCCCATTGGTGTCCATGAACGCGATGGCGTCAGCCGCTTGTTCGGTGGGCAGGGTGGCGAGCACGAGATAGTTCATCTCGGCGGCTCGCGGATCCTGGGCCCGGTAACCTGCGGCGGTCATGATCGCGCCGGGGGCCCGGGCAGCCGTGTTGGTCGGCGGGGTCTGTGTGGGCTGGTTGGTCGCGGTGTTCGATTGTGTGTTCGTGCCGGGGTTGTTGGTGCCGGCCGTGGTGGCCTGCGTGTCGGGCTGCCGTACGGGCTGGCTGACCTCGCCGGCCCCGGCTGGGCTGACGACTGGCTGGTCGGGCACGAATCGGGACATCTCATCCTTACCATCGCGCTTGCCGATCTGGTATCCGCCGGCCCAGGCGCCCACGATCAGCACGAGGGCGATGGCGATGAGCGTGTAAAACATGGGTACAGAGAGCGTGATGCCCGAATCCGTGGTAACGGGTTCATCGAGCATCGCCGCGGCGGATCGCTCGGCTCGAGACACGCCTCCGGTCGAATCCCACGCGGTCTGTCGAGCATTGCCCGATTGGGACGCCGACTGCGGCAATGGTTGAGCCGTCGCCGATGCCGCTGGAGCGGGAGCATTCGCGGGCTTGGGTGTGGTGGTTGGGGTCGCGCCGGGCTGGGGTGCTGGCTTCGCTTGCGGCGTGGGCGTTTGAGGGCGCTCTCCGCGTTCACGCATGAGATCAAACAGCGGCGGCCCTGAGCGACGATCAGTCATGCACCATCATACGCCCCAAATCCCCTCCGAAGTGCGCCTGAGACCAGACTTGACGCGCTGAAACACGCTATACTCCGCGCGATATGCCCATCAAGGACGAAGACATCATCACGATCACCCCCGCCCCGATGAGCACCGCCGAGGCGGTCTACTTCCCGAGCATCATCAAGGGATTCGGGACCACGCTGCGGCACTTCTTCACCTCGTTCGGGCAGGGTCACACCAGCCGTACGATTCAGTATCCCGAGCAGCGCCGCGAGCACTACACACCCGAGCAGGGGGGCATCGAGCCCTCGAACTTCCGGGGCGTGCATCGGCTCAATCGGGACGCCGCGGGACGGGTCAAGTGCGTCGCGTGCATGATGTGCCCCACGATCTGCCCCGCGAACTGCATCCACATCGAGGCCGCCGAGTCGCCCTGGGACGATCGCGAGAAGTACCCCGCGAAGTTCGAGATCGACGAGCTGCGCTGCATCTTCTGCGGGATGTGCGAGGAGGCCTGCCCGGTCGATGCGATCGAGCTGACACCGCTCTACGACATCGTGGGCAAGTCACGCCAGGAGATGGTGTACGACAAGAACAAACTCCTGCATGTCTATGACATCACGATCGACCAGAAGCCGATGTGAGTGTTGAATGACGATGGATCAAAACGAAAACAGCCCGAGTGGTCGACTCGGGCTGTTTACTTTCTTGAAGCTCTGGCTTTGATCAGCGTCGACGACGGGAGATCACCAGACCACCCATGCCGAGCAGCGCCATCGCGCTAGGGGCGGGGATAATGGTGAACCCGATGTTGAGCTTGTACGCGAAGTTTTCCGCGTGGCCCATGCCATCGAAGAGCTCATCGGTATCGACGGACGAGGCGTCCGCGTCGCCGAAGCCCGAGAGGCCGACATAGTAAGTCCCTGCGCTGAGCGAACCGATCTGGATCGCCGGCATGGACCCGATGCCCGAGTCGTCGTCGAAGGCGATGACATCGCCGCCCGACGAAACGATCTGCATCACGCCGTCCGCACTCGAGTTGAACGAGAAGCCCGCGAACACGGACAACGACGCGGTGTCGTTGAGCGTGAAGCTGAACCAATCGACATCGTTGTCGCCGAGTACGCCGTCAATAATGACGCTTCCCCCGGGTGCCGAGAACAGCCCGAGGCCGTTGGCGGTACCCAATGTGTTGTTGCTCTCAACTTCTGAGAATGCACCAGCCCAAGCCGACCCGCCCAGAACCAATGCAATCGCACATGCAATCTTTCTCATCATCTCTCCTTCCCGGTCCCAACCGCCTGCCAACAAGGCATCGAGAGGGGGAACCGAGATACCCTCTCATCTATCGTAAATTTAGCGTGAATTGAGGATCTTGTGATCTGAAATCCGGCCCGCGGCCCTAAATTCAACAGATTGACCCAACCCCAGGACAGACAACCACCCTGATATAGGGCTGATTCCACGATGCGGCGTTCGTTATCGGGCCCACTTCCACCAAGCCAAGGGTCGGTTCCGGGCCCAGGGCTTCGCCATACGCGCGCAGAAAAGCCGGGCTGGTGTGCCCGGCTTTGGTCGATGTTGACCGATATTCCTTAGCGACGACGGCGGACCATCATCAGGCCGCCCATACCCATGAGTGCCATGGCACCGGGTGCGGGGATGATGGTGAATCCGACGCTCAGCTTGTAACCGAAGTTCTCGGAGTGACCGAGGCCGTCCGCGAGTTCATCGGAGTCAACCGAGCTCGAGTCCACATCCTCGTAGCCCGAGAGGCCGACATAGTAGGTGCCAGCGGCGAGTGACTCGATCTGGATCGCGGGCATGAAGCCGACGCCCGAATCGTCATCGAATGCGATGACATCGCCGCCCGAGGTGACGATCTGCATGATCCCGTCGCCGCCACCAGCGCTGAATGCGCCGAAGAACGAGAGCGAAGCGGTGTCATTGAGGGTGAAGCTGAACCAGTCGACATCCCCCTCACTGATCATGCCGTCGATGGCGATGGATCCACCGGGCTCACTGAAGGAGCCGAGGTCGTTTGCAAGAGCGAGCGTGTTGTTGCTCTCCGTTTCGCTGAAGAATCCGCCAGCGGAGGCTGATATCGCGAACGATGCGAGCCCAATTGTCATCAGGGTATAATTCAATTTCCTCTCCTCACAGAGTTTTTCGTGCATGTGTGATGATGTCTCATGTCTAATCTGCCCCAGATCCACCGGAAGCCCAGCGACTTTGCAGTTTTATTGACAATTTCAGGATTGATCCCGCACGATCCAACCTGATGGAGGTCCAGCCAGGTGCCGATCCTGATCCCCGCACAATTTTCCCTGATATAGGTGGTTTTCGGGCCAATCGGTGTCATATTCGCGGCAAGAGCATTGCTCAATGGGGACACACCAGGACACCGATGCACCCGCCGGACTTGCGTGACCCACAACTTGAACGCTCACACAGTTGTTGAGTGTGGACGAATCAGAGAGAGGCCGCTCGGTGGGTGCAACAACCGGCGGCCTCTTTCCTTTTTTGATCCTGAATGACCGCATACCCGACACGACGGGTTTATGCCTGTCGTTCCGCTCGTTATTGGATCAACGCGCGGACCTCATTGGCGAAACCCATCGCTGCGGTATGCACGCTGTTGAGCCAGGACCCCTCTCCCGCCTCGGGGTAGAGCACGGATCGCGATGCGTTGACGATCACGCCGAGCTGACCGGCGCTCGCGGCCCCTTGGCGGCACATCGGGCGGACATCCGCGATGGTCCCGCCCTGGGCACCGACACCGGGAACGAGGAACATCTGCGTCGGCATGATGGCTCGCAGTGCGCCCATCTCATCGCCAGCCTTGGTCGCGCCGACCACGGCTCCGAGGGCGCTGAGGCCGCGATCGCCGAGCCGCGTTTGCCCCTGAGTTGCGATCATGGAAGCGATCGCGTGCACAAAGGGCCGACGGTCCGCGAGTTGCTGGAGCTGGACCTCGTCTGAATCCGGGTTGCTCGTGCGGGCAAGGGCGAAGACCCCCAGGCCCGCCTCGATGAACGGCTCGATGCTTGAGGGGCCCATATAGGGCGATACGGTGATGAAGTTGGCCCCCATGTCGATCGCGCCCTTGGCGTAGTGCTCGGCTGAGGAACCGATATCCCCCCGCTTCGCGTCGAGAATGACGACCAACCCGCGTTCGCGGGCCCTGGTGACGACCCGCTCGAGGATGGCGTAGCCCCGGCTCCCGTATCGCTCGAAGCACGCGCTCTGGGGCTTGACGGCTGGGACAACGCCCGAGACGGCGTCGAGCACCCCCATCGAGAACTGCTCGATGGCCTCGAGCTCGCCTTCGAGACGCAGCGATCGTGGGATCCGATCGTGAACGGGGTCGATACCGACACACGCGGGTGTCCCGACGCGGTCGATCGCATCGACAAGCGCGTCGATCTGATGCACCGCGGTGATCACGGCCGGATTGTTCGCTGGTATGGTCATCGGGGTCTCCCTGCTTGGTGTGCACTACACTTTAGACGCGATGAAACAGACATATTCTCCAGCGCATCTCGACCTGAAGAAGGACTCGGCCCTGACCATCACCTGGAACGACGGGCGGGAGTCCGTGTACCCGATCGCTCACCTGCGCCGGCTCTCACCCAGCGCCGACATGCGCGAGCTGCGCAAGCAGATTCACAGGAACCCGCTGACGATCCTGCCCAGCTCGGGCGGCTCGGGCGAGATGACGGCGGTCGATGCCGAGCTGGTGGGCAACTACGCGATCAAGATCAGTTTCTCCGACGGGCACGCGACGGGGATCTACACCTGGGACTACCTGCGTGAGATCGACCCAGCGACGAACCCGCAGGGGCGGGTAAAATCGGACAGTGCGCCGTCGCATAACAACCCGCTGGGGCTGGGGTGAACAGCGTGGGCATCTCGCTCACCACCACGATCTATGCCCTGCCGGGCGTGCGGGAGATGCAGGCCCAGAAGCTTGAGATCCTCGGCGTGCGCAATGTCGGGCAGCTCCTCACACACCTCCCCCACCGCCACGAGTGGGTGCGGGCACAGGCGGGGATCGCGGAACTGGAGCCGGGCGTGATCAGCTCGGCGGTCGGCGAGATCACGGCAACCAAGATCTCGGGCTTCGGGCGCAAGGCCCGGTTCCAGGCGGTGCTTCACGACGGCGATGGCCGGCTGGACCTGGTGTTCTTCAACCAGTCGTTCCTGGCCAAGAAAATCCCCGTTGGAACCCGGCTTCGCGTGCAGGGCAAGCCGACCCGGTTCGGGCCGGGGTTGCAGATGGCCAACCCGCAGTTCACCATCATCCCCTTCGACGACGAGTCTGAGGTAGAAGACGACGCCTATCGCCCGGTATACCCCGCGACCGAGGGGCTGACGAGCGAACAGATCTGGGGGATCGTGCGATCGGTGCTAGAGCCGGCGATTGGGCTGCTTGAGGATCACCTGAGCGATGCGTACCGGGCCGAGCACGCGCTGCCCGGATTGGGCGAGGCGTATCGCATGATGCACGCGCCGGAGAATGAGGACGAGGTGAAAGCCGCGCGGCGGCGGCTGGCGTACGACGAGCTGCTGATGCTCCAGCTGGGTGTGCACATGAAGCGGGCCCATCTGCGGCGCACGCTGACCGCTCCTGCCCTCCCGCGCACATCCGAGATCAATGAGCGGATCGCATCTCGCATGCCTTTCGCACTGACCGCCGCCCAGCAGCGTGTGGTCGATGAGATCTCGCGTGATGTGGCGCTCACCACCCCCACAAACCGCCTGGTGCAGGGCGATGTGGGCTCGGGCAAGACAGCAGTGGCGCTCGATGCGATGCTGCTGGCGATCGCCAATGAGCATCAGGCGGCTTTGATGGCACCCACGGAACTGCTCGCGGAGCAGCACTTCCTTTCCATCACGGAGATGCTTGCGGGATCCAAGGTCCGCGTGGAACTGCTCACCGGCTCGATGCCCGCGGCCGACCGCGCCGGTGTGGTGGGACGGATCGCATCGGGCGATATCGACCTGGTGATCGGTACGCACGCGCTGATCTCTGACGCCGTAGCGTTCCGCTCGCTCGCGTTGGTGGTCATCGATGAGCAGCACCGGTTCGGGGTCGAGCAGCGTGCCAAGCTACGGGTGAAGGGTGGCAGGGAGGAAGAGACCGAAACCCCTCATGTCATTGTGATGACCGCGACCCCGATCCCCCGCACGATCGGGCTCACGATCTTCGGGGATCTGGACATCTCGACGATCGATGAGCTCCCGCCCGGTCGGTCCCCGGTCGTCACCAAGAAGGTCACGCGTGAGCAACGCAAGACGGTCTATCGCTGGGTCCGCGAGAAGCTCGGGCAGGGAGATCAGGCCTTTGTTGTGGTGCCCGCGATCGAGCCGGGCAGCCGGGGCGAGGGGAAAGTGACAGATCTTCGCTCACTCAAGAAGGAACTCGAGGGCGGCGAGCTGCACGATGTGCATGTCGCGGCGCTGCACGGAAGGCTCAAACGCGATACCCGCGAGCATGTCATGCACCGGTTCCGCGCGGGCAAGATCGATGCGTTGATCGCGACGACGGTGATCGAGGTGGGCGTGGATGTCCCCAACGCGACCATGATGATCATTGAGGACGCGGATCGGTTTGGCCTGGCCCAACTGCACCAACTGCGTGGGCGTGTCGGGCGGGGGGAGAAGCCGGGCGTTTGCGTGCTCATCGGGAACCCCACCACCGAGGACGGCATGGCGCGGCTCAACGCGATGGTCGAGACGACCTCCGGCTTTGTGCTCGCGGAGCGCGATCTTGAGATTCGCGGCGCGGGTGATGTGTTCGGGACACGCCAGAGCGGCGCGCCTCCTTTTCGTGTCGCAGACCCGCTGCGCGACACAGAACTGTTGCAGATGGCGCGACGCGACGCGGCGGCATGGATCGCGGAGTCGCCGACGCTTGATCGTGCAGAAGATGCGCTCGCACGGAGACGACTGCTCAAAGCCCACGGCAAGTGGCTCGGGCTTGGCGATGTCGGGTGAACGCACGAATGGGCCGGACAGCACAGAAATGCGAATCGGCCACGACTTTTATTACAAAACCGAGTTACCTAATTTGGTGTGCATGGAATGAACACTACCACAATTGCAACGCATCGCGGCTCACTCGCCGGCTAGGTGATAGCACCCAATCTCCACACATATCTGATTTCAAGCCGCTGAGGCCTCAAGATTGTGGACAGAATCGTCCGATACCCTTAGGACGAGATGACTCTGCCCGGGGGGATTCGGCACACGCATCCGTGATTCGAATCATCTTGGGCAATACTACCTAAGCGAGATTGTTGTGACACATCCTTCCACCAACTTAGAATCGTTCCACCAGCGCGTGGCAGAAGCGGTGGGCGACCTGTCCTACCGGCAGCTCGGGCGACTGACAGATACCCACCCGGAAACAGCGCGTCGCTACATGCAGGGCCAGGCACCCAGCGCCGTCTTTCTGATCAACCTCTGCAGAGAGTTCGGCATCTCCGCGGAGTGGCTGCTCAACGGGCGGGGACCGATGAAGCTCTCCGAGGTGCGCGCGTTCGCGCTGCGCAAGGCCGAGCCCGCTGAGTTGCTCAACGCCATGGCATATGCGCTGGCTTCGCAGAGTGAGCGACTCGCTCGCGTTGAGAGCCAGCTGTCCCTCGACACGAAGTTGTCACATCCCGTGGACAATGGCGGTGCCCGAACACCGGATCGCCCCAGGGCCGTCAGGATTGCAGAGCCGGATGCACCCGATGCACCTGAAGGCCCCATGAGTTCTGAGCAAGCACCCGTGCAGGCAGGGTCCGCGACTGTGAGCATTGAGCATCCCACTGTCGAGCCCAAATCGGACGCCGATAGCCTGCAGCGGATCCGCAAGGCACTGGCCAATCGGGTCGCCTGAGCGGTCGTGATAGCGCGATCCAAAGCAGTGTTTAAAACGAACCCCCCAAGCGACATGCCCAAGCCCGATGGATTGTGCTCGGAACGAATCCGCAGAGCGCTCGCGGAGTGAGTGATCCGGGCTGCACACGGCCCCTGCGCATCGTCATGCCGTGGCGATCGCCGGTGAAACAGTCATCGCGATCGAGCCAAGGCCAACTGCTGTGTAGAGATGGTTGCGATGCATGATCGGTGAGCGCGCCCCTACGATTGGGTATGAGTTTCACCAAAGCCGCGTCGTCGATGTTCAACGAGATGTCCCAGATGATCGAGCTGCTCGGCGGCGATCGCTTCCGGGTCAGTGCGCACGCCAAGGCGGCGCGGGTGCTCAAGGACACGACCGAGGACATCGAGTCGCTCGCCGAGGCCGGCGATACCAAAGCTCTGGTGGCCCTGGAGGGCATAGGCAAGGGCACCGCGAGCAAGCTCATCGAGCTGGCGCAGCACGGCAATATGAGCGAGTATGACGAGCTGCGCGATCAGATCCCCAAGGGGCTCATGGAGGTGCTCGAAATTCAAGGGCTCGGGCCCAAGACGGTCAAGCTGATGTGGGACGAGAAGGGTGTGGAGTCGATCGATGATCTGCTGCGGATCATCCAAGACGGGAGCATCCTTGAGCTGCCTCGGATGGGGCAGAAGACAGTCGACAACATCAAGGAATCGATCGAGTTCATGGCACAGCAGGGTGGGCGGCTGCACATCGGTATCGCCCAGGGCGTGGCCGACCGGTTTGTGGAGATGATGAGCAGGGTCAAGGGGATGCAACAGTGCGCCTTTGCCGGCTCGCTGCGCCGGGGCAAGGAGACGATCGGGGATATCGACATCCTGATCGCGACGACGGATCCTGAAGCGGCACGCGAGGCGTTCACCACCGCCAAGGGCGTGATGAAGGTGCTGGCCAACGGCGAGAAGAAGGCCTCGATCCGGGTCGCGATCGAGGACGAATCGAGCCGCTGGGGGGCCGAGGACAACACGGCGGTGCAGGTCGATCTGCGGATCGTGGACGAGTCGTGCTGGGGCGCGGCCCTGATGTATTTCACGGGCTCCAAGGAGCACAATGTGCGCCTGCGTGAGCGGGCGATCAAGCAGGGCATGACGCTCAACGAGTACGGGCTGTTCAAGGACGACGGCAAGGACAGTACCCCGCCGCAGCAACGCGGCGAGAAGCCCGTGGCCTGCAAGACCGAGGATGCCATCTACACCAAACTCGGCGTGCCGTTCGTCCCCCCCACCATGCGGGAGGATCGGGGCGAGTTGGAGATCGAGGACACGCCCTCACTCATTGAGGTCCACGACATCAAGGCCGAGCTGCACTCGCACACGACGGCCTCGGACGGCAAGATGTCAATCGAGGAGTCCGCGAAGATCGCGAAGAATCGTGGTTTCCACACGCTGGCGATCA
>CAYQRD010000039.1:17584-20929 GCA_964419845.1 uncultured Phycisphaeraceae bacterium
ATCGAGGAGTCCGCGAAGATCGCGAAGAATCGTGGTTTCCACACGCTGGCGATCACCGATCACTCTCAGTCGTCGGCTGTCGCGGGCGGGCTCTCGCCCGAGCGACTCCGCAAGCATATCGAGGCGGTGCGCGAGGCGGACAAGGCCACCAAGGGGATCTCGATTCTGGCGGGCAGCGAGGTGGACATCCTCGTCGATGGCACGCTGGACTACGACGATGATTTGCTGGGCGCGCTGGATGTGGTGGTCGCCTCGCCCCACGCGGGGCTGCGGGCCAAGCCCAAGCAGGCGACCAAGCGGCTGCTGCGGGCCATCGAGCACCCGCTGGTGCACATCATCGGGCACCCGACCGGGCGGCTCATCGAGCGGCGACCTGGGCTCGATCCGGACATGAATGAGATCATCGCGGCCGCGATCGAGCACGATGTGGCGCTGGAAATCAACTGCCACTGGATGCGTCTGGACCTGCGGGACACACATGTGCGAGCAGCGGTCGAGGCAGGGTGCAAAATCGCGATCGACTGCGATGTGCACCACGCGTACGACTACGACAACCTTCGCTTCGGGGTGATGACGGGCCAGCGTGGGTGGCTGACACCGGAGCTGTGCATCAATACCTGGAGCAAGGACAAGCTGCACAAGTGGCTCAAAGCGAAGCGGGTATGATGCTGGGCATGGATTGATTCCCGGTTTTACTTCCTGCCCCACACTGTGCCCTTCGAACAATCGGCGGGTGACTTCGTTTAGAAGATGGCAAACAGGATCGGGATCAGGATGAGCAGGCCGAAAAGTATGGTTGCGAGAATGCCGATCACAACGAAGATCCCCATGAGCGGATGATTGCGATCGATCAGGCGCGATCGTTCGGGGGTCCATGCGATGATGGGTTGCGGGTATGCGCACTCGGTGCAGATGACCGAGGCCCGCTGGATCGTGAGTCCCGAGAGTTCGTAGCCACACCTTGCACAGACGAGCGGCGAGAGCTCCGCCGGGCGGGCGGGATCGGGTTGTGTGTCTGATTTGAAGGCGGACTGACTCGCCATCTCGTAGCCCAGCCGCCGCATGATCGCCTCGGCTTGCAGGACAGAACTGGCCCGGACTTTTCTGGTCTGCCATGGCTCGTGGGGTGCGCCGATAGGTCGGACCTGGACTTCCCAGACGGGCTTCTTCGCTTTGCTTTGATCCGGCATCTCGGGGGACAGTATGCCCGAACCCGCTCCGTGTTTCTGCGGGTGGTCTGGACGCTATCATTCGCTGGCTGCGGTCACGGCCCTGAACATCGAGTTTTCAACGGGACACACAGGCGAGACGCCTGTGCCACCGGTGGTAGGAGCTTTGCATGTTCGATCGAGTCTCAGACAGTTTCAACGGCGTCTTCAAAAAGCTAAGCGGCAACGCCACCATCAGTGAGGGCAATGTCCGCGAGGCGATGGACGAGGTGCGGAACGCACTGCTTGAGGCGGATGTGCACTATGAGGTCGCCGAGGCGTTCTGTGCCAAGGTGCTCGCCGATGCGCAGGGCGAGCAGGTCACCAAATCGCTCAAGCCCGGACAGGAGATGATCGGCATCGTGCACCGGCGCCTGATCGAGCTATTCGGCGGCGACCCGGACGCCAAGGAACAACCGGCCCCTCCCGGGATCATGAAGCTCTCGCCCGGCCCCACCATCATCATGATGTGCGGGCTGCAGGGCTCGGGGAAGACGACCACCTGTGGCAAGCTGGCGGGGATGCTTAAAAAGCAGGGCCGCTCGGTCATGCTGGCGGCAGCGGATTTGCAACGGCCCGCGGCGGTCGATCAGCTTGAGACGGTCGCCAAGCAGGCCAACGAGGAGCTCTCGGGCGGGTCGCAGGTGCACTTCTACGGCGAGCACGACAAGAGCGCCGAGTACGGCAAGGCCGTGGGCGTGGCGATCAAGGTCTGTCAAAACGCGCTCAAGGAAGCCAAGGCCAAGGGCGTGGATGTGCTGATTCTCGATACCGCCGGGCGGCTGCATGTCAACGACGAGCTGATGCACGAACTCAAGGGTGTGCGTTCGATGCTGAGCCCACATCACATCTTCCTGGTGGTCGATGCGATGACCGGGCAGGACGCGGTGAACAGCGCCAAGGCGTTCCATGAGCAGTTGGCCGTGGACGGCGTGATCCTGACCAAGTTCGACAGCGACACCCGCGGCGGCGCGGCGCTCTCGGTCAAGCAGGTCACCGGGGCCCCGATCCGCTACATCGGTGTGGGCGAGAAGCTTGACGCCATCGAGCCGTTCCACCCGGAGCGCATGGCCGGGCGCATCCTGGGCATGGGCGATGTGGTGTCGCTGGTCGAGAAGGCCCAGCAGGAGGTCAGCGAGGAAGAGGCGATGGCGCTTGAGGCCAAGATGGCCAAGGGCGAGCTGGACATGGACGACTTCCTCAAGCAGATGAAGATGATGCGCCGCATGGGCTCGATGAAGTCGCTGCTGGGGATGCTCCCGGGTGTCGGCTCGGCGATCAAGGGCATGGACATCGACGAGGGGCAGCTCGATCGCACCGAGGCGATGATCCAGTCCATGACGCGCGATGAGCGCAAGCGTCCCGACATCATCAAGCACTCGCGCAAGTCACGCATCGCGTCGGGCTCGGGGACCAATCCCAACCAGGTCGGGCAGCTCGCCAAGCAGTTCTCGATGCTCAGCAAGGTGATGAAGCAGATGGGCTCGATGGGCGCGGGAGGCAAGATGGCCGCGGCCAAGGCGATGAGCGGGGCGCTGGGCGGCGGCGGCATGCCCGGCATGGGCGGGATGGGCGTGCCCGGGTTCTCGATGAAGAAGTCGACGAAGTCCAAGAGCATCAAGAAGCGGAAGAAGAGAAAGTGAAGAGAGGCAATAGGCAGTGGGCAATAGGCAATGGGGAAGAGGAGATCGGTATGCCGGTGTCGACTTTGGGTTTCAGCGCGGACAGGATCGCGGAGATCTCAGAAGATCTGTTCGAGTTGAAACCGTCGTTCGTGTCCAAGCCCCGCAAGGAGGGGGCGTGGTCGCGCAAGCAGATTCTGGGGCACCTGATCGACAGCGCGTGCGTGAACCTGCGTCGGTTTGTGGACGCGCAGGTCAGCGGCTCGATCGTCTTCGATGGGTACGCGCACGAGGCGTGGGTCGAGCTGCAGGGCTATCAGGAGCAGGACTGGGAGGAGCTGGTCACCCTGTGGAGTGCGCTCAACATGCACCTGTGCAATGTCGTTGCCCGCATCCCCGCCGAGGTGCTCGACAAGGCGCACAGCGAGCACCGATTCCATGAGATGGCGTACAGGCCGGTGCCCAAGGACCAGCCGTCAACGCTGGGGTACATCATCGAGGATTACTTCGCGCAC
>CAYQRD010000040.1:0-5080 GCA_964419845.1 uncultured Phycisphaeraceae bacterium
CAAACGATTAAGGGCAGCCGTTTGTGAAAGCCGAGAGGAAGAGCGAGACATCGAAGAAGTTGAGCATCGCGTCGTCGTTCAGGTCGGCGCGTTCGTCGTTGCTGCTGAAGGCGGATAAAAACGCGGACACATCAAAGAAGTTGAGTGCGCCGTCGTCATTGAAGTCCGCGACGCACTGGCTCGCGGGCTCTCCGGTGGCGCGGACCATCCAGGCGCTGGGGAAAGGGCCCTCGGACATGCGCAGGATGTAGGGCGAGTTGCCGAGATCCTCAAGGTTCGTTTCAGGGTTGTAGAACAACCAGCTGCGGGTGCCCGCGCTGGGCGAGTTGGGGTCGGCGGACGCCGGGTTGGCGCGCTCGATGACATCCATGACGACGGCGACGAAGAAAACGCCATCGACCTGTGTCGGCTCGATGGGATAACTCACGAACTCGCCGAATCCGGTGTCGATCCAGGTGCCGGTGGTGGTAGTGAGCAGCTGGGCGTCGCTGGGGTCGTGGTCGTTGTTTGGATCGTTGAGGATGGCGAGCGTGACCTGGTCGCTGCCGAGGTTGCCGTCGTTGTCGGCGATATCGCCGAAGGAGACCGAGACGGAGGTGATGGATTCGCCGCCGGGGACGGTGTCAAAGGCGTTGAGCCAGGTGACATTGGCGTCGAATGTGGAGGGCCCGATGTTGAAAGTGCCCACGCCGGTATCGAGGATGTAGTCCACGCTCTGGGCGTTGGTGTGCGTCGCGAGCGCGAGTGCGAGCACTGAGCCGGCGAGCATGGCTGGTCTTTGTTTGGACGCGTTGGTGAACATCTGTATCGCTCCGAACGGGAATGGATTGTGAATAGTCGGGGGATTACCCCGTCGCATAAGGATTGTTGGGGGCAGCGTGTGCTGCTGTCCACACGGGGCGCACGAATCGCTATACTCTTGGCCCGTGGACGGGTCTCGCCCGCGGGTTTCAGGGTATCGATGCGAACCGAAGTTGGGATCGATGCGAATGGAACGGACCGGGAGGTCCGGGTGGGCTTGGCGTTCAGACGCACTTTTGGCGTCTGGGGGCGGGCATAAACGAAGCAGGTGGTCGTCACGCCCCGATAGTTCGGCGTGCACGAGTGTCACACGGCGATCGCCGCGTGATTGAAACGATTGAACGGGAGTTCGGATCCATGGCAGCCCGCACCGGAGCAAGCGTCGGCGTCGCCGTCACCATCACGATTCTGGGCGCGATGAGTCTCGCCTTCTTCGTGACGACGATGATCTTCTACGGCAACGCACAGAGCGCGAAGAGCGAGAAGTTGTCCATGGAAGAGGATGTGAAGGTGTTCGTCTCGCCGCAGGAACGAGAGCACGCCGCGATCCGCGCCATCCGTGACGAAGCGACCCGTGAGCGCAAGACGGTTGTTGGGTTCCTCGCCTCGAACCAGTCGGAGCTCATGAAGACCGTCGCGGGTGACGGCTCGACCAGCATGGCCGAGCTGCGCACAGAACTCGGACAGCTCGAGGGAAGCGAAGAGAGCTCGCTCATCGGGCTCATCGAGCGGCTCCAGGGCGAGATCGAGACTCTTGGCGAGCAGCTGGCCACCGCGGACGCGGAGCGCCGGGCCGCCCAGGACATGGCACGCGATGAAGCGGCGCGAGTGGCGGCCATCGAGGCCGAGTTCACCGCATCGGCGGGCGACATGAACGGCGTCGTCGGCTCGATCATCGACAACAACATGGTGCTCGTCGAGGGTTTCAAGGCCATTGAAGCTCGTTATGTGCAGCAGATCGAATCCATGCGTGCGGACTTCACGGACCGTGAGCGCACCCTTCAGAACGCGACCGACGAACTGATTCAGGAGAACATCGTTCTTCAGGACCAGATCCTGCGTCTGCAGGGCGAGGGCCGCGTCACAAGCGTTGCGGGGCTCCCCGAAGAGGCGCTCGTTGACGGGCGCATCAACCAGGTCAACCCGATCGACAACGAGGTGGTGCTCTCGATCGGCCGCGAGCAGAAGGCCGTGCTGGGCATGACCTTTGCGGTCTACGACGACGCGACCGACATCCGTATCGATGACGAGACCCTCGAGTATCCCGCGGGCAAGGCGGTCGTTGAGATCATCAAGGTCGAGCCCACCTTCTCGCGTGCTCGGATCATCTCGAGCTCGGAGGGCAACCCGATCGTTCGCGGCGATGTCGTCGCCAACGCGGTCTACGACCCGACCAAGACCTACAAGTTCGTCGTCGACGGGCTCTTCGATGTGGACAGCGACGGCGTCGCCTCTCGCTTCGAGCGTGACACGCTCGAGGCGCTGATCGAGCGCTGGGGCGGCATCCTCGTCGGTGAGATCAGCGGCGATACCGACTTCGTGGTGCTGGGCCAGAAGCCCGTGCTTCCGCCAGCTCCCGGCCGTGACGCTCCGGTCGCCGCGATTCAGGAGTATGTCCGCCTGCAGCAGGAGATCCAGCGTTACGACGATCTGCTGCTCAAGGCCGAGTCCACCTCGATCCCCGTGCTCAACGCCAACCGGCTCCGCACGCTGATCGGCGACTTCCCCAACTAAGCGTCACCCGGCGCTTCAACGATGCGAACCACGATGCCCAACGCATCGCGCTTTGACAAGCGCGACCCTCTGAGCCCGATGCAGGCGATGGTGTATCAGCCAGCCATGTACGCCGCGATCCGCTCCATGCTGGTCGGGGTGCACACTTTCCCGCTGCCCACCATGCTGCAGCTTGCCCGCAAGATCGGGCGGACCTTCGGCGGGCTCGGTATGAATGGCAAGCGGGTCGAACGGGCGATCGAACGCCTCGAGTTTGCGATGCCAGAGCTCTCGGCCGAGAGCCGCTACGAGCTGGTCATGCGCAGCTACGAGCACCTGGCGATGCTCGCCACTGAGCTGGCGGTGCTGCCCCGCTACCTCACCGAGGACGCGTGGAGTGAATACATCGAGCTCGGCGAGCTCGACCGGGTCATCCGCCCGCTGCTCGATGAACGCCCGTCGCTGCTGCTCACGGCACACTGCGGCAACTGGGAAGTCCTCGGCTACACCATGGCCCTGCTTGGCTTCCGGATGCACGCGATCTATCGACCGCTCGATCTGCGGTCTGCCGATCGCTGGCTGCGTCAGACGCGCTCGCGGCGTGGGCTCGAACTGCTCGACAAGTTCGGTGCCATGTACCAGCTTCCCGGGCTGCTGGGCAAGGGCGAGTCCGTCGCTTTCGTCGCGGACCAGAACGCGGGGCAGCGCGGGCTTCAGGTCCCGTTTTTCGGCCGTCTCGCGTCGAGTTACAAGTCCATCGGGCTGATGGCGATCCAGCACAGGGCCCGGATCATCGTCGGATGTGCCCAACGCCAAACCGCCGCCCCCGAGCAGCGCGTCAGCATGAAATACCGGATCGAGATCGAAGACCGGATCGATCCCGAGGACTGGGAGGGGCAGCCCGACCCGCTTTTCTACATCACGGCCCGCTATCGGCGTGCGATCGAGCAATCCGTTCGTCGGGTACCGGAACAGTACCTCTGGATGCATCGAATCTGGAAGAGCAGGCCCCGTCATGAACGGCTCGACAAGCCGTTCCCCGGCGCGCTGCGGGCCAAGCTCGAGGCCCTCCCCTGGATGACCCAGAGCGAACTCGACGGCATCATCCATCGATCGGACCTCGATCGCGCGATTCTTCGCGAGCAGGGGATCAGCGAGCTGAAGTAGATACGGCAATCGGGACACACCAAGCACACAGGGAGCACACCATGAGCAGCGACCAATCAGCTGGATACGCCGACGACGCGATGGGCGAGGGATCGGGCGGGATGCTCGAGGATGTCCGCGTGCTCATCGTGGACGACGAGAAGGATGTGCTCGACTCGATCGACGCCGCGTTCCAGAGCGAGGGGGCGCTGACACTGACGGCGATGGACGGCGACGAGGCCGTGCGGATCTGTGAGCTCGATCCGCCCGATATCGTGATCCTCGACATGATGCTGCCCAAGCGATCGGGGTTTCTGGCGCTCGAGAAGATCAAGGGCAAGGAAAACTCGCCCATCGTGATCATGGTGACGGCCAACGAGGGCAAGCGTCACCAGGCCTACGGGGAGTCGCTGGGTGTGGACGCGTACATGCAGAAGCCGGTCCCGCTGGGCATGCTGCTCAATAAGGCCGCCGATCTGCTCGATGCCCGTGATGAGGCCGACGGGCTGCTCGACGACTGAGCCCGACCGATCGGCTATCCTTGTGCTCATGGCTTCCAGCAAAAAACGCGTTCTCGTGCTGATCAATCCGCGTGATCCCGATGATCCGGGTGCTGGCAATGCGCCGCTGGGGTCCGAGCGTGAAGTGTGCGATTCTCTGGCCCGGTTCAACACCGCGCCTGACGGTGCCCAGATCACGCGCCTGGGCACCATGGTGCTCCATGGCCCGGGATACACGATCGAATACGCGATGGGGCACGACGAGATCATGCAGGCGATGGTCGTCGTGAACAACATGGATTTCGGGTACCCCGTGCTCTCCAAGCTGTGCAGGGCCCTGGGCTGGAAGATGCAGGATACCGAATCGGGGCAGATCTTCGGCTGAGCCGCCTCTGCCCCTCCCCGCGCCCCGCGGGGAGGTGTCGAGCGCAGCGAGACGGAGGGGTCTTCATCACCACGATATCGTGCAACCGGCTCGGCCCGTTCTCAAGACCCCTCCGACCCGTCGATGACGACGGCCCACCTCCCCGCGGGGCGCGGGGAGGGGCATGCTCTTGCCCATTGCTCAATCACGCTTTACTTCCGACCCATTTGGCCCGAATAGCCGTATAGTTCAGGGGACCCTTGGAGAACACCATGCCGATCTACATCTACGAATACCTCGACGACAAGGGTGAGGGCACGGGCGAGCACTTCGAGATCGTGCAGAAGATGTCCGAAGACGCGTTGAGCGAGCACGAGGGACGCAAGGTCCATCGTGTGCCGACCGTTCCCAACATCGCGGGCAAGTGGTCGGACATGAAGGGCAAGAGCCAGCTGAGCAACGAGAACCTCGACCGGCTTGGATTCACCAAGTACGAGAAGCGCGGCGACGGTTACATGGAACGCGTGGCCGGTAAGGAAGGCCCGAAGTCGATCTC
>CAYQRD010000040.1:5180-18367 GCA_964419845.1 uncultured Phycisphaeraceae bacterium
GCGGCGACGGTTACATGGAACGCGTGGCCGGTAAGGAAGGCCCGAAGTCGATCTCTCTGGACGATTGAACAGGCATATCTCTACGGATATCACTCGCCTCCCCCGCGCTTGCGGGGGAGGTGGATTCGGCGCAGCCGAAGACGGAGGGGGTCTTTGTGTGCACCCGTGGTTCACAAAGACCCCCTCCGTCTCACTTCGTTCGACACCTCCCCCGCAGGCGCGGGGGAGGCAAGCAACACCCGGTCGTGTTATATCAGCAGGTCAACAACTTCATCCGCGATGTCCGTCGCATCGCGATTCTCGGCGCTGACCCAGATCGAAGTGTGGTGTGCTCGCAGGCGTTTGAGCCAGGTGCGCTGGTTCTTGGCGAAGCGGCGCGTATCGATCTTGATGCGTTCGATGGCCTCATCGAGCGAGCAACGACCCTCGAAATGCGCAATGAGCTGCTTGTACCCGATCGCCTCGCGTGATTGCGCGCCGAAGGCGTCGCATTCGAACAGTGCCTGCGCTTCTTCGATAAGCCCCTGCTCGACCATGTTCTTGACCCGTTGATTGATGCGGGTGTTGATCGTCTCAACGGGCCAGTCGAGCCCGACGAGCACCGCCTCGGGGCGGGTGGGCTTGTCGGCGTCCCACTGGCGCTGGAGCTGGGTGATGGGCGTGCCGGTTTGCAGATAGACCTCCAACGCCCGGCGCGTTCGCCGCACATCGGCTCCATCGATTCGGGCGTGGGCCTCGGGATCGACCTCGGAGAGCATCGCTCGGCGTTGTGGCTGGGGCATGGCCTCGACGCATGATTTGATCTCATCGCTGGGTTCGGGGGCCTCGAAGAGCCCATCGAGGAAGGCCTTGATGTACAGGTTCGTGCCGCCAACGACCACAGGTGTGACTCCATCGGCGCGGAGCGATGCCACAATCGGCTCGGCCCGCTGCAGCCAGTCGTGTACCGTGAATCGGTCCTTGAGCTGGGCGATGTCGATGAGGTGGTGCTCGATGCCGGCGCGTTCTTCGAGGGTGGGCTTGGCGGTGCCGATGTTGAGGTCGGTGTAGATCTGGTACGCGTCGGCCGTCACGACCTGCCCGGGCTGCCCGTCCGCGCGGCACAGGCGTTTGGCGAGTTCGACGCCGAGCGCGGTTTTGCCGCCTGCGGTGGGGCCGACGATGACGGGATAGCGCTGATGATCGGGCACGATCGAGTGTAGACCGGCGAACGAATGCCCGGGATCAGGGTCTTGTCGCGGGGAGCAGGCCGTAGAGGACGGCCAGGAGTCCGCCGGCGATGACCCACAGGCGGGTGCGCCGGTCCATGGTGATCCGCTCGAGGCGTGTGAGCGGTCGCTGAGAGTCGACGAACGGCGACGGGTCGGGCTCGATGGTCTCAAGCAGCAGGGTATCGCCGGGTTCACCCACGGCGACGAGCGCCTGGCGATCGCTGGGGATGCGTCCGAGCTGGGACATCGCGAGCAGCTCGATGGTCTGCTCATCAGGGCTGTGCAGTTCATTGAGGAAGTCGCGGTAGCGATCGATTTTCTGTTCCGCGACGCGTTCGGTATGCAGGGTACGATCGCGTTCGGTGCGGGTCAGGCGCAGGTCCGCCTGCGCGGGCAACAGCAGCGACGCAACAAGCACAACCAGCCCGGCACCGAAGATCATCCATCGACCGACTTCGCCGGCGATGTGATCGAACGGGTTTGTGCGCGCATCAGTAGACACACAGTGGTTATCGTCAGATCGCCGAGATTGACACAAAAAATGGGTATCTCGATCCGGGTGACACAGTTGCTCCGCCGAAGTTGGACAACCGTGCCTCCTGCAGAAGCTGGGCTGCGGTGTTCACTCGGATCATCGACAGAAGCGACGCACGGGTTGTCGCTGCGCGAGCAACCCGTTGCACCCGGATGGGGTATCAGGCCTTCACGGCGCCGCCGCCGGTGTGTTCGAGCATGCGGTTGAGCGCGAGCAGGGCGAGTTTGGTGGCTTCGGGGTGTACGCTGACGACATTGCGAACTTTCACCGGGCCCCCGGCCTGATCGATGGGCGCGTCATTGGTGGTGCCGATGCCGCAGAGCCCGTCGAGGATCCACAGCAGGTGCGGCTCATCGATTCGGTACATGGTTGTGCACAGACACTGGCAGTCGCTGAGCATACGGACATGCACGCCCTTGGCCTTCAACTCGTTGGCCATGCGGTTGACGAGATGGACCTCGGTGCCGATGGCCCACTTGCTGCCGGGCGGCGCATCGCGGAGGGTGTTGATGATGTACTCGGTCGAGCCGGCGTAGTCCGCGAGGTCAACGACCTCCTTGCAGCACTCGGGGTGCACAAGGATCTGCGTGGGTTCTTCGCCAGCGGGCAGCGCAGTGTTTGCGCTGTGGATCTCGGCGCAGTGCTCGGGGCGGAAGAGCTTGTGGACGCTGCAATGTCCTGCCCACAAAATAGTTGCGGCGTTGTATAACTGTAAATCGGACGCACCGCCCAGCGGCTCGCCCTGGGCCGTGAGTCGCGGGTCGTAGATGCAGGTGTTGGCTTCGACATCGATGCCGTATGCCGCGGCCGTGTTGCGTCCGAGGTGCTGATCGGGCAGGAAGAGGATCTTGATGTCCTCGCCGGGCTGCTTGGGTTGGGTCCCGCCGTTCATGGCCCACTCGAAGACCTGCCCGGCGTTGGACGAGGTGCAGCAGGCCCCGCCGTGCTGACCGACAAAGGCCTTGATGGCGGCGGTCGAGTTCACATAGGTGATTGGGATGATGCGTCCGTTCCATCCCTGGCGCTTGAGCGAATCGTGGATCAGGTCCCACGCCTCGACGGTCTGGTCGTAGTCGGCCATGTCGGCCATCGAGCAGCCGGCGGACATGTCGGGGAGGATGACCTGGACCGAGTCGGGCGTGAGCATGTCGGCGGTCTCGGCCATGAAGTGCACGCCGCAGAAGATGATGTACTTGACGGCGGTGCCGGCCTTGGCGCGATCTTCGACCACGGAGGAGGCGAGCTGGGAGAGCTTGAGCGAGTCGCCGAGGAAGTCGGCGTGGCGGACGACCTCGTCCATCTGGTAGTGGTGCCCGAGGATGACGAGTTCCTCACCGAGCTGGGCGCGCCGGGCCTCGATCAGCTTGGTGAGCTGCTCGTCGGGGAGCTGGTGATAGCGGTCTGGGAGTGAGGGTTGCCAGAGCATGGGGCCTCCTGAACGGGTGTGGAACATCTATTGTACGATTGCAGGAGCGACAGGATCAGGTTTCGGGCTGAAATCGGTGCGTGCAGATCCCGAACAAGCATGGTGCAGGAATGATGCCACTCTTTGTCATCTTGGGGGTGCTCGCGGGCGCGGGGCTGATTGCGCTGATCGTCTGGGCGGCGATCGAAGCGGAGAAGCGTCGCAAGCTGCGCATCGCGGAGATGAGGGCGTTCGCCGAAGACAACGGGTTTGTGTTCAGCCCGCACTTGGATCACACTCACGACGAGGAGTACGCCCACTTTGAGCTCTTCCGGCGTGGATTTGATCGGGCCGCGTACAACACCATCTCGGGAATGCTCGAACTCGACCATGCCACCGTCGCCGTGAAAACAGGCGACTTCACCTACAAAACCCGTGAGACCTACACCACGACCGATTCCAAGGGACGAACCCGGACGCGCACCCGGATCGTGAAGCATCACTTCAGCTACTTCATTATGGATCTGCCCTATATCCGGATGCCTGATCTGCTGATCCGCCGTGAGGGGTTCTTCGACAAGGTCGCGTCGGCGTTTGGCAAGAACGACATCGATTTCGAGAGCGCCGAGTTCTCGCGCAAGTACTATGTGAAGTGTGAGAGCCGCAAGTTTGCCTATGACATCATCCATCCGCGGATGATGGAGTTCCTGCTCGCGACCAGCCCGGGGCTGATCGATATCGAGCAGAGCCGCATCTGTCTGGCAGACGGCTACAGCGTTTGGGATGCGCCGCGGTTTCCCGGCGCGTTGGAATGGACGAAGCAGTTTCTTGATCGCTGGCCCGATTTCGTGGTCAAGGATCTTTCTGAAGGGAGGGCGCTATGAGCCCGTTGGTCATTGGTCTGTTGGTTGTGCTTGGTGTTGTCGTGGTCTTCGGATTGATCGCGCTGCTCTGGGGTGTGGGGATCTACAACAAGCTCGTCGGGTTGCGCCAGCACCTCAAGGACTCCTGGTCGGGCGTGGATGTGGAGCTCAAGCGTCGCTACGACCTGATCCCGAATCTTGTGGAGACGGTCAAGGGCTACGCGACGCACGAGCAGGAGACCCTGCAGAATGTCATCGCGGCCCGCAACACGGCCGTCGCCAGCACGGGCAGCCCCACGCAGCAGGCCAAGGATGAGAGCCAGCTCATCGGCGCGATGCGTCAGCTTTCGGTGGTGGTCGAGCGCTACCCCGAGCTCAAGGCGGACAGCCAGTTCATCAACCTGCAGGGCGAGCTGGCGGAGACCGAGAACCGCATCGCGTCGACGCGACGGCTCTACAACGGGAATGTGCGTGAGATGAACAACGCGGTGCAGGCCTTCCCGAGCAACATCGTCGCGGGGATGTTCAGCTTCAAGGCCGCCGAATATTTCGAGATCGAGGACGCGGCGGTGCGAGAAGCGCCGAAGGTGTCGTTCTGACGCGACGGTTCAGGATTGGTATTGCCATAACCCGGTCGTGCACACCCTACAAGGGCGCTGAGGGAACCCCGGCGCGCCGTCTCCAACCAGCCGCGAATGGAAATGAGCGGCCTCGGTTGCATCGGGCGGGGATAGATGGCGGTTCGGGCGTCGGCGTGGGAGTTCGCGGCGCGGTGGTTGAAATCGCGTCGAGGCCGCTCATTTCCATTCGCGGCTGGTATGCAATCAGATCGCCTGCGGCACGCGCGTGCATTCGGGGCAGGGGTCGAGCAGCCCGATACCCATTGCTGTTTGAAGGAGAATGATCGCGACAATCTGCCAGATCATCACGCCGAGCAACAGGAAGTTCATCACGAGTTCCAGCACCGAGGTCGTCGCCGTCGAGTTGATCGACATGATGATCAGAAAAATAAACATCGACCAGAAAATTACGGCCGCGATGGTCGCGTGGGTGCGCGCGCTGACGATGGAGAGCAGGTCGAGCTCGAAGATGTTTTTCTGTGCCATTCGTTCGGGTCTCCTGTTTCGATCATAGAAAAAAGCCCAGCGATTCGCCGGGCTCATGAGTATAAAAGAGGGGAGTTTGTTATTTTCCGTTGATCGCCGCTTGCGCCGCTGCCAGGCGTGCGATCGGCACGCGGAAGGGCGAGCAGCTGACATAGTCGAGCCCCGCGCGGTGGCAGAAGTGGACGGACTTGGGGTCGCCGCCGTGCTCGCCGCAGATGCCGATCTTGAGCTTGGGCTTGACGCTTCGGCCCTTCTCGATGCCCATGGTCACCAGTTGGGCGACGCCCGTCTGGTCGAGCGACTGGAACGGGTCCTCGGGGAGGATGTCGCGCTGCAGGTAGTCGGGCAGGAAGGTGTTGATGTCGTCGCGCGAGTAGCCAAAGGTCAGCTGCGTGAGGTCGTTGGTGCCGAAGCTGAAGAAGTCGGCGTGCTCGGCGATCTCGTTGGCGGTGAGGGCCGCGCGCGGGATCTCGATCATGGTGCCGATCTTGATGTCGAGCTTCTTCTTGAAGCCCATCTCCTTCTTGACCTCGTCGATGACCCGCTCGGCCTGAGCGCGAAGGATGCTCAGCTCCTGGTGGGTGCCCACCAGCGGGATCATGATCTCGGGCACGGCCTTGACCTTGTTGTTGGCACACTCGATGGCGGCCTCGACGATCGCCCGCACCTGCATCGAGAGGATCTCGGGGTAGGTGATGGCAAGGCGACACCCGCGATGGCCCATCATCGGGTTCGCCTCGTGGAGCAGCGCCACCTTGCGCCGCACCTCGTCGTAACTGACATCGAGATTCGCGGCGACGCGATGGATGGCGTCTTCCTCGTGCGGCAGGAACTCATGCAGCGGTGGGTCCAGCAGGCGGATGGTCACGGGTAGCCCGTGCATCGCGGTGAAGATACCCACGAAGTCCTCACGCTGGAACGGGAGCAGTTTGGCCAGCGCCAGCTCGCGGTCCTCGACATTCTCGGCGAGGATCATCTCCCGCATCGCGGTGATGCGGTCGCCCTCGAAGAACATGTGCTCTGTGCGGGTCAGCCCGATGCCCTCGGCCCCGAAATCGCGGGCGCGCTGGGCATCCTTGGGCGCGTCGGCGTTGGTGCGCACGCCCATGGTGCGGTACTTGTCGGCCCACTTCATGACCTTGGCGAAGTTGCCCGAAAGCTCGGGCTCGACGGTGCTGATCGCGCCGCTGAAGACCTCGCCGGTCGAGCCGTCGATCGAGATGAGGTCGCCGCGCCCGAAGGTGATGCCCTTGACGGCGAATGTGCCGCCGGCTTCATCGATATGGACGGCTCCGGCGCCGGCGACGCAGCACTTGCCCCAGCCGCGAGCGACGACCGCCGCGTGGCTGGTCATGCCGCCGGTGCTGGTGAGGATGCCCACGGCGCTGTGCATGCCGTCGACATCCTCGGGGCTGGTTTCCTTGCGGACAAGGATGACTTTCTCGCCCTTGTGCGCCCGCTCGACGGCTTCGCTCGCGGTGAAGGCGGGGTGACCCACGCTTGCGCCGGGCGATGCGGGCAGGCCCGTGGTCAGTGCCTTGTTGGAGTTTTTGGCCTTGGGGTCGAAGCTGGGGAGCAGGAGCTGGGTGAGATCGCCGGCGGGGATGCGGAGCAGCGCGGTCTTCTCGTCGATGCGCTTCTCCTTGACCATGTCGCAGGCGATGTTCACCGCGGCGGCGCCGGTGCGCTTGCCTGTGCGGGTCTGGAGCATGAACAGCTCGCCCCGCTCGATGGTGAACTCGATGTCCTGCATATCGGTGTAGTGATCTTCGAGCGTGCCCTTGATGGAGATCAGCTGCGAGTGGACTTCCTTGTTCCACTTGGGCATCTCGTCGACGGGCAGCGGGGTGCGGATGCCTGCGACGACATCCTCGCCCTGGGCGTTGATGAGGAACTCGCCGTAGAACTTGTTCTCGCCCGTCGATGGGTTGCGTGTGAACGCGACACCGGTGCCGCAGTCGTTGCCCATGTTGCCGAAGACCATGGTCTGGACATTGACGGCGGTGCCGTTGAGCCCGGTCATGCCCTCGATGCGGCGGTAGCTGATCGCCTTGTCGGCGTTCCATGAGCCGAACACGGCTTCGATCGCGAGCTGGAGCTGCTTGAGCGGGTTCTGTGGGAAGCCCACGCCCACATGCTTCTTGTAGACTTCCTTGTAGGCCTCGCACAGCTCCTTGAGGCCCTCGGTGGGAACCTCGGTGTCGTTCTTCACGCCATACTTGGTCTTGATGTCATCGAACGCGTGCTCGAAGTATTCGTGGTGCACGCCCATGACGACATCGCCGTACATGTTGATCAGGCGGCGGTACGCGTCGTATGCGAAGCGCTCGTTGCCGGTCTGCTTGGCGAGGCCCTTGACGGCCTTGTCGTTGAGCCCGAGGTTGAGGATCGTGTCCATCATGCCGGGCATCGAGACGGCGGCGCCCGAGCGCACCGACACAAGCAGCGGGTTGGTGTCGTCGCCGAACTTCTTGCCGCGTTGCTTTTCGAGCAGGGTCATGTGCTGCTTGACCTCGTCCATGAGCCCCTTGGGGAGCTTCTTGCCGCTCTTGTAGTACGCGGCGCAGGTATCGGTCGTGATCGTGAAGCCGGGGGGCACCGGAAGCCCGATGCTGGTCATCTCGGCGAGGTTGGCGCCCTTGCCACCGATGAGTGTCTTCATGCTGCCGTCGCCCTCGGTTTTCTTTCCGAAGGCGTAGACCATCTTGCCCGCGATGACGCGCTTGCGTGCGACCTTCTTGGCGGTCGATTTCTTCGCGGTCTTCTTGGTGGTTTTCTTCGCGGCCTTCTTGGTGACCTTTTTGGCGGCGCTCTTGCGCACCGTCTTGGTCTGCGCTTTTTTGGTTTTGCTTGTTGGCGCATGGCGCTTGGCGCTCTCGGCCTTGCTCTTGCGTTTGCTCAGCGGTTTCTTCTTGGTGGTCTTCTTGTGCGAGGGTGTCTCGCGCTTGGCGGCGTTGGTCTTTGACGACTCTTTGGTGCTCTTCTTGGCCATGCTGATCTCTCGTGAAACTAGGTCAGGGGATGACTGGTTGATGAACCATGAGTGTAGTTCGGGCCCGGGGTGTGAGACGAGAAAAGTCCTTTCTTTACGGGATTCAGGCACGATCAGCGCCCCGCTCTCGCATCAGGGTTCAGGGGCGAATACCATCGCCGCGTATGACCATCCAGCCCCACATCACCCCGCGTGAACTCCCTCTGGGCGATGAGCCGAGTCGCTGGTTCGTGGGCGCGGGGCTCGGCACGGTTGCCGGGGCGTTGACGGTCGAGGACGACTGGGTGATTCCCGCGACGCACGATGATCCGCTCGGAGAACTCGAACGCGTCCTGCGCGAAGAGCGGCGATCGGGGAGCGCGTGGGCGATCATGCTCAGCTATGAGCTTGGCGGACACATCGAACCCAGGGTTGTCGCTCACAACGATGAAACAGCCCCATTCCCCGCGATCGTGATCCAGCGGCTGGGTGAACCACTCCATGCCCCTGGCGCAAACGCGTTGGTTGAATCGCCGGGGTTCTCGCTCGGAGCGCTGCGATCGAGCATGGGGCGCGCCGGGTATCTCCGTGCGGTCGACCGGGTCTGCGGCTACATCGCGGCCGGCGATATCTATCAGGCGAATATCGCGCATCATCTCGAGGCATCGTTTACCGGTTCCGCGCGGGCCTGCGCCGGGGTGCTGCTCTCGGCCGCCCAGCCCCGATACGGGGCGGCGATGGCCTTCGAGCACGAGGGCACGCACCACACCATCTGCTCGGTCTCCCCCGAACTGTTCCTGCATGCCGACCCGAGGTCGGGGCGGATCCGCACGGAGCCGATGAAGGGCACGCGGCCGCTGGGAGCGGACACGGACGAGCTCGAACAGAGCCCCAAGGACCGCGCCGAGCTCAACATGATCACGGATCTGATGCGCAACGACCTCGGGCGTGTCTGCAAGCTCGGGAGCGTTCGCGTGACCGTCCCGCGGAGGATCGAATCGCACGCGTCCTCCGTGCTCCAGGCATCGTCGGAAGTGCAGGGCACACTCCGCGGCGGCGTGGGGATCGCGGAGATGATCCGAGCGACATTCCCGCCCGGCTCTGTCACAGGAGCACCCAAAGTCCGTGCGATGCAGATCATCAGCGAGCTCGAGGGGCGCCCCAGAAACGCGTACTGCGGCTCGATGATCCATCTGGATGCATCGGGCGTCCTGACGGCTTCGGTGTCGATTCGCACCGCCCATATTTGGGGGGTTAGCAGCCCAGGCCGACCCGGCCACCTCCACGCGGGGTGTTTGGCCTATCCGGTGGGGGCGGGGATTGTCGCGGACTCGGATCCGGCGAGCGAATGGGCGGAAACGCTGGTCAAGGCGGCGGTTCTGCGTTCGGCACTGGGGATCGAGCTGGAGCCGGACGGAACAGTCTTCTCGGATTCTTGAGCGACGATTGGTTCTGGGACTGAATCAGGGTGGAGCATCCGTCCGATCTTCGTGGTGCGCATGGGTTTAGGGCGTTTGTATCCGGCCCGATCCGCAGCGCGACAACGAGGTCCAGACATGAGCACCGACGACAGGGTATCTGAACTGAAACCGAGCGCGCTCTCGGATCGCAGGGTCTATCAGCGGACCGACCTCCGGGTCGCCGTCAAGCTCAGGCGACAGGCCAACGCGATCTACAGCAGCGGGCGCACGCTCGATGTCTCGATGGGTGGGGCGGGCATCGAACTCAACGGCCCGCGGGAAGCGCATGAGGGCGAACGGATCGCGATCGCGTTCGAGAACATGAACTGCCCGGTGACACGCGCCGCTCGCATGATCGGGGCGCAGATCGTCTGGGCCGAGCCGATGCGCGACGGGCACCAGCGGGTTGCGATCCGGTTCGACGCACCGCAAGCGGGGCTCGAGGGGCTGCGGTTGCCCGCTCAGGCCGCCTGATTCAGACATTCACATCGATCACACGATCAGGCGTCACCCAACGCATCGTTGACGGCTTTCCGCGCCTCCTCGACGAGTTGTTCGATGCTCAGGCTCCTGCTGATGCTGCGCTGGAAGGCGATGACGCCGTCACGGTCGAGCACCACGATGGTCGGGAACACCCGAATCTTGAACGCGGCACCGATCCCTTCGGGGTTCACGCTCACACGCGCGTTGGCGTAGCTGTTGCTGAACTCGCGGGCGGCCTGGTTGGGATTGCCCTCACGCATGCCCAGCGCGAAGACATCCAGACTCGGGTCGTTGATCTCTCCGGCGAGGTCGTTGACCAGCGGCGAGGTCTGCGTGCACGGCGCGCACCATGATCCCCAGAAGTAGAGCAGCGTGACCCGGCCCTGCTGTGTCGCGTTGTTCACGCTCGCGCCGTCGCTGGTGCTGAACGCGAACGCGGGAGCCCCTGGGGCCGAGGGCGTGGTCTGTTCGGGCTCGCTCGGCGTGTCGATGCGTCCGGACGGCTCGGTGTTGATGGGTTCTTCCTGTGCTGGTTGCTCTGGCTGGTCCATGTCCTTGGGCTTGGGCATGCGCGAGACAAAGCGGAAGCTCTCCGGGCGGGCGATATCGAGCTGCTCCTGCGTGGGCTCGATGATCCTGAGGTTGCTGATCTCGAAGTTCAGCGTGATCTTGACCAGCCCCGCGTCGGTGATGCGATGGACCCTGCGGGGGAGCTTGTCCTGGGTCGCGATCCACCAGATGACATCCGTGTAGCTCTCAGCGCTGTTGCGCGACTTGGCAGCGGCTTCGGCACGCTTGATGACGACCTGGTCGCAGAGCACGCCGTTGACTTCTTCCTGGGCACCGAGTGTGATCGACTGCGCGTTGTTCGCGTCCTTGGCGAACGGGTCCGTGCTGATCATCGAATCGATGAGTACGAAGGTGAGCGAGGAGGGGGCACCTCGGGTGTTGCCGCTGCGGGGGATCTCGTTGATCGTCTGCCCGGCTCGGTCCACCCAGAGCCAGCGATCATTGGCGAGCAGCATATCGAGGGGTTTGGACGGTTCGGTCTGCTTGTCCTTGGATTCACCGATCGCGTGGATGACACGACCGAGATCGTCGTGTGTCCCGAAGAACAGCTTGCCGCTCATCGAGGGCATGGTGTCGGCGAACATGGATCCGCCCTCGCCGCCCATTCTGAACTGGGCTTCGAAGCCGCTGACTTCAGCGATTGCGGCGCGTGATGCATCGAGGACTTCGTTGGCGCTCTGCGCCAGTGCGCGCGATGAGCACACGAGCACAAGCATCAGGAGCAAGCGGCGGAGGGTCATCGTGGTGTGCGCGGTCATGGGCTCTCCCGTGGTTGATTGGGGTTCTGCATCCGAAAAACGCGGATTGCGGGGGATTATTGCGATGGTTCGGTTCCGGTGCCATGCCGGGCACCCGCCCGGGGCGTTGCGTGAAGCATGGCCCGCAGCGCCTCGCCCGGATCGGGCTGGCGCATGAGGTGTTCCCCGATCAGGGCGATGTGGACGCCGTGTTTGCGGAGGGCTGCCAGGTCGTCGCGGGTTGTGATCCCTGATTCGCTGACCAGATTGGCGGTATCGGGCACCAGATCAAGCAGGTCCGTGGTATGACGCAGATCCGTGACCATGCGGGTGAGATCGCGATTATTGATGCCCAGGAGCGTGCTGGGGTTGCGGCGCTGCCCGAGGATCGGGAGCACACGCAGGAGGTTGTCGCGCGAATGGACCTCGAGGAGCACGCTCAGCGACAGCTCGTGGGTCAGGCTGAGGATATCGCCGATCTGCTGGTCTGCGAGGCACTCGGCGATGAGCAGGACCGCGTCGGCCCCGTGCGCACGGGCTTCGAGGACCTGGTAGGGGTCGATGATAAAGTCCTTGCGGATGACCGGGAGGGGGGCGGCGTCCTTGATTCGCTGCATGAACGAGAGGTGGCCTCCGAAGAACTTTTCGTCCGTGAGGCATGAAATGGCCGATGCCCCTGCTTTGGAGTACTGCTGCGCGATGCGTGCCGGATCAAATCCATCTGAGTCATACTCGGGGCGAATGAGCCCGGCGCTCGGGCTGCGCCGCTTTACTTCGGCGATGACGCGTGTTTCGTCGGTTTGCGGAGCGGGGTGCGTGAGTGCCCCGAAGAAATCGCGAGGGGGCGTTGCGTCATCGATCATGTCGAGCAGGCTCTTCACGGATGTCCGCGATCGGGCGTGCTCGACCTCGACGGCCTTGTGTTCAACGATCTCGCGGAGCGTCGCGGGCATCTCGGGCACGGATTGGAAGGCATCGCTGGGCATGGCTGAAACTCATCGGCTCGATCGTCCGGTTCCGCGCGTCAAACCCCTGATTCCGGGGCTTTTCGCGTTTGCTCTGGTCGGGCTGATTGTATCGCCGGCGATCGCGGGCGAGGCGGTTACGCTGGCGCAGGTCGTCGATACCGGGGATGTCCAGAACAAGAGCGTTGGGGATGTGATCAAGACGATGCAGCAATGGAAGCTGCTGACGCTGAGCGTATCGATGATCCTTGTGATCGCGCTGCTCTTCGCGGGCGGGCTGCTGCGGCCCGGGGGCTACGCCAAGGCGGGACTCAGGGATGTCACCACACTGCCCGCGGTGGTTTGGCTCTTCGCGGCTTTCGTCGTGATGCTCGCGTTGAGTTCCGCGCCGACGCTGATCAGCAAAGTCCAGTGGGTTCAGGATCAGAACTACACTGAAATGCAGATGCGGACCATCGATACGGTGGGTGCCTATGTCTTCGCGATCATCGCCGGGCTGGGCATGCTGTTTGTGCTCAAGCGATCGACCATGAGCAATGGCGAGTGCAAGGCCGGGCTTGGGCTGAGTCTGCTGGATATCCCCGTCGGGCTCGGGTGCTTCTTTCTCGCCTATCCGTTCATCGAGCTGATGAATATGCTCGGGGTCTTCCTCTATGAACAGACCCAGGGTGTGCTGCCCAGCGGCATGGCCCATCCGACACTCAAGCTCCTCGAGGATCAGCCCAACGACCCGTGGGTCTGGGCGCTGCTTGGCGCGGCGGTCATCGGGGCGCCGTTCTATGAGGAGCTGGTCTACCGCGTCTTCGTGCAGGGTGCGATGCTCAAGTGGCTCAAGAGCCCCTGGCTGGCGATCATCATCACGGCGCTGCTCTTCACCGGCA
>CAYQRD010000040.1:18467-20793 GCA_964419845.1 uncultured Phycisphaeraceae bacterium
TGTTCCCGATCCCCGAGGGCAAGGTCGGGCGCGTGGCGCGGCTGGTGGGGACCGACGGCAAGCTTAAGATGTCCAAGTCGCTCAACAACGCGATCTTCCTGACGGACACCTTCAAGCAGATCAAGAAGAAGATGGGCGGGCTCTACACCGGGCGGACGGCGATGGACGAGCCGGGCGATATCCACAACGCCCTGTTCGACTATGTGCGTGCGTTCATTGCGGACGACGAGCGGATCAGGGAGCTTGAGGAGGCCTATTCCAAGGGCGACAACATCGGCGACGGGCACATCAAGGTCGAAATCGCGGAACACATCGACAAGCTGCTCGAACCGATGAGGGAGCGGCGGGCGGCGTTCGAGGGCGAGGCCGGCGACCGCAAGGTGCTTGAGATCCTGCGTGAGCACACCAGACAGGCCAATAACGCGGCGGAAGAGACCCTCTATCTTGCCAAGCAGGCCATGAAACTCGACTTCGGAAAGCGAACCCTGTTGTTCGAGTAAATGTACAATTGGGGCGCATGAACCGATTTGCTTCACCATCTTTACGCCCGATCCGCGCTTCGGACCCTCCGTTTCATCGCGGGCAGGGTGGCGGCAGCGGGCTGCCGATCCCGCCGATGGGTCATGTTGAACCCGGCGAACGCGAGGACGATTCGTTCTCGGGCGGGATGGATTCGGCGATGCGGCGGCAGGCGGCTGGGAACGCGAGCCAAGAGGTTCCCTCGCGGTATCTGTTCGCACGCGTAAGTGTGTTCCTGATCATGCTGCTGTGGGTCATCCCCGGGTTCCTCAAGGTCAAGGACATGTCCGCGTTCGTCAAGGTTGTCGAAACGCACGCGGTCATCCCCGAGCGCTACGAGGCGTTTCTCTGGTGGGTCGGGCCGGGCGAGTTGGTGATGGGGCTGCTGCTGGTGTTCGTGATGGGCAGCGAGCTCCGCAAGTTTTTCGGGAAGCTCGTGCTGCTGCTCTCGTTGGGGCTCATCGCGATGCTGACCTACTACCTGACGCTCGTGGACCCGGTGGTGCTGCAGGAATCGGGCTGTGGGTGTTTCAGTGACTACCGCATCGCGTCGGGGATGGAGGGGGCCGAGCGGTACATCATGTACGGCAAGAACGCCCTGCTGATTGGCCTGCATGTTGTGGCGCTGATTGGGCCCGCGATCACGGATTTGCGGCGGCGGCACACCTCCGCTGCCTAGTCGGACGGGCTTGCTGCCCGTCTCGCTGGGTCAGAGTGAGGTACGCGCATACGCTCTCTCCATGAGCGAGCAAATCAACGAACAACCCAGCGTGTTTCTCAACGGCCAGTTCGTCCATCGCGACGCGGCGCAGATCAGCGCGTTCGATGCCGGGTTCCAGCACGGCGTGGGCTTGTTTGAGACCCTGATCGCGACAAGCACCCCCGATGGGGTCGTGGTGCGGGATCTCGATGAGCACCTCGATCGGCTGCAGTCGTCGGCGGCGACGCTGGGGCTCAGCGATGAGCTCAAGACTGGGCCGCTGGGTGAAGCGATCGTGGAGACGGTCAAGCGATCGGGCCTGAGCAGCGCCCGCGTGCGGCTGACGGTGACGGGCGGCGATCTGAACATGCTGCAGACCACGGGTCGCAGCGGGCACCAGCCGACGGTTCTGATCCAGGCGACACCGACCACGCCGTATCCGGATGAGATGTTCAGCAACGGGGTGATGGCGACGCTGGGGCAGGCACGCGCCAACCCGCTCGACCCGACGGCCGGGCACAAGACACTCAACTACTGGTGGCGTTTGCGCGAGCTGCAAGCCGCGGCCGCCAAGGGCGCGGGCGAGGCGATCATCTTCCAGGTCAGCAACCACATCTGCGGCGGGTGCGTCTCGAACCTGTTCGTTGTTGAGGGAGGGCACCTGATCACACCCATCGCCCAGGGTGAGGAGGACGAGGTCGGCACCCCCGAGACCCGCGAGGGCAAGATCCCCTCGCCGGTGCTGCCGGGCATCACCCGCATGCGGGTGATCGAGCAGGCGGCGGCGATGGGGATCAAGACGACCAAGCGCATGATGACGATCGACGACCTGCTCGATGCGCAGGAGGTGTTCCTGACGAACTCGAGCTGGGGCGTGCTGCCGGTGGTTCGTGTCGAGGCGGAGACGATCGGGGACGGTGCGGTGGGTGCGGTGACGAAGAAGATTCGTGATGCGGTGACCTTCAGTACATGAAGAATAGGGACGCCAAAAAAAGAATTGAGAATGGAAGGATGAGGAAGATCAGCATGCATGTGAGCATCTTCAGATCCACTGTCCTTCGGCGTCTTTTCTCCGCCATGATCTCGCTTGGATAGATGGGTGTTCCG
>CAYQRD010000041.1:0-19822 GCA_964419845.1 uncultured Phycisphaeraceae bacterium
CCTGCGCGACGGTGGATTTGCCCGAACCGATCCCGCCGACGATCCCGATGATCGGGGTAACCTGTTTACCTGTTCCCTGTGGTGCCATGCGCTCAACCTGTGCCCTGATGGTATCGAGCACCCGCTGGGGATGCTCGACCCCACGCCAAACCAGGTCGACCCCGCCGGTGCCCGCGCTGGTCACCCCGATGGAGCCCAGCCCCATGAATCGCTCCCCGACGGGGCGCACGAGGATCGTGTGCTGGACCCTGCGAAGCGGGATTTCAACATTCACGCGACGGAGCACCCCACGCTGGGCCATGATGCCCGACTCCGTCAGCACATGACGGCGTGAAAACCAGTCGAACAGCCCCAGAAGGAATCGGATCGAGATGATCGCCAGCGGGGCCCAGCTGACCGCGATAAATATCGCGTTCCCGCTGAGCATGCCGACCCAGCGTGCGGTGCCCCACGCGAGCAGCCCGATCAGCATGGTCGGCCACATCTGCGTGAACACAAACGCGATATGCGGGCGATCATCGATCAGCACCCGCTCTCGCTTCGCGTTTGGGACCGGCTCGTTCATGGATGCACTATCGACCACATGACATGCCTGCGAGCAGCATCATCGAGCGGGGATGAGTTCGGGCTTGAGCACGGCGATCTCGGGGTAGTTGCGGTAGTAGCCGTTGAAGTCGAGCCCGTAGCCCACCACAAACTCGTCGGGGATCTCGAAGCCGACATAATCGACGGGCACATCGATCGTTCGTTTGGTCTTCTTGTCGAGCATGACGCCCATGCGGAGCGATGCGGGCTTCTGCTCTTCGATCAGCGCTCGGACCGTCGCCAGTGTCTGTCCCGAATCGAGGATGTCATCGAGCACGATGATGTGCTTGCCTTCCAGATCCGCCGGCAACTCGCTCGCCAGATGCGCCCCCTTGCTCGTCACCGATTCGCCCGGATAGCTCGACACCGCCACCAGCCCCAGCGAGAGCTTCATGGGCAGCTCGCGCACCAGATCGGCCACGAAGATCATCGCGCCGGTCATGATGGGGATGATGATGACACGATCTTCATCCAACGGCGACTCGCCGTCCCGAGCCAGATCGGCCTTGAGATCGCGCACGATCTCAGCCGCCATTTCTCTGACGCGCTGGGCGATCTGCTCGCGTGTGACCAGGATGCGTTCGATCTCGGGGAACATGCACAACGGTAGGCCAACTACAATCTCCGGGGCCCTGCGGGCCCGAGACTTGACCGGGAACTGTTCAACAGGAGAAATCATGTTCGCACACCGCCTGCCGCTGTTCAAGCTCCTCGGGTTCCAGGTCTGGGTGGACTGGAGTTGGCTGATCCTCGCCCTGCTCATCACCTGGTCGCTGGCCACCGGTGTCTTCCCGGCGCTCGTCGAGGACGAACTCACCCCCGCCGCCTTCTGGGTGATGGGTGCGGCCGGTGCGCTCGGGCTCTTCATCTCGATCATCCTTCATGAGCTTGGGCACTCGGTCGTGGCTCGGCGGTTTGGTATGCAGATGCGCGGCATCACCCTGTTTATCTTCGGGGGTGTGGCGGAGATGACCGACGAGCCGCCCAGCGCCAAGGCCGAGTTCTTCATGGCCATCGGCGGGCCGATCGTCTCGGTGATCATCGGCATCGTCATGATCGGGATCACCGGGATCGGGGTCAGCATGGACTGGCCCGTGCCGGTCAGCTCCGTGACCGGATGGCTCGGCTGGATCAACCTGCTGCTCGCCGCGTTTAACATGCTGCCCGCCTTCCCGCTCGACGGCGGGCGCGTCCTGCGGGCGGTCCTGTGGTACTCAAAGAACGACCTGCGCTGGGCGACACGCATCACATCCAATATCGGCGCCGGCTTCGGCATGCTGCTGATCGCGCTGGGGGCCTTGAGCCTGGTATTCGGCAACACCATCGGCGGGATCTGGTGGATCATCTTGGGGCTCTTTGTCCGCGGTGCTGCCCGCTCTTCCTATCAGCAGGTCCTCATCCGGCGCTCATTGGAAGGACACCCGGTCTCGGACTTCATGTCGCCAGACCCGGTCTGCGTCGATGCCGACATCCGCATCGACGAACTCATCAACAGCTACTTCTACCGCCACTACCACAAGCTCTACCCGGTCACACAGAGCGGGCGCCTTATCGGGTGTGTGAGCATCTCCAGTGTCAAAGCGCTCGAGCGAGACCGCTGGGGCGAGACCCGAGTCGGCGACATCGCCCAGCCCTGCGACGATA
This sequence comes from uncultured Phycisphaeraceae bacterium, assembly GCA_964419845.1. Taxonomy (GTDB): domain Bacteria; phylum Planctomycetota; class Phycisphaerae; order Phycisphaerales; family UBA1924; genus UBA1924. Next base: position 2,230 of record CAYQRD010000041.1, read on the forward strand.
AGAACACGATCGCCCCCAATGAGGACGCCATGCGCGCCATCGACAAGCTCAACCGCGCCAACCTCTCCCGCCTCATGGTCGTGGACGACGGTCAGGTCGTGGGCATGATCGCCCTCAAAGACCTGCTGCGCTTCCTGGCGTTGAAAACCGAGCTTGAGGGCCGCTGATTGCAGCGAACGCTCAGAGGGCTCCCGACTGCCGCGCCTCTGAATACCGAACCAGCGATGCATCGATGATCTCGTGGGCCAGGGCCGCGGGTTGGATCTCGTCGACTTCGACCGTTTTGCCCTCGAGCTGCTTGTAGTCCTCAAAGAACCGCTTGAGCATCTTGAAGGTGTGCTTGGGGAAGTCCTGGATCGTCTGGTAGTCTTCGAACTCGTGGTCGTTGATCAGCACCGAGATGATCTTGTGGTCGGGGGCGCCGTCGTCGATCATGGTCATCACGCCGATCGCGCGGGCCTCGCAGATGCACATCGTCGGCACCTTCTCGGTGCAGAACACCAGCACATCCAGCGGGTCGTTGTCCTCGGCCAGCGTCTGCGGGATGAACCCGTAGTTGGCGGGGTAGTACACCGCGCTGCTCAGCACCCGGTCCAGGCGCAGCATGCCAGTCGGCTTGTCGAGCTCGTACTTGTTGCTCGAGCCCTTGGGGATCTCGATGATCGCGCGGAACTGCGCGGGGAGGGGTTTTTCCTTGAGACCGGGTCGAACATCGTGCCAGGGGTGCATCATGGAGCAAGCGTAGACCGGGCATCCGTGATCTCCAGCGGCTCGCCCGGGCTTGACAAACGATTGTTCTTTCCTGCTCAATAAACACTGATTCACTACCAGCGCATATCCTGTCTGCATGCTCACACTCGACTATGCCAACTGCCTCAGCTCCCGCGTCGGACCTCACGGACTCGCGGACAACATCATCGCAACCCACGCGGATCGGCTCGCCGAGCTGACCCGCTCGCTCAACCAGTCACGCGGCACCGGCTGGGAACGCTGGCGCGAGCTGTGGAACAACCCCATGCGCCAGACGCACCTCGATCAGGTGCGGGCGATCGCCAACGAGTGCGAGGGGCGATTCGAGAACCTGATCGTGCTCGGGATCGGAGGCTCGGCGCTGGGCAACATCGCCCTGCAAGCCGCCCTCAACGAGCCCACCTACAACCTGCTCCCACACAGCGAGCGACCCGGGCCGCGTGTGTTCGTGGTCGACAATGTGGACCCCGCGAACCTGGCCAGCGTGCTGCGGATCTGCGATCCCAAGGAGACGCTCTTCAATGTCGTCTCCAAATCGGGCGAGACGGCCGAGACCGCCTCGCAGTTCATGATCATCCGCAAGCTGCTGCAGGACAGCGTGGGCAGCCGCTGGGCCGACCATGTCATCGCGATCACCGACCCCGAACAGGGAACGATGCGCACCATCTGCGACAAGGCGGGCATCACCACGCTCCCCGTGCCCGAGGGCGTGGGCGGGCGGTTCAGCGTGCTCTCACCCGTCGGTTTGTTCTCTGCGGCGATGGCGGGCATCGACATCGAGGCCCTGCTCGATGGTGCCAAGGCCATGGACGAGCGATGCAGCGACGAAGACGCGACCAAGAACCCCGCGGCGGTGCTCGCGCTGCTGCTCGTGCAACTCGGCAACGGCTTCACCGATCTCCAAGCCAAGCCCAACCATGTGATGATGCCCTACGCCAACGGGCTCAAGCTCATGGGCGACTGGTACGCCCAGCTCTGGGCCGAGTCACTCGGCAAGCGGTTCGACACCGGAGGCAACGAGGTCTTCGCCGGCTACACCCCCATCAGCGCGCTGGGCACCACCGACCAGCACTCGCAGGTCCAGCTCTACCGCGAGGGCCCCAACGACAAGGTCATCGGCTTCTGCGAAGTCGAGGACTTCGGCGAGGATCAGGGCATGACCATCCCGACCGGCATGGGCGTCGAGGCCATCGAATACCTCGAAGGCAAGCGGATGGTGGATCTGCTCAACGCCGAGAAGCGGGCCACCGAGTACGCGTTGGTCGAGTCCCAGCGTCCCAACTACACCATCCGGTTCCCCAGGGTCGACGCGCACCACATCGGCGAGTTCATCGCGCTCTGGGAGATCGCCACGGCCTACGCCGGGCTGATGCTGGGCATCGATGCCTACGACCAGCCGGCGGTGGAGACGGGGAAGAAGGCGACCTTCGGGCTGATGGGGCGCGAGGGGTACAGCGATTGGCTGGGGAAGGTGAACGACACGCTGGGCGAGACGGCGTACACCGTCTAGACGGGTGGCCCGATGGAGCCGTCTTTGGCTCCTTCGGGATCAATCACCGACCACTCGGCAAACCCGACGATCCCCGAATGCATTCCCCGATCGCAGATTGCTGATCCCGGATGGCTAATCCCTGATCCCCAATCCTTCCCCCTTTGGCACGCCGTTTGTGGTACTCCCCTCCGCCGGGTTGCTGTTCACGGATGAACAGGGCTTGGCCACGCGGATAGCCGCGTGAACAAGGGGTACACCATGGACTACGGTCTCCAAATCTCCGCGTCGGGAGCGCTCGCGAGCATTCACGCGCAAGATGTACTCACGAATAACCTTGCGAACATCAACACCACGGGCTTCAAGCCGCTGATGACCGGCACGATGTTCCGCCAAGCCGCGCGGATCGAAGACAACCTGCCGCAGCTGAGCTCGGACTCGCTTCTTGAACGCCTCGGTTCGGGCGTGTTTTCTGCGCCCGGAGTGATCAACTTTGCGCAGGGGGCGCTGGAATCGTCCTCATCTGAGTTTGATGTCGCGATCCAGGGTGAGGGTTTCCTGATGGTCGGCGACCCGGGCAACCCCGCACTCACCCGCGACGGGCGGCTCGCGCTCAACAGCAATGATCAGCTTGTCATGAGCACCACAGGCACCCCCGTGCTCGATGACCGCCAGAATCCCATCTTTATCGAGCCGCAGCTCGGCCCCATCGAGGTTTCCAGTGATGGCACCATCCGACAGAACGGCGAAGAAGTCGCCCGTCTCGGGTTCAGCGATGTCCCCGACCGTTCCGTGCTCGTCCCCATCGGTGGCGGCAGGTTTGCCGCCCAGGGCGGTGCGCCGCTGAGCATGCAGGACGCGACGGGTCAGATCCGTCAATACATGCTCGAGGGATCGGGAGCCAACGAGATCGATGCGCTGATGAAGATCCAGAGCGCCTCGAGGCGTGCCCAGAGCAACATCGGGATGATCGACCTGCAGAACCGGCTGATCACCCGCGCCATCAACACCTTCGGCAGAATCAGCTAATACGCTACTTGATAAGGATTTACGACCATGGCCATCATCGCGATGCAATCCGCCGCCTCGGGCCTGAGGGCGCTCGACACACGACTCGATGTGATCGCCAACAACCTGGCGAATGTCAACACCGAGGGCTTCAAGTCGGCCCGCGCCAACTTCGAGGACCTGCTCTACATCGAGCGGGCCCAGCCGGGTGTCGAGAACGCGATCGGGGATGAGCGGCCCACCGGGCTCTATGTCGGTCTGGGCGTCGATGTCAGCGGCACGCAGCAGGACTTCACGCAGGGGACACCCATCTCCACGAACTCCCCCACCGATCTGATGATCCAGGGGCGCGGGTTCTTCAAGGTTCAGGTTGAGGACTCGCTGGGCAACGGCGGCGAGGCCTACACACGCAACGGCAACTTCCTGCGCAACAGCGACGGCGAGCTGGTGCTCGCCAACTCTGACGGGCGACGATTGATCCCGAGCATCCAGATCCCCGAAGACGCGACCGCGATCAGCGTGGATGCCAATGGACGGGTGCTCTATCAGACACCGGGCCAGACGGATCTTCAGGAAGCCGGGCAACTCTCGATTTCCATCTTCACGAACCCAACGGGGCTTTCCTCCGTGGGAGCGAATCTCTGGGTTGAGTCCGCCGGTTCAGGCCCACCCATCGAGGGCGAACCGGGCACGGAGAACTTCGGAACCATCCGCAACTTCGCGCTCGAAGGGTCGAATGTCGATCCCTCTCGTGAGTTGATCGAACTGATCCGCACACAGCGCGCTTTCGAGATGAACTCGCAGGCAATCCGAGCCGCGGACGAGACGCTCCAGGCCGTCGCCCAGCTTCGTCGATAACACCTAAAGCATTGAAATGAAGCCACTTCGAATGAAACTCATCCTCCCGATCCTGCTTGCCCTGCTCACGCTCGCGCCCACCATGGCGCGTGGTGATGATGCACCCGGTCAGGTCACAGAGGTCCGGCTTCGATCGACCGTTCGGGTTGCAGCGGATAACACCGGGCTTACGCTGGGCGATCTCGCTCGGATTGAAGGGCCGCAAGCCGTTGCTTTGCAGTCGCTTGCGATCACGATCGAGAAACCGATCGCCACGGGGCAATGGACCACGCTGGGCCTCGAATCACTCCGCACGCAGCTCAAATCGGCCCAGAACATCAACTTCGGCGCGATCATCATGCACGGCGGGGATGTCCAAATCACGCGGATGATCGATCGCCAGGCGGTCCCCGTCGACCCACAACCTGCTGAAAACAAAACACTTCGCAACGATGGCCCGAAGCTTCAGTCCTTCATCGAGCGATGGGTCTATGCCCGGCTCCAATCCAATCCCGAGGGTACCCGCCTGAACTTCAATGAGCGGGACCGTGCGATGCTCGATACGCCGACGCAGGGCCGGGTCGTCGAAATCCGCGAGCTGGGCCGATCGGACATGATGGCGCTGGGCATCGTCGTTTACGAACAGGAGCGGATCGTGCTCGAACGCACGATCCGGTTCCAGGCATTGGTCGAACGCCCCGTGCGGGTGACCGTTGCCCAGATCAAGCGGGGCACCCCGATCTCCATCGAGTCCACGCGCACAGAGCGTCGCTGGCTCCCCACGACCGAGCCCATCGCGGATCCAGACGCGTCGCTGGGGAAAGTCACGGTCAGCACGCTCGATCCGGGCACCATGCTGCTCGCCTCGATGCTTGAGGCACCGATCATTGTCGAACGCGGGCAGATCGTCAGTGCCCGCTCGATCGCGGGCAGCGTGAGCGTCTCGCTCCGGGTCCGCGCCCGTCAGGACGGGCGGATGGGCGAGGTCATCGAACTCGAATCGCGTGATCGTCAACAGAAGTTTCATGCCCGCGTCGCGGGCCCCGGACGGGTCGTGATTATGCACGACGCCGCGGGATCCGAACGCACTGCACACAACGGGAGACCATGATGTATCGTTCCCTACTCACGACCCTCCTGCTCTGCTGCGCGATCGGCCCCGCCCAGGGCCAGAGCCTGTTCCTCGCGTCGGCCAACGCATCGAGCAATGAGCCCGCCCAGCCTTCGATCCTCCTTGATGAGGTATCGATGCACTACATCCGCGAGCCGGATGTCCGGGTGATCAAGCAGCATGACATCATCACGATCATCATCGACGAGAACAGCAGCACGACCAGCTCGCAGTCGCTCGACACCAAGAAGGACTCGAGCTCCTCGGCGAGCATCAGCGCGCTTGTGGACTGGATGCAGCTGCTCGAACTCCGCCTGGAACAGGGCGGGCTGGGTGATACCCAGCTGATCGACCTGTCCACCGCCCGTGATTTCAAGGGTGAGGGCGACTACGAACGCAAGGACAGGTTCACCGCACGCATCAGTGCCAAGGTGTTGGAGGTCAAGCCCAACGGGACCCTTGTGCTCGAGGCACGCAAGAGCATCGCCCGCGACAGCGAGGTTTCGGTCCTGGTCCTCTCGGGATACGCGCGTGAGGAGGACATCACCCAGCAGAACACGATCCTCTCCAGCCAGCTCGCGGATCTGAAGATCGATCTGCAGAACGAGGGCGATATCAAGGAGGCCTCGGAGAAGGGGCTCATCACCCGCGTTCTGGACTCGGTCTTCGCGTTCTGATGGCCTGAACCCACAACCTGTCCACCACCGGCACGCGTGCACCATCCCTGGTTGCACGCGTGCTTTTTCGTCGCCCGAACCCGGTCCTGTTTGGCACGCGGTTCGCGTAAGAGCCCATCGGAAGGAATCCACCCTATGAGACGAAGGATCGTCAACATCATCATCACCCTCACGCTGTGCGTGCTTGTGTTCGACGCCCACGCGGGCAAGACACTGCGCGAGATCGCACGCGTGAAGGGCCAGGGCGCCTCGGTTGTTCAGGGGCTGGGCCTGGTTGTCGGTCTCGACGGCACGGGCGATTCGTCCTCCGAGCTGGTCATGGCGCGTCCGCTCGCCGAGATGCTCAAGAACATGGGCAACCCGGTCCCCGTCGAGGATCTGGGGTCCGGCAAGTCCGTGGCGCTGGTCATGGTGAGCTGCCGGATCCCGCGTGAGGGTGCGAAAACCGACGATGTGTACGATGTCACGGTCTCGGTCCTCAACTCCGCGAAGGACCTGACGGGCGGCACGCTGCTCATCACGCCGCTGGTCGGGCCACGGCGCGAGCCGGTGGTCTATGCCTTCGCGCAGGGATCGCTGACGATCCCGGACCCTGAGTACGCAACCAGTGCGCGAGTTGTGCAGGGTGCGCAGATGGTGCGCGACATCAACACGACCCCGAGCATCAGCGGCTCGTTCGATCTGATCATCGATCAGAGCTTCTCGGGATGGGGCCCCGCCGCGTCGATCGCTGCGGAGATCAACCAGCAGTACCTGCTGACCGCATCGAGCATCGAGAACTCGGTCGCCACCGCGGTGGACGCACGCACGGTCCGGGTGATCGTACCCATCACCGAGCGTGATCGTCCCGCGTCGTTCTTCGGCGACATCATGCAGACGGACATCTCCAGTGCGCTGCGGAAGATCGGTGCGCAGGTCCGCTGCGATACGAGCACGGGGATCATCGTCATCACGGGCGATGTCCAGGTGTCGCCGGCGGTCATCACCCACAAGGACCTGACCATCACCACAACGATCCCGCCGGCCCTGCCCGGCGATCCGCAGGAGAACACGAGCGAGTTCGCGGCGGTCTACGCGGGCGACAGCGAGGTCGACACCTCGCGTCTGCAGGATCTCATCACCGCGTTCGACCAGCTTGATATCCCCCCCGCCGAGCAGATCAACATCCTCAAGATGCTGCACGACACGGGCAAGCTGCACGCCAAACTCATCATCGACGGACGCGAATAAAGGAACAAAGACATGAGCGCCATCAGCACACGACACAACCCGATCGTTGATCTCCTCTCCGTCCCCAAGCGGCTGCCCGATGCCAAACCCACCACGGGTGAGACCGATGCCGCGGCGCACAAGCAGCAGCTGGCCAAGGCCCGCGAGGCGGCCGAGGGGCTCGTCTCGACGAGCTTCATCAAGCCCATCCTGACCCAGGCACGCGAGAGCAACAAAGCGCCCGCCCCCTTTGGGCCGACGCAGGCGGAGAAGCAGTTCGGCTCGCTGCTCGATAACCAGCTCGCCGACGAGATCGTCCGCGCGTCCCAGTTCCCGCTTGTGGACCGGATGGTCGAGCAGTTCACGCGTCATCTTGAAGCACCCCAGCAGATCGATCTCAGCGCCTGATCACGACACGGAGCGACTCAGCATGCACCCATCGGCGACCATGAACAGGCCAACACGCAACGCACAGGGCGCGATCGATGCCGACCGGCTCGATGCGCTGCTCGCGCAGCTCGAGAACGAGCATCAGCTGCTGCTCGGGCTCGCCAGGGAGCACAAGGCCGCCCTCTCGCACGCGTCGGTCGACGAGCTCAAGAAGATCACCATGCTCACGAGCGAGTCGCTCATGCGGATCGCACGCATCGAGCAGGAGCGTCAGTCGCTGATGACCAGGCAGGGCGAGCCGGTGGACACGCTCGATCAGCTCCTCGAGCGATTCGGCGACGACGACCGGATCCGCATCAGCGAACGCAGGGCACGGCTCCGCGAGCTCATCGAGCGGGTTCGTGACGAGCAGCTCGCGGTCAAGCAGGCATCGGAGAATCTGGCCAATCACATGCGCGGGCTGATGAAGCAGGTCGGCGCGTCGTTGTCGCACGCGGGGACCTACTCGCGCGGCGGTTCGGTCGAAGTCGGACGCACGCAGGTCGTGAGCGGCCTGGACACCGTGCGATAAGCGGAACGGGAGCAAGGAGCAACGCATGAGCCTGACCTCAAGCATCAATATTGCCCGTTCGGCACTGACCACCGCGCAGCTGGGTCTGCAGGTGTCGTCCATGAACATGGCCAACGCGGCGAACCCCGCGTACACCCGTCAGATCGCGATGCTCCAGGCAATCCGCGGCCGTGTCAGCGAGCCCTATCAGATCGGGCACGGCGTCGCGGTCACCGAGGTGCGCAGGCAGATCGACGATGCGCTCCAGCGCCGGCTCTGGGCGGGCAACTCCGCGGAGTTCAGCAGCGCTCAGCAGTACGGCGTGCTCTCACAGCTCGAGACCATCCTCAACGAGGGGACCGAGTTTGACATGTCCACACAGCTCTCGTCCTTCTTCAATACATGGACCGAAGCGACCACGCTCCTCGAATCGCAGGCCACCGTCCGCAACCAGGGCGAGGCGGTCGCCTCGTTCATTCGCAACATGCGCAGCGACCTGACGATCCAGCGCCGACAGATCGAGGATCAGATCGATGCCCAGGTGCTGCGTGCTGACGCGATCCTTGAGGAGATCGCATCGATCAATCGAACGATCACCGAGAGCGAGATCGGCGACGCGGAGTCCAGCGGGTTGCGCGATCAGCGTGACGCACTCGTGACGGAGCTCAGCCAGCTCATCGATGTCAATGTGTTCGAGAACAGCTCGGGCGCGTACGACATCTACTCGGGATCGACGCCCATCGTGCAGGGCGCACGCAACCGCGGGGTCGAGATCCGGCGTGTCACGGATGACAACGGCGAGCTGAGCGTCCGTGTCGAGCTCCGATCGGATTCCACCCCGCTGCCCGTCAGCGGCGGCTCGATCGGCGGGCTGCTCGCTTCGCGTGACGGCGCGATCGATGCCACGCTTGAGAAGCTCGACGAGCTTGCGGCCCAGCTGATCTTCGAGGTCAACAAGCTGCATTCCACGGGCATCAACGAGGACTGGCTCACCAGCACCAGCGCGACGCTGCAGGTCGCGGGGGGCAACCAGACGCTCGCGCTCAACGATCCCAACAACGACACATTCGCCGACCTGCCATTCGCCGCGGTCAACGGCGGATTCACCGTCAATGTCCGCAACGACAACGGGTCAAGCTCCACCACGCGGATCGACATCGATCTCGACGGGCTCGACAACGCCGGGCTCCCGGGCTTTGCGGACGACTCGAGCGCCGAGGATATTCGCGCGGCGCTCGATGCGATCGACGGGATCACGGCGAGCTTCGACTCGTCTGGGCGGCTCCAGATCGAGGCCGAGCCCGGCTTCTCGTTCAGTTTCAGCGAGGACACCTCGGGCGCTCTGGCGGTCATGGGTGTCAACAGCTTCTTCACCGGCGAGAGCGCAGCGGACATCGATGTCCGCGATGATCTTGAGGTGATGCTTGGGCGGCTCGACGAGAACGGGCAGTTCATCGCCAACGGGACGGCCAAGCTGATTGGCTCGCTTGCCGACGACACCATCGAAGGGCTGGGCGGACTCTCGATCGACAAGTTCTGGGCCCAGCAGGCACAGGATATCGCTTCGCGGACCTCCAGCGCCCGGAACAAGGCCAATGCCGACACGCTGATCCGAGAGTCGCTCGATGCCCAGCGTGCGGGCGTGTCGGGGGTCAGCATCGACGAAGAATCGATCAACCTGCTGAGCTATCAGCGACAGTACCAGGGCGCGGCCCAGGTCATCACCACCGCACAAGAAATGTTCGACACCCTGCTGGCGCTCGTTTGACGCCCGGGAGGATTTCACATGACCAGCTTCCCAACCAGCTACTCACGGGCCCCCACCCTGATCTTCTCGCAGCAGTCGCTCAACTCGCTGGGACGCACGAACTATTCGCTCGCCCGGCTCAACGAGCAGCTCGCCACCGGCCTGAGCATCCTGCGCCCCAGCGATGACCCGATCCGCAGCGCGACCGTGTCGATCCTCGACAACCGCCTCGAGTTCACCAACCAGATCCTCAAGAACCTCGAGTTCGCCGGCAACTCGCTGGGTGTGATTGACAACGCGCTGGGGGATGCCAAGTCCCTCATCGATGAGGCGTACGGGATCGCCAGTGAGCAGCTCTCGACACCATCGGACACGGAATCCCGCAAGGGCCAGGCGGTCATCATCGATTCGCTGCTCAACTCGCTGTTCAATATCTCAAACACCGAATCGCTCGTGGGCTATGTCTTCGGCGGCACCAACCCGACTTCCGCCCCGGTCCGCTTCGAGAACGGTGGCTACCGGTTCAGCGGTGAACGGGGCGGGCTGACGGCGGCACTCGGTGCGATCTCCGATGTGCCCATCACCCTCGGTGCCGACAACGCCATCGGGGCGTTGAGCAACCGGATCCAGGGGACCGTTGATCTGGATCCCAACCTGACACTGAGCACCCAGCTCGATCGGCTCAGCGGGGCGCGCGACCTGGGCGTGAGCACGGGGACGATCAACTTCAGCTACAACGGCGGCCCGACTGCTCAGATCGATCTCAGCGGTGCCGACACGATCGGCGATGTCGCGGACATCATCGAAGCGGCGATCATTCAGTACGAGACCGACAACGCCGTGAGCATCCTCGGGCCCGGTGGAGTCGGGATCAGCGGCGGATCGCTGAGTTTCGACATCGCGGGCGGGGGCAATCTGGATTTCACCGACCCTCAGGGCTCGTATGTCGGGGCGGATCTCGGGCTTGTGCAGAACCCCGCAGTCCCGTTCACCACAGCGAGCAATACCGGGCTCGATCTCGACCCACGACTCGCGTGGACCACCCCGATCTCGGCCCTGCAGGGGCTGGGCGGGGCGGCGCTCGATCAGATCCAACTCAACAATAACGGGCAGAGCTTCACGATCGATCTCTCCTCGGCGACCACGCTGGGTGATGTCAAGAGTGCCATCGAAGCCGCGAGCGAGGGTGTCCGGGTCAAGATCAGCGAGGACGGAACGGCCCTCAACATCATCACGGAGACAGCGGGGACACGCAATCTCGCCCTCTCCATCAGTGAGGTCGCCGGCGGGAATGACACCGCGACGCTGCTGGGCATTCGTTCGTACGCCGCGGACACCCCGCTGAGTGTGTTCAACGATGGCCGGGGGATTGATATCGCGGAGGGCAACCCGACGGCTGCCGAGAACGAGGACTTCAAGATCGTGCTCGGCGACGGGTTCGAGATCACGATCGATCTGAGTTCCAGCGACATCGCGACCGTGGGGACCCTGATCGCCGCGGTCAACAGCCAGGCGGACGCGCAGCTCACCGCTGCGGGACGCCCGACGACCGATTTCGACGCCCAGCTTTCCGCGACGACCAATGGGATCGAGTTCACCCAGTCCGCCGCGGTCGGTGCCTCTGGGCCGATCTCCATCGCCCCCCAGCAATCGGCGGCTGCCGAGCAGCTCGGGCTGATGGATGGGACTCTGGGCGGCAGCGGGAACACGCTGACCTCCAGCGACCGGGCGGGGGTGCGTGTGAACAACCTTTTCACGCATCTGATGGACCTGGCTGAGGCCCTGCGGAGCGACGACACGATTGGCATCCAGATTGCGTCCGAGAACATGAAGGCGTCGCTCGATGACCTGATCCAGTCGCAGGCGCTGGTCGGGGGGTACGCCAGACGGGTTGATGAGGAGGTTGTGCGTCAGGAGGACCGGAGCGTGCTCGACCTGGCGATGCGATCTCAGCTGCGGGATCTGGACTACGCGCAAGCTTCGTCACGCTTCGCGCAACTTCAGCTCCAGGCGCAGGCGACGATGAGCGTGATCGCGCAGACGCAGTCACGCACGCTTCTGGACTTCCTGGGCTAAGGCCCGGATGCGGCCCGCTGGGTGAAAGCCCGGCGAGGCAGATTGGATCGAGATCCCCCGCCGCTCGGCCAGGCGGGGAATCAAGACAGGATGTCGCCCGGCGTGGGACGCCGGCGTCGATCTGAACTGGACCGGCCGAAATGAACGGAGCGCACACATGGAAGTGCGGACCACACGATTTGGGGTGATCGAGATTGCGGAGGACCGCGTGATCACCTTCCCCGACGGGTTGCTCGGTTTCTCGGACAGGAAACGATTCTGTCTGCTGCAGCCGGGCGACGATGCCTGCTTCTTCTGGCTCCAATGCGTCGAGGACGCGGACCTGGCCTTCGTGGTCACGGATCCGACCTTCTTCGAGCAGGACTACTCGGTGCCCATCCGCCCCGAGCAGATGCAGGAGCTGAGTCTGGAGAAGCTCGATGACGCGCAGGTGTTCGTCATCGTGAACAAGATCGGCGATCAGCTCACGGGCAACTTCCAGGGCCCGCTGCTGATCAATACGCTGACCAAGGTCGGTCAGCAGATCGTGATGGCCGAGAAGCGTTGGACGACCCGGCACCCGCTTATGCGTGTTGCATCCGGAGCGGCCCAGACGGCTTCGGCCTGAGCGTCTGCTGAATCCAGAAGGGCAGACCGCGCGACTCGTTCGTGTGTAAGCGCCGCTGCGGCGCAGCGTGGTCAATATGTCCTCATCATGTCGGCGGGGCTGAACGAACCCGCGGACCGGTGAACCGAACCTAACCGCGTGCCGTGGGCACACACGGACGCGGCCGAGAGCAAGGAGTCAACGCATGCTTGTGCTCTCAAGGCAGCGTGATGAGACCATCATGATCGGGGACGAGATTGAAATCTCGATCGTCGATATCCGGGGCGACAAGGTACGCCTCGGGATCAACGCCCCGACCCGGATCGCCGTGCACCGCAAAGAGGTGTACGACGCGATCAAACGGGAGAACACCCAGGCGGCCAGACTGGGTGCGAGCGACCTCGATTCGCTGGCACAGACCATCAAGCCCGGACCGGCGCGGCGCGTCGTGCGTGATCAGGGCATCAGTCAGAGCGGCCCGGCGGGCATGCTCGGCGCAACACGGGTCAAGCCCGGCGCCGTAACAAGCCCGACCGCGACCCAGGACAAAGATACCGCCTAACCCATCGTCCCCGCGAACGGGCACGAATAACGCAATCACGGAGGATTGCCATGACACGCATCAATACGAACATACCGAGTGTGATCGCACAACAGCGACTCAATCGTTCGGGCGCTGATCTTCAGGTCCGGCTTGAACGCCTGTCCACGGGTCTGCGCATCAACCGAGGCAAGGACGACCCCGCGGGGCTCATCATCTCTGAGCGTCTGGGCACCGACATCTCGAACATCGAGCAAGCCATCAAGAACGGCGAGCGTGCCAGCGCGGTCATCGCGACCACCGAGGGCGCCCTGACCGAGATCACCGATCTGCTCAACTCGATCAAGGCCCTCGCGGTCGAAGCCGCCAATACCGGCGCGCTCTCTGATGAGGAGCGGGCCGCGAACCAGCTGCAGATCGATTCGGCCATCCAGTCGATCACCCGCATCAGCAACACGGCGACCTTCGGCGGGCTCAAGCTCCTCGACGGCTCGCTCGACTACATCACCTCGGGCATCAGCAACACCGAGATCAGCAACGCACGGATCACCGCCGCCAGCTTTGTCGGGACGACCAACATCAATGTTGATATTGATGTGATCTCCTCGGCGCAGAGGGGCAGCCTCTATCTGAGCGGCGATAACAGCGGCACCGGCGACGGCACGGTCCTCTCGCAAACCACGATCCAGATCCGTGGACCCGAGGGCGTCCGTGAGTTGGTGCTGACCTCGGGCATGGCATTCTCGTCCGTGGTCTCCGCCGTCAACCAGCTCAGCGAGCTCACCGGAGTCGAGGCGGCGCTGGTCAACGGCAACGCCAACTCGGGCCTTGTTTTCCGTTCGACTGAGTACGGGAGCAACTCGTTTGTCTCGGTCGAACGCATCGACACCCCCGCGACGGGCAACAACTGGAACCTGTTCAAGCTCGATTCCAACGCGGCAATCCCCGCCAACGGTGTTCCGTGGGGCGATCCGAGCCTGGTCGCGGGCACCCGCGACGAAGGGGCCGATGTATCGGCACTGATCAACGGCATCCTCGCGACGGGAGACGGGCTGAATGTCTCGATCAACTCGCCGTCGCTTGGTATGGAGCTGCTGCTCAATGAGACATTCGCGACCGACCCGTCGCTGACCTCGGCCACCTTTGATATCACGGGCGGCGGCTCGCTGTTCCAGCTTGGTCCGGATATCACGGCGCTCCAGCAGACCAATATCGGTGTGCAGTCCACCTCCGCCGAGAGTCTGGGCGGGACGCTCGTGAGCGGCGAACTCCAGTTCCTCTCGTCGCTGACGAAGGGGCAGGTGAACTCGCTGGATTCAGCCGCGGCACGCAACGACTTCTCCGGGCTCGAGGACATCGTGAACGCATCGATCGATGAGGTCTCGATCCTCCGAGGCAGACTCGGTGCGTTTGAGCGGAATGTGCTCGACACCAACAGCCGGTCGCTGCAGTCGGCGTATGAGAACCTGACCGCGAGCCGCTCGATCATCCGCGATGCGGACTTCGCCAAGGAAACGAGCGAGCTGACCCGGGCCCAGATCCTCCAGAGTGCGGGCACGAGTGTGCTCTCGCTGGCGAATCAGCAGTCGCAGCAGGTCCTGCAGCTGCTGGGTTAACCGCGACAACCCGCATATCCCCAATCGCCTAAAGCCCCCTTTCGAGGGGGTTTTTTGTGCGCCATACTCTCCGGGCACGCTCGAGATCACTGTGCGTCCCAATAACGGCTGGGCGAAAAATGGGAAGGAAAATCGTGCTGTGACTTCATTGACCCTCGCTGCGAGACGATCACGAAAGCGTTCATCGGATTTCCGATGGGCCGTGCCTTGTGCGACGGAGCAGCGAGGCGGATGCATGGGAGATACACCCTGTGCATCAGGACCGGGGCCTGAACTTATTCCCCGGTGAGAACACGGAGGTTGTCAGCTAATGAGTCGCATCAACACCAATGTATCGTCATTGACCGCACAGCGCGTGCTGGGTCAGAACAACGCCTCGCTCGGCCAGTCGCTCTCGCGTCTGTCGACGGGTCTTCGCATCAACCGTGGTAAGGACGACCCCGCAGGTCTGATTGCCAGTGAGAACCTGCGTTCGGAGAAGGCCGGTATCAACGCCGCCCTCAAGAACTCCGAGCGTGCGGATCAGGTCGTGAACATCGCTGAAGGCGGTCTCCAGGAGGTCTCGAACCTTCTGACCGAGCTTCAGGGTCTGCTCACCACCTCCGCAAACGAGGCAGGCCTGAGCGCATCGGAGAAGAAAGCAAACCAGCTTCAGATCGATTCGATCCTCCAGACCATCGACCGCGTCGCGGGTGCAACCTCGTTCCAGGGCACCAAGCTCCTGAACGGCAACTTCGACTACCAGGTCACCTCGGTTGACGCAGGCGTCACCGACATCAATGTCCGCGGTGCCAAGTTCGACGGCGCATCGCAGGCCGTCGAAGCCATCATCACCCAGTCGGCCCAGCAGGGCGGTCTGCTGCTCTCGTTCGGCGGCACCTCGCTGGACCTGAACGGCACCAACGGCAGCTTCACCATCGAAATCGCCGGCTCGATCGGCAACCGTGAACTGCAGTTCGCTTCGGGCAACACCGTGACCCAGATCACAGCCGCGATCAACGCGGTCTCGGATGTGACCGGCGTCACCGCTTCGGGAAGCGCCAACACTGTTGCGCTCACCTCGGCAGACTTCGGCTCCAGCGAGTATGTCTCGGTCGATGTCATCGACTCGGCTTCGCTCAACACCGCCGTGGCAGGTGCGAACATCGCCAGCTACGCCGCTGACTTCGCCGATACTTCGAGCCTCACCACCGAGGGCACCTTCGCCTCGACCGCGGCTTCCAACGGCATCCGCGACGACGGCCAGGACATCGCCGGTACCATCAACGGCCTT
Source organism: uncultured Phycisphaeraceae bacterium (assembly GCA_964419845.1). Lineage (GTDB taxonomy): Bacteria > Planctomycetota > Phycisphaerae > Phycisphaerales > UBA1924 > UBA1924. The sequence goes on from CAYQRD010000041.1 coordinate 18,090, forward strand.
CTGGGCGTCGGTAGCGGCAAGACCCTCTCGGTCACTTCGGACTTCCTCGATGTCGAGTTCACCGCATCGACCTCGGCGGCACAGACCCTCGGCGGGCTCGCGGCCTTCTCGATCACCGGTGGCGGTGCTGACTTCCAGCTCGCCTCGAACATCGATATCGGCGGCAAGACCTCCATCGGTATCGGTGACATCTCGACCCGCAAGCTGGGCACCAGCTCGCTCGGGTTCCTCGATGACCTCGCTTCGGGCAAGTCCTTCAATGTTGTCGACGGCAACAACCTCGACAACGCCCAGGAGATCGTCTCGCAGGCCATCGAGCAGGTCTCATCGACACGTGGTCGTCTGGGTGCATTCCAGAAGAACACCGTCGGTGCAACCATCCGTTCGCTGGGCATCGCCCTCGAGAACACCACCGCGGCAGAGTCGGTCATCCGTGATGCCGACTTCGCGACCGAGACCGCTTCGCTGACCCGTAACCAGATCCTGGTGCAGGCTTCGACGAACATTCTCTCGCTCGCCAACTCGCAGCCCCAGCAGGTTCTTTCCCTCCTCGGGTAAGTCCCCGCTGACAACGCGTAAGAGCTGACACTCCACGCCCCGGGTCCTCCAGGACCCGGGGTGTTTATGCATGCACTGAAGGTCAGAATGTCGATAATGCGGTGTGACCAATGCATCGCAACAACGCGTCGAGCTGCTCAGCGAACCCATGCAGTTCGCCCGGCGCGGGTTCATCAACTTTATCCGCATCGAATGCGGGCTTTTGCCCGCGAGCATCGCCGCCTACACGCGGGACCTCGAGCATCTCATGCTCGATCTGCAGCGGGCGGGGATCGACAACCCAACCGGGACCACGCCCGAGGCGCTCATCGGGCATGTCCGGTCGATGTCCAACGAGCGTGGGTACAACGCGAGCACAGTCTCACGCCATCTCGCGACGATCAAGGTGTTCTATCGCTGGCTGCTCGCGACCGGCAGGATGAATGAGAACCCGGCGGACCATCTCGACCGGCCCGCCAAATGGAAACGGCTCCCCGGGGTGCTCTCGCCCTCGCAGGTGCGAAAGCTGCTCTCGGCACCCCAGCCCTCGGAGCATGCGCCCAAGGGCGCCCTCCCGCTGTGGCTGCGCGACCGGGCCATCCTGGAGCTGATGTACGCCTCGGGGCTGCGGGCGAGCGAGGTCGGGCAGATCGGGCTCATCGACATCATGGAGAAGATCGGCGTGGTGCGGGTGCTGGGCAAGGGCGACAAGCAGCGCCTGGTGCCGATGGGCAGGCCGGCGCAGCGGGCGCTGCAGCAATACCTCGACGAGTGCCGCCCGATGCTGATCACCGCCGAGCGCGCGGCCGAGCGCCGCGACAAGGGCAAGCTGTTCCTCTCGCGCACCGGGCACCCGATCGAGCGTGTGCGCGTGTGGCAGATCGTCAAGCACTGGGCCAAGCTTGCCGGGCTGCCCAAGACCTACCCGCACATGCTCCGTCACAGCTTCGCGACCCACCTGCTCGCGGGCGGGGCTGACCTACGCATCGTGCAGGAGCTTCTGGGGCACAGCGACATCACAACAACCCAGATTTACACCCATGTGGACCGGACGAAGCTGCACCACACGGTGCGCAAGCTGCACCCGCGGGGATAGCCGGTTTGCACACTTTCATTCTGAGCGGTATGGTGGAGCTTCTCAACTCGCTGCCCGGGAGGTGCCCTATCGATACCGACATGCTCATGAAACTGCTCGC
>CAYQRD010000042.1:0-18761 GCA_964419845.1 uncultured Phycisphaeraceae bacterium
CCTGCTCTGGCGTGGCCCGGGGCGGGTGTCGCTCGATCGGTTGTGCGAAAAACCCGACCAAACCCCTGAACCGGTGATCCAGTTCGACGATTCTGCGTCCCGGACGGTCGACCACGACGCGGCCCGTGCATAAAGTCTTCACCCGCAAGGGATCACGAATACCCAGTTCCGTCGCTCGATCCGGCCGCCGCGTGTGCAGCCCAATTGAGCCACGAAGTCCATGACGGGAACGACGAACATGAGCAGAATGAGCAGCAGCCGCGACAGCAAGCCCGACCGTTTCAGCGCCCCCACCCCCACTGGCAAGGTCACGGTCACCAGCGGCAAGGGCATCGAGTATGTCGATTACAAGGATGTTGAGTCCCTGCGTCGCATGATGACCCCCAACGGCAAGATCTACGGTCGCAAGCGTCTGGGCACCAACGCCCGCCAGCAGCGCATGGTGGCCAGCGCCATCAAGCGTGCGCGCTTCATGGGACTGCTCCCCTTCACCAGCGCCACCGTCTGATCGAAGGCCGTATCTGAACTTCTGACCCGCCCGGCAACACGCCGGGCGGGTTTTTCATTGGGCCTCAATCTAGAATACGGCATGCCTGTCTACGAACGCGATTACAAGCCCGTTGCCATGGCCCTCTGCGAGGTTTCGGGGAATCGGCATCGGCGCATGCATGAGGTCTGCGATGTGCTTTGGCGTTTCTTCAAGGACTATGGCGTCTCCTGGGTCGGCTTTTATGAGAAGGACCGCGAATCAGCACACATGATTCTCGGCCCGTCGCGTGACAAGCCCGCGTGCTCACCCATCGAACTCCACGGCGCGTGCGGCATGTGCTGGGAGAAGAAACGCCCCATCATCGTCAACGATGTACACAATCTGGGCGCCAACTACATCGCGTGCGATCCGAAGGACAAGTCCGAGGTCGTCATCCCGTTGTTCAACGACGACGGGTCGTGCTATGGCGTGCTCGATGTGGACTCGTTCGATCGCAACGCGTTTGGCGAGCAGGATGTGTACGAGCTGCGCAAGCTCATGGAATCAACCGCGCTGAGCTGGCCGGCCCCGCACCGTCCCGCACTGGTGTTCTGATCAGAACGGGTCGGGGGCCTTGAAGGTCATCTGCTGCCCGGTCTGCGGGTGATGGATCGTGAGCATCGATGCGTGGAGCATCAGTCTGTCCGCGTTGGTCGCGTCGCCGTAGAGCTCGTCACCCACCATCGGATGCCCGAGCCCCGTGGTCTCGTCGGCGTTGAGTTGGCCCAGCGTGCCGACTGTGGTCACATGCGGGTGGGCCGCGTGGACGCGCAGCTGATGCGTGCGTCCTGTATGAGGCAGCAGTTCGACCCGTGTCACGGGGCGATCGCGGTAGGTCTCGCGCGCGAGGACGCGGTACTGCGTCTGCGATGGCTTGCCCTGCACATAGTCCACGAGCATGAGCGGGCGGACCTCCATGTCCTTGCGCATCGGGCAGTTGATCAGCCCGTCGTCGTGCTCGAGATGCCCCTCGAGCAGCGCGATGTATCTCTTGTGGGTTTTTCGGAACTCGAACTGGCGAGAGAGGTTTTTGTGCGTCTTGGCATCGAGGGCGAGGATCATCACACCCGAGGTGGACAGGTCCAGGCGGTGACAGGTCATTGGCCCGCTGGCGTCCGGGAAGAGGGACTTGACGCGTGACCGCAGGCAATCGTGCTTCTCGGGCGCGATGCCGGGCACGGAGAGCAGCCCCGCGGGCTTGTCGATGACGACAAAGCAGGGGTCCTTGTGCAGCACCGTCAGCGGGTCGCTGGGCGGGGCGTACTCAAAGATTGGGACGGGACCCTCGTTGACGCGAGTAATCGGGGATTGAGACCTAGTATCAGCCATGCAGATTCAGTGTAGACCCAACAGGAGCCTCCAATTGCGTATTCCCACACTGACCCTGGCCACGCTCGGCGTGTGCTCGACGCTCTCGCTCGCTCAGACTGTCAATCCCAACCCGTCGTGGGACGATCAGTGGCCCACGCTCGAGAGCGTGTTCCTGAGCGACTTTGTGCAGCTCACCGACAGCGCGCACTACATCAAGGCCGGCGAGTCCTACTTCTCTCCCGACGGGAACATGGTCATCTTCCAGGCGATCCCGGTCCCCGCTGAGGGCGAGCAGGCAGGGTCGCACTACTCGATGTATGTCGCGGGGGTGCAGCGCGATGATAACGGGAACATCAGCGGGTTCGGGCCAGCGGGTCTGGTGTCGTCGCCTTCGAGCGCCAACACCTGCGGCTGGTTCCACCCGACCGAGCCCATGACGATCCTGTTCGGCTCGACCCGCACCTCGCCCAGCGGCGATGAGGTGGCGGGCTACCAGCGCGAGAACTCGCGGTACTCGTGGCAGTTCCCTGTCGAGATGGACATCATGACGGGCACGATCAGGATGAAGTATGACCTGAGCGACGAGGCGAAGGCCCGCGCCAAGGCGCATCAGGAATCGGGCGACACCAACCCGCCGAAGCTCGCGATGGATGACATCGTCAGCATCCCGACGCTGACGGACGCAGCGCCCATGTGGGAGCGCGAGGGATACGACGCGGAGGGATCATGGTCGTCGGACGGACGCTTCGTGCTCTACACCCGGCTCGAGCCCGGAACCAACAACGGCGACATCTGGGTCTACGACACGACCGATGACACACACACCGCGCTCGTCACTGCTGACGGGTACGACGGCGGCCCGTTCTTCTCGCCCGATGGGAAATCGATCTGCTATCGCAGCGACCGTCGCGGCGATAACCTGCTGCAGATCTTCGTTTCGAACCTCGCGTTCGACGAGAACGGAAAGATCACGGGGGTCGAGGAGGAACTCCAGCTCACGGATAACGAGCATGTGAACTGGTGCCCGTTTTACACGCCCGACGGCAAGTACCTGATGTACGCGACCAGCGAGGTCTCGCACGGCAACTACGAGATCTACGCGATCGATGCCAGGGGCACTTACGACGCACAGTACACAGCGCACCTGCGCATCACACAGGCCCGCGGGTTCGACGGGCTTCCCGCGTTCACCAGCGACGGGCAGTGGATGATCTGGACAGCGCAGCGCGGGTCAGCGGCTGAGGGCGAGAAGCCCAGCAGCCAGCTCTGGGCGGCCAGGATCGATCTCGAGGCGATCGATCAGGCCTATCAGAAGGCCCAGAAGCAGCTCACGCCCGAAGAGTGATGACCGGAGTGATGACCCAGGATAAGGGAGCACCTTGACGGATCGCTCGCACAGCAAGCCCCCCGAATCCGTGCGTACCTTTGCGCACATCGGGGACCCTGTGCCCGCACCCGATCACAGCGTGTTCTGGAAGCACTGGTTCGCTTCACTGATCGATCACACGCCTGTGATTACCCGGCGTGTCACGCCCGATCCCAGCGATCCGAGCGCGACGCACGAGTTCGACTCGCACGGTGGCGTGAACATCGGTTGTCGCCTGGTGCTGCCCGGCGACAACCGGCCCGTGAGCGCCTCGCTGGTGAGTGTGCACGGGGACCACACGCCCGACCCCCTCGATGTGAACGCACGGCGTTGGCAGCGGGTTGCCGATCGCGGGGTCGCGGTCTTATTGATCAGGCTGCGTGGTTACCCCGGCTCACAGAAGCAGACGGGCGATCTCGCTGGCGGCGGTCCTGAGGGATCAGCATGGATCACCCGCGGCTTCACCGCCGAGCGGCACGAGGAGTGGATACTGCCCCACGCGGTCGCGGATGTGTGCAACGCCTGCCGCGTGATGCGCAACGCGCTGCTTCATCGCGACACGGACACCGACATCCCCGTTGACAACGATATCGAGCACCCCGGCGTGTACCTGCACGGCGCTTCGTTGGGTGGGGGCCTGGCCGTGATCAGCGCCGCCCAGCTCATCGGCAAGCTCCGCGGCGAATCGATCATCGACCGGCTCGCGATCGCGACCCCCTCGCTCGGCGACTGGCCCACGCGGTTTGATCGCCCCAGCGGGACTGCGGCGCAGCTCAAGCGTGTCATCGACGCGAACCGGGACCGGTACGACGAGCTGATGGCACGGCTCAAGCTCTGCGACGCGATCGTTCACGGGCGCAGGGTCCGTGTGCCGAGCTTCGCGATGCTCGCACGCCATGACGAGGTCGTCTCGCCCGAGTGCGCCGCGGCGGTCTTCAACTCCATCGACGCCGATCCCGGGCGCAAGTGGCGGTTCCTCATCGAGCACGGGCATCACGAGGGCAACACGGACAACACACGGCGCATCGCGCTCTTTGCGCGGGCGCTGTGCGATTTTTTCGACCCGCACCAGACCCCGATCGATGGGATGACGCGATGGGAGCCGCTGATGCACGCGGGGCTTGGCGAGCCGTCGGGCGTCGAACCGATCGGTCACGAATAGAATCTCGGAGCACACACGATGTACCACAACTCCGCATCCTCCGGCAAGGAACATTCCAGCATGATCCGAAGCATCGAGACACTGATGACCGGGCTGATCGATTACGCGGGGCTCTTCCCGCCCAGCAAGCTCGATATGCCCACCGCGACAGAGAACTACGCACGCGGGCTGCGCAGCGGCTACGAGCGGTTCCTCTCTCGCTTCATCTGCCCAACGAATCGTCTCGGCGAGCTCACCGAGCACGGCGCGGCGTTGATGCCGGGGACCTTCGCGACGAGCGGCTACCGTGAGCATGCGGATTTTCAGGACCCGTGGCAGATCAGCGCCATCATCATCGGCGATCTGGGAGAGAACCTCGATCGCATCTACGCGTTCAACGAGCACCACGACAACGAGGGGAACGGGCTCGCGATGGTTGACGCGATCGAGATGCGGGTCGCGACGCCGGCGGATATTGACGAGGCACTCGACCAGATCCCCGAGCTGATCGTCCCGGCCTTTGAGCTGCCCCGCGAGGCGATCTTCGGCGGCGACCCGCGCGGGTTTGTCGCGGCGCTCTCGGGCAGCGGCGCCGTTGCCAAGATCCGCTGCGGCGGGGTCACACCCGATCTCTATCCCTCGTCGCAGGATATCGCCCGCTTCATCGTCGCGTGTGACCGGGCGGGCATCGCCTTTAAGGCGACCGCGGGTCTGCATCACCCGATCCGCAGCGAGCACGCGCTGACCTATGAGCCCGATGCGCCGCGGGGTGTGATGCACGGGTTCATCAATGTCTTCCTCGCCGCGGCCCTCGTGCAGCATGCGCGGGGGTTCGATGAGGCGATGGCCGTCGAGCTGCTCAACGAGACCGATCCCAAAGCGTTCCAGTTCGACGATCAGTCCGTCGCGTGGCGGGATCATCGGATCGGCGTCGCCCAGCTCGCGCAGTCCCGCGAATCGTTCGCGACGGGGTATGGCTCATGCTCGTTCAGCGAGCCGACGGACGACCTCAGGTCGCTCGGGCTTCTCTGAACCCTCGAATCTCAGTCGTTCTCGAACGGATCGGGCGAGCGGAACAGCCCGGCAACAGCGGTGTGTCCGTGCTGGAAGATCTGCTCGTCGATGGGGCCGATCTCGCCGGCGGCGAAGAACCCCGCGAGCGGGATCCCGCTGCCCGGGTTGACCTCCTGGCCCGACTTGGCGAGGGCCGCGCCGTCGGGGACGCGATCGAAGGCATGGGCGATCGATCGTGCGTCGTGCCCGGGTTCGTCGAAGAACTTCTGACCGCGTCCGGTGCACGAGACGAGCAGTGCGCCGGCTGGTTTCTCGTAGAGGCGTTGCCCGTCGAGCAGCAGCGAGAGGTCCTCGCGTGCGGTCTGGGCATCGTGCAGATGCAGTTGCACGGTCTGCCCGGCGTGCACGAGATCGGCGACGGCGACGGCGCCCGAGGTCTCGTCGCCGCCCATCACGCTGCGGATGAGGAAGTCGCCTCGCCCGAAGTGCGATTTCTGTTCATCGATCACACGCCCGAGCAGCAGCCCGTTGCCCAGCAGCTGACGATCACGATCATGGAGTTGATGCACGATGTCGCGTATCGCGTCGACCGCCTTGACCCCGGCGAGTTCGAGGATGAGGTTCCCCCTTGCTTTGGTGATGATCATCGGGTGCCCGATTGGTCGGCAGCCCTGCGAGACGACCGTGTCGACACGCAGCGGCCCCGAGAGCGTGACACCCATGGCTCCGCTGGATCGGACTTCTCCGTCGAGTAGCAGCGTGTTGCCACCGGGCCTGGTCGCGGCGGAGGCCATGCCGCCCAGGACCGTGCCGATGTGTTCGACGCGTCCGGAGGGGGTGATGTGCTGCATGCGTGCCGCCGAGAGGGCGGGGATGAGTTTGACGAGCGGGACGGAGAAGGGATCGGCGAAGAAGAACGCGGCGCGCATGTCCGCGCCGGCTTCGATCTGTTCTGCGAGCTTGGCGGCACGCTCGTCGGTGCTGTCGCGCGGCGAGAGATGATCGACCCAGAACGGGCTGATGCGCACTCCGGGGAGCTTGCAGGCGAGCAGGGCGACGCCCGGGCCCTCGTTGATCTCCGAGTCGCCGCTCATGATTGCTGATGCGGAGACGCCGAGCATGTGGCTCGATCCAAGCGCGTCGCGGAGCGTGTCGGCGATCATTCCCATGCGCTGGGCGTGATGCGGCGTGACGAAAACCATGAGCAGATCGGGTGCGCCGTCGAGCTGCGCATGAATGCGCGACGCCGCATCGGCGGCGGCTTCGATGGGGTCGGGGTTCGTCGAGAGCCCGTTGACCAGCGCGATCGATCCCGACGCGTCGGCGGCGCGTTCTTCGTCGTGTCGATCGGGCTCACGCTCTTCGGGGCTGGGCATCACTCGGGCATCAGATCGACGCGCTCGGGCTCGACCACGCGCAGACCCAGCGACGCGTCCTCACGCTTGACGCCCAGCACGCCGACCACGCGACCGAGCATGTGACGCAGGTCCTGATCGGGCTTGGGTGCGACATAGCCCACCGTGCGCGGCTGACCCGTGATCGGGTCCGTGCCCTGCACCCGGTAGAGCAGCGGGAGATTCTCTCCGGTGTAGACCGATGAGGTCACCATCCGACCGACGAGCTGGTACGCGCGCCCCTTCTGCCACAGCTCGATCGCCTGGGCGGTCTGATCGGCACCCGAGTCGTACTCGGCCAGCGCCTGGGCGATGCGCCGGCGCTGGTCGCGGGTCTGCATGCGGATCCTGATCCATTCGATCCGCTGGTCCAGCGCCCGTGCGAGCGACTCGTCGTCGTCGGCCAGCTCGCGGGTTCGGGTAAACTCGGCGAGTAACTCGTCGAGTGCCTCATCGAGCTCCGTGCGCTCGAGCGAGCGTGCACGGGTGAATGTGGCTTCAAGATCCTCGAGCTCCGAAGCGGGGATCAGGCCCTCCTGCGCGGTGCGGACGACCGGGGTGGCGGGCTCGTCGTCCTGGACCGGGGCGTTGTTGGTGATCTCAACGGGCTCGCTGGGCACCTGCTCTTGCAGCAGCGAAGTATCGACGGCCCCGGCGTCGGTGCTGGCGGGGGTCGTTTCGTTTTCGGTCTGCGCCTGCGTGGGGGCGGTGTTCTCCGCGGGTTTGGTTTCCGCGGGCTTTGTCTGTGCGGGTGTGGTGCTGGGCCGCGGGTCACCGGCATCGCCTTCGATTTCGCTGCTGAGCGCGGGGCGGAGGGCGTCGGTCTGAATGAACGCGATCGGCAGCTCGCCGTTGGGGCTCTTGGGCGCGATCACGCGGTAACCAACCACGCTCCCGGCCTGATTGGTCATGGTCTCGATGACCTTGAGCGTGGTCCCCTCGGGCAGGGCGGTCGTGTAGAGCTGCTTCCACGACCCTGAGAGGCCCATGAGCTGTGAGGGTGCGCGGAGCTTGGATGCGACGCGCAGGGTCACGGTCTTCCCGTCGCTTGCGGGCTGGACCTCTGTCGCGGGGACGAGGGCGCCGATCTGCTCGGGCATGACGACCATGGTGTAGGCCCCGGAGCGATCTCCTGTCCGCAGCACGGTGCCCTTCTTCAGGCGGGCGATGGCGTAGAAGACATCCTGATCGCCGCAACGGAGGGCCGCGTCGTCCTTGTCGACGACCATGTATCCCATGCCGTCCTGGGTGTACGCCGCGGTCATGCTCGCAGTTGCTGATGCGGGCGCAAGGCCCGCCGCGGTGCACGCGGCGACGAGCACGGCCGCACGCAGTGTGGCTGAGATCGGCCCGCGGATATCACGGGCGCTGGGCGTGTTTCTGTGGTCGGTTCGCACGGCGGGCCTCCTTACCTGATCATGTCCCCGGCGTTCGGGGCGCGATCGCATCACGCCCCGTCGTAGTGTACGCCCGAGCCCCACGGAGCGTGAGGTTCTCTGGACGCGGGAACGACACCTGATTGTATCCAACCTATCGTTTGGCTATGACCCACCATGTGCGCCATTCAAGATCAACCATTCTGTGCTCCACGCTGAGTGTTTCGCTGCTCCTTGCGGTCGCTGGCTGCAGTTCACCGATTGAGCGGAGCAGCGAGCAAACGCTGCAACGCGCTATGGTGAACGCGATCGAGCGGGAGATCCAGCAGGCCGAGCAGTATCCCCAGCGCCGTTCGTCCACGACGAATCTCGATCTGGAGAAGCTCGAGATCCGTCAGGACCATCTGGAGACCATTGAGAAGGAGTTCTCAACCGATGGCTACCTGGAGCAGTTACGCGCCCAGCACCCCGACGATGCGAGCCCTATCGCCCAGCTCGTCGGCGAGGATCTGCTGGGCCAGCCGACCACGCTTGTCGGGCTTTCGCTCGAGCAGACCATCCAGACCAGTGTGGGCAACAACCTGAGCGTCGAGCTCGCCCGGTTCTCTCCTGCGATCGCGCAGACGGCGCTGACCCAGGCCGAGGCGCAGTTCGATTGGCTGTTCTTTGCCGAGGGCACCTATCAGGATTCTTCGATCCCGCAGGCCGGGCAGGGCTTTGGGGGTGCGACGGGGGTCATCCGCAATGACTCGCAGAGCGCGTCGGCGGGTGTTGGCGTGTCGCGCCAGCTCAACTCGGGCGGAACCCTCGAGCTGCGCAACGACATCGGATACAACAATGTCGACAGCTCGTTCTTCGGCACCGCCCCCAACCCCAACCCGGCGAACAACGCTGATTTCACGGTCGGGCTGACCCAGCCGCTGCTGCGTGGGTTCGGTCGCGATGCAACGATGGCGCAGATCAACCTCGCCCGCAACGCGGAGCGCACGAGCGTGTCGCAGCTCAAGTCCACGCTGATCGACACCGCCGCACTGACCGAGAACGCGTACTGGGATCTTGTGCAGGCCTACAAGGTGCTGATCATTCGTGCCAAGCTGCTCGACCGGGGCATCGAGGTGCGTGACGACATCAAGGCACGCCGCGTGCAGGACGCGCGGCAGGCGCAGGTCGCCGACGCGGTCGCACGGGTCGAGCGCCGACGCTCGGACCTGCTGGTGGCGCGGACCAATCTGCGGCTCGCGAGCGACCGGCTCAAGGCGCTGATCAACGACCCGGCGCTGCCGGTGGGCTCGGAGACGCTGATCGTCCCCAGCCAGGACGCGATGAGCGAGCCCATCGAGTATGCTCTGCTCGACGCGATCACCGCGGGCGTGCAGGAGCGCCCCGAGATGGAGCAGTCGCTGCTGAACATCGACGACGCGACCATCCGTCAGCGGCTGGCAGAAAACCAGCGTCTGCCCCGCCTGGACCTGCAGGCGCAGGCCCGGCTGCTCGGGTTCGACAACTCGGTCGGGGATGCCTACGAGGACTCGGGCAGGAACCGGTTCGTCGATGACTGGCTCATCGGGGCACGGTTCGAGCAGCCCATCGGCAATCGCGACGGCGAAGCCGGGTATCGGCGTGCGAGACTCGAGCGGATGCAGTCTGTGGTCGCGTACCGCCAGACGGCTCAGCAGATCGTGCTTGAGATCAAGAACGCGCTCAACGCGGTGGTCACCAACGCACAGCTGATCGAACAGTCCACCCTCTCACGCGTCGCGCAGGGCGAGGCGTTGCGGTCGCTGATTGTCGAGAAGGAGCTGACAAACGCGGGGTACAGCGTCGAGCGGCTCAACCTTGAGCTCAATCAGCAGGAATCGCTCGCGAGTGCCGAGATCGCCGAAGCGGCGGCGCTGACGAACTACAACAAGGCGATCGTTGATCTTCATGCGGCGATGGGCACGATCCTGCAGCGCAGCCGCATCGACTTTATTGTCCCCGATGCGAATCAACTGGCACCGGGTGAGTCGGCGCTCGAGTACAGCGCTCCAGAGGAGTCGGAAGATCAGCGGCCTGAGATGCCTGAAACCGGCAGCAGTGATGCGCAGGATACCGAGGCCGATGGCTGAGATCGTCGCGGGTCCAGAAGCGATCGCGCTGGGCGTGCAGTTCCTCGCTGCGGGCAGGCTGGTCGCGTTCCCGACGGAGACCGTGTACGGGCTTGGGGCGGACGCGCTCAACGCCGATGCGATCAAGCAGGTCTTTGCGCTTAAGGGCCGCCCGGCCACGAACCCGCTGATCGTGCATGTGAGCGATGAAGCGATGGCTCGTCGCGTCGTGCGTGCGTGGCCCGATTCGGCGACGAAGCTCGCTCGTGCGTTCTGGCCCGGCCCGCTCACCCTTGTGCTGCCCAGAGCGGGCGATGTCCCCGACGCGGTGACGGCGGGGGGTAATACGGTCGCGGTCCGATGCCCCGAGCATCCGGTCGCGCTCGCGTTGATCGAGTCCTTCGGCAGGCCCATCGTCGGACCCAGCGCCAACCCGTCCGGGTACATCTCCCCCACGACGCCCGAGCATGTGCGTGATGCCTTTGCAAATGATGAGCTGCTTGTGATCGAGGGCGGGCACTGCCGAGCGGGCATCGAGTCCACGGTGCTCGATCTGACCAGCACGATCCCAACGGTGCTGCGGATGGGTGTCATCGGTGCCCACCGGATCGCGGAGGTTCTTTGCTGTGAGGTGCGGACGCACGAAACGGGCACGGCGACGAGCGATGTGCGATCGCCCGGGCTCATCGGGGCCCATTACCAGCCGCGCACGCCCGCACGGCTGGTCAGCACGGACGCCCTGAGCGGGGCACCGTCATCGGCGGTGCTGATCTCGTGGTCGATCGAGTCGCACCCGGCGGGCGGTGAACTGATCCTGATGCCCATCAAACTCGCGTCGTATGCCCAGGCGATCTACCGGGCCCTGCATGAGGGCGATCGGGCCCGGGGCAATCAGATCTGGATCGAGCAGCCCCCGCGGGCGGGCAACGCGGACGAACGGGCGATCGCCGAGGCGTTGAGCGAGCGTCTGACCCGCGCCACGCACGCGTAAGCCGACTTCATCTTCTCAACATCCGGGCCGACGGGCTCACCCGCGCCGCCTATCGTGCCGATAGACGCTGTGGACCCTGACCATCATCCCCCCAGAAGAGGTGGAATTTATGAGCGACAAGCTCCGTATCGCACTCGCACCCGGCGACGGGATCGGCCCTGAGATCACGCGCGCCTGCATGCACATCTTCCAGGCCGCGGGCGTGCTCGACAAGGTCGAGTTCGACGAGGTGGAGATGGGGCAGAGCGTGTTTGCCAAGGGCGAGACCCGGGGCATGACGGACGAAGCCGTCGAAGCGATCGAAGAGACCGGCATCCTCTACAAGGGCCCGATGGGCACCCCGATCGGTGGGGGCGGCAAGTCGATCAATGTGACACTGCGCAAGACCTTCGGTGCCTTTGCGAACCTGCGTCACTTCCAGTCGCTGCCCGGTGTCGAGACGGTCTTCTCGCGAGCGGGCGTGCCGGTGGACTTTTATGTTGTTCGGGAAAATGTTGAGGACACCTACGGCGGCATCGAGCATCGTCTCACACCGGACTCGTACGCCGCCAAGCGACTGATCACGACGCCCGGGTGCGATCAGATCAATCGTTTCGCGTTCGAGACGGCCAAGAGCTTCGGGATCGACAAGGTGACCTGCGGGCACAAAGCGAACATCATGAAGATGACCGACGGGACCTTCCTGGATCGGTTCCGCTTCCTCAGCGAGGACTACCCGGACATCGAGACCGAGGATGTGATCATCGACGCGTTGTGCATGAACCTCGTGCTGCGTCCTGATCGCTACAAGATGATCGTGCTGACCAACCTGCAGGGCGACATCGTGTCGGACCTTGCCGCGGGGCTCGTCGGCGGGCTTGGCTTTGCGCCATCGGCGAACATCGGTGATCAGATCAGCATTTTCGAGGCGGTGCACGGCACAGCGCCCGACATCGCGGGCCAGGACCTCGCAAACCCCACGAGCCTGCTGCTCTCGGGGCTGATCATGCTGCGTCACATCGGGCTGCGCAAGACGGCCGCGGAGATCGAGAACTCGCTGCTGTACACGCTCGAATCGGGCGTGCACACGGGCGATGTGAAGGGCAAGGGCGACCCGGTGGGGACGACCGCGTTCGCGCAGGCGGTCGCTGAGAATCTCGGCAAGACCCCCAGCACGGTCGCGGGATGCACGGTCCCCGGCGGCGACATGCTCTGCCACACGCCGCCCACGCGTCCGAGTGTCAATGAGATGATGGTCACGCACGAGCAGGTGCAGAGCCAGATCGTGGGGTGTGACATCTTCCTCGAGACGATCCTCACACCGCTGGACCTCGCCGCCCGCCTGCAGCGCATCTGCGAGAGCACACCATTCCGGCTGACCGTGATTTCGAACCGCGGCACGCAGGTCTGGCCGACCGGCTCGCCGTACACGGAGATCGTGAACAACTGCTGCGTTCGGTTTGAGCTCAAGGGCGGCACATCGATCGGCCAGGGGCCCACGGTGCACCTGCTGGCGAAGGTCGCCGAGAAGTTCAGCGTGACCGAGTTCATCCCGATCAAGATGTATGACGGGCAGCGTGGCTACTCGCTGGCGCAGGGGCAGTAACACTTCGAATCGCGATCATGATCTGATATACTCGGCCCCATGAGACAGACATGGGGCCGTTTTCCTGCGCTGGTGTTCTTTTCGATGCTGTCCGTTTTCGCGCAGGCACAGCAACACACTCAGCTGTGGCAGGAGGATCTCGATACGCTCGCCGAGCAGCTTCTCACACGCCACCCCAACTTCTACACCAAGCACACGGTCGAGGAGTTCGAGGACGCGCTCGAGGCGCTGGGCGGCAAGCTCGGTTCGCTCGACGATCAGCAGGTCGTGATGGAGATCGGGCGGCTTGTCGCGCTGGGTGGTGATGCGCATACCACGGTGGGCTTCGGGGACATCGGGGCGGGGATGCACCGGCTCGCGTTCCAGTGCGTCGTGCTTGATGATGGCGTGTTTGTCAACGCGGCGCTCGAAACCCGGAAGGAACTGATCGGCCAGCGCGTCGTCTCGATCAACGCTGTGCCCATCGATGAGGTGATTGAGCGCGTGAGCGTGCTCTTCGCACATGAGAACCGCTCGAAGAAGATCGGGACGGCGGCGGCGTACGCAACCCTCCTGCCCGCGCTGCGGGCGGTGGGCATCATCGATGATCATCGGGCGGAGTCGATTCCCGTCGAGTTCGAGCATGACGGTGAACAGGGCACGCTTGATGTCGAGTGCGACCCTTCGCAAGCCGGACCGCGCTGGGTGAGCTTCGTGCAGCAGCTGCCACAACCGTGGCCGCTTGCCTACCGCAAGCAGGGCGGGTATTACGCGAGCGAGTACATCGCCGAGCACAAGGCGATGTATGTCGCGTACAACCGGTGCCGGGAGGCCGACGACCTGCCGATGGCGGGGTTCGTCGAGTTCATCATGAGCAAGTCCGACGAGCTCGATGCGCAGCGCATCGTCATCGATCTGCGATTCAACGGCGGGGGCGACGAGACGGTCATCTGGCCCTTGTGGCAGGCATTGGAGAAATCGGAACGCTTCAGCGACAAGGGCGACATCATCGGCCTGATCTCGCGCCAGACCTTCAGCAGCGCCATGAGCAATGCCCACCAGCTGCGGGACAACTGCGGGGCGGTGCTGATCGGGGAGCCAACCGGCGGCAAGCCCAATCACTTCGGGCAGCTCTCGGGGTTCACGCTCCCCAACTCGGGGATCCGGATCTCCCACAGCACACGCTGGTTCCAGAAGGTCGAGGGCGACCCGGACGCGGTGAATCCCGATGTGCTGGTGCCCTGGCGTTCCGAGGCCCTCTTCGGGGGGATTGACGAGACGCTCGATGCGGCGCTGGGTTTCAAAGCGCCCGCGGCGGATGCTGAGCCGGGCGGATGATCTGCCACTCTGGCAGGAAACGCTCGAATCGGCACCCGAATCGGGATCTGCCGGCCCGAATTCGGCTCCCGTTGCAGCTCTCATGTGGAGTCGATTGGCACCACGATTGCATCTGTGGTCCATTGGAACATCAGCAATCGACGCCGCTTGGGCCACGGGCCCTTCGCTCGGCGAACTCAGAAGGAGGCCAGCAATGGGAAAAATCATCGGAATCGACCTCGGGACTACCAACTCCGTCGTCGCCGTCATGGAAGGCGACGATCCCAAAGTCCTGATCAACAGTTCGGGTAATCGCACCACGCCATCGGTGGTCGGGTTCACCGATAAGGGTGAGCGTCTGGTCGGTCAGCAGGCCAAGCACCAGCAGGTCACCAACCCAAAGAACACGGTCTTCTCGATCAAGCGATTCATGGGGCGTCGTCACAGCGAGGTCAGCAACGAAGAGAAGCTTGTCCCCTACGAGGTCACCGGCGGGGCCGATGATTTCGTGAAGGTCAAGGTTCGCAACGAGGAGTTCACGCCCCAGCAGATCAGCGCGATGATTCTTGGCGAACTCAAGCGGACCGCGGAAGACTACCTGGGCGAGAAGGTGACCGAGGCGGTCATCACCGTCCCGGCGTACTTCAACGACGCCCAGCGCCAGGCGACCAAGGACGCGGGTGAGATCGCGGGCCTGACGGTCAAGCGCATCATCAACGAGCCCACCGCGGCGGCCCTCGCCTACGGGCTGGAGAAGAAGGCCAACGAGAAGATCGCGGTCTTCGACCTCGGCGGCGGTACCTTCGATGTGTCGATCCTCGATGTGGGCGACGGCGTCTTCGAGGTGCTGTCCACCAACGGCGACACCCACCTGGGTGGCGACGACTGGGACCAGCGCCTGATCGACTTCCTTGCCGAAGAGTTCCGCAAGACCGAGGGCGTCGATCTCAAGAGCGACGCGATGGCGATGCAGCGCCTCAAGGAGGCGGCCGAGAAGGCCAAGATCGAGCTGAGCAACTCGCAGGAGACCACGATCAATCTGCCGTTCATCACCGCGACCAACGAGGGCCCCAAGCATCTCCAGCAGACGCTGAGCCGCTCGAAGTTCGAGTCGCTGTGCGATGACCTGTTCGAGCGTGTGAAGGCGCCGTGCCTCAACGCGATCAAGGACGCGGGCATCGACATCAGCAAGATCGACGAGGTCGTGCTGGTCGGTGGTTCGACCCGTATGCCCAAGGTGCAGGCGATCGCCAAGGAGATCTTCGGCCGGGACCCCAACAAGTCGGTCAACCCCGACGAAGTCGTGGCCATCGGCGCGGCCGTCCAGGGCGGCGTGCTCTCGGGCGATGTGAAGGATGTGCTCCTGCTCGATGTGACCCCGCTCTCGCTGGGTGTCGAGACCATGGGCGGCGTGATGACCAAGCTCATCGAGCGCAACACCACCATCCCGACCAGCAAGAAGGAAACCTTCTCGACGGCGGCGGACAACCAGCCGAGCGTGCAGATCCATGTGCTTCAGGGTGAGCGTGAGTTCGCCAAGGACAACCGGTCGCTGGGGCAGTTTGAGCTCGCAGGCATCGCGCCGGCGCCGCGCGGCACGCCTCAAATCGAGGTCGAGTTCGCGATCGATGCCAACGGTATCCTCGAGGTTAAGGCGATCGACAAGGGCACCGGCAAGCAGGCCGACATCCGCATCGAGAACTCGGGCGGGCTTGATTCGTCCGAGATCGACAAGATGAAGGCCGACGCCGAGGCCCACGCCGAGGAAGACAAGAAGCGCCGCGAACTGGTCGATCTCAAGAACCGCAGCGACGGCATGATCGCCCAGACCCGCAAGTCGCTCGAGGAACACGGCGACAAGGTCAGCGGCGAGGTCCGCGCCAAGATCGAGTCGGCCATCTCGGATCTCGAATCCAAGCTCAAGGACGAGTCGATCACCAAGGCGGCGCTCGAAGCCGGTCTCAAGGAGCTTGAGAGCGCTTCGATGGAGCTGGGCAAGGTCATCTACGAGCAGCAGGCGGCTGCCGCGGGCGGGGCCGGCGCAACCCCAGGCGCACAGCCCGAGTCATCCGGCGGCGACGACAGCGATGTCATCGACGCAGAGTATGAAGTCAAAGACGACAACTGATCTTCAACACCATCCTGATACCCCAAAGCCCGCACCAATCGGTGCGGGTTTTTCATTGCTCATCCGAATGTCGGGCGTGGTGGTTCAAGCCCGTCGCGTGTCCAGAGCACGGCGAACGGCAGTCGAGCGCGGGGCGGGAGGGCCATGCGGATAACTCCCCTCGCGACAATCCGCCCGCACCACACCCCCACCGCCATCATCAGCAAGGAGAAGATCATGAACACGGGCACGATCAGCGGCACATAGATATGCTGGGACACATTCGAGGACCAGCTGTAGTAGTTGTTGTCCATGTTCATCCCGATGAGGAACGCGGTACCGATCAGCACGCTGGCAAGCGGCACGAGCAGCGCGCGTCGTCGGGAGGAGCCCAGCAGGGCCAGACTCCAGAAGATGCCAAACACCAGTGACACGAAGGCCGCGGGGAGCATGAGCATGTAGATCTCGGGGTTTTTGTTCGTCCAGAGCCCGCCGAAACGCTCGATGCTTGCATCGAGCTGATTGTCGATCCAATCGGGCGTGAGGGGCACCCATCTGTAGCTCCCCGGCGAGTAGCTCGGGCCCGAGACGGGATTGGTGGTAACCGTGGTTGATTGTCCGTTGAGTGTGAATGTGGTGGCCGTGCCCCCGCCCGCGGTTGTTGTTTGAGAGATGCCCGGCGTCGGCTGCGCGGCCTGTGCCGCCTGGGCCTGTTCCTGTGTCCACACGGTCCATTCGTACCCGATATGGTCCCCGAGCGGTTCGCTTGCCAGCTCCGCCCCGCGGATGGCGAAGGCGGAGATGGCGAGGGTGCTCAGCCCCAGAAAGGCGAACAGCAGGACCAGATACAGCCCCGCGAGGATCGCGCGGAACCGGTTGACCCAGTGGGTCATCACCGGGTATTGCTGGAGCGCCGCGACGACGCCGCACTCGGGGCATCGCGCGATCGCGAGCCCGTAGTGGGGTTCTTTGGAGACCGACTGCCCGTAGAGATTGAAGCCGCATCCGACGCAGGCACGATCGGCCCGGATCTGATCGGTGCTGGGAGTCGTCGCAGTGGTCGGGTTGTTCTGATCTTCGTCCATGTGGTCCGCTCCTCAGTCCTGCCTCGATTGGCGTTGACGCCTGCGCCTTCGGATCCTGGTGATACGCTTTCCACTGCTCTTCTTGATGAGCGAGTTGAACACGGTGCCCACGCCCATCCCCGCTGCGAACAGCAGCATGCCCGGGAGGACGACCATGAATCTGCGGGTCAGCTCCGTGCTGTTCGGCCGTGTGATGTTCGCGTCGGCCCCGACAGCATCGCGGATCAACACGAGCAGCGACCCGACGCTGGCGTCGATCGTCAGGAAGATCGGGACCAGCGTGGCGAACAGACCGAGCACCACGACGAAATGACGATGGGCGTAGATCGTTCGCGCGATGCACCCGCACAGGCACACGATCAGGGCCGCGATCAGCACCTGGGTGAGCACCGATGGCTCGGCGAAGTCCGGCAGGACATACTGGCCACGCCGATTGGTGACGGCGGGCTTGATCCAGAAGGTCATGCCGATGACTGCCCCGACGCACAGCGCGGTGAACATGAGCGTGAGAAACAGCTGGCGTATGCTGGCGCGGAGCCGTCGCATGGCGCTCCAGTACACTCGATCCGGGTGTCGAACACGCACGACGGCGTTGTGACAGCCCGGGCACACGACAATCGGCAGGCCATAGTGCGGATCACGCATCGCTCGGACGCGCGCGAGTTCCCGCATGCAGGTTGGGCAGATATGGGAGATCGGCATCGACATATCAGCATACGGGATTGGGGGCGTTGAGTTTCACGAACGGGGTTGACTCGTCGCCGCGGCGTGCATTTCCTACCGGGCCGGCCCTTGGGACGAATGGGCGATCTTCGGCATTCAATCTCAATGCAATCGAATTCAGAGGGTGACCAGCATGTACACGAAACGGATCACGATTCTCGCCACCATCATCGCTTCAGCGGGCTTCGCCGGCACCACGCTCGGTGGTGATACAGAGACCGAACGCGCCGCGGCACTCGAACGCCTGGAAGCAGCCCGCGTTGCCTTTGAGGCCGCCAAAGCCGAGCTCGAGGCCGCACAGCGTGACGCGGCGAGCGTGACCGGCGGGAGCATCCAGACCGATTCCAGGAGTTCTGATCGCACGGGGTCGGGGCTCCCGCAGCCCGATGCCGAAGAGGAGCAGCCCGAAGACCCCAGCTCGTGGACCGACGGCTGGGACTGGAAAGCGGTTGTGGGGCTCAACGGGGCATCGGGCAACAACGAGAACTTCAGCGCCCGTGCCGCGCTCTCGGGCGAACGCAACACGAGCAAGTATGAGACCAAGCTGGGCCTGTCGTACATCTACGGCACATCGGACGGCGCCAAGAACACTTCGCGCGGCGTCGCGTCGATCAACAACGACTGGCTCACCGACAGCAAGTGGCGCTACTTCGCCCAGGGCAAGTACGAGTACGACGAGTTCCAGCAGTGGGACCACCGCCTGTCGGCCGCTGTGGGTGTTGGCTATGAGCTGTACAAGGACGAGAAGACCACGCT
>CAYQRD010000043.1:0-18604 GCA_964419845.1 uncultured Phycisphaeraceae bacterium
CTCGACCCGATGGCGGCGATGAAACTGCTGGAGCAGATGAACGGCGGGTGAAACACACGAAACCCGTGCCGGTGGATTCCCAATAGGTTGGGTGCGGGATGGTATGATCTCGCAGTTGCCCAGCCCGGCGCTGAGACCGGGCGGGGTGGGTCTTGATGAGGGAGGTGCGCGTTGGGCATGATGCTGATTCTGGGGGTTCTGGGCGGGCTGCTGCTCTTGGTGATCGTGCTCGTGGCGTTCGTCGCTGGGATTTACAACAAGCTGGTGGTGCTCAAGAACAGGTACCTCAACGCGTTCGCGCAGATCGAGGTGCAACTCAAGCGGCGTCACGACCTGATCCCGGCGCTGGTCGAGACAGTCAAGGGCTACATGCAGCACGAACGCGAGACACTCGAGGCCGTGATCACGGCGCGAAACCAGGCTGCTGGATTGCTCCAGGCGGCCAAGGGCCACATCGGCGACGCGGGCGCGATGGGCAAGCTCGCGGGCGCCGAGCAGGCGCTGAGTGGCGCGATGGGTGGCTTGTTCGCGGTGATGGAGGCGTACCCCGATCTCAAGGCAAACCAGCAGATGAGCACGCTGCAGGAAGAGCTGACCAGCACAGAGAACAAGGTCGCGTTCAGCCGTCAGGCGTACAACGACTCGGTGATGAGCTACAACACGCAGCGCCAGAGCTTCCCCACGGTGGTCATCGCCGGCATGGTCGGGCACAGCAGCGACGCGTCGATGCTTGAGTTTGAGGACAGCGCAGCGATCCAGCAGGCGCCCGATGTGAGCATCAACTGAGCCGCCTATGAAGGAATACCCAACGCGTATCGACTTCTTTTCGCACCAGGACATGGCGCGGAAGAACACCAACAAGTTCGTGCTCCTTTACAGCGGTGCGGTGATCACCATCTGCGTCGCGGTTGGGCTCGTCTTCGGACTGTCCACGCTAATGCTCAGCGATGCGAGGCCCGCAGAACGCCAGATGATCGCGTTGGGCGTGGGTGCGGTGGCCGCGGTTGTAAGTGCGCTGATGATCCTCTTGGGATCGCTCTACCGAGTCAACGAGCTGCGCGGCGGCGGGGTGAAGGTCGCACGCATGCTCGGGGGGGTGCTGATCAACAACTCGACCAACGACCCCGACGAGCGGCGGGTGCTCAATGTGGTCGAGGAGATGGCGATCGCGTCGGGCGTGCCGGTACCGCCGGTGTTCATGATGCCCAACGAGAAGAGCATCAACGCCTTTGCGGCGGGCTATTCGCCCGGCGACGCGGTGATCGGGGTGACGCGTGGCTGCGTGCATGGGCTCACGCGCGACGAGCTGCAGGGGGTGATGGCGCACGAGTTCAGCCACATTCTCAACGGCGACATGCGGCTCAATATCCGGATGATCGGGTTTCTCAACGGGATCCTGCTGATTACGATCGCTGGTCGGTTGTTGTTGGAGGTTGCGCCGCGGACCGGGCGCAGCAAGGACGGCGCGGGGGCAATGCTGGTCATGCTCCTCATCGCGATCGCCCTGGTGCTGATCGGATCGATCGGGGCGCTGAGCGCGCGGATCATCCAGTCGGCGGTCAGCCGGCAGCGCGAGTTCCTCGCGGATGCCTCGGCGGTGCAGTTCACCCGCAACCCTGAGGGGATCGGCAACGCGCTGCGGCGCATCGGTGGCGGGGCGGGGCGGGCCAAGATCCGTCACCCGCGTGTTGAGGAAGCGAGCCACATGTTCTTTGGCGAGGCGCTCAAGGGCGGCGCGATGCTCGGGGCGACGCTGGCAACGCACCCGCCGCTGGATGTGCGGATCAAGCGGGTGATGCCGTCCTGGGACGGGACTTTCCTTGAGCCGCTGCAAGCCGATGAGCCACCCAAGACCGCGAAGAAGCATGACCCGCGCGAGCGGATGCGGCAGGTGTTTGACAAGCTCGGTGAGGGCGAGGGGGCGGTGGAGCAACTGCTCCCGCTGCTGGCCTTGTCGGGGATGATGACACCGCGGCATCTTCAGCACGCGCAGGGCTTGATCGAGTCGATACCCGCCCCGCTGCGTGAGGCGGCGCGGGACACCTACAGCGGGCGGGCGGTGGTGTATGCGCTGCTGCTCGATCGCAAGAACGCGGATCTACGCGATGCGCAGCTCCAACAGCTCGATCGAGAGGGCGACCCGGCGATCGCGCGGCTGACACGGACGCTGGCATCCGAGGCGATCACGCTCAAGCGTGAGTTGCGGCTGCCGCTGCTTGATATGTCGCTTGGCTCGCTGGCGCAGCTGAGCGACAAGCAGCACATGACCTTCCGGCGCAATGTCGATGCGCTGATCAAAATGGACAAATCGATCGATCTGTTTGAGTGGATGACGATGAACACGCTGCGTCGGCATCTCGACGAGCGGTTCGGGCTCGCCAAGCCGATCGTGGTGCAGTACTACAACCTCAAGCAGCTCGGGCGCGAGGTGAGCGTGCTGCTCTCGATGCTCGCGTACACGGGGGCGAAGGACGAGTACGGCGCGGGCGAGGCGGTGCTCGTGGGCGAGAGCGCGGTGCGCGGGATCGGGGTGCAGCTGCTGCCCGCCGACGAGGCGGACATGCGGGCGCTGGACACGGCGCTCAAGACGCTGGCGCAGTGCGCCCCGCGGGTGAAGAAGCAGCTGCTGCAGGCGGCGGCGCTGGTGGTCGGCGCGGACAAGGAGATCACGACGAACGAGGCGGAGATGCTGCGGGCGGTGGCCGATGCGCTGGGTGTGCCGACGCCCCCGCTGCTGCCGGGGCAGAAGCTGGCGTGACGATCGGCTTGCCCCGGGTGCGCTTGCCGTTGAGGAGCGTGCCGATGGGTGTGTAACGCACGAAGAGCTCATAGCTGCCCATGAGCAGCAGCATCGCCGCACTGACCCCTGCGAGCACCTCGACCAGAGGGTGCCAATCGAGCGGTGCGAAGACCCAGACGGACATCGCGGTAACCAGAGGCAGATGGGCGAGATACACCCAGTACGCGCTGTCGGAGAAGTAGCGGATTACTCGGCAGAGCCGCGGGCCGGGCTTGTCGAGGACCAGTGTGCAAAGCCCGATCAGGCCCAGACTCATCGAGACGGTCAGCAACCCGCGCGACATGCTCGCGACAACCATCGCCGGGGTGATCCACTCCGGTATATCCGAGGTGTCCCGCATCGTCATCCCCAGCGAGACAAGATGCACGGGCAACGCGACAGCGAGGGCGATCGTCAGCGGCCACCAGAACCGTTTCGCGAGCGTGTTGATCGCTTCACGCTGCCCATAAAGATACCAGCCCGCGAAGAATGGGAGCGCGTAGTACTCGAGCGATCGGATATCGGGGATGAGCGAGTGTGCGGGGTCCGGGCCGTTGGGTCTGCTGATCAGCACGAGCACCGCGCCGAGCGGGAGCGCGAGGATAAACATCCCGAACCACGATCGCACACCCCATGCCAGGAACCGGCTCACAGCGTCGTTGAAGGGTGCGATGAGCTTGGCGAAGACCGCGTGCCCGATGAGCCCGATCGCGATGAGGTAGATCAGGGTGTAGAGGAACCAGAAATGCCAGAGGCGTCCGAGGACCGCGTTCTCACCGATGCCCCATGAGCTCAGGATCCAACCGCGGACCCAATCAGCTGTCTCGCCACCGAACATATCTGCGTGGCCCGCACCCCAGACGGCTGCGCACGCGGTGCCGAGTGTGGCCATCGCGAGCATGAAGGGAAACACGATGCGCTTGGTTCGCTGGGACGCCGTGCGTTTGACGCCCCGGCGTATGACAAGCATCGCCGTGAAGAACCCCGAGAGCATGAAGAAGAGTTCCATGCGCCAGGAGTGGATGATGAGCACACTCATGCCGACCAGCCCGTTGTTCTGCTCGTCTGTGGGCCAGAATCCTCTGGGGATCCCCTCGGTGTAGGGCATGGCCATGTGGAGCCAGACGCCGAGCATCATGGCCAGGGCGCGGAGTGCGTCGAGCGCGTGGAGGCGCTCGTGCTTGACGGTGCTCGTTTCATGCTGACTCATCACGGATGTCATTGGAAACAGGTTAGGCCATGTTGCGAGCAATCCCTCTGAGAATGAAAAAACCCCGCGATTCGCGGGGCTTGGTGTTGCCGTGACATCGGAAGCTCAGCTGTCTTCGACCTTGGAGATCATCCATTCTTCGAGATCGACGGGGGCCTGGCGCCCGAAGATGGAGACGAGGACGCGGACCGTGCCCTTCTCGGGGAAGAGCTCGTCGACGGTGCCCTCGTAGTTCTCGAAGGCGCCCTCGCGGATCATGACGCTCTCGCCCTTCTCGAAGGAGAGCTTGACGGTGGGCTCGTCCTCGGGCTTGCGTGAGTCGAGGAGCATCTTCTCGACCTCGTGCATCTGCATGGGGGTGGGCCGGCCGGCGGTGCCGATGAAGTCGCCCACGCCGGTGGTTTCCTTGATGAGGAAGAAGATGTCCTGGGGGATGCGGCCGTCGTCTTCGAGCTTCATCTCGACGAAGACATAGCCGGCGTAGAGCTTCTCTTCCTTGATCTTGGCCTTGCCGCCCTTGATGGTCTTGATCTTCTCGGTGGGCACGAGGATGCGCCCGACGAGGTGGGTCATGCCCTCGATCTGGATCTTGCGGAGCAGGGTGTTCTGGACGGAGTTCTCTTTGTTGGAGGCTACGCGGAGGACGAACCACTGCATGCCCTCCTGGGCGAGTGGCTCGTCGTGCCCGATCATGCCCTCGATGGTCGAGTTGTTCTCGGTCCGGGTGGACGATTCGCTGTGCGAATCGTCGGGAGTCTGTGCCTGCTCGTGCTGTGCGGTGTGTTCTTCCACGGATGCGTTCCTTATTGGTTCGCGCTTTGAGTCTGTGTAGGCGATCGGCTGCGTTGTGCTGTGCATCGCGTTATCGCTGGAGCACGCCCATCGCACCGAACACCCACGAGAACGCGGTGTCGACGATGAACAGGAACCCGGCGATCAGGAATGTCGCCGCGATGACCACCATGGTCGAGCCCTTGACCTCTCGGTACGAGGTCCAGTTGACTTTCTTCATTTCGCCGTCGGTTGCCACAAGGAACTCGACGGATTTCTTCTGTGCGCCCACGAGGTAGTAGAGCACGAAGGCCCCGATGAGCATCAGTGTGCCCGCGACCCCCGCCTGGAGGTAGAGCACCGGGAAGATGGGAGTCGGGGAGCCGCCGCGGACGATCGCGGTCACGGCCTCGTCGCTCGCGGTGCCCGTGTACAGCCGGACCGCGTCGCTGGCGCGTCGGCGGATGGTCTCGTTATCGAAGCCGCTGATGACCAGCGTGCCCGAGGAGCCCTTGCCCTGATCGAACCGGTCGACGAGCGCGGTCCCGAGCACGGTGAGCTGCTCGGCGTTGCCGCCCTCAACATCGTAATACTCGAGCGTGACGGTATCAGCAGGGGCGATCTGGCCGTCGACATTGCTCAACGCGATGGTCCACTGGCGTGCGGGGAGACGGATGATGCCTGCCTGGCTCCACCCCCACGCTGCTGCGGAGATGATCATCACGCCTGCGACCGCGGCGGTGAGCACGCGGACCCAGTAGCCCTGTCCCTGTTTGTAGATTCCCAAAGACATGCTTGGCTGCACCTCGCGGCTTGCGCATCCCTGTGCGTCATGCCTGTCTGTCAGGCGCAACGGTGCGGGGACGCTCGGGACTCATGCCCGGTGTGGGCATGGGTCTTGAATGAACACGGCAGGAAGGACTCGAACCCTCGACCGGTGGATTTGGAATCCACTGCTCTACCAACTGAGCTACTGCCGTAGCCGCGTCGGGCTTGCCCGACGCGTTTGGTTCGATTACTTGCGCTTGATCTTGTGCAGGGTGTGCTTGCGCAGTCGGGGGCAGAACTTGTTGTAGCCCTCCTTGACGCGATCGGAGATGCCGCCCTTGACATTGATCGAGGTGCGGTAGTTCAGATCACCGGTCTCGGTGCACTGGAGCCAGACATATTCGCGAGCCTGTGCTTTCTTCTTGGCCATGGTCGGCCTCCCATTCTGATCAGTTCGTTCGCTCCACCGGGCGGACGATGTTGGTTGTTCCGAAAATCGGCCTGACGGCTTTCGCCGTCAGGCCGCGAGGTTTGAACGGTCGGGTTTCGCGGCGTGCATCGGACAGGCCGAGGCGGTCGCTCACCCGGGCGAGATCACTCGAGGATCTCGGTGACGGTGCCCGAACCGATGGTGCGGCCACCCTCACGAACGGCGAAGCGGAGACCGGCTTCCATCGCCACGGGCTTGTCGCCCAGGTCGATTTCCATGGTCACGTTATCGCCGGGCATGCACATTTCCGCCTTGGCGCCGCCGTCGCCGAACAGGTTCACGACCTGCCCGGTTACGTCAGTTGTACGGAAGTAGAACTGGGGCTTGTAACCCGCGAAGAACGGGGTGTGACGCCCGCCCTCGTCCTTGCTCAGGACATAGACCTGACCCTTGAACTTGGTGTGGGGCTTGATGGAGCCGGGCTTGCAGATGACCTGACCGCGCGAGATGTTGTCCTTTTCGATACCACGCAGGAGCACGCCGCAGTTGTCGCCGGCACGCCCTTCCTGCAGGGTCTTCTGGAACATCTCGACACCGGTGATGGTGGTCGCCTGGTTGTCCTTGGAGAGACCAACGATCTCGGCGGCGTCGCCGACCTTGACCACGCCACGCTCGACGCGACCGGTCGCCACGGTACCACGACCCTTGATCGAGAACACATCTTCGACCGAGATGAGGAAGGGCTTGTCGTCCTCACGGGTGGGCTCTGGGATGTAGCTGTCGATGGTGTTGAACAGCTCGTCGATGGGCGCACACGCCGCGTCGTCGGTGGGGTTCTCGAGCGCGAGCTTCGACTGACCACGGATGATCGGGGTGTCGTCGCCGGGGAACTCGTACTTGTCGAGGAGCTCACGGATTTCCATCTCGACGAGGTCGAGGAGCTCTTCGTCGTCGACAAGGTCGACCTTGTTCATGAAGACGACGATGTAGGGCACACCCACCTGACGGGCGAGCAGAACGTGCTCGCGGGTCTGGGGCATGGGACCCGAGTCGGCGGCGACCACGAGGATGGCGCCGTCCATCTGGGCGGCACCCGTGATCATGTTCTTCACGAAGTCGGCGTGGCCCGGGCAGTCCACGTGTGCGTAGTGACGCGACTCTGTCTCGTACTCGACATGTGCCGAGTGGATCGTGACGGTCTTGTTCGAGTCACGGACGGTGCCGCCCTTGGTGATTTCTGCGTACGACTTGGCGCCCTGGACGAGGCCCTTGGCGTCAGCACGCGCGACCATCGCTGCGGTGAGTGTCGACTTGCCGTGGTCAATATGACCGATGGTGCCGACATTGACATGCGGTTTGGTCCGCGCAAAGGTTTCCTTAGCCATTGTTCTTACCTCTTATCGTGGTTGTGCTGGGCCGTCGAGCCCAGCCGCATCCCTTAGTGCCGATCGCGATCAATGCGTTCGGCGTGCACCCAAACGATTGAGCGGGCGCGGTGTTTGAGAATACCGAGCTGTCCACAGCCGGCGTCCGATTCGTACTCACCACCGAATCCGAGAGTGTGTTGTCAGGGAGCGCAGAACAGTGTTCTGAACAGGTCCTAACGGACTCACGGGTCGGTAGAAAGCCGCTGGAGAGATTTGAACTCTCGACCTCACCCTTACCAAGGGTGCGCTCTACCACTGAGCTACAGCGGCGACAATCTCCGACCGGGTTCTGCGATCATGTCTATCGAGTCGAAAAGCCTCCGACCTGACAAAACCGTATCGCCCGGCGTAAAAACCGCCCGGCTTGGCAACCGAGCGGGAGGGAATCATACCCCCGCGCCGTACCCGGTCAACCAATTGTCCCATCAGGGTTTGCCTTGAATGCACATTCCCGTGGATCCATATCCCTGGGCGACCGAAACCGGGTTCCAACGACCTCGATCTGGGACGATCAGTGGTCCCCACCATTCTGGGTCCACTGCAGCCAATTCGCTTGGAGTACACCCTATCCAACGCTATCTTGAACCAGGCAGAGCACAACCCAGGAGCACCCAAATGCCCGGATTTGATCGGTTTATGTTCGGTATTTCACGCCCCGCTTTCCTTTCGGGGATTGCCTCGCTCGCTGTCCTGAGCGGATCGGCGCAGGCAACATGGTCCATCCTCATCGCTGATACCCGGACCGGGGAGATCGTGATCGGGTCGGCGACCTGTGTGGAATCGATCAACCTACAGCACGAGACCCCGGTACTGATCAGCGGGATCGGGGCGGTGACGGCTCAGTCCGCCGTGGATTCCAGCGGCATGAATCGACAACTGATCCGCGATCGGCTGCTCCAGGGTGTGCCGCTCGACGCGCTGCTCGACGAACTCGCGATGACAGACGGCGGCCACAACAACCGTCAGTATGGGATGATCACCGCCGACGGGCAGACGCTGACCTATTCGGGGATCCAGAACGCGGCATGGGCCGGGGGGCAGACCGGGCGGATCGAGCGCGGTGCACCGGGCTTCGCAGACGACATCGTCTATGCGGTGCAGGGGAACATCCTCTCGGGCAGCAATGTGGTGCAGGCCGCGGTCGATGCGATTCTCGCCAGCGACGGCGATCTCCCCGCGATGATGATGTCGGGCATGCAGGCGGCCAAGATCGCCGGCGGCGACGGGCGATGCTCCTGCAGCAACGCGGACCCAACGGGCTGCGGATCGCCGCCCCCCGCGCCATTCAAGAGCGCACATGTTGGCTACATGCTCGGCACCCGCGCCGATGACATCGACGCGGTGCGCGCGATCTATCCAACCGACGAGCTGATCGGTGCGATCGCGACGATCGACCTTGACAACGACGGGTTCGAGGAGGTCGTTGTCGGCAGCGCGAGCAGCAACGAGATCCTGATCTACAGGAACACCGCGATGCCCGGGGATCCGCTCTCCACGCTCGAACTCTGGCAGACGATCGAAGCGCCCGCGAGCGAGACGGTGGCGATTGAGGTCGGCAGGTTCTTCGAGACCGGGAACGAGAACCCGCAGTTCGCGATCGCGCACGCGAACCCGCCAACCCTGTCGCTCTATGTTCAGAGCGACAACAATGGGCCGTCGATGCACAGCACCCGCGACCTCCCCTGGGCGCCCACCGGCCTCGGCGTCGGCGGGCTGACGCAAACAGGCAATGATCTCGCGGTGACCTTTGCACAGCAGCAGCGCGTTCGGTTCTACGGGCTCGACAACACCATCGTGCAGACCGCCGAGCTCCTGCTCGACTATGTCCCCGCGGGTATTGAGATCGGATCGTTCCTCGCGGATCCCCGGCTCGATCTTGCACTCACTGACGCTTCATCGAACACCGCCTATGTCTATGCGCACACGGGCGATCTGAGCTTCGACACGCCCGTCGGCGTCGTCACTGCCGCCGGACCCACCGAACTCAGAGGCGTGGACATGGATCTCGACGGCGACAACGAGATCGTTGTGCTCTGCGATGCCGGGCGGCGCGCCGAGGTCTACACACTGGAAAACGACCAGTGGGTGCTCTGGGGCGCGGTCAGCACGGCCGGCGTCGGGATCGCGGTCGAGCTCGGCGACATGAGCGGCGACGGCTTCCCGGACATCGTGACGACGGTCGCCGCGACCAACCGGAATCTGCAGCTCTTCATCAGCGACGGGCTGGGCGGGTTCACGCAGCAGACACGCACGCGCGTGGGCTCCGGGGCCAAAAGCGTGCGGCTGGAAGACATGAACAACAACGGCGATCTCGACATCGTTGTGGGCAACGGCGGCAGCGACGGGCTGATGATCCTCGACAACACGGGCGACATCGATCTGCCCCAGCCCGGGCGGTTCGCCGAGGGCCAGTATTTCATGTCGTTCAATATCCCCAACCAACGCTCGGGCGACCCCGACCCGGTCGACCAGTTGCAGGTGCTGTATAACGACTGGCTGCTGGCCCGTGAGGGGCGCGTGGACGCGGTCCGCTCATCGGTCGTGGGGCGCAGCAGGATCTTTCACGAGCTCGGCTCGACCCTGACGATCGAGCTGCGCGATCTACACAACGAGTTGCTCGACATCACCGATCCTTCGCAGCTGCAACTCGACATCGGCGACGAGCTCGTCACATTCGAAGCACCCGTGCTCATCGAGCCGGGAGTGTTCGAGGTCGGGGTCAACGCCGGCGAGCAGAGCGGGCAGACACAGCTCATCGTTCACGCCGGGGAAGATGGCGACCGTGTGCGACTGATGCCCGGCTTCACGCTGACGATCAGCGACAACATCGCGGACTTCAACGCCGACGGCGTGTGCAACTTCTTCGATGTCTCGCTCTACCTCGCCCTGTATATCAACGACGATCTCAGCGCCGACATCGACGGTGACGGGGTGCTCAACTTCATGGATATCTCCGCGTTCCTGTCGGCGTTCAGCGCGTGCAACCCTTGATCCGGGGAGGCTGCTGATTCTCGTTCCGGCACGAGACTTGGTGTGCTAAACTCCCTCGTGAACTCACAAGGAGGGACTGAAGAATGAAAACAGCAATCAAGATCATCGTTGCCATCGTGGTGCTGCTGATCCTCGCCGTCGTCGGGCTCATGATTCTGGGTTTCTCCCCGATCGACCGCATCGCCAAGGAAGCGATCGAGCGAGGCGGGACCTATGCCATGCAGGTCGATACCACGGTCGAGCTGGTCGATGTCAACATCACCGGCGGCACCGCGAGCATGAGCGGGCTCAACATCGCCAACCCCGCCGGCTTCGATACCGAGCATTTCATGCGTCTGGCCGAATCGAACGCATCGGTCGATCTCAACACGATCCGTTCGGGCACCATCGTGATGCCCTCGATCACGCTCAGTGGGATCGATGTGATCCTCGACAAGGGCGGCAACCCGTCCAACTACAACACCATCCTCAACGCACTCAAGCGATTCGAGAGCAAGGGCGAGGGGGGATCAGCGCCCGCCCCGTCCGGAGGGGACACAAAGGCGGACGGCACCAAGCTGGTTATCAACTCGCTCAAGATCCAGGACATCAATATCCGGGTTGCCAACATGCCCGGGGTATCGCTGGCGCTGGGTGATGTTGCGGTGAACATCCCCGAGATCGAGCTGCGGGATGTGGGCAAGGAAGAATCGATGACCACCGCCGAGGTGATCAATCTGGTGGTCAAGACGGTGCTGGCCGCGGCCGTGGAAGCGGGCGGGGGCATCATCCCCGCTGATGTGCTCGGCGAGCTTGGCAACGGGCTGGCCGGTCTCGAATCGCTCAGCGATATGGGCATCCAGGCGATCAGCGAGCTGAATCTCGATGATGCGCTCGGTGGTGTCGGCGAGCAGATCAACAAGGCGACCGAGGATGTGCAGCAGCAGATCGACGATTCGACCAAGAAGCTCGATGACGCCGCCAAGGATGTCGAGAAGAAGATCGACGACGCGACCAACGAGATCAAGAACATCTTCGG
Organism: uncultured Phycisphaeraceae bacterium; assembly: GCA_964419845.1. Lineage (GTDB taxonomy): Bacteria > Planctomycetota > Phycisphaerae > Phycisphaerales > UBA1924 > UBA1924. Next base: position 11,395 of record CAYQRD010000043.1, read on the forward strand.
CGGCAAGAAGAAGGACGATCCCTGATCAATCCCCTGCTCCGATCAACAACCCCCGTCATCGGGGGTTTTTTCGTGGCCCTGGCCCCGATTCCGGGTTGTGAAATCGGCTGGATCTGCAACAATGGACCCTCGGGGTGCGTACGGGGTGGTGTCGGGCTGTTTGCCCGTCGGGGCGGGGGTTCTCCCCGCCTGCGAGCGATGGACATGGAGTTGGGGCCGGTCGTTCAATCCGTTTGGACGACGGACATTATCGGGCGTTGGCGGGGTGTGTTTGCATCGCGTCGCACGCTCGGGGCAGCGCTGTGCCGGGCTGCTGGAACGGTTCCGCAGACAGGGTCCCAGCGGTCGACCGCGGATGCCGATGCAGTTTGTGCGGAGCGGCTGTCATGGATGCAGCGAGCGGAGTTCAAGGATCTCAATGATGAGTTGGAGCATGCGTGTGATGAAGATGAACCGACGCCGGGTGGGTAGAGCGAGTGTGGCGCTGCTGGTGCTTGCCAGCGGCCAGGCATTCGCACAGGGAAGCATCGAATCCTCGAACCCCTACGGGGACGGGGGCGCGATGATCCCGGCGGGCCAGGCCGTTTCGCTCAGCGCTTCTCAGCAGCGTGCGCTGCTGGGTGCGTTCGCATGGCAGAGCCGGGACATCGCGATCGTCTCGGGCACGCTCACGCCTTCCGTGAGCTTCGTGCCCAGCCCCGGGCTCAAGGAGCGGACGAGTTACCTCAATGTGAAGGTGAAAGATCGTGCGCAGATGCTCGGGCAGCTCAGCAGCGAGGGACTCGCGGCACAGACGGCGCCCGCCGACGCTCGGTCAACAACCCCGGCCTCGGCACAGGCCCTCTTCGCGGCACAGGTTGCCCGCGCCGAGCAGCGTCAGGCCCAGGCCCGCGATCGGCTGACACCCTCGCTGCGTCAGGGTTACAGCGATGTGGACTCGTACTCTGTCAAGGTCCCCGAGGGGCTCAGCGCGGAGGTCACGGCCGAGGCGCTGATGCGCACCGGTGATTACGAGTATGTGTCGATGGACTGGCTGTGCTACCCGACGGACACCACACCCAATGACCCGCTGCTGAGCCAGCAGTGGTACCACGCGAGCAACCGCATCGACACGCTCGGGGCGTGGGACTTCACGCAGGGCAGCGCTTCGACCATCATCGCGATCTGCGATTCGGGTGTCGATATCGACCATCCCGACCTGCAGGCGGCGCTGGTGCCCGGGTACAACTCGACGGACAACCTCGCCCAGGTCGACGGCGGCGGTGTGAACGACGACCTCGTCGGGCACGGCTCGCTGGTCGCGGGATCGGCCGCGGCGATCGGCAATAACGGCACGGGTGTCAGCGGGATCGGATGGAACTTCGGGATCATGCCCGTGAAGGTGTCCAACAACGCCAGCGGCACGGCGCTGCTCAGCGAGATCCTCGAGGGCGCGCGCTGGGCTTCGGACAACGGTGCCTACAGCGTCAACTGCTCGTTCGGCGGGGCGGAGGACTCCGAGACGCGCTCGAGCGGCGGGCACATCCGCGCCGAGGGGCACCTGCTGGTCTTCGCCGCGGGCAACGACGGGCTCGCGAACCAGACCAACGACTGGGCACAGGTCACGATCGTGGGAGCGAGCAACTCCAGCGACAGCTGGGTGAACTGGTCGCACACGGGCGTAGGCATCGATTGCATCGCGCCCGGAGTGAGCATTCGCTCGACCAATCGGACGGGAACCTACACCTACACAACCGGCACAAGCTTCGCGGCGCCCATCACGGCCGGCGCTCTGGCGTTGGTGCACGATGCCAATCCCTCGCTGGATGCCAACGAGGTCGAGTTCATCCTGCTCAACGCGTGCGACGACAAGGAAGAAATCGGCGAGGACGACAAGACCGGGTGGGGACGCATCAATGTTCGTCGGGCCGTGGACGATGCGATCAACGGGCCCTCGATCACGGCCCTGCCATTCGAGGACATGTTCACAGACCCGGTTCTCTCCACACAGTGGCGCAACCCCGTGGGCGATGTGATCGTCACCGACTCGGGTGTCAACGAGCCCAGCGGTCTCTACAGCATGAACCTCGACGACAACGACGCGATCGAATCGATCGCGATGCGTGCGGCGCTCCTCGGGGGCGCTCCGGCAGAGATCCGGCTGTGGACGCAGCATCGTGGCGTTGAATCGGGCGAGTCGCTGCGGATCGAATACAACGACCTGCTCTCGGGCTGGACCGAGCTTGATACGGTGGTCTCGGACGGGAGCAATCAGGACGCGTTCGTGCTTGGTCGCTACCTGCTCCCGCCGCTGGGGATGCACGACGATCTCAAGCTGCGGTTCACCGCGAGCGGCAGCGACACCAGCGACGACTGGTACATCGACGATGTCCGTGTCCAGGCCTTCGAGAGCAACGCCCTTCCGTGGCAGGACGGCTTCGAGAACGGCATCACACTCACGCTCGACTGGGTGAGCAGCGACGCGAGCGCGACGAGCGATGCGAGCAACGAGCCCGAGGGCACCATGAGCGCCAGACTCGTGAGCCAGCAGGCGATGGCCAGCGCTGACACCGATGTCAGCAACCCGCCGGCGGCGGTGTGGATCCGGTACCGCACCCAGCATCAGGGTGTCGAGAGCGGGGAATCCCTGCTCGTCGAGTACAAGACATTCGCGGGCGACTGGCTGACCCTGGCGAGCGTGAGCTCGGACGGGGTGGATCAGTCGCAGTTCGAGCTGCATCAGGTCGCGCTGCCCATCCTGGGGTATGGCGCGACCACCGCCGTGCGATTCACGGCACAGGGCGACGAGAGCGACGACGCGTGGTATATCGACGATGTGGCGATCAGCAGCGAGTTCGTCGTTGATGAGCCCCAGTGCCCCGCCGATCTCAACGGCGACGGGGCCCTGAACTTTTTCGATGTCAGCGCATTCCTGACCGCGTTCAATGCAATGGACCCCATCGCCGACTTCAACGGCGACGGGTCGTACAACTTCTTTGATGTGTCCGCCTTCCTGACGGATTTCAGCACAGGATGCCCGTGAGCATCCAAACCCTTCTTTCCAACGAAAACGCGATTCGAGGAGCCGATCGCATGCAGACGAAAACAAGAATATTCGCACTCTCTCTGGTCCTCGCAGCCGGTCAGCTGACCGGCGCGGGCGAGACACAGCCCGACACCGCGCCCAGCGCCCGATCGGCATCGATCGCCGCGGTGCAATCGCTGAATCTGCAACCGGGCGACGAATCGCTCATTGCCGACGCGATCCGCAACCCGATCGCGTTTCAGGCGTTCCCCGGCGACCGTGAGTTCAGCGGAGAGCTGATTGTGCACGCCAGACAGGGCAAGGCGGCCACCGCCGACGCACGCGTCGCGGCGCTGACGCTGCGTGTGAGCGCCCTTGTGCCCGAGCGGGTCATCAAGGTCCCCGCGGGCATCACCGAGGGGCAGATGGCGGCGTTGCTCATGGCAACCGGTGACTACGAGTTTGTGGAACCCAACTGGACCGTCTTCCCCGCTGTCGATCCCAACGACCCGCAGTATGGCAGCAGCTGGCAGCACACCCGCCTGCAGTCGAGCGCGGCCTGGAACATCGAGACCGGCGACAGCAACATCATCGTCGCGATCTGCGATTCAGGTGTCGACATCGACCACCCCGACCTGCAGGCGGCGCTGGTCCCCGGTTTCAACGCGGCGTCCGACCGGACGCAGGCCAACGGCGGCGATGTTGACGATGTCAACGGGCACGGCACTTTCGTCGCCGGCTGCGCCGCCGCCCAGGGCAACAACGGTGCCGGGGTGACCGGCGTGGGCTGGGATTTCTCGATTATGCCCATCCGTGTGTCCAACAACAGCGACGGCACCGCGAGTCTGTTCGCGATCCTTGATGGCGCGCGGTGGGCCGCCGAGCAGGGTGCCCATGTCATCAACGCGAGCTTCACCGGCGGGACCTCGGCATCGAATCAGGCCGCCGCTGCCTACATCAAACAGCAGGGCGGGCTCCTGTTCTGGGCCGCGGGCAACGCGGGCTCCTTCATCTCGCCCAACAGACCCGACTATGTGATCGTCGGTTCGACGACGAGCAGCGACGGGCGGTCGGGCTTCAGCAACTTCGGACCCGCGGTCGATGTGACCGCGCCGGGCTCGAGCGTGCGCTCAACACGCAACGGCGGAACCTACGGCAACGGCTCGGGAACCAGCTACGCGAGCCCGATCGCCGCGGGCGTTGGCGCGATGATCTTCTCGGTCAACCCCGACTTCATCCCCGACGATGTGCAGGACATCCTGTACAACTCGGTCGATGACCTTGGCGCACCGGGACGCGATGACAACTACGGCCGCGGACGCGTCAACACGCACAACGCGGTGCTGCTCGCCCAGGGCTATGTCCGCCCGACCCTGATGCCGATCAGCAGCGGATTCGAGGACTCGGCGTGGCAGGATCTGCTGGTCGCCGACGGGGGCAGCCCCTCGACCAGCATGCCCGCCGACGCGCCTCAGGGCGCCAGTGTCCTGCGATTGGACCACAACGATGTGGTCGAGAGCGTCAAGCTCGCCGGGCGCACACTCACCGACGACGGCATGCTCAGTTTCGAGCTCCGCGCCGAGGGTCTCGAAGCGGGCGAGTCGCTGCTCGTGCAGTATCTCGAGAACCCCGAGAGCAGCCCGGCCGGAACATGGACCACCATGGCGGAAATCGATGACCGCGGCGCGGCCGGAAGCGCGTTCGTGCGTTACAACATCGAGCTTCCCGACGCGTTCATGTGGCACGGCGTCAAGGTGCGTTTCGTCGCCGGCGGCGACGACAGCAGCGACGCGTGGCTCATCGACGATATGAGCATCGATCTCATCCCCGGGTTCGATGCGCCGCTGCGTGCGGACTTCGAGAGCAACCTGCTCGATCCGATCACATGGCTCACCACGGTGAACACCGAGACCGCGTTCGACAGCGGCACCTTTGCCGCCAAGCTCGGCGACGCGGCGAACCTCCAGTCGTTCGATATCCCGCTGTTCCAGTTCGGCTTCGTGCAGCCCTACCTCTACTTCGATGCGTGGGCCGACGGCTCGGTGAATCCCGGCGACACGCTCCGGGTCGAGGTCATCGATATCACCGGCAACTATGTCACCCTCGCGACGATCACAGGAGCGGATCTGAGTCAGAGCCCACGGTTCTTCGATATCAGCATGCCCGTCACCACCTGGGCGCTCGACGACATGCGTCTGCGGCTCACCACGAGCACAAGCGGATCATTCTTCGTTGACAATATCTATCTGGGTACCGAGGCGCCCAGCGGCGCGTGCAGCGGCGCGGATCTCGCTGAGCCTTTCGGGGAACTCAACTTCTTCGATGTCAGCGCGTTCCTCAGCGCGTTCAGCGCGAACGATCCGAGCGCTGATTTCAATGACGACGGGATGTTCAACTTCTTCGATGTCAGCGGCTACCTGACCTCGTTCAACGCGGGCTGCCCGTAAACCGAGTCCCCCACTTTCAACAACGAAAGACCGGCCCGCCTGGGCCGGTCTTTTTACTATCCTCCGGTGTATCAATGAACTCGCTCAGGGACATCCGGCGTTGAACGCGAGCAGGAACGCGGACACATCGAAGAAGTCGAAGACCCCGTTCCCATCGAAATCCGCCGCGGGGTTCATCGCCGTGTAGGCATTGAGGAACGCGCTGATATCGAAGAAATCCAGCGTGCCGTCACCGGTGAGATCTGCCGGGCAACCGTCGCAGGCATCGTGCAACGCGACAAAGGCGCGTACTTCTCCGTCATCGTGGATCACTCGCCCGCCGACCCACACGACCCCGTCGGCATCGGCGGCCGCCGCGTTGATGGCGTTGAGCGAGCCCGGTGTATCGGGAAGAAAATCGGCAGCGGACCACTGGCTCCCATCGAACATGGCCAGCAAGCCGGGCGTGGTTCCGGGCGTGGAGGGGAATGCCCAGGCGCGCCCGTTTGGTAGCACGACGACATCCTGAAGCGCGTTGCGTTCAGGGAACGGGCTCGGGAAGATCGACCACTCGCTGCCGTCGAATCGCATCAGAAGCGAAGTCTCGGAGAGCAGCCCCCCCTCGCCAACAACCCAGATGTTGTCTGGTGCCGTCGCATCGATGTCATTGGCGACCATGCGGTTGGTGCCGCCGCCCCACGCGGGAGTCTCGACGAATGTATCGCCGGCGCTGGGGGTGTAGGACACGATCAGCGCGCCAGACCCGACACCGTTCCCGCCCGGATGTCGCCCGGCGGTCAGGATCTCGTCGGCAGCGAACGCGACCACGCCGTTGGCATCGGTGACGCCCCGGACGCCGGGCCAGTCACGATCAGGAACATTGATCTCTTGCCAGCCGCTTGCGTCATGGCGGATCAGCATGGGGATCGATCCGTTGTTCTCCGAAAGCCCGCCCCACCCGCCAGAAAGACCGGAGGCGAAGACGGTGCCATCGGGAGCGACCGCCATATCCAGCACCGACCCGCCGCGAGGCGAGAACGGCTCGACGGTGACGGTTGCCAGGACAACCGATACGGGCTCGGACCAGCCAGAACCCGGCGACCAATGCGCAAAGACCGGACGCTGATAGCCGCGGTTGACCTGCGCCAGCGGCTCGTGCTCGCCACCGATCCAGACCGAACCTTCGGGGCCGACGGCGATCGCGCTCCAGATCACACCCTCGTGCCCGAATGAGACGGCCTCGATCGCGGATACATCGGGCTCGCCCAGATCGATCCACGCGTTGCCCTCACGGCGAAGCACATGAAAGTGCTGGTCGCCATTCACGATCAGGTTGTCCTTGGAACCCATCAGCAGGTGCACCGGCCCAGCTTTGGCGTCCACATCGAAGACGATGTCACGCACGACACCGAATGAGGGAACCGAGACCTCGGTCCATGCCCCGCAATCGCCACCCGCTGCGGCACCGACGAGCAGGGCGAGCCCCGCGAGAGAGACAACGCTGCTGAAGTTCCGGCTCTGGTTCTGGTAGCCCATTGTCAAGGTGCCCCTCTGTGATCTGATTGCATGCGGACCGGCACCCCTCGGGCACCGCGTCCCTATCTCTGATGCAAGTCAGATGCCAAGCTATCGACCACCTTCATGCTCTCGATTCGCGGAACTGGGATCATTGACCACAAGATGGCACGCCATATCTGGCCACGCCAGACCATACTGGCCAGACTGAGCCACCCAACTAGGTGCTCCGTCAGGGGCAGCCGGCGTTGAAGGCATTGAGGAA
>CAYQRD010000044.1:0-18202 GCA_964419845.1 uncultured Phycisphaeraceae bacterium
GGTTTCAACCCCGGCTTCAATGGCTGGAACCCCAGCTACAACCAGGCCGCCTGATCTGATCATCACGACATCATGAGACCCAAGGCCCGCATACCCCGCGGGCTTTTTCATGCGCACCGAGCACCTAAACTACGCCATGCGCCTTCGTTTCCTCGGCACCGGCACCTCCGCGGGCATCCCCGTCATCGCCTGCGACTGCAGCGTCTGCACCTCCACCGACCCGCGCGATACACGCACCCGATGCTCGGCAACCATCGAGTTCACCGACGATACCGGCACCGATCGTGTTATCCTCATCGACGCCTCGCCCGATCTGCGCCAACAGGTCCTCCGCGAACGCATCCCGCGCATCGACGCGATCATCTTCACCCACAACCATGTCGATCACACCTTCGGGCTCGACGAGGTCCGCCGCTTCAACGAGGTCATGAAGCAGACCATCCCCATCTACGCCGACGAGCACACCATGAACGCCCTCGGCCGTGTCTACCAGCACATCTTCTCGCCCCATACCAACATCCAATCCAGCTTCATCGCCTCGCTCGAACCCACCATCATCTTCCCCTTCGAGCCATTCTCCCTCTTCGGGCTGCACATCACCCCCGTCACCCTGATGCACGGCAAGCTCCCCATCCTCGGCTACCTCTTTGAACACCCCGGCCACCCTGAGCTGCTCCCCCTCGCATACTGCACCGATGTCTCGAGCATCCCCGACGAGTCGATGCCGCACCTCAAACGCGCCAACACCCTCGTCCTCGACGCCCTGCGGGAGCGACCGCACAGGACGCACTTCACCGTCGAGCAAGCCGTCGAAGCCGCCGGGCAGATCAACGCTTCTCGGACCTACCTCATCCATATGACACACGATCTGGCGCACGCAGCGGTCGATCGGGCCCTCCCAGACGGCATCAACCTCGCACACGACGGGCTTGTGCTCCCCGAATCACCCAACTGACTGGCGAACCCCGCAACCCGTGGCACCTTGTGTTGTCGCCCCTGTGTTCGGGCGACGAACATGTGCAGACCCGAGAGGAGGCCGAGATGTCCGAGTCATTAAGCAACACCAACAACGCCAAGCCGATCCCCCAGATCACCGCCCTCTCCACCGCATACCCCATGCACTTCGAATCATCCTCGGCAAAGCCCGCCAACAACACCTCGGCACCCGACCCCCAGCCCGGTCGCGAACCCCACCGCCACGACGCGGGAGAATGATCCGACTGCGCCGCGAAACATCCAAATTCCCACAATTGAGCCCCCCAAGGGGGCTTCTTCAATATGACCAATCCAGCCTCCGGGCCTACCATCCCCTCCCATGGGTAACACACGAGACATCAAGAAGCGCATGAAAGCGGTCGGCAACATCAAGCGGATCACCCGCACGATGCAGATGATCGCCACCTCCAAGTTCGCCCGCGCACAGCAGGCCTCGGTCGCCTCGCGCCCCTATACCGAGTCGCTCTTCGGGCTCGTCGCCAAGCTCAACGCCGCAGGCGTGGGCGAGGGCAACCCGCTGCTGAGCCAGCCCAACCCCGACGCGCCCGAGCTCACCCTCGTGATCTCCGCCGAACGCGGGCTCTGCGGCCCTTACAACGGCACCATCCTCCGCACCTCGCTGCGGCACCTGCGGGCAACCCCCAACAGCAAGCTCGAGGTCATCGGCAAAAAGGGCGCCAACGCCCTCAAGTTCAACGGCTACACCGACTTCAAGCTCCACTCGGCCTTCGGCGACAAGCCGCAGTACGAGGATGTTGAGCGCCTGGCCAACAACTACACCCAGCGATTCATCGACGGCGAGATCTCCGCGGTCCGCATCGTCTACATGAAGTACATCTCGGCCGGCAAGCAGACACCCACAGTGCTCCAGCTCCTGCCCTTCTCGACACCCGAAGCCGCCGAGTCGTCCGACACCTCGGGCTTCAGCGATGTCTACGAGTTCTCGCCAGACGCCGAGTCGCTCCTGGGCTTCCTGCTCCCCGCCGCCGTCAAGGCCGTGCTCTTCCAGGCCTTCAACGACGCGATCGTCTCCGAGCACATCGCCCGTATGGTCGCGATGAAGGCCGCAACCGACAACGCAGGCAAGATGGGTCACGCCCTCAAGCGCCAGTTCAACCGCCTGCGTCAGGCACAGATCACCACCGAACTCACCGAGATCATCTCGGGTGCGGCCGCTCTGGAGTGATCCGCCGCTTCATCAAAGACACAAACGCGACCCGCAAGGGTCGCGTTTTTCATTCACACATTCATCCAGAAAAGCCCGACCGCGTTCAACGCTGCCCGTTATCCCGCACACGCACCCGGAACCGCGTCGTGCTCGCGAACACATCACGCAACGCCTCGTTGGCCTCCGCAACATCAACGCCCGCGTACCCGTCGCGGATCATCCAGAGATCATCCACCGTGCGCCCCTGGACACCGAGACTGCTCAGACGCGAACTCCAGTACCCCGCCCGATCGAAGTAACGCTCGATCGACGCGTCCAGCTCGTCCTTGACACGCGTGAGCTGGTCTTCTTCGATGCCGTTGCTGAGTATCTCGTCCGCCGCTTCTTGCATGACCGATTCGCATGCCCCCAGATCGCCGCCTCGGGCCCACATCATCATCGCCCAGCGTTCACCCAGCGCGTCGCTCATCGCGACCTGTGCATCGACCTTGGATCCCGCCAGCCCACGCTCCTTTACGATCTCGCGGATGCGGTCGCTGAGCACCATCGAAGCAAGGATCGTTGCTCGGAGCCGATCAAGCTCCGCCATGCTCCCGCCGATCATGCCGACCACAAGCTGCTCGTCACCCTCATCAGACTGAAGCTCGATCTCGCACGCCCGGCCCTGACCCGCAGCGGCTGCGTCGGAGAGCACCCGCCGGGGCTCATCGCGCGCGACCAGATCGCCCAGCATCGACCCGGCCCGCTCGATCTCGGCACCCGGATCGATCGTCCCCGCGATCCCGATCTCGATCCGTGTGTTGCGCACGATCCGCGTGAGCGTCCGCTGCGCATCATCGAGCGTCACCGATGCGTCGCCGCGATCATCAACAAGCTCAGGGCGGTACAGCATCGCCAGACCACGCTCGACCTGATCCTCCGTTCCAGGCTTACCTCGATCGCTCGCCTGCCACTCCGCAAAGGCATCCGGATCGATCATCGGGCGATCAAGCAGCAGATACATCAGCCCCATCGCGGACTCGGCCTCATCGCTAGGCGCGGACACACGCAGCTGCACCCCGCCGACAACGCGCCGAGCACGCACTTCGATTTCCTTGGACTCACAGAACACCGCAAGCCAGCGTGCGCCCCGGCTCTCGCTGCACGCCGTACGCCACGCGAGCATCGAGGCATTGATCTCGCGCTCACGCAATGATCCGTCGCCGAACATCGGACCCGACATCGTGGCGCTCAGCTCGATCCGTTTGTCCTTATCCCCATCCGTCGCCCGTGCCCAGACCCGCACACCGTTGCCCAGCTCCGCCCCCCAGACACCCGACCGTGCGTGCTGCGTCACCCGCTCAACCTGTCCGCCAAAGTCCGTCTCGTCGAGCAACGCGCCGCCGAGCGTTCGCATCCAGTCCGCCGCGAGCGGTTCGGCCGGCTCGCTCCGCACCTCCGCGACTCGCGATGCGAGCTCACCACCCATCGCTCTCGTGTCCCTGCGCTCGCCCGCGCTCACCGCAAGCACACGAGCACGCGCCGGCGCAAGCATGGAACGCACGGCGGCATTGATCTCCGCGTCGCTGATCCCGGTCATCAGGCCCGTCGCCATCGCGTCCCATCGCTGCGCCCCGATCACCGGCCGTCCCGTCGTCACCAGCCAGTGCAGCAACCACACCCGCTCACGGTTCGACTGCGATCGCCAATCATCCGCATCTCGATGCCAGCGCGCCAGGAGCGAGCCGCGGGCCCGTGCGATTTCCTCATCGCCGGCACCGTCGCAGGCCAGCCGATCACACTCACCTACGAGATACCCCACCGTCTCCTGCCAATCCTCCCGCGACCGGCCATCGTTCTGCACCACACACTGCAGCAGATCGACCTGACCCCCGATCTCGAACCGCCCAACACTGACCTGCACCCCGCCGCCCAGCGCCGCGACCCCCAGCCGCTCCACACGGTGCCTGATCAGCTCAACCGCGACCCGATCGATCAGCATCGAGCGCATCATCTGCTGATCGAAATCACCGGCCTCCACACTCCATGAGCGAGCCGGGCCAGGCGCGGTCGCGTCGCACCCTTTCACCCAGACCAACGCCACCTGATGGCCCTCGACCCCGGGCTCGACTTCGAACACCGTTTCCTCATGATTCTCGGTCCCGCTCTTGAGATCACGCACGGCCCACGCCGCTCCGGCGGGGAGCCCGCCCAGCGACGCGCCGATGAGCTCGTCGAGCTTGAGTCTGTCCGTCGAGCCCACAACGATCAGCGTCGCCCGGCTCGGGCTGTACACACGCTCAGCGAAGCCGCTGATCGTCGAGGCGTTCAGCCGAGCAACCTCTTCGGGTTCGGGCATGTCAATGCGTGTGCCGAGCAACCCATCGCCGAGCAGTCTCGGCAACCAACGCTGCCGGGCCAGCATCTCCGGGGTCCTGCCCCGCGAGAGCAACTCCTCAAGCGAACGACGCGCGACCTCGATCCGATCGCCGCCGATGTCCCAAGTCTCCGGGTCGAGCACATCGCTGTAAAAACCAAGCAGCGCTTCCAGCTCATCGGGGCTCTCCCCCGAGACATGACCCGTCAGGATCGTCTGGTCCAGCCCCACGATCGAGCCGCGCTGATGCATCGCACCCGGCCCGCCCGACCCGTCCTCGCTGAGCAGCGCGTCGATCGTCGTCGCGTCCAGCCCGCCGATGCCCTGCCGCAGCACACGCTCGCACATGCTCGCCGCGCCACGCTCCTCGTCTGTCTCATCCATGGTCCCCGCGCGCACGACGAGCCACACCTGCACGCGCCCGCGATCCCCACCGGCACGCTCCATCGCATCGGTCGGGACCACCACCACCTCAAGCCCATTGCTCAGTCCGAAGCGCCGCACGCCTTGCTGGTCGGGGATGACCTCGCCGCCGAGCACCGCAGCGGGCAACCACAGCAGCAGCGCAAGACACGCCACAGCGGCAACCCGAATCAGACCCGAACTCGCTCGCAAGATCATCACACTCAATGTACCGGTCCAACGCCCCGGCGATTCAGCAAGTCCCAGCCAACCCCCCAAAATCAGGTTCTTCACCCAGCATCAGTGTCCGAAAACACCTCATCACACACATCCAGAATCGTGCAGGACGCGTCATCGCCCGTGCAACGCCGCCCGCGATGCCAGTCGCCCGCGAGAATGCCGGTAATCGCCTTGTCGATCTGTCCGCGGATCTTGTCCATGTTCAACGCATCGAACCCGATCACGCCCCGCGATCCGTCCTGCAGGAGCCAGTACTCGCACACGCTCCCCGGGCCGGGATCGCCCAGCTCCGCCGTCAGGGCCATCGCGTAGATCCCGAGCTGCAGATCCGTCGCACTGGGCTCCTTGAGGTCCTTCCGCGCCGAGCCCGTCTTGTAATCGATCACCCGTCGGCCGCCGCTGGCGCTCGCATCGATACGATCGATCTTGGCGCTGAGCTTGTGCGTCTGGCCCTCGCACACATACCCCAGCTTGATCGACTTCTCGAGCTCCTCGATGTGCGCATCGGCATCATGCAGCCGTTCCCAGAACACCCGCAGCATCGCATCGAGCTGCTCGAGCCGATCCGGATTCACCGCGAGATCACGGGGCCAGTGTCGCATGAAACTCTTGTGCACGATCTCTTCCAACGCCGCAAAGCCCGGCGTCTCCTCACCCTCCGCGTCCGCGTCGCGCCACCGCTTGTAGAAAAGCTCGAGCCCCTCGTGCACCGCCGTGCCCACCGCGGCGTGCACCCCGTCCTCCGTCGGCAAGCGGAGCACATACTCCGCGAGGTAGCACCTGGGACAATGCAGATACTTGGAGATCTGTGAGAAACTCAGCGTCAGCGGCCCTGAGAGCCCTGGGTAGATCGAGCCCGTTTCCTGAACCTCGCCCTGCGTATCCATCGCTTCGATCAGCCGCGCCGCGTAGGCCCGTGTCTGGCTGTCGCTCGCCCAACCGGGCAACTCGCCCGTCCGCAGCACCTCGCTCACGACCGCTGCCCGATCCGCCGCATCGCTGACCCGCACGAGCATCTCGTCGCGATCAATCTCGCCCAGCTCGTGTGCATCGATGGCCTGCGCCGCATCACGCCGCGCACCACGCTTCGCCTGATCAAAGACATCTCGCACGCGCCGCTGCGCCTTGAACTCGGCGCTCAGCCGGCTCACCGCGTCGCCCGCACGCTGCGGATCGATGACCTCGGCGACATCCCGCTGCACCAGCCGCTCACCGAGCGCATCACGCAGCTCAAGTGCGAAGTTGGTGGTGCTCGATTTCTTGGGCAGCTTCGCCATGACAACTGCGCGCCGTTCCGCCCGCGTCAGGGCCACGAAGAACACCCGCCGCTCCTCGTCGCTCTGTCGCGCTTTCTCGTCACGCGCATCATCCCCGCGATCCGCAACCCCCTCCGGGAGCACGCCGTCGTCCCCGCGGTTCGCCTGCGGATAGCCGAACTGGCCCACCCGCGGGATGAAGACCGTATCAAACTCAAGCCCCTTGGACGAGTGCGCCGTGAGCAGCGCCACCGCCCCGCGATCGCCCCCCGCCGGGTCCCCACCGCTGCGGGCCACTGTCTCTTCGGGCAACTCGCCCAGCGACTGCTCGCTCGCATCAAGATCATCAAAGTAGGCCAGCATCGCCCCGAGATCGCCCGGTGCCTCGAACCGGCTCAGCCGCGTGCGTGCGAACCGCACCACCGCCGAGAGCGATTCGATCCTCCGTGCCCGCGATCGCCCATCCCCGAGCTCGCGATGCACGACGCCCGTGCGTTTGATGATCTCGACCACCGTCTCCGGCGCGTTGCGTTCGCTCGCAACCGCCCCGAGTTCCGCGCCCAGCGCCCGCATCTGCTCGACCTTCGCACGCATCTCGTCATCCGCACGCGAACGCACCCAATCAAGCAGCGTGCCCGGATCGGGCTCATCGGCCCCTGCCCCCGTGCTCTCGTACCGGGATCGCGCCGTGCGGTAGCCCGAGATCAGCGAGCCCAGCCGCAACGCGTCGCAGCGATAGGGCGGACGCGTCAGGACCCGGCGCAGATCGTTGCTCGACTCGGGGTCAACCAGCCAGCGTGCCCACGCGAACACATCGCGCACCCCCTCATCCTCCATAGGCGCGTGCTTCTCGCGCATGTCGATCGGGATGCCCTCGAGCAGCAGCGTCTGCGCGATCTGCTCGAGGAAACTCGTCGTCCGGGCGATCACCGCGCAGTCCCCGAAGCTGAACCCCTCCCCGCCCTCGCTGGCCATCGCCAGCAGCATCGACGCGATCGCCTCACCGCTCTGGCCGTCGTCCTCCATCCGCAGCAGTTCGACCGAAGAGCCCTCCACTTCGCCGCGATGGGCGACCGCTTCCTTCTCGGGCGCAAACCTGGACACCGCACGGGTAATCGTCGCGTTGCTCGCGTCCACCACGATCCTGGCGCTGCGGTAGTTCGTGGTCAGCTCGACCGTCCGCGCCCCGCTCCAGATCGACGCGAAGTGCGCAAACGCACGATCGTCCGCCCCCCGGAACCCGTAGATGCTCTGGTCATCGTCGCCCACCACGCACACATCCGGATCGCGCTCGGGAGGGCACAACGCGCGGATCATCGCGATCTGAGCCGCGTTCACATCCTGAAACTCATCGACCACCACATGCCGGTACTCGTACCGCAGCATCGAAGCGATCGCCTCGTGCTCACGGATCAGCTTGCTGGGCAGCAGGATCAGATCATCGAACACCAGCCACCCGCGTGATCGGCAGCGTGACTCAAAGTGCCCGTACACCCCCAGCCCGTCCTCGAACCGATCAAGCTCGGCGGCCCGCGCACCACGCTCATCATCCTCAAGCGCTCCCAGCCCCGCCCGCGCACCATCGAGCCAGGCCCGCCCATCGGCGCTGTCCATCCCCAGGTGCCGCAGCTGCTCCATCGTCTGATGCGCGTGCTCGCTGGCTGCGCCGATCCCGCTGCCCAGCGCACGCCGGTAGAGCCGCTCCTCTCGGATGATCTCGCGGATCAGGCGATTCCGCTGAGCCGAATCGATCAGCTCGGGGTTGCTGGGCAACCCGAGCACATCCGCGAAGCGCTGAACGATGGCCAATCCAAGGCTGTGGAAGGTGGACGCCTTGACCCGAGCCGCGACCGTATCGCCCACAAGCTCCGCCAACCGCCCCTGCAGCTCGCCCGCCGCCTTGTTCGTGAAGGTCACCGCCGCGATCCGATCGGGCTCGATGCCGCGCTCGCGGATCATGTGCGCCACCCGAGCCGTGATGACCCGTGTCTTGCCCGTGCCGGGCCCCGCGAGCACGATCAACGCCCCGCCATCGTGCGTGACCGCATCCCGCTGCGCGGCGCTGAGCCCCTGCATCACCCCGATGTACTGATCGCTTGGCCCGTCGTCAATCGGGTCCGGTGCGCGCGCCGCCGTGAACAGATCTTCCATGCCCACAGTGTACCGGCTGTCATGTGCCCCCGGCGGCCGGATCTCGCATATACAGATGCAGGGCCATCCCGCCGTACGAATGGGTCTCGGGCCCGAGCGCCCCGTTCATGCTCAGATCGATATCCACCGTCTCAAAGGTCGGCGTGCTCGCGTCCCGCGCGAGGTCCTTCTCGAACGCCTCCATCATCGCGTCCGCTTCAGGGTCGTTGAGATCGATCTCGATCATCTCCTCGCCGTCCACCATCTCGATGTTGTTGGGCGCCTTGCTCGTGTGCGCTTCGACCCCGCCCCGCTCGATCTTGTGGAAGAGCGGCCACGGGGTGCGGAGCACCGCGTAGCCCGTGTCGTCAAGCTGTGCGATGAGCCGCTCAAACTGTGTGCGTACCCGCACCCAGTCCTCCGGGTCCTGCACCATCGCGTAGGGCGGATCAAAGAAGATGATGTGCACGGGCTTGGGGCAGCGATGGATCGCCGTAGGCCCCAGCGCATCGCCGGTCACGATCTCGACCGTCTCCTCCGCCCCGAGCATCTCGATATTCTTCTCGAGCACCTTGGTCACCCGCCGGTCACGCTCGATGCACACCACGCGGCTGGCGCCCCGGCTGGCGGCTTCAAGCCCCACCGTGCCCGTGCCGCAGAAGCAATCGAGCACCGTCTCGCCCTCAAAGTGCCCCCTGAGCAGGTTGAACATCGCCTCCTTCACCATGTCCGGGAAGGGGCGTGTGATCGAGCCCTCGGGTGGCGAGTGGAGCTTGCGTCGTCTGTATTGGCCGCTGATGATCCGCATGAACACCCACCCAAGCACGATCTGGGCGCAAAGTCAAGCCCGGGATCAACCCGGGCCGCCGCAAACATCAGAATGGGTTCTCTGCGACCCGCTCATTCACGCATAAGCGTGTCAATCGAGCACAGCGCCGTGCTCGGGCGATCCTCGCCGCTCACCAGCGACCAGAATGGCACACCCGGGCCGTCATCTTCCCAGCGATGGAACCGCGATTCGGGCTCCCGGGCATGATCGGCCAACGCCCTTCCACCCAGATACAGACAGCGCTGGAGCAGCCCGGAATCACTCCCGAACTCGATCTCGGCGCTCACGCCCGCGATAACCTCGACGAGCTGCCCGAATAGCCGGGGGTTGTTGCGGAGGAGGACATCAGCATCGTGCCAGAGGAAGAAACGCTGCCGGATCGGCGCGCCGTGGGCACTGCCCGTCGAACGCAGGATCGCGGCGATCCCCTCCGCCCCGTCCACGCTGCGGGCGAGCCGCTCGGTGGGGATCAGGCGTTCGAGCTGGCCGCAGAAACCCTCGATATCAAGAATCCCACGCCCGTGCAGCACCAGCACCTCGCTGCCCGGCTGGGCATCAAGAAACTGCTTGAGCCGCGCACCAAAGCGTGTCCGCTGAGCGCCAACCCTGCTCCACCCCACGATGTGGTGAGTCTCGAGCTTCGAAAGAACCTCGGGCTCCCACGAGATGGGCGCAAAGACAAATCGAGATGATCCGAAGTGGATCGACATAAGTACTACTGCTGCACCACCTCGTCGATGATGACACAGTCTCCGCTCAAATCTGCTGGGGAAGTGGTGGTCTCAGTATCAGGCAAGCCCCAGTGTCTGCCCGACCCCACCAATATGCCCTCAAATTAGGTGGATACCACAGAATCTGAAGAATCTGAACGCGAATTGCCCCTCGGATTCGTTCATAAACCCCGATCCAGGCGGCTCCTGTGAAATCGCACGCATTCCACCGCCAGCGGAGAAACACGGCCCCATCGCCGAACACCCGAACGGTCAAGGCCCTGCCGCTGTGCCAACAGACCCACCATCGTTGAATCATTTGCGACAAATGAATCCGACAAACGGGTCTGAACTTTCCAATATATGTGATAAGATAGGTGAGTAGGGAAAGCGCGGTCGCTTGTCGAACGCCACATTGAGGGATTCCGCTATGAACGACATCCCAAACGCAGTCAGAACCGCGGCCCGGGCAACGCACCTTGTCGATGTCCTGCCCGCGATCCCCACCCAGAACTGGGTTCATCAGTGCGCTCAGGCCATCGCCACCATCTCGGATCGGGCGATCGTCCTGTCGCTTGTGACCACCATCAGTCACGAGAACGACCGGACCGAAGTCATCTCCTCGGGGGTCGCCATCGGCGGCTCCCACAACGGACAGGACCCACGCGCCATCGCGCTGCAGGACAAATCCGAACGCCTCACGCGCCTGGGCTTCACCCTGCCAGAACACGCGCGTTCGCGCGGCATTGTCGCACCCTTGCAGAGCCTGTCGCCGAGTTGGAGTTCCACACCCATCGGGCGCGCGCTATCCAGCGCTCAGGCCACGAACCCGCTCATACACGCCGTCCCCATCGTCGGCAACGGCTCGGGGCTCTGGCTGCTCAATCTGGTCGGCTACGAGCCCGACACCGAGCTGGCTGAAGCACGGCTCGGGCTGCAACTGCTCAACGCGCTGCACCAACCGCTGAGCATCCGTGCCAGCGACGCGCTCGTGCATGTCACCAATCCCCGCGCATGGCTCACCGACCGTGAGCAGGGCGTGCTGGATCTGCTGATCCAGGGACATTCCGTGCGCGTCATCGCAGAGCAGCTCGGACGCAGCGCCCACACCGTGCATGATCATGTGAAGAACCTGCACAAGAAGATCGGCGCATCGTCACGGGGCGAGCTCATCGCCAAAGCGCTGGGGCACAAGCACCAGAACGCCCATAGCAAGATTGCGGATCCGCTCCTGATGCTCTTCCCGGGTGACCAGATCGCCGAGCCCAAGCCCGGACCGATCCTGGCCCGACCGCTGCGGGGTTGATCACTCGCGCAGCGAGGCCTCGATCGACCAGGCCAATCGCTCCGCGAAACGGGCATCGAGTCCGATGCGTTCCGTGTACGAAGCGGGCTCGATACGCCCCAGCTCGTCGCGTGTCCGAGCGTGCGTCGAGAGCCGGACGCTCTCGCTCTCGACACGCCAGCCCGGGCGATGCGTGCGGAGCAGCTCAACCGTCACGCTCATGCTCGAGGCTTCACCGTCTTCGAGATCGAACTCGATCCGCACCACGCGCCGCTGCTCGTTGATCAGATCCTCCCACTCCTGCCCGAGTCCGGACTGCTCCTGATCCCAGGGCGACGCAAGCCCGGCTGTCCGTTTCGGGTGCGTCGTGATGACGCCCCGCCGGGCATCAACCCGATCGATCGCGAACCGATAGTCCATCAGCCGCTCGCGGGCGATCGCGAACGCACGCTCGTATGCCCCGGGCTCGATCGACAACTCGGCAACACCCGCGTGCTGCGCGACGCGATCCTCGCCGCCAGCGACACCGTGCGATCGCGACGCATGCCCGGCGCACCCGGCCACGCCCGCGGCAAGCCCCATCGAGACGAGAAACATAAGCATCCTGTGGGCTGTGCAGTTCATGACCCTCACTGTACCACCTCCGCGAGCACCGCGTCGATCTCGCTGATTAGCAGTGCGACATGCTGCTCGGTCACACCGCTGGCCCCGATCGCGACCCGTGCGACCCAGCGGGGCTCGCCATCGATGGGCACCCGGGTATGCGAGATCATCACCCGCCGGCGCGCGTTGACGCGGTCGATCAGCTGCCTGGTGCGTTCGTCGTCCCCGTTGACCGCGAAGCACACGAGCGAGAGGGCCCGCTCGAAGACCATCGAGAGCCGTGGCTCGTTCTCCACATACTGCTCAAACTGCCACGCGAGCCGGACATGGTGCCGGATGTGCGAGCGGAGCCCGTCGATCCCGAAATACCGGATAACCCACCACAGCTTGAGCGCTCGCATCCGTCGCCCCAGCGGGACATGCCAGTCCCGATAGTCCACGACCGCCCCCGCCTCGCTCTGGTCATTGCGCAGGTACGCGGGGGTGATGCTCATCGAATCCGTGAGCGCTTTGCGATCGCGCACCCAGAAGAGATCGCAGTCGAAGTTCGTCATCAGCCACTTGTGGGGGTTGATGCACAGCGAATCGGCCCGTTCGACCCCTTGGAGCATCCCGCGGAACTCGGGGCACACCGCCGCGACCCCGGACCACGCCGCGTCCACATGCAGCCAGGGGCGCTTGCTCTCGGGCATCAATGCGAGCATCGCACCGATCTCCTCGAGCGGATCGTTGGCGCCCGTCGAGGTCGTGCCCTGCGTCGTGCTCACCAGGCAGGGGGTAAGCCCCGTATCGAGGTCCCGCTCAATCGAATCACGCAGCGCGTTGACATCCATCCGCAGCCCGTCGTCCGTCCCGATCAGCCGGACCCGCGACCGATCCTCGGGGCTGTCGGCCAGCCCCGCGACCATCGCGGATTTCACGATCGACGAGTGCGCCTGCGTCGAGGTATACACACACATGCTCGATCGGTCACGACCCGAACTCACCTTGCGTTTGCGTGCGGCACACAACGCGGAGAGCACGCCCTCGCTCGCCGTCCCCTGAATGCACCCGCCCCCCGAGGCCCCGGCGTTCGGCTGGGCGTCGAAGCGGAACGCCTCGGGCAGCCCGAACATCCGGGCACACCAGTCCATGACCCGCATCTCAAGCTCGGTCGCGCTGGGTGATGTCGACCAGAGCATCCCGTTGACATTGAGCACCGCACCGGCCAGCTCGCCCATCACCCCCGGCAGCGATCCGCTGCACGGGAAGTACGCGAAGAAGCCCGGCGATTGCCAGTGCACCAGCCCGGGCTCGATGATCTCGCGGAGCTCATCGCCCACCGCGTCCCACAGCCCCATGCCCAGCCCGGTCTCGGGCGGGAGGGCATCGAGCATGTCGAGCGTCTGCCCGGGCTGACGATCCGTGCCGACCGCCCTTTCGGGCAGCGCATCGAGATAGCCCTTCCCCCAGCGCTCCAGCGCCGCCATCGCGTCTGCAAACTGTTCGGGGCTGTAGCCCCCTGTCCCGTACGGCGATGACGCTTCCTGGTGCTCATGCATACTTTTTCAGCCTTCATACCGCCGATGGGCGGAAAATGTACTTGTAGACCCGGGGTGATTCTGGTATACCTGAGAAGTTCCGTTCTCGAACACCGTGGGGGTATTTGAGAGCACGACATCAACCCGGCAATGTGTTCACCGCCTGCCCCAAAATGGCAGACCGGCTCACAGGGGTTTCTGCGTTCCGTTCGAACGAGAACACGCCGACGGGTACATGATATGGGCCTCCCAACGCGTTGAGGCCCGGCGCCAGCCGGATTCCCGGCGATGACACGCCCGTGCGCGACGCAATTCCCCACATGGTGCTGTTCGATGCGACGCATGGGCCCTGCCCCGTGTCAAATCGACCGTCCGACGACTCGTGTGGGTTGGACGCGAGCGCATTCCGATGTGTTGTCCTGCGCCCAAGCACACCCAGGTGTGCCGGTATCGTGTGGGCACCCAGAATCGTGTGGGGTCTGACATGCTGTCTGCTGCTTTCCAGTGTGAATCGCGTCGCGTGAGCGTAGCCGCAGGGCTGTGCGCGGCGCTCTCTCTGCTTCCGAGCACCGCCATTGCCCAGAGGACGCCGATGACCGCATCGCCCGCCGCGGGCGTACCCGGCACCGAGCGTGGGGCCCAGACCTCGCTGTCCTTCATCGAGGTCACAGAGCAGGCCGGCCTCGGCGGCGCCCAGCGCGCCATCGCCCCGGGCAGCCGCTACTCCGCGATGCAGGGAGGCGGAGTCGCGGGCGATTTCAACAACGACGGGTACCACGACATCTTCGTCCTCGCCGGCGGCGGGGTCGGAGACTACCTCTACATCAACAACGCCGACGGCACATTCAGCGAGCAGGCCGCCGCCTGGGGTGTCGATCGCGCTCACTACACCTTTGGCGCGTCTGCGGCCGACTACAACAACGACGGATACCTCGACATCTTCGTCACCTCCTACGGCGACGCGACATTCGCGCCCGCGTCGGGCAAGATGATCCTCTACCGGAACAACGGCCCCGACAGCAACGGGAACTGGTCGTTCACCGATGTCGCGGTCAGCTGCGGCGTCAATCGACTCTTCGGCGACACCCGCGACGGGATCGGATCGGGCTGGGGCGACTACGACCTCGACGGCGACCTCGATCTCATGGTCTGCGGCTACAACGAGAGCCGCCCGTGCAACCGGCTCTTCCGCAACAATGGTGCCGACACGGACTACAGCTTCACCGATGTCACGGCAGAGGCGGGCATCGAGTTTACAGAGGTCCCCGGGTTCATCCCGCACTTCGTGGACATGAACAACGATCGCTACCCGGAGATCATCCTTGTTTCGGATACCGGACGCTCACGCTACCTCGTCAATAACGGAGACGGCACCTTCGTCGATCGGACCAGTATCGCCAACGGCATCGGTTCCGCCAGCGCCATGGGCATCGATGTCGGCGACATCAACAACGACGGGCTGCTCGATATGTACATCTCCTCGATCAACTACACCAGCAGCGGGCCGGGCAATGTCCTGCTCATCCAGAACCCCGACGGCTCGTTCAACGACACCGCGCGAGACAACGGCACAAGCGCAGGCTACTGGGGCTGGGGCGTGCTCATGCAGGACTTCGACCACGACCGCGACCTCGATCTCGCAGAAACCAACGGCTTCATCGGCGCGTTCATCGGCGATCCGGCCGTACTCTTCGAGAACGCCGGCAACGGTGTCGACTTCACCGAAGTCGCAGCCCAAGCGGGCTTCGTGCACACCGGGCAGGGCCGTGGCATGGTCCGCATGGACATCGAGAACGACGGCGACCTCGATATCGCCATCTTCGAGAATGTCGGCCAGCTCCGCCTCTTCGCCAACACGCTCACAGACAACGCAACGCCCGCGGACCGCAACTGGGTCCGCGTCCTGCTCGACACCAGCGCCAACGCCCGACTCGCCCCCAACGGCATCGGTGCCATGGTCAACATCATCACCGCCGATCACACCCAGCCCCGCCCGATGCACTGCGGTGCCAACCACGCATCCTCATCACCCATCGAGATCCATACCGGGCTCGGGGACACCGACACCATCGATGCCGTGCAGGTCCGGTGGCCCGACGGTTCGTTCACCACGCTCACTCATGTCGCAGCCAATCAGACGCTGGTCATCCCCGCTCGTGCGACACGCGTCGACTATGCCCCCGACGGCGTGACCAATGTCATGGACATCATGAGCTACATCGCACTCTTCCAGAGCAACGACCTCGCGGCCGATCACAACGGTGATCTGCGACTCAACTTCTACGACATCGCGGCGTTCATCCGAGACTACATCGAACTCTCCTGACCCCGCTACAAGACCCAGCCACACGAGCCACACGGCGCCGAAACCCGAGAGGGGCGGCGCCTGTGGTTTTTATGATGCTGATGAACTCGATCAGGCATCTGTGCCGTCGCCCATCTCAAGACCGCCCTGCGCGAACCACTTGCAACAATCAACTCACAGAAAGAAAAGCCGCGCAGCAACTTGCGGACTCAGGTAACCAGAAACCGTTTTCACAGTTCGAGGTCATCAGCACGGGGCCTGATCCGCTCGGTTACATCCTTGGGTTTGCCGCCGGTGCGCAGCTCCTCGAGCAGACGCAGGTATGTGTCGTACCGCGCCGCCGAAAGCTCGCCCGCCTCAACTGCGGCCTTCACCGCGCAGCCCGGCTCGTGTTCGTGCGAACAATCGGTGAACTTGCACGAGTGCACAAACGGCTCGAACTCGGGGAACAGCCAGCGCAGCTCATCGGGGCTGATCTCCGCGAGCCCGAAGAACCGAACGCCCGGCGTATCGATCACCCGGATCTGTGAGCCGTCCGGATTGTCGATGAAGTGCATGGCGCTGGCCGTGGTTGTGTGGCGACCGCGCTGGTCGAGGTCGCGCACCGCGCCCGTCTCGATGCCCAGCTTGGCGTCCAGCGCGTTGGCCAGCGAGCTCTTGCCCACGCCCGAGTGCCCGACGAACGCACAGGTCTTGCCCGCCAGCAGCGTGCGCAGCTCATCGACGCGCGATGCCGAATCGTCGCCGGGCACCGCGGCGCAGACCGCGATGGGGATCCCCGCGTCGCGGTAGGGGTCGAGCCGCTTGAGTGTCTCGGCGAGCTCATCGGGCGGCAGCAGGTCGACTTTGTTGACCGCGATGATCGCGTCGCAATCGCCCCACTCGACCGCGACCAGATAGCGGTCGATCAATCGCGGGTGCAGCGGCGGCGACGCCACCGACACCACGATCACCACCACATCGACATTGGCCGCGACGACGCGCTCCTGCTGTGGGTTGTGGGCATCGGGGCGGGCGAGCTTGCTGGTGCGGGGCAGCACATTGACCACCTCGAACTGCTCTTCCTCGCCGGGCAGCTCGAGCTCGGTGATCGATACCCGATCGCCCACGGCGATGGCCGACTGCTGCTTGCCTGCCATCTCGGCGCTCAGACGGGCCAGCATCGGCTCGGTCGCGCCCTCGAGCAGCACCGTCGCCCGCCGACGCGTCAGCCCGACGACCATGCCCTGGGCCAACTCCTGCTCGTCGTTTGATGCATCGCCGCGTTTGTGCGCATATTCCTTGTCAACCAGACGCAGGACCCAGTCGATCAGCGGGTCCGGGCGGCGCTTGCCTCGCCCGACGCGCTCGCCGTCGTAGGTCTCGCGTGCCTTGGCACCGCGACGCTTCTGCGCGTCGGACCGCTGCTGACGCGCTTCGTCGTACAACCGATCCCGCTCGTCCTTGGGCAACGATTCGAGGATCCCTTCGAGTTTGGCTTTCTGGTGCTTGTTCAACAGAGCATTGTTAGCATCGAATCCACAGAAACCCGGTGGCACAGGCGTCCCGCCTGTGCATTCTCTGCTGATTCAGCACAATCGACATCGCACAGGCGGGACGCCTGTGCCACCGCCCGATGAACTCTCGGACACCATCCTCCTAGAATCGCACGCAAACGAGGAGATTCACAGATGACCACCGCCACCAGCACCCCATTCGCCGTCCGCACCCGTGAAACGCTCGAACTGCTCGAGTCCTCCGGGCAGCTCAAGCACCTCCAGACGCTCGACTCGCCCATGGGCGCGACCGTCACCATGATCGACGACGACGGCAGCCGCCACGAGCGCATCTGCATGTGCTCCAACAACTACCTCGGGCTCGCCAACCACCCCGATGTCGTCGAGTCCGGGATCGAGGCGCTCCGCAAGTACGGCGCGGGCACCGCCTCGGTCCGCTTCATCTGCGGCACATTCGCCCCGCACCTCACCCTCGAAGACACCATCGCACAGTACATGGGCACCGAAGCGAGCTACACCTTCGTGAGCTGCTGGAACGCGACCGAGGCCCTCTTCCCCACCTGCTGCGAAGCGGGCGACATCATCATCAGTGACGAACTCAACCACGCCTGCATCATCGACTCGATGCGACTCACCCCCGTGATCAAGAAGGGCGTGAAAAAGGGCGTCTTCAAGCACTCCGACATGGACTCGGCCCGCGAGGCGCTCGAAAAAGCCAAGAACGACCCAGAGGTCACCGGGCAGATCTGGGTCATCACCGACGGCGTCTTCTCCATGGAGGGCGACATCGCCGACCTGCCCGGGCTGCGAAAGCTCTGCGACGAGTACAACGCCCTGCTCGTCGTCGACGACTCCCACGGCCACGGCGTCATGGGCAAAACCGGACGCGGCACCCACGAGCACTAC
>CAYQRD010000045.1:0-8119 GCA_964419845.1 uncultured Phycisphaeraceae bacterium
GGTGAAGTCTTCGTCCTCGACATGGGCGAGCCCATCGAGATCTTCGGGCTCGCCAAACGCTTCATCCGCGCCTGCGGCTACGAGCCCACCATCGGCCAGCCCATGGGATCACAGCACGCCCCCAACGCCGTGCCCATCATCCTCAGCGGCGCCCGCCCCGGTGAAAAGCTCTACGAAGAGCTGAGCTACGACGCCCAGGGCCTCATGCACACCAGCCACCCCGGCATCTACGCCCTCGACGAGACCACCGATGTGTCGGCAACGACGATCGACGATCTGGTCTCCTCGATGGACGCGGTGCGCCGAAGCCAGTCCCGCAAGGCCGTGCTCGAACAGATCGCCCGGTTCATCCCGACCATGGGCGCAGGTGTGCGCTCGGTGTCGGCGGCATGAGTTCCGGCACGGTCGAGCTGCGCGAGCCGATCGATTCGGACTTCGAGACCATCTTCGCCATGCGCCAGGACCCCCTCGGCAACGCGATGTCGATGGTGTATCCGCTGCCGCGTGAGCAGTTCGAAGCGCGATGGAACAGCGCGCCCCAGAGCCCGCACGAGGTCGCAAGAGTCATCCTGCATGAGGGCGTCGTCGTCGGCAAAGTCAGCAGCTTCACGGCCGAGGACCAGGTCCATGTCGGCTACCTGATCGCGCGTGAGCACTGGGGCAAGGGCATCATGAGCGAAGCACTGCAACAGTTTGTGCGCCTTGTCGAGCATCGCCCGCTGATCGCCCATGTCGCGAGCAGCAACACCGGCTCACGCCGCGTGCTGGAGAAGTGCGGCTTCGTGCTTATCGACGAACGCGAATCGCCCGAGACCGAGCGGTATATGGCGTGTGTTGAGGCGGTCTACGAGCTGCGGTGAGCGAATCAGCACCGTCGGGTGCCCTGCTCACGCCCGATGTCTTCATCGGGTTTGAGCAGGAACGGATGCGTACTGACTACCTGCTCAAGCTGCGCGTGAGCAGGGCACCCGATTTAGTCCATCTCCCTGATCCGCGCATTGCGAAACTCCACCGTGAGCGGCTCCTCCCGCCCGCCCACATCATGGACCTGAAACCCAATATGCCCCGACGCCGTCATCGCGTCGAAGATCTCCGCCGCCGGCACGCCGTTGATCCAGGTGCGGATGATCGGCCCGTCGGCCACCACGCGGATGGTGTTCCAGTCGCCGGGCCGGAACGCGCGACGCGGCGAGGGGGCCGTGTGCAGCGGGTGCGCCAGCCGCCGGCGATGACATGGGCCGTGTTGGCCTCGATGTCGATCTCCACCAGCCCGCCCCGCATCGGCCCGTTGGGCCCGGCGTTGTCCTGCATGCCCTCCCAGTTGGGCGGGGCCATGGCGGTGGACAGCGCGGTGTAGAGCTTGCCATTGAGCTCGACGAGCCCGAAGGCGAACTGGTGGTAGTTCCACCCCTCCCAGCCCTCGGCCACGAGTTCATGCGTCTCGAAGTAGCCGTCGTTGTCCAGATCGAGCAGGCGCTCGACGCGTTTGCGATGGGCAACATACAACTCGCCGTCCACCACGCACAGCCCGGTCGGCTCGTACAGATCCGTGGCGATCTCGACGACCTCGATCTCCGACTGGTCCTCGCTGTCCCAGTTGAGGATCGCGTAGAGCCTGTCGGGTTCTTTGGAATCAATGTCGGGCAGCTCACGGTCATCACGCTGCAGCGGATCGAATGTCCCGATGACCAGTCGTCCGTCGGGCATGAAGCACATCGCGCCGACCTTGGGCTCGAAGCCCGCGGGACGGATAGTGGTCAGATCCCACCCGGGGTGGACATCGACGAGGGCGGTGCGGTCGCCGGGTCGGTTCTGGCCTGCGATGCGTTTGGGCCCGGGCGAGGTGACGCGGGTGTTGTCGCGCTCGGCCCGGAGGTTGTCGCTGGTGATGACCGTGAAATCGACGGCCTCGCTGTGTCGCCACTCAAGCATCAAACGCTTGCCGCCCCCGGCATCGAAGTGCTCGATGAACAGCGGGTAGCTGCCAGCTTCAAGGATCACGGGCTCGCTGAGCTTCTGGGTCGGGCCGTGGCGGCCGTCGTGGTCGATGATGAGCGCGTCGTTGAGCGTGAATCGCGATCCGTCGTCGGAAGTGAGCATAAAGGTGTAGGTGCCGGGCACCTCGACGAGCAACTCCCCAATCACATGGGTGACGAATGGTGCGTGGTGGTCGCCAAAGTGTTGGTTGCCGAAATCGATGCTCGCACGCAGCTCGTCGAGGTTGGGCGTCTGGTCGAGCTCGATCTGCGGAATCGAATTGAGTTCTGCGTTGACTTCATAGACGCGAAGTGTGACCCCCGGATCGGTCTGCTGCGCGTGGGCCGTCGAGCTGAGCAGTCCAAGGAGTGAGATCAACAACAGGGGTTTGTGGTCCAGAATCATGGTTGATATGGTACAGGAAAGCCCTTGCGATGGGATAAATGGAGAATTCTGATCAAAATACGAACAAAGAGAGTTGATTCGTGTTCGGGTTTTGGTATTTTGTACGGCATGATACCCAAAGTCAGAAGCTTTCTGTTGCAGGGCATCGATGCCCAGCCCGTTGAGATCGAGGTCGATCTGGATGACACGCAGCTGCAGAAGGAGGTCGTGGTGGGCCTCCCTGATGCCGCGGTCAAGGAGTCGCTCGAGCGCGTGCGTTCGGCGATGGCCAACACGGGCTACCCAATGCCCGCGGGGCGAACACTGATCAATCTCGCGCCGGCGGATGTCCGCAAGGAAGGTCCGATGTATGACCTGCCGATCGCGGTGGGGGTGCTGGTCGCCAGCGGGGTGATCCATCCTGCCTACGCGTCATCCGCGTCATCCGCGTCATCCGGATCATTCGAATCATCGCGACAGCCGGTGCATGTTGGTGGCGGGAACCTGTGCTTCGAGGACGAATCGCAGGGGCTCGATCCGCGCCGGGCCCTGATCGCCGGCGAGCTGGCGCTCGACGGTCGGATCAGGCCCATCCGGGGCGTGATCGCGATGGTGACACTGGCGCGTGATCTCGGGCTCGACGCGGTGGTTGTTCCCGCACCGAACGCGGCGGAGGCCTCGGTGGTGGAGGGTGTGCGGGTGTTCGGGGTTTCGACACTCGCGGAAGTGGTCGGGTTGTTCAACGGGGAGCTCGGGCTCGAGCCTCATGCGACCACGGATGTGGCGGCGATGCTCGAGCAGACCAGCGCGGCGGTGGACTTCGCGGAGGTCAAAGGGCAGGAATCGGTGAAGCGAGCGCTGGTGGTCGCGGCGGCGGGCGGGCACAACATCGTCATGCTTGGCCCTGCGGGCACGGGCAAGACCATGATGGCCAAGGCGCTGCCGGGCATCATGCCCACCATGACGCCCAAGCAGGCGATCGAGGTGACGCGGATCTACTCGTCCGCGGGGATGCTCGACGCCAAACGCGGGCTCGTGACGAGCCGCCCGGTGCGCACGCCGCACCATACGGCCAGCTCGCCCGCCATCGTGGGCGGGGGCGTGGTGCCCCGTGCGGGCGAGATCTCGCTGGCGCATCACGGGATTCTGTTTCTCGACGAGTTGCCCGAGTTTTCCCGCAATGTGCTCGAGACCATGCGCCAGCCCATGGAGGACCATGTGGTGACGATCGCCCGCTCGCACGGCACGGTGCAGTTCCCCGCGTCGTTCATGTTGGTGGCGGCGATGAACCCCACACCCAAGGGCGATGTCGCGCCCGGCGAGGTCGGTCGGCGCGAGATGCAGCGGTATTTGTCGAGGTTGTCGGGGCCGCTGCTTGATCGCATCGACCTGCATGTCGAAGCGCCCGCGGTGCCCTGGAGCGAGCTGAGCAAAAAGGCAACGGGGACGGACACGGCCACGATGCGGGCGCAGGTCATCGCGGCGCGCGAGCGGGCGATGCGTCGTCAGGGTGAGGTCATCAACGCGCGGCTCAAGGGCAGGGAGCTCGACGAGTACATGGCCCTTGAATCAACGGCCAAGGCGCTCCTCGAGCAGGCGATGACGCAGCTGGGCCTGAGCGCGCGTGCGTACGACAAGATCCGGCGCGTGGCGCTGACGGTCGCCGACCTCAGCGGGAGCGATACTGTGCGACCCGAGCATGTGGGCGAAGCGGTGCAGTATCGGCTGCTGGACCGTCGGCTCTGACGCTTCGTGACGCAGGGCTGCGGGTCAGCAGATAAAGATCGCACCCGCGGCGATGATGATCGGTTTCCCGGGGGGCGCAGAACAGTGCGCGGGCACGTGATGCTGGTTGGTGCCGGGTGGTTGGTGCGGATGGTCTGGGGTGAGTTTCATCGGCAAGCTCCTTTATCGTGGTACTGCATACTCTGCACTGTTAAGATACAGATGAAATAGTGAATAGTTACGCGTGTGGGTGGAATTCTCCGTTTTTTCGTTCGCGTGAGGATCGTGGCGCCTTGGGCCGTCGTGGCCGGGCGGATCGAGCGCCGAACCGGGTCGTTTCTGCTAGGCTTGGACGCTGTTTCTGCACCGGTCCCCATGTCCTGCGGAGTTGAGCCCATGCGTTCATACCCATTCCTGCGTTGTTCTTTTCACCTGATGGCCTTTGTGCTCATGTTCTGCCCGATCAGCACGCTTGGTTGTGCCGCCTCTGGCTCGGCGAGGAGCGATGACCGCCCGGGCATCGGTGCGAGCGACTCGGTCGGTGCGATCGACGAGGCGTTCAGACGCACGGGCGGCAGCGACGGCGAGAATGTGTTCAAGCAGATCGAATGGGCGACGCCCAGCGAGATGCGCCTCGGTTCGGGTTTCCCCGGTCCCGACTACTGGCAGCAGCGTTGCGATTACCAGATCGATGCGCGGCTCGATGCGGATCAAGAAGCGATCAGCGCGAGCATGCGCGTGACTTACCATAACAACTCGCCGCACGAACTGGGGTACATCTGGCTGAACCTCGAGCAGAACCTGTTCAACACCGAGTCGATCGGGACCAGGTCCCGCACGCCGGGCAGTGTGATGAAGATGCTCGAGGACGATTTCGACGGCGGGTACACGATCAGCAACCTGCGGCTGGCGGGCGTGTCCGGGAGCAGCGATCTGGGGCTGAAGGTCTACGACACGCTGGGACGGATCGATTTGCCCTCGTCGTTGCAATCCGGGCAGACGCTGGTTTTCGAGCTTGATTTCTCGTTCCCGATCCCGCCGCATCTTCGGCGCATGGGTGCGGAGACGGTCGAGCAGGGCAAGATTTTCGAGCTGGCACAGTGGTTCCCGCAGGTGTGCAAGTACGACGATGTGCACGGCTGGAACACGCTGCCCTATCTCGGCAGCGGCGAGTTCTATACGGATTTCGGCAACTACGAGGTCTCGATCACGGTCCCGCGCGGTTACATCGTCTCGGGCAGCGGCATGCTGCAGAACCCGGACGATGTGCTGGGCGAGACGCAACTCAAGCGGCTGGATCGGGCCTTCGGCTCAGACGAGCCGGTTTGGATCATCACATCGGACGAGGTCGGGCGGGATGATCTTCAGCCCGGCGATGCGCCCAGCTATACCTGGAAGTTCGAGATCGACGATGCACGCACCTTCGCGTGGGCGGCGTCCGATGCCTTCATGTGGGACGCCTGCAAGGCGCAAATCACGGATCGTGACGGCAGGCAGCGAAAGGTGCTCTGCCAGTCCTTCTTCCCCAAGGAAGCCAGGGTCTGGGGCAATGACCATGCCGACGGGGGTTCGACGCGATACATCAAGCACTCGATCGAGTTCTACTCCGAGTTCCTCTTCCCCTACCCCTACCCCGCGATGAGCAATATCAACGGGCCCGAGGGCGGCATGGAGTACCCCGGCATCATCTTCTGCGGCGCACGCAATAACCCGCGTGGGCTCTTCGGCGTGACGGATCATGAGGTCGGGCACAACTGGTTCCCGATGCTGATCAACAGCGATGAGCGCCGCTATATGTGGCAGGATGAGGGCTTCAACACCTTCATCAACCTGTACTCGAAGGCCGCCTGGTATGAGGAGGATGTCGATATCGGCCGCGCTGTGCAGCAGACGATGGAGCTGTGCAGTTCGCCCAACTGTCAGCCGATCATGACCAAGCCCGACCGGGCGTGGCCGCGCTGGGTGGGTCGGCTGATGTACCGCAAGACGGGCTACGGCCTGTGGCTGCTGCGTGAGTACATCCTGGGCACAGAACGCTTCGATGATGCGTGGCATGGGTACATGGATGCGTGGTACATGAAGCACCCGCAGCCCAGCGACTTCTTCCGGGCGATGGAGGACGGCGCGGGTGCCGATCTCAACTGGTTCTGGCGGGGGTGGTTCCTTGAGCCGTCCTCACTGGATCAGTCGATCGCGGGCGTGAAGTCTGTCGGCGATGGTGCGATCGTGGTGCTCGACAATCTGGGTGATCTGGTCATGCCCGTGCGGATGCTCGTTGAGTATGCGGATGGGAGCAGCGAGGTTGTGGATCTGCCCGTGGAGATCTGGCACCAGACGAGCCGCTGGCGGGCGGGGGTTGACACGGGCGGGAGGAAGATCCGGGCCGTGACGCTCGATCCCGATGAGATCCTGCCCGATACGGATCGCGCGAACAACCGATGGCGATAATGGGTTGAGAGTGCCGATGGGGGTCTGAGAAAGGGATAGACTCCGCCGTGTACCAAGCGCTGCTGACGAGAAAATACCTGACCCGCAAGATCATGCCCATGCTGGCGATGGTCGCGGTTATGTTGTCGGTCGCGACGATCCTCGTCACCTGGTCGGTCATGGGCGGCTTTCTCAAGACCCTGATCTCGAGCGGGCGCACGCTGGTGGGCGATGTGGCGATCGTCTGGCCCAATGTCGGGTTCGGGTACTACGACGAGCTGATCGCGGATCTGGAAGCGGACCCGATGATCGAGTCGGCGACGCCGACGATCGAGACCTTCGGAATGATCCAGCTCCCCGACGACCGCATCGAGCTTGTCTCGATCAAGGGTGTGGACCCCGCGAGCTAC
This sequence comes from uncultured Phycisphaeraceae bacterium, assembly GCA_964419845.1. Taxonomy (GTDB): domain Bacteria; phylum Planctomycetota; class Phycisphaerae; order Phycisphaerales; family UBA1924; genus UBA1924. The sequence continues at coordinate 6,924 of CAYQRD010000045.1, forward strand.
AGCTCGGTGACCGGCTTCGCGGACACCCTGTGGTGGAAGCCCATCGAAGAGCCCACGCCAAAGGACCACAAGGGTGATGATCTTCGCCTGCAGGACTACAGCCAGGGGCTGATGGGCGAGCTGTACGCGAACGGGCTGTCGATGACCCGCCCTGACCCGCTGACCGGGGTGATTGAGCCGGCGGGCGTGGTCGGCATTGAGGTGACGGGACTCAACTACCGGACGGATTACGGCGGCTATGAGCCCTGGGCGGCCAACCGCGCCAGGCCCGACGGCGGGGTGGATCGCATCGATTCGTTCATGCCGCGTGACGGCTCGGTGCGTCTGACCGTGCTCTCGCTTGACAGCAGCGGACGCCCGGTTGATCCCCAGTCGATCATGATGCCCATCGCCAACGAGTTCCAGTCGGGTCTCTATGAGGTCGATCAGAGCACCATCATCGTGCCGCTCGATGTGCTGCAGCGGAGTCTGCGGCTCGACGCGGCCCAGCGGGTGAGCCTGGTCAAGGACGACGAGAACCCGTTCGCGGTCGAGGTGGACCCGGACACTGGTGAGATCCGCCCAAAGATGAAAGAAGTTGTCGGTGTTGATCCTGCGCGTGTGACCACGGTGCTGGTCAAGGGTGCCGACGGATACGAGCTTGAAGCGATCCGCACCCGTGTGCGTGAGATCTACGAGGCGTTCGCACAGCGCCACCCGGGCGAGGTGCCCAGCGCGGGCGACATGCACCGGCAGGTCAAGACCTGGGAGGACCTCAACCGCACAATGATCAGCGCGGTGAAGAAGGAGACGGGGCTGGTCCTGTTCATCTTCGGGATCGTGTCGTTCACGACGGTGTTCCTGGTGCTGGCGATTTTCTGGTCGATGGCCAGCGAGAAGACCAAGGACATCGGGATCCTGCGTGCGCTGGGCGCATCGACGCCGGGCATCGCGTGGTTGTGGATCCGCTACGGCGCGGCCATCGGCTTCGTGGGCTCGGTGCTAGGCACGGCGCTGGGCTACATCATCGTGGACAACATCAACACCATCCACGACTGGATGGGGCGGACCTTCGGGCTGGTGATCTGGGATCCGCGCCAGTACTACTTCATCGAGATCCCCAGCGATGTGGACCTGAGCAAGGCGATCATCGTGTTTGTCGTGGGCATGCTGACCTGCGTGCTGGGCGCGTTGATCCCGGCCCTGCACAGCGCCCG
>CAYQRD010000045.1:8219-18123 GCA_964419845.1 uncultured Phycisphaeraceae bacterium
GTGCACAAGACCTACAAGCTCGGGCGGGTGAAGGTCCCGGTCCTGCATGGCGTGGACCTGGATGTACAACGCGGCGAGTGGGTCACGATCCTGGGCGCATCGGGCAGCGGCAAGAGCACCCTGCTGCATCTGATGGGCGGGCTCGACCGCCCTGATCGCAACGAGGGCGAGCGGGCGTCGATCAAGTTCGAGGGGATCGAGCTGACAAAGCAGAGCAAGCGTGCGCTCGATCGCTACCGGGCGGACGACATCGGGTTCGTGTTCCAGTTCTATCACCTGCTGCCCGAGCTGAGCGTGCTTCAGAATGTGTGCATCGGGTCGATGATCCTGCATGGGCGGCTGGGCTACACCAAGCACCGGGGTGACACGATCGAGCGTGCCAGCGCGTTGCTCGAGCGGTTCGGGCTCAGCCACCGCCTCAGGCACCGGCCCATGGAACTCTCGGGCGGCGAGCGTCAGCGTGTGGCGATCGCGCGGGCGCTGATCAACGGGCCGAGCCTGCTGCTGGCCGATGAGCCGACGGGAAATCTGGATCTCAAGACCGGCGAGTCGATCCTCGAGGCCATGATCGAGTATCGCGAGCGTGCGGGCCTGACCATGGTGATGGTGACACACGATGAGCGGATCGCGGCCCGCGCGGATCGGGTGATCCGGCTCACCGACGGGCGTATTGATGAGCAGATCGGCATGATCTGAGGCCCATCCGCGGGGCATTTTGATCGAGGGGCACAATCGGGGCACTTCAAATCCCATTCACAGTCGGTATATACTGGAGGTGAGTGGGTACTACCATTGATCATTGCATGATGCGTGCAGTATCTGGCTTCGGTACTCCGATGCAGCGAGGCAACACAGGTTTGGGCAGCGTTGACACACAACCGGTAGACGAGCAGCGCACGGTGCGCGAGGTTGCACTGACCGGCGTGAGTGGCAAGCGGATCTGCGCCGATGTGGTCGAGCGTGGCGATGGCCCGCCGGTGGTCTTCCTGCACGGGCTCGTGGGGCTCAACGAGCACTGGGAGCGTGTGGTCGATGGTGTCTGCGATCGTGTGCGATGCGTCACGCTCGAGATGCCGCTGCTTGAGCTGCGTGGGGTGGACTGCTCGCTGCGTGCGGTCAGCGCGATGACGATGCAGTTCCTCGACCGCGAGATCGGCGAGCCGGCGGTTCTGGTCGGCAACTCCTTCGGCGGGCATGTCGCGCTGCGGGTCACGCACGAGCGACCCGAGCTGGTCAACGCGTTGGTGCTCGCGGGCTCCAGCGGGCTGATCGAACGGACCGTCGTCAAGGGGGCGCCGGTCCGACCCAGCAGGGAGTGGCTGGTCGAGAAGATCGGCGAGCTGTTCTACGACAAATCCAAGATGAATCCCGAGGATGTCGAGCGGGCGCACAAGCTGCTCAACGAGCGGGGCGGCGCGCGTGCGATGGTCAAGCTCAGCAAAACGGCGCGTCGCGACAACATGACCGACGATCTCGCGGACATCAATCAGCCCACGCTGCTGATCTGGGGCCGCGAGGATGTGGTCACCCCGCCCAGCGCGGGTCAGGGCTTCCTCGAGCTGATGCCCGATGCGCGCCTGTGCTGGCTCGAGGGCTGCGGGCACGCGCCCATGATCGAATCGCCGCTGCCGTTCGGGACCGCGATGCGCGGGTTCTTCGATGAGCTCACGGAACGCGGCGTCATGAAGGCCAAGCCCTGATCGGTCCCACCCATGCGGACCAACGCACCCACGCCCAACGCACACTACACATGGACCTCGCTCGTCGGGGCCGCGTTGCACGCGCGGGTTGAGCTTCGGCGTCGCAGGCTGAGCGACCTCGCGTATTGGCAGACACGCACGCAGTCATTGCAGATCGGCCAGCTCACCGGGAACATGCGGGTCGCCCGGCACACCCGCTTCGGTCGGGCGCACGGGTTTTCTGGGATCCTGTCGCACGAGAACGAGATGGATCGGTTGCGGGCTTATCAGGACGCGGTGCCGATCAGCGATTGGTACGCGTTCGCCGAGGACATCGTGGACATGCGCGAGCGGGGTGTGCCCGATGTGCTGTGGGGCGGCACGGTGATGCACTTCGCCCAGACCTCGGGGACCACGGCGGGCGATAAGTATGTGCCCGTGAGCGAACAGATGATGCGGTCGAACTACCTCGCGTCGCTGGATATCTTTGCGCACATGATCAACCGCGGCGCGCACCCGGGGCGGATCATGGGCGGTCGCTGCCTGTTCCTGGGCGGCTCGACGGATCTGGAGTACAACGAGCATGGGATCGCGACGGGTGACCTCTCGGGGCTGGTGACGCCGCTGATCAAGTGGCCGCTCTCGACGATCTATTCTCCGGGCCCGCAGATCGCGCTCATCAGCCACTGGCCCGACAAGATCGAGGCGATGGCCCGCAAGGCCCTCGACCAGGACATCCGGTTTATCTCGGGGATGCCCAGCTGGGCGCTGGTGCTGATCGATCGTGTGATCGAGCTGGCGCGTGAGCGTGGGATCGATGCCAGGTGTGCGCGGGATGTATGGCCAAACCTTGAGGTGTTCGTGCACGGCGGCGTGAACTATGTGCCGTTCGTTGAGCGGATGTGCCGGGCATTCTCGGGAGATCCCGATGTTGACTTTCCGTGCCGCCAGGAGCTGTACCCGGCCTCCGAGGGGTTCATCGCGATGCAGGATCGTGACAGTGACCCGGGCATGCGGCTGCTGACCGACAACGGGATCTTTTTCGAGTTCGTGCCCCGTGAGCAGATCGATGACGAGAATCCCGAAGCGTTCACCTGCTGGCAGGTCGAGAAGGGGCAGCAGTATGTCGTCGTGATGAGCACCGACGCGGGCCTCTGGCGTTATGTCATCGGCGATGTGGTCGAGTTCGATGACATCCCCGACGGCGAGCAGCCCGGCGGCGCGATCCGCAAGGGCACGGGCCCGGCGCGATTGCGGATCGTGGGTCGGCACAGGCACTTCATCAACGCGTTCGGAGAGAACCTCATCGGCGAGCACATCGAGCACGGGGTCGCGGCGGCATCGGCGGCGGCGGGGCTGACGGTGGGTGAGTTCACGGCGGCGCCGGTCTACCCGGGGCTTGAGACGCGTGCGGGGCTGGAGATCGCCGTCGAGTTTCAGGCATTGCCCGGCGTCGAGCAGCTCCGGGCGTTCGGGGATGCGTTCGATCGGGCGGTGCGGCGCGAGAATGTCGATTACAACACCAAGCGGTCCGATGATGTCGGGATGGCCCCTCCGACCATTACGGGGCTGCCGATGGGCACATTCCATCGCTGGCTCGACGCGAAGGGCAAGCTCGGGGGGCAGCACAAATGCCCCCGATGCGCGAACCACCGAGAGATCATCGAAGAGGTGATCGGCGCAGCGGGCATGGCGAAGGCCCGCTGAGTGGCTAGTATCGTATGAAGACATTTCGGCTGGTATTGCGTCTGTCTGGCACATCCGTTCTGGATATGTTGGGTTGGACTGTGCGATCTGAATACCGACATAAGCGATGAATCTGACACGACTAAGGAGTATCTGATGTCCACGAACACCTCAAACCCGTGCGGGGATCTGCGAGCGGTATGCCTGGCGGCGGACGCTGTCCTTGAGCAGGCTCAGCAGTACATCGATCGCGTAGACAGCGATCAGTATGTGCATGCTTCGGCTGTGGTACCCGGCGGGACCATCGGCAAGCACATCCGTCACATGCTCGACCACTTCCGCTGTGCGATCACGACACAGTGCAGCGATCCGATCGATTATGATCATCGGCGTCGCGGCGGATCGGTCGAGGATAATCGCGAGGCGGCGAAGAACGAGATCGCGACGCTTCGCTCGCTGATGGGCAATCTCGGGGTTGATGACCTCGGTGCGACCGTCACGACGCGCGTCATGCTCTGCGGCGACGGGCAGACAGCGGACCTCCAATCCACGCGAGCACGCGAGATCTTCTTCGCGATGCACCACGCGATCCATCACAACGCGATTCTCAAGGCGATCGGGCTCGAGCTCGGGTTCGAGTGCCCCGAGGGTTTCGGCACCGCGCCGTCCACGATCAACTTCGAGCAGGCGGAGGCATCGTAAGCCCCGTGTGCACAGTTACAATTGTTCCAATCGATAACGGATATCGTGTGATCCATTCACGCGATGAACTGCGAAGCCGATCCCCCGAGCAGGCGCCCGCGTGGCGGATGCTCGAGAACGGTCTTCGTGCTTGCTGGCCGACGGATACCGACGCGGGTGGGACCTGGGTGGGGGTGCGTGAGGACGGGTTCTACCTCGGGCTGTTGAATCTCAACGCGCCCGAAACGGAGCTCGACACGGACCGCCCCGAGCAGACCCACATCTCGCGCGGGGATCTGATCCCGATGCTCATGGAATCGGCATCGGTCGCGGACGCCGTTGATCGCATCACCAGCGACGATCTGCGTGGGATGAAGCCGTTCCGGCTGCTGCTGGTCGGCCCGGCACCCGAGGGCGGGTTCGCTTCGGCGATCGCACGCTTCGGCGGCTCGCAAGTCTCGCTCTCGGCACCGTTTGAGCCGGTCGTGCGTCCGCGGTGTCTCGCGTCTTCGGGGCTGGGTGATCATCTGGTGCAGTGCCGACTGCCGCTCTTCCGCGAGATGGTCGTGCCCGATCCGAGCCCCGAGAATCAGCGCGCGTTCCATTTCCATCAGTGGCCCGACAAGCTCGAATATTCGGTGCTCATGTCGCGTGAGAACGCGCGGACCGCGAGCGTGACCTCGGTCGAGTATGTCGGTGGCCAGCTGCCCAATGTGGTGTACGAATCGGTCGCCGAGGCGTGCCCGGAGGCGGACCCCGTCGGCTCTGAGATGCTACAGTAGAGGCACGATGATCGAGAACCTTTTGAACATGATCGACGGGCAGTTCATTGTCAGCGCACTCGTGCTCGCGATCGGCGTGCACGCGGTTCTGGGGCTCGTCGCGTACGGCGTCTACCTCGAGCGCAAGATCAGTGCGTACATTCAGGACCGCATCGGTCCCAACCGGGTCGGGTTCGATTTCGGCCTGACCTTCCTGAGCTTCCTCAAGGGTTGCTGGGCGCTCGGTCAGCCCCTGGCCGACGGCATCAAGTTCTTCCTCAAGGAAGACTTTGCCCCCAAGAATGTCGATAAGGTGCTCTTCACGCTCGCGCCCGTGTTCGCCGTGGTCCCGGCCCTGATCGGCTTTGTGATCATCCCCTGGGGTGGATACTGGGACATGCCCGTGATCAACCTGCCGATTCTCGGTGAGATCGGTGGCGAAACGGTCGCGGTTTCCGGCGCTGATGTCCATGTCGGCATCATCTACCTGCTCGCCGTCGCGTCGATCGGCGTGTACGGCGTGACGCTCGGTGGATGGGCGTCCAACAACAAGTACTCCATGCTCGGCGGCCTGCGCGCCACGGCTCAGATGATCAGCTACGAGATCCCGCTGGGGCTCTCCCTGCTGGCGACCCTGCTGATCGTGGGCTCCTTCATGCCCAACGAGATCATCGAGTATCAGGTCCAGCACGGCTGGATGATCCTGAGCATGCCTCTCGCCGGGCTGCTGTTCTATGTCTGCGGCTTGGCCGAGGCGAACCGGGCCCCGTTTGACAATGCGGAGGCCGAGCAGGAACTTGTGGGCGGGTTCCATACTGAATACTCGTCGATGCGTTTCGCGCTGTACTTCCTCGCGGAGTACGCCCACCTCGTGACAGCCAGCGCGTTCTTCGTGCTGCTGTTCCTCGGCGGCTATCACCTGCCGCTGATCGGGATCACCGATCCCGCGTCGACCGGGCTGCTCGCGGTGTTTGTGAAGATCGGTGTTTTCGCCACCAAGGTCGTGCTGATGGTCTGCTTCGCGATGCTGGTGCGTTGGACGCTCCCGCGTCTTCGCTATGACCAGGTCATGATGCTGGGCTGGCAGGCCATGATCCCCGCGGGGATGCTCATCATCGTGGTGACCTCGGTGATGGTCTACCTCGGTCAGACGACGCTGCTGCCCATGCTCGGCGCAAACATCGCCATGCTCGTGGTGCTGCTGATCGCTCAGCATGTGCTGGCGATGGTCTTCGGGCGATCCACGGCGAACAGGCGGATCACCCTGTGGGGTTCGCGGTTCAGCCCCATGGAAGGCGAGCGTGTATTCACGGCTCCCTCCAACCCGATGGCGCGAGAAGATCGCCCGGTGCAGGGTTCGGTCCCGACGATCTGAGATCAGCCATCGATGTGCCGAGGCGGGTGTTTACTGGATCGAGTTCAGGTCGCTCGGTCCCAAACGCTGGGCGAGCGTTGGTAACAGGTATGATTCGCCGTTGTAGGCGTATACGCGACCTGAAATCAGGAAGCGGGCGGCGTCGCCCTGCTGCATCGCCCACTGCTCCATCCGCATCAACGCCCGGCAGGGCAGCAGGACCAGTCCCTCGCTCAACGGTCCATCGGGCTCGTCGTTGTCGAATACCAGCTTCCATGCGCCTTGGGCGTTTCGGATCATGCGGGCCGGGCGCCGCAGCAGCAGGGTGCCCTCCTCGGGACCCGTTGTGGGGGCCGCGGACTGCTGTACCGGTGTGCGCGGGAGGGTCTCGAGCCGGTCGGCGAGCGGATCGTTCTCGGGAGTCTCGGTCATCGGCTGTGCCCGATCGAGTTCCTCGAGCAGGTCGCGCACATCGGGGTCCGCTTCGATGGGCTGGCTCTGGGACTCGGGCTCTTCGGGTGTCTCGGTCTCGGCAGACTCGATCTGTTCGGGATCCTGGGGTCGAACGAGACGGTATTCGCTGATGAGCAGCTGGTTGCGGTTGTGGTAGGTGAAGATCTCGCCAGAGAGGAGCACGCGCTGACCGCTCCATTCGCTCTGGAGCTGTTCCAGTGCGCGTGAGGGCATCACGAGAACGGCGCCCTCTCCCGGCTCGCGGGTGTCGCGGTCGGGCACGAAGATCAGCAGCCCGTTGGGGGCATCGATCAGATCGCCCAGGCGGCCGAGGATGAACGCCCCCTCGGCGAGCGATGAGGCGCCGACCTTGGTCTCGAGTGTCTCGTGGAGTATTCTGAGCCAGTCCTGGCCGCCGGTCAGCCCGGGTTGTTCGGGCTCGGATGTCTGGGCGCGGGTCGGGTTTACCGGTGTCTCATTGGTGCCCACGCGTGGGAGGATCGATCGGGCTTCCTCGACCTGCTGGGGGTTGCCCGGCGCCGGATCGGTCGGCTCACTTTGGGCCCATGCAGGCGAGGCACAGAGTCCGGCGAGAATCAGAAGCGTGCCCGGGGTTGGTGTGCGGCACGGAAGATGGATGATGGAGGATCGATGGAGCATGAGTGGTCACCTGTGTTGGATAGGGTGAATATCGGACTGTATTGGTGGTGGGGGCGAAAAGTTGCCTGTCGGCGTGATGCGAATGAGCATTGATGGAGAAATAGAGGGGAAGTTCTGGCAGATACTGTGGGTTGTCCGCACTCGGATGCCGATAGTCCGTATGGTTCGTATTCTTCAGGGCCTTTGGGAGCTCCGATGTCTCTTGTTCACGCTCAAATCAAGCTGCCAGCACGCCTGATCCGGGGTAGGTGCTCGATGGGGTGTGTCGGCGTATGACCAGCGAAGACGCAAACATCCAGCCATCGCCGAGTGGGCGGCTTGGGTCTCGGATGAGCCGACGGGTGGCCGAGCACCGGGTGTTTGATCGGCTCCGAGGGGATGGTCTGCGAGCCCGGGCGATGCGTGGGTCGGGGTGGACGCTGATGGGCTTTGGGGCCCAGCAGGTGCTGCGGCTGGGGTCGAACCTGATTCTGACACGACTGCTGTTCCCCGAGGCGTTCGGGTTGATGGCGTTGGCCCAGGTCTTCCTTCAGGGCCTGAACATGCTCAGCGACATCGGGGTTGGGCCTTCGATTGTGCAGAACAAGCGGGGCGATGACCCGGATTTCCTTGCGACCGCATGGACCATGCAGGTGATCCGGGGCTTTGCACTGTTTTTAGGGATGTGTGCACTCGCCTACCCGGCATCATTGATCTATGACGAGCCGCTGCTGTTTCCGATCCTACTGCTGATCGGGACGACGGCGGTGGTCACGGGTTTTCAGAGCATTGGGATCGCCACGGCTAGCCGCAAGATGGCGCTGGGCCGTCTGACGATGATCGATCTGATCTCACAGATCTGCGGGATCGCGACGATGGTCGTGTGGGCTTGGTTGCATCCGACAGTCTGGGCGTTGGTGGGTGGCGGGGTGGTTGGGTCGATCGTTCGTGTGACGCTCGGGCACGTTTTTCTCGGCTCGCATGGAAACAAGTTTCATTTTGAACGCTCGGCGGCGCATGAGATCTTTCACTTTGGGAAGTGGATCTTTCTTGCGACTGCAATGACTTACTTTGGTGGGCAGGGGCTTCGGCTGCTTCAAGGCATGCTTGTTTCGACTGAAGTATTGGGTTTTATCGCAATCGCTAGTGTATTTGCGTATTCGGTTCAGCAGATGATCAATAAGATCGGTGCGGCTGTCTTGTTTCCGATTTTTTCTGAAACAAGTCGGAGTAGGCCCGAGCAGCTGGTTCATAAGTTGAAAGAGGCGAGGCGGCGATTGTTTTTTTTAACGTTCCCCGTTTTTGCTTTTCTAATTGTATTTGGAAAGCAGGTGATTGGTCTTCTATATGATGCCAGGTATCACGAGTCGGGTTTGTATCTTGTCATCCTTGCAACCAGTGTCGCGGTATCTTCGCTCAGGGTGCCATTCGGCATGACACTCCTCTCTGTCGGAGACTCGAAAGGGCATTCGATCAATATGTCTGTTATGGCGGCAAGCCGCATTGTCGTGATGCTGGCTGGGTATCGTATGGGTGGGGTTGTGGGGCTGTTGATAGCGGATATCTTCGCACAGTTTATTGTCTATCCGTTTGAGGCCTGGCGTCTCAATCGCCATGGTCTCTGGTCTCCAATTTTTGATGTTGTATGCGTGACCTGTTATCTAGCGCTCGGATATTTATCATTTGGAGAATACTTGATCTGATTGGATATTAAATTGTTATGCATTCCTGTAGGATAAGGCGTCGATATATATTATGAAAATTGCATTTGTTATTCCGCCTGCGAATCTCTCCGGAGGTGTTCGCATTATCGCAGAGCATGCTCGGATGCTTCATCAGCGTGGTCATACGGTGACAGTTGTTGCCGCGAAGCGATCTGCGCCTTCTTTCATGTCGAAGCTCAAGGCGTTCTTGCGATTGAGGCCTCTCCCGGCCCATTCAACTGGCCCAACTCATCTCGATGATGTCCCGTTTCCTGTCCGTGTTCTTGATCGACCAAGGCCGGTCGAGGCGCGAGATGTTCCAGACGCAGATTTAATTCTGGCGACATGGTGGGAAACCGCGGAATGGGTTTGGGACATGCCGGCAACGAAAGGTGTTAAAGTCAACTTTCTGCAGCACCACGAAGTCCACCCTTGGCTGCCTGTTGATCGTGTTCGAGCCGTCTGGCGATTACCCATGGCCAAAATCGTTGTGAGTCGATGGTTACAGGAAATTTCCTGCAATGAGTACGATGATCCGGAATCTGTACTGGTGCCCAATGGGCTCGATACGGACCATTTCAAGTTTGTGAAACGATGTCAGAGTGGACGGCTGATCATCGGCGGCATGTATGCTGGTATGGGAAAGCAAGATTTCAAACGATTCTGGCTTGCCGTCGAAACAGTCAAGACTCTTCAAGCCCGCGGCATTGACTGCAAGTTCATCGGATTTGGTGCGAAGCCAGCGGCAGACGGTGAGCTCCCGCCCGGTTCGGACTTTGAAGTCGCGCCCTCTCAAGAACGCATCGCCGAAATCTATGCTTCCTGCGATTGCTGGCTCTTCACCAGCGATAAAGAGGGCTACGGCCTGCCTCTCCTCGAATCGATGGCCTGCGGTACGCCGGTGGTCGCGACGCCGGCCGGGGCGGCTCCGGAACTCCTCGAATCCGG
>CAYQRD010000046.1:0-4494 GCA_964419845.1 uncultured Phycisphaeraceae bacterium
TCAGCCATGACCACCGCAACCCTCACCGCCACCTGCCCCGAATGCGACGCCGCCATCAGCTTCGATCGCGCCCCGCTCAACGGCGAGATCGCCCACTGCACCGACTGCTCCGCCGAGCTCGAGGTCATCAGCACCGCACCAATCACCCTCGAACTCGCACCCGAAGTCGAAGAAGACTGGGGCGAATAAGCGATTCAGACACGCCGACTGATGCAACGCACACACCGGAGAGAACCAATGCGAATCGCGATGACATACACACGACTGCGGGTTGAAGAGCGGATGCTCATCGACGCGTTCGCGGACCTCGGGGCCGATGTGACCCCGATCGATCTGCGGAGTGTCGTCTTCAACCCAGCCGTGCTCGGTGAGTGGGCCCGGTACGACGCGGTCTTCGATCGCTCGCTGAGTCTCACCAACACGCTCACCAGCGTGCGTATCCTCGAATCGCTGGGTGTGCGTTGCATCAACCCGCTGTCGGCCATCGAGGCCTGCAGCGACAAGCTCTCCACCACCCTCGCCCTGATTCGTGCGGGCGTGCCGACACCACAGGTGCGGGTCGCCGTGGACAGCGAATCGGGCATCGAGGGCATCGAGCAGCTGGGCTACCCCTGTGTGCTCAAGCCAACCGTCGGCTCATGGGGTCGGCTGGTCTCGCGTGTCAACGACCGCGACGCCGCCGAGGCGATCCTTGAGCACCGAGAGGTGCTGGGCTCGGCGGGCCACAATGTCGTGTACGCCCAGGAGCACATCGACAAGCCGCAGCGCGACATCCGCGTGTTCGTGGTGGGGGAGCAAGCGATCGCCGCGATCGAACGCCGCAGCGCCCACTGGCTGACCAACACCGCCCGCGGCGCCGTCGCGGCCGGGCTCGAGGTCAGCGATCAGCTCGCCGATCTGTCGCAGCGTGCCGTCGCTGCGGTCGGTGCCGATATCGCGGCCGTCGATCTGCTCGAGTGCCCACGCCAGGGCTTGCTCGTCAACGAGATCAATCACTCGATGGAGTTCCGCAACTCCACCACAACCACCGGCGTCGAGATCCACCGCATCGTCGCCCAGCACACACTCGACATCGCAACTGATCACGCGTCGCGGCAGCCGGTCGGCGGGTACATCCAACCCGCCGATCGCGCCGGCGACATCACCAATGAGAATGAGCCGGAGAGAGAGACGGGTTCGGCTGGCACATCCATGAGGGAGGATGTGCTCGCATGAACCCGCTCCGTGTTTCCATCGTGGGCGGATCGGGCTACACCGGGGGCGAGCTCATGCGTCTGCTCCTGGCCCACCCCGGCGCTCAGGTCCATCAGGTGACCTCACGCCAGCTCAAGGGACAGCCCGTGCACCGCTCACACCCCAACCTGCGTGGGCATCTCGAAACCCTCTACTGCACACCCGACGAGGTCGAGCCGTGCGATGTGCTCTTCCTGTGCATGCCCCACGGCAAGGCCTCCACCGAGATCGACCGCTGGCGCGCCATCGCACCGCTGGTCATCGATCTCTCCGCCGACTTCCGGCTCCGCAGCCCCGACCGATACCAGCACTGGTACAGTGAACCACACCCAAAACCCGACGCGCTCGCGACGGCTCAGTACGGGCTGCCCGAAGTCAACCGAGCGAATCTGGCCGGTGCATCACTGATCTCCGGCGTCGGCTGCAACGCCACCGCCATGACCCTCGCCCTCAAGCCCCTGGCCGATGCCGGGCTCATCAAGCGGGCCATCTGCGATGTCAAGGTCGGGTCGAGTGAAGCGGGCGCCGAGCCCAGCGCCGGATCGCACCACCCCGTGCGTGCTCGCACCGCCCGCACCTACAGCGCCTCGGGGCATCGACACCTCGCGGAGGTCGAACAGAACCTATCTACTTCGGAGGGCGCGGGCCTCGATGTCGATGCGACCATCACCGCCATCGACATGGTGCGCGGCGTGCTTTGCACCGCCCACATCGACACCACCGAGCCCTTCGAAACCAAGAACCTCTGGAAGCTCTTCCGCGCCGCCTACAACGACGAGCCCTTCGTCCGCATCGTCGCCGATCGCCAGGGCCCCAACAGGTTCCCTGACCCGCGCATCCTCGTCGGCTCCAACCACGCCGATGTGGGCTTCGCCGTCGATGAGCGATCCGGACGCGTTATCACCTTCTGCGCCATCGATAACCTCGTCAAGGGGGCCGCCGGCTCGGCGATCCAATCCATGAACATCGCCTTGGGCCTGCCCGAGACCGCCGGTCTCACTTTTCCCGGCCTGCACCCCGCATAAGCGACCATACAGAGAGACCACATGAACACCAACACCCCACACACAATCGTCATCAAGGTCGGCGGCGGCGAGGGCATCGACCCCACCAACCTCACCGCGGAGATCGCCCAGCTCGTCAACGACGGCAACCGCGTCGTCCTCGTGCACGGCGGTTCGCACGAGACCAACATCCTCGCCGAGGCCCTCGGGCACCCGACGCAGACCATCACCAGCCCGGGCGGGCAGCAATCACGCCGCACCGACCGCCAGACCCTCGAGATCTTCGAGATGGTCTACTGCGGCAAGGTGAACAAGGCCGTCGTCGAGTCGCTGCGAGCCGCGGGCGTCGATGCCATCGGGCTCAGCGGCATCGACGCGGGCATCTGGACCGGCAGCCGCAAGACCGCCATCCGCGCCGTGGACGCCGAAGGGCGAACCGTGATCATCCGCGATGATCTCTCGGGCCGCGTCGAATCGGTCGATGCTGATTTTCTCAACACGATCATGGACCTGGGGCGCGTTCCCGTGCTGACACCTCCAGCGATCACACCCGAGGGCGTGGCGATCAATGTCGATGCCGACCGCGCCGCCGCCGCCACCGCCGCGGCACTCGGTGCCGACGAGCTGCTGCTGCTCTCCAATGTCCCAGGGCTGCTTCTCGACCACACTAACCCCGGCTCGCTGATCGAATCGGTAGACGCCGAAGGCATCGAAGTGGCCCGCAACGCCGCCAAGGGCCGGATGAAGAACAAGGTGCTGGCCGCGGAGGAAGCACTCAGCGGTGGTGTAGGTCGCGTCGTCATCGGCAGCGCCGGGGGTGAACGACCCATTGCCAACGCCCGCTCCGGACGCGGCACCCTTTTTACACAGCACGCAGCGCCACAGGCGGTCCAGTCATGAACACCAGCAGCGAACGCGACAATCTCACGCCAGAAGCCCAGATCCTGTATGATCTGGTCAGCACTTCAAGCGTGTCCGGCGACGAACGGGCCGCGAGCATCGCCTTCGTCCACCACGCGCAGGCGCTCGGGCTCGAAGCGCACATCGACGAGGTGGGCAACGCGATCGCCCAGCGTTGCACACCCCACAGCGACCCGGACGCACGCGCCGTTCAGATCGCCCTCCTCGGCCACATCGACACGGTTTCGGGGTATATCCGTGTCAAGGTCGAGGAGGGCGATCTCTACGGGCGCGGCAGCGTCGACGCCAAGGGACCGCTGTGCGCGATGCTCATCGCCGCCTCACGAGCCAACCTGCCCGAGGGCGTCGACCTGCGCGTCGCCGGCGCCGTCGGCGAAGAAACCGCCGGGTCCATCGGCGCAAGGCATCTCGCGCCACGATGGAAGCCCGACGCGTGCATCATCGGCGAGCCATCGGGTTTCGACGGCGTCACGCTGGGATACAAGGGACGCCTGCTCATGACCGCACGCGCCACCTGCCCCAACACCCACACCGCCGGGCAGCAGCGCTCCGCGAGCGATCAGGTGCACGCGCTCTGGACGACGATCCTCGATCGCGTCGCGTCGTTCAACAACGGGATCGATCGGGCCTTCGATCAGATCCAGGCGACGCTGCGCGAGCTCGCGTCCACGAGCAACGGGCTCGAGCAGCACGCACGCCTCGAGGCGGGCTTCCGCCTGCCGCCCGCGGTCAACCCGCACCAACTCATCGAGATCCTCCACGACATCCGCGACGCCCATCAGGACGCCTTCCCCGAGCTGCGCGTCGATCTGACATTCGAAGGCCCGGAAGTCGCCCACGCGACCGATCGCGGCGACCCCGTCGTGCGCGCACTCAGCAGCGCCATCCGTGCCCACGGTCATCGCCCCCGCCCCAAGCTCAAGACGGGCACGGCGGACCTCAATGTCGTGGCACCGATCTGGCGATGCCCCATCGCGGCCTATGGTCCGGGCGACAGCGAACTCGATCACACGCCCAACGAGCACATCAACCTCGAGGAGTTCCACACATCGATCGTGATCCTCACACGCGCCATCGAGACGCTCGCCGCCGAACTCCTCGCGAGCCAGCTGCAGCCGGCATTGGCGATCGCCTAGTCCATCTCAGACGGCCTTGCGTTCAGGCGGTATATACCCGTGGAGCTTGGGAAGGGTGATCGTGATCGTGGTGCCCACGCCCTCGGTCGAGACCAGATCGATCTTCCCGTTCGCCTGGTCCGTGAGATCCTTGACGATCGAGAGCCCGAGCCCCCGCCCCATGCCAGGCCCGCGATTCTTCGACTTGGTGCTGTACCAGG
>CAYQRD010000046.1:4594-10381 GCA_964419845.1 uncultured Phycisphaeraceae bacterium
CCGAGCCCCCGCCCCATGCCAGGCCCGCGATTCTTCGACTTGGTGCTGTACCAGGTCTCGAAGATCTTCTCCTTGGCACCGTCGGGAATGCCGTGACCACGATCACTCACGGCGAGCTGGACCTCGTTGACCCCCTCGTTCACCGAGATATAGGTCACCCTCCCGGTCTCGCTCGCATCGCCCGAGTTGAGAACCAGATTGCTCAGGATGCGCATGATCTTCACCGGGCCGACGGAGACATAGATCGAAGTTTCGGGCACACGCAGCTCCAACCGCTGGCGTTTGGCAAGCAGCGGCTCCATCGACGACACGCAGTCACGCACCTCCGCGCACAGATCGGATACCTCTGTAGTATCCAAATCGTCATCGACCGGCTGCTTGGCGAAAGTCATCATCGAACGCGTGAGCTGCTGCACACCGTCGGCAACATCGTCGATCCCGTTGATCACCTTGCGGACCGATTCGCTTGAATCAGGAAGAAGCGATCTCAGCGTCCTGACCTGGGCGCTGATCGAGATCGCCAGATTGCCCAGATCGTGCGTCACGCCGCCGGCCATCATCGCCAGGTGCTCCATGCGTGTCATGTCCCAGAGGCGACGCTCGGCCTCAAGCAGCTTGAGGTATTCCCTGCGTCGGCATTCGAAGATTGTTGCGATGAAGAGCAGCGTCAGCGTGATCGGGATCAGCACGCCCTGCGCCTGGAGCACAATCCTGGTGTCCCCGGATAACTGGTTCTTGAACGGGCCGGTGAGCATGACCAGACCCAGATGCACCATCAGGATCAGGATCGAGTTCATCAGGCTGATCATGATCGTCCCGAACCGCGTAACCGCCCAGACGAACAACGGGAGCGTGAGCATGGCCTGCAGATGCCGGAACCAGATATGGTCAGGGGGACTGATCAGAAAGACATAGATCAGACCCGAGAAGAGCGCCAGCAGCGCGACCCCCTCGAGTTTCAGGGCGTTTGCCCTGTTGCATCGATCCCATCGCGTGTACACGATGATCAGTGGTGTCGCGATGGCCAGCAAGCCCAGAGTGTCCGCGAACCACCACTGCTGCCAGATGAGCGAGAACGGGAACCCGCCTTCGATCAGCAGCAGGACGCACACGGACATGTATGAGGCCACAGCAGTGCTCAGCAGGATCGGGATGAGGCAATACCACCCAAAGGATCTCAGCCCCCTCAGCGGATCCATGCCGGGCACAAGCCTCTGGAAACTGATCGCGAAGAGCAGCGCGGTGATCGGATCGGCAAACAGACCAACGAGGTGCGTGGATTCAAGAGCCGAATCAAGCCCCAGTTCGGGATGAAGAATGCCCGTCGCGACATCGATCGCGACGACCATGAGCAGAATCAATGCCCAGTGCCGCCTGTGGAGAACGGCGAAGATCCCCCCGAGCAGCCCGGTGGAGAACCAGAGCATGTTGACGAGTTCACCCCGGTACACCAACCAGTGCTGAAGGCCCTGCATGAGCGAATAAGCCAGAAAAAAGCCGAAATAGACCCCGGCCCGGGCTGTAATACGGCGGGGATCGAGTGGTTTTTTATCAATAGCATTGGGCACGCCGCAGTGTACACGAATCCGATCTGGATAGATGGGTGGTCTAATTTGCTGGGTAGAAAAAATAGGGAAAACTACTCTACAGCTATCCGGATATCTTTGGGCATGTATACAATCTTCGAAGCCGGATCCACACAGACCCAAGCATCTACGAGTTCTATGAAACCGAATGCTCAGGATATCTCGGTGCTGATCGTGGACGACCATCAGGTTGTCGTCGAGGCCCTGCGCAACCTGCTCGATGTCAGCGAACAGATTACCGTCGTGGATGTGCTGCATTCCGTGGAACAGATCGCCGACTCGATCGAACTCCACCACCCCGATGTGGTGCTCTGCGATCTGGAGATGCCCAACGGCGACTCGCTCGAATGCGCGTTCGAAGGGAAGCATCGCTCACCCAAGACGCAAATCCTCGTCCTCACCGCGTATCCCACCGACTGCAACATCGCCCGAGCGAACTGTTTGGGCGTGAGCGGGTTCCTCACCAAGCACGAACCAGCCGAAGCGGTGGTCGATGGGATCCATGCGGTCCACGCCGGGCACGCGATCTATTCCGACGAGGTACGCCGCCGCATGATCGAATCCGATGGCAAGAGCGACAACGGGCTCAGGGTGCTCGAACTCACCCCGCGTGAACTCACCGTCGTCCGCATGGTCGCCCAGGGCATGACCACGGCCCAGGTGGCCGAATCGACCTATCGCTCACCCAAGACAATCGACAACCAGATCGCGTCCGCGATGACCAAGACCGGCAGCGCCAACCGCGTGGAGCTCTCCCGATGGGCCATCCGCGAGGGCCTGGTTCAGCCCTGATCAATCAGACACAGCGGCCCTAGACCACAGCTGGCAAAGAAAAAGCCCGGACCATGCCGGGCTTTGTGTGTACTCAGATCCGTGTCCGTCGGCTCAGGGGCAGCCGGCCTGGAACTCGGTGATGAACGCGTTGATATCGAAGAAGTTGAACACCCCGTCGTGCGCGTCGTAGTCCGCCCGCGCGTCCTGGTTGGTGAAGCCGTTGATGAAGGCGCTGACATCGAAGTAGTTCAGCGAGCCGTCGTTGTTGTAGTCCGCGGGGCACGGCGCAACCGCGATGAACACATCGTCGGCGAGTTCCTCGCCGATCCCCGTGTTGCGCTGGATGATCACCGAGAGCGTCTGCTGATTGACCAGTTCAACGAGGTCCGCGGGCAGGTAGCTCTGGTACCAGAAGCGATCGCCATGTCGGAGCCGGTCGAACTGATCGACCAGGACCGTCTGCAGCGTCTCGCCCAGCAGCGAGCCGGCAACCGCGGGCTCCGCGAGCATGCCCACCCAGGGGTCGACCTCGTCCACACTGGCGTAGAGCGAAGCGAAACCCGCATCGATCGCCGGATCCGAGCTGATGTCGCTCAGCGATGCGTGCGGGGCCAGGCCCATCGCGACACGGACGCTGTTGAGATCGGGCAGCCCGTGATCGCGACCACGCTGGATGTTGAGGCTCGCGAGATCAAACCCGCCGGCACCGGGAGGGCCGAACAGGAAGTTGCGGACATCGTCAACCACGAAGGTGTCGATCGACTGGGCCGGCTGGCTCGCCAGCCCGCGAAGGATCGAATCGATCCCCTCGTCGATGATGTTGTTCGGGTTGAAGAACGCCTGCTGCAGGGGCAGGTGCCCCGAGTCGACGGTCTGATCCGTCGCCTCGAGACGACGCAGCGTGGGCGAGAGCATCGTGTGCCCCATCCGGTACGCCGCGTTGGCAAACTCGTTGGCGATCATCGGCTCCTTGCTCAGGTCATACCCGAGGTAGTCGCCCATCGTGCCCTCGCCCACAAGCACGGGCAGGAACTCGTTGAAGGTGATCGCCTGCATCTCCGCGGCCACGATCGCGCGGGCACGCTCGAAGAGCTCATCGCCGTCCGCCGCGGGGAACTGGACCGCCATCTGCTGTGCCCAGTAGTTGTGCTCACGCACGAACAGCGTGTGCATGCAGGCCAGCCCCGCCTGCTCGTTGACACGGACATCGCCGCCCAGGAACATCGTCGGGTCCATGGAAGTGGGGGCGTTGGGGAAGCCCGCGGTGTTGAACGGGAGCAGATCGCCCGCGCTCGTCTTGAGCATGCCCGTGCCGTCGTTGGTGCGCAGCTCGTGTGTGCGTGACTCTTCCGAACCATACACATTCGAGGCGTCGATGAACGAGGTGATGTTGTTGAAGTGCTGACGATTCCCGTCGACATCGACCTCGTACGCCGAGCGGTGCATACCGATGACCTGCGTGCCCGTGTTCATCGGATCGAACCACGGATCACCCGCGGGGACCGGGATGTCGAGCGTATCCTCGCCGACGGGGGTCTCGTCGATGTCGTGGTCGAGGAACTGGCCCCACTGCCACAGGAAGTCGGACGCGTTGATCGGGTTGGGCACATCGCCGGGCGAGGCGCACAGCGCGTTGCTCACGGCGCGGGCGCTGGGCCCGTCGGCGCGTGCCGGGATCGAGCCGTCCGCGATCGGGTAGCTGCTGTCCATCATCCGCATCATGCTCGTGCCCGCGGCACCCCAATCCAGATTGATCGGGTTGTTACCCGTGCCGTCGATGCTGCGGAACTCATCGGGGTACACAGCGGGCCCGACGCCGCGCGGGACCGCGGGGCCGTCGTTCTTGTGACCGATGAATCCGCGCTGGACGACCGATCGGCGGATGCCGTCGTCCGGACCGGATGTGTTCGTCGGCTGGGCACCGGCGAGGAAACTGCAGCCAATAACGCTGCCCGAAATCATGATGAACCGTGAAACGCGTCGCATTCTGGATCTCCTGAGCATGAATCAAATACTACTGTTCTCGACGAGGAGACACAAGCAAATCACCCGAAATGCACAAATGCATTTTCCGAGTAAACACTTGTTCTCCAACTCATCCCGATTGCGCCGGTCATCCCTCCGCATCCCAGCCCGCTCGGTTCCGGTAACATCCAAAGCGCCACAAACCCGAAACAGAGGACAGCATGTCAACAAATAAGTTCAGTGCAATCTCCCGGCTCGCCGTTATCGCCTGTTTCGCAGCTGTTTCAGCGGCCGCCGAACCCTACACCCGCGTCATCGAACAGCCCCAGGGCTCGATTGTGCTGGAAATGTGCACCCGCACATTCGAGCATCAGTCCCAAAACGCCCCGCGTGTGCACCTGGTTTCCGCGATCCACATCGCGGATCAGCCCTACTACACGGCGATGCAAACCCTGCTGAACAGTTACGACACCGTCCTCTTCGAAGGCGTCAAGCCCGCCGGGCTTGATCCCATCGACCCCGATCTCGACGACGACGCCAAGGTCGCCGCTACCCGCGACCGGCTCATGCTGCTCGTGAGCATCGCCCAGCGATACCGCATCGACCACGGCGATTTCCCCTCCGGGTTCGCCGCACTGCGACAGGCGGACGACGCTCGCATCGCCGCGATCGTCGATTCGATCCGATCCGACGCGTGGGGCAAACCCATCGCGACAGAGCATGGCACGACCATGACCGACGATAGTAAATCGTCGAGCATCACCTTCACCTCCTACGGCGCCGATCAAACAGCGGGCGGCGAGGGCATCAACGCCGATATCTCCGAGTCGGCGACCTTCGTGTTCAACGAGGGCGACAAGCCCGAGCGGACCCCCGAGGGCATCCAGACCCAGCTCGCCAGCGCCCTGCGCGTCGCCTTCCAGCTCGACGAGATGGACACGAATAGGCCCGGCTGGGTCAACGCCGACATGGACATCAACCAGCTCCAGCACGCCCTGAGTGAGTACGGCGACGATTCCGCCGCGATCCTCGACATGCTCGACGGCCAGTCCTTCTCCGCAAAGATCGCCGGCTTCATCCTCGGCTTCGTCGCCCGCTCGCCCCAGCTCTCCTCCATGATGAAACTCGTCATGATGGACATGCTCGCGCTCGTCGAGACAACCGACATCATGCAGCAGCAGGAAGCCATGACCAAGGTCATCGTCGAGGGACGCAACGATGTGGTCATCGACTACCTCAAGGACACCCTCGCCGAGCGCCCCGACAGCCAGGACATCGGGATCTTCTACGGCGCGGGCCACATGCCCGGCCTCGAGGCGTCACTCCTCGAGATGGGCTACACCCCGACGAGCGATCACTGGGCACCCGCGATGACCGTCGACCCCAAGGACACGGGGATGAGCGAGGGCCAGATCACGATGATGCGCAATATGATCAAGAGCTCACTGCAGCAGCAGATGGG
>CAYQRD010000046.1:10481-17800 GCA_964419845.1 uncultured Phycisphaeraceae bacterium
ATCCCCATCGTCGCCCCAAACCCCAGCACGATCAGCCCCAGCGATCCGCCAATCTGCATCGCGCCGGGCGTAAACACCCGCTGATCCCAGTCCTTGGCGTTATCCGGGGCCTGCATGTCCCCAAGGTTCTCCGCCGTCACCAGCTCGCCCTTGATCGTGTCGCCAAGCTCTGGCTCAACACCCACCCGGAACGGGTACAACCCCGCCGGCGCCGCCACAATCAGCCCCAGCAGCACGCCCAGCGTGATTCGTTCATAGTGATGCAGCACCCATCGCAGCGCATTACTCACGATCGCCACGCCCAGCAGCACCCCGATGCCCACCGGGATCACCACGCCCATCTGATCGATCACACCCGACACATCGCCATCCTTGAGCGCACCCACCGTGTCCTTGATCGCCCCGATGATCGCTTCGTACTGCCCCAGCAGCAGCAGCAGGAACGCGCCCGAAACCCCGGGCAGGATCATCGCGCTGGCCGCGGCCGCCCCGCCAAGCACAAACCCCACCGGCCCGCTGAGCCCGCCGCCGCTCCCGCCCATCTCCTGGACCGCGACCAGCCCGCCCATCACGATCACGCCCCCCGCGAACCCCGTCCATGTGTCCCGCTTCACGGGCTTGGCCATCGCCCACAGGATCGGCACCCCGCCCAGCGTCAGCCCGATGAAGATGCTGAACATCACCCAGCGGTGGTGCACCAGCGCAAAGTGGATCACGCTCGCCAGGCCGCCGATCGCGCCGACCGCGCCCACGATCACGCACCCGAGCACCAGCAGCATCCGCCGGTTGAAGCGCAGCCGCGTGGCATCAGAGACCGCGTCGATAAACAGCGTGTAGATCCCGCACGCGACCAGCATCGTCCCGCCCGAGATGCCCGGCACCAGGTTCGCCAGCCCCATCAGCACGCCGCCGAGCCCGCAGCGGATCACCGGGATCGGGCGGGTTGTTTTATCTGCATTGGGGGGTGTCGTCTCACTCATGCCGATCCGCTCCTGTGTCCGATGCGTACCGACAAGGGTATCCGTCGGCCTCGGTCAACGCCCTTCGCTTCCAGCCGGGCATGCTGTATGATCGACTCAAGCCCTGACCATGATCCACACCAACGGGGAAGTTCATGATGCTCAATATGACGCTCAAGATGTTCCCGCTCACCCTGGCCCTGCTCACGCTCACCGCGTGCCGGGCCGTGCACGCCCCGATCGCGAGCAGCGGGGCATTTGCAGCCCTAGATGCGGAGCGATCGACGACCGGCACCGCCGCTGATGCCACGAGCGACTGGCCCGTTCGCTGGGGCGACAACCCCGCGATCCGCGGGATCATCATCGACCAGGACCCGGCCATCCCGCTGCGGCCCGTCCACTACTCCCGCTATCACCAGGGACGCAGCACCCCCGGCGACTATCAAGACGCCGCGAAACTCGCCGGCGCACTGGGCATCGAGGAGGGCTTCAAGTTCAAGCCAGAGGGTCCCGGCTCCTTCATGTTCGTCGAGGACACGCTCCGCGACAAACCCGTCAAGGACCCGCCCGACCTCGCGTTCCGCTATGTCTCGGCGCAAGCCATCGAACAGCCCGACGCCGACGAGGACCACATCGCCCTGCAGCGGACCTGGTTCACCTTCCGCGACCCCAAGCCCGGCAAGGACACCCTCGGCACCATCGTGCTGCTCCCGGGCATGTTCGGGACACCCGAGCCCATCGTCGACGCCGCCGAACGCTACTGGAACACGAAGGGCTACGCCGTGCTCCGCATGCGCTCGCAGCCATCTCGGTTCACCCAGCACCTGATGCTCACCTATCTCGACGGGCACACCGATACGATCGCCGCCCGCGCTGCGCGAAGCGCCGATCAGCGCATCGCCGAGTGCGCCTACGCGACCCACGCCGCGCTCGATCATGTCTTCGCCCTTCGCGAATCGCTCGGGCAGCACCCCGTCGTCCTCGTCGGCATGTCCGGCGGCGCCATGGCCCTGCCCAGCGTCTACGCCCATCGACCAGAACGATTCGACGCCGCCGTGCTCATCGCGGGCGGAGCCAACTTCCTCCGCATCATGATCGAGTCCAACTACCGCGACTGGATCGACGCCATCCTCATCGACTTCGACCCCGGCAGCGAAAGTCTGGGCCAGCCAACCCCCGAACTCATCGACACGCTCAGCGAGCGTTACCTCGAGTTCGCCAAACTCGATGCGTATCAGACGGCACCGCTGCTCAAGAACATCCCCGTGCTCGTGCTCCACGCCACAAGCGACAAGGCCGTCCCATCAGGCACCGGTGATCTGCTCTATCAGCGACTGGGCAAGCCCGAACGATGGACCTACCCGCTCGGGCACGAGCTGATCTTCGCCGGGCTCCCGACGCAGATCCCCCGCATCAACACCTGGCTCTCGCAGCAGCTGCAATCGTCGACTGAAGACGCCGCGGTCAAGCCGACCGACAGCGACGACTGAGCAGTTCGGTCGAGCGATGGGCTTAGTCCTCGTCGCCCATCCGCAGCCGCTCGACCAGCACGCCACCGCCAATGAGCTCGTCCGCTTCGATCTGCACATGCGCCATCTCACCCGTGCGATGTCCGCCGGGCATCGTCGTCAGTCCGTTGCAGAGGGTGCTGACCAGCTGCGCACAGGTCGGGTTGTGCCCGATGATCGCGACGCACCCGCTCCCACGCGCATCGAGCAGCACATCGATCGCGTCGCTCAGCGAACGATCGGCTCCAAGGCGATCGTCGATCTGCGCCTGCATCCCGATCGCGGCCCAGATGGGTTCCGCTGTTTCCATCGCCCGCTCGTAGGGCGAACACAGCACCAGCTTGGGCACGGGCTCACGCTCCGTGAGCACCCGCGCGAGCCACTCGGCCTGCCTGTGCCCTTTCTTCCTGAGCACCCGGTCCCGATCGAGCCCACTGCCCGAGTCTTCCTCGGCCTTCCCGTGCCGGATCACATAGATATGCATCGCGTCGCTCCCTTCACCCGCCCGAGCTCAGCGACAGCCCAACGCTGTGCCCGCTCCATACACACACCAGCCCGACCACCACGCTGATCAGCGCATAGACAATCGCCGTCACTACCCGCCCGTTGTTCATCAGATCGAGCATCTCCCAGCCAAACGCGCTGAAGGTCGTGAACCCTCCGAGCAGCCCGACGACGAGCGCCAGACGCAGGGCCTCGTTGCCCGCCTCGGGCTTGCCCAGCAGCCCCCACGCGAGCCCGATGAGCCCGCACCCGAGCAGGTTCACGACCAGTGTTGCAGCGGGGTACATGCTCAGCCAGTGTGGCGTCTCCGCGCCCGTCGGGGTCAGCCGGGCGACCAGCACACCGGCACCATAGCGCAGCGATGCGCCGACCCCACCTCCAGCGAACACGAGCAACAGTTTGAGCATGACCCCAGATTAGCCGAAAACAGCCGACGCTTCAGGGATCTGCCCGATCTTCATCGCCCGGGCACGATCGACCCGTCCGCAGACGCGTGCCGATACGCCGTGAGCATCGCGAGCACGACCAGCACGATGCTCGAGGTGCCGCCGAGTGCCTGCCGGACATTCCGCCAGTTGTGATACCACCAAGCGTCGAAACCGTCGTTTTTGGCCCAGTTCCAGATGATCACACTGATCGGGAACAGGACCGTGACAACAACGATAAGGGTCAGAATCGCCGAAAGGAGCCCGAGCATCCGTGTCCCACGCCCGCCGCTCGCTTTGCGTGCACCCATTCCGATCATGGCACCCACCGGCCAGACCAAAGCGACCAGCCGCATCTGGGCCCCGGTCGCAGTCAGCCCAGCGACAAACAGCAGCCACCCGCCCCAGCACATCATCGCCACGCCCAGCCCACCCAGCGCCCCACGCAGCGTCCGCGCCTCGGCCCGGGGCGTGTACTCCAGAGGCCTGCCCGCCCGCGCCGGCGCGCCCATCCCGTAGCGTGCCGTCATCTCATCGCACACCCGGCGCTCGTCATCCGTGGCCTGCCCCAGATCGACCGATTCCCGCTCGGCGTTGTACGCCCCCAGCGCTCCCAGGTAGTCACGCACAGCGTGTCTGGCCCGTTCGTCAAATCCGATCCCCAGCGAGCCGGAGATCGTGTTCAATGTGCCCATCGGATCGCTGCGCAGGTCCCTGAAACGCACGCGCACCCATCTCGATTCATCCAGCGCCCCGAGCTCGGCGTCACACTTGCGCTCGGTCGCGTCGTACTCCTCGACGACGCGCTCGCGGATCGTCTGCACCTCGGGCAGGTCTTCGAGCGCATGATGACGCAGCGCGTGCATCATCCGTACATTCGAGTCGATCACCGCGCCCGGCTCACGCACCAGATGCACGAACTTCACCCGCCCGTCGAACAACCGGTCCAGCTCGGCGATCCGCGCGGTGTGACTCGGGGTCTTGAGTAGCACGACGCGATCGCTGTTCCCGCGTGTGATCTTGTACACGAACCGCTTTGTCAGTGTCCGCCATGTCTCGATTTCCGATTCGCTCAGGCCCTCCAGGTCATGCCAGCGTTTCCAGTTGTCCCATGCGCTCGGAAAGATATAGCGACCCGCAATCGATGAGCACCCGCCCCATGTCGCCAGGGCAAAGTCATCCTCCCCGGGCCACTCGGGCCCGAATCCCACGCTGTCCTGCGGACGAGTGCGCCCCAGGAACGGCACCAGCAGCACACGCATCAGACTCCATCCCAGCCAGAACCCCTGCCCAGCGAGACACTGATACCAGCGCGGCGTCACGAACTGCTGATCACAGCTCATCAGATTGTGAAGGTGTGTCGTGCCCGATCGGTAATACCCCACGATCACGACAACCCGCGGCCTGTGCTGCTCGAGCAGCAACCGACCACGCGGGTGCAGGGCGTGCAGCGCCAGCAGGGCACGCTCGTGAACGGTGCACACGGTACCCACAAAGCTCGTGAACAGCACGAACGCCAACCGGGGCCAATATCTCGGGTGGACACCGTTGGCGCGTGCAAGCATCCCGATCCACACATCCAGCGGCGCCAGCGCGAGCACATGCGCCACAGGCAACCCCACCCGGGGACGCCGCCATGCCGATCGCTCACGCTGCCTGTTGTGCTCCGTTTCCACGCACCACCACAATACACCCTCATCCGTCCCCGCGCCCGGTCCGCGAAAACCCCTTTCACTCCTGACGCGGCGCTGCACAAACACACCCGGCCCGCATATGGTTCCCCAATGACCCACACACTGCTTACCAAACTCGGCCTCGACAACCACCCACGCATCATCACCGATGTCCGCGGCGACGAGACACCCGAGAAAGACAACATCATCCTCTCGATGAACCCCGCCACCGGCAAGCCCATCGCCGGTGTCACCCTCGACTCCAAAGACGACTACGAACGCATCACCGCCAACGCGGTAGAGGCCTTCAAGACCTTCCGCAAGGTCCCCGCCCCCAAGCGCGGCGAGCTCGTCCGCCGCATCGGCAACGCCTACCGCGATGTCCTCGAAGAACTCGGCTCGCTCGAAACACTCGAGATGGGCAAGATCAAGGCCGAGGGCATCGGAGAGGTGCAGGAAACCATCGACATCGCCGACTTCGCCGTCGGCCAGTCCCGCCAGCTCTACGGCAAGACCATGCCCTCCGAGCGTCCCGAGCACGCCATGAAGGAGCAGTGGCTCCCTATGGGGCCCGTCGGCATCATCACCGCATTCAACTTCCCGAATGCAGTCTGGGGCTGGAACGCCATGCTCGCCGCAGTCTGCGGCGATACCTGCGTCTGGAAGCCCTCGCTCATGGCGCCGCTCACCTGCATCGCCACCAACGAGATCGCCCAGCGCGTCGCCAGCGAGATGGGCTTCGAGAACATCTTCCAGTATGTCATCGGCACCGACGACATCGTCGGCGAATCCATGATCCGCGACCGTCGCTACCCCCTCATCTCCGCCACCGGCTCGTGCCGCATGGGGCGTCATGTGGGCTCGGTCGTCGCCGGTCGCCTGGGCAAATCCCTGCTCGAACTCGGCGGCAACAACGCCGTCATCATCGCCGAGGACGCCAACCTCGACCTCGCCCTCAAGTCCACCGTCTTCGGCTCCGTCGGCACCGCCGGGCAGCGCTGCACGACCTCGCGCCGCCTGATCATCCACGAATCCATCGCCGACGACTTCTGCGCCAAGCTCGCCAAGGCCTACGAGACCGTCACCATCGGCGATCCCCTCGCCGACGGCGTCCTCATGGGCCCGCTCATCAACGAGCAGTCCGTCCAGGCCTTCGAACACGCCGTCAAAACCGCACAGGATCAGGGGGGCACCCTGCTCACCGGCGGCGTGCGTGAGCAGAAGTCTGGCGAACTCGCCGGCGGCCACTTCGTCAAGCCCACCATCATCCGCGCGCCCAAGAGCAACGACCTCCCCATGGCCCACGAAGAAACCTTCGCGCCCATCCTCTATGTCTTCACCTACAAGACCCTCGAGGAAGCCATCGACATGCAGAACAGCGTCGATCAGGGCCTCAGCTCCGCCATCTTCACCGGCTCCTCCAACAGCGCCCAGCGCTTCCTCGACCCCAGCGGGGCCGGCAGCGACTGCGGGCTCGCCTATGTCAACCTGGGCACCTCGGGTGCCGAGATCGGCGGGGCATTCGGCGGCGAGAAAGACACCGGCGGCGGCCGCGAGTCCGGCTCAGACGCCTGGAAGGCCTACATGCGCCGCCAGACCTGCACCATCGGTTTCAGTGATACACTTACACTCGCCCAGGGGATCAAGTTTGAGTGATCAACGACTCCAATCCGACACACTCGCATACGCCGCCGTCGAGATGGTGCAGTCCGGCATGAAGGTCGGCCTCGGGGCGGGCCGCACCGCGGCACGCGGCATCGAAGCCCTCGCCGAGCGCGTGCGTGATGAAGGCCTCGATATCCAATGCGTCGCCGCATCCGAGCAGGCCGAAGATCTCGCACGCTCAAAGGGCCTGCGCATCACCGACTTCGCCATGCTCGAAGAGCTCGACATCCTCATCGATGGTGCCGACGCCGTCGACCGCCAGATGCAGGTCATGAAGGGCTCCCGCGGCGCCATGACCCGCGAACGCATCATCTGCTGGGCCTCCAAGCAGACCGTCTTCATGGTCACCCAGAACAAGGTCGCCGAAGCCCAGATCGGCACCAGCACCCCGCTCCCCATCGCCGTCATGGCCTTCGGCCTCGTCTCCACCCGCAACGCCCTGCGCCACATCGGCATCAACGGCGTCATCCGCCAGGACATGGACGGCCGCCTCTTCATCACCGACAACGGCAACCTCGTCCTCGACGCGAGTCTCCGAGGCGACGAAAACCTCGCCCAGCTCGCCACCGAACTCAACGACATCCC
>CAYQRD010000047.1:0-17745 GCA_964419845.1 uncultured Phycisphaeraceae bacterium
CGGCATGCTCATCCCGCATGTCGGCCCAATTCAGGTCTACCCATGGGCAACGATTGGTGCCGATTGCGCCATCCACCAAGTCACTACCATCGGTGCAGGCGCCAAACCAGGCGGCCCGGTCATCGGCGATCATGTCCATATGGGCGCGCACATCTGCGTGCTCGGCCCCGTCAAAGTCGGCAACGGCGCCAAGATCGGCGCCGGAGCCGTGGTCATCAAGGATGTCCCCCCCAGAACCACCGCTGTGGGTGTACCCGCACGAATCCTGGGTGAGCCAGCTACCGCTTCACCAACGCCCCCCGCATCTGATCCTCAATCGCCCCATCAAGCCCATACTCCGCCGCCCGATCAATCATCTTGATCGCAGGCCCATCGCGACCCTCCGCCTGCATCAGCACCGCAACGCTCAGCCACGCGCTCGCCGAGGGGTTGCGATGGCCCCACCCCACCACACGCACGACAGCATCGCGCAGCTCATGCGCATCGCCCCCGAACAACTCAACCGGGATGATGTCATACGCGAGGAGCGGGTCCTGGCTGTACGCATAGCCGATCATCGCCACGCCGTCGCCGCGCTGCCCGTTACGGATCATCGCCAGCCCCAGCTCACGCAGGGCCATCCAGTCATCCGGATATTCACTGAGGTGCGCACGGTACGCCTCGATCGCGACCTCGGGCTGGCCCAGCGACATCTCCAGGCGTGCCACCTCCACCGCCGAGAGCGGGATCGCCTCGGGCGGGGCCTCAACCGACACGGTCGCAGGCGGGCCGGGCTGATCAACAAGCTCGTCGTTCACGCCGTACACCACACCCCGATAGCTGTCCGGGATCGAGTAGCTCCACCAGCGATAGTTGTACCGGTTCGAATACCACCCATACCAGGGCGAGCAGTCCCAGTACGCACCGCTCCAGCCGTACCAGTACACCGAATACGACCCGTTGGTGCAGACATAGTCCGTGTACCCGTCGTGATTGAAATCGCTGTACACATACCACCAGCCGCCCGGGCAATAGGTCGGGTGTGACCAGAAGTTGATATCGATGTCGATGTGCCAGTCGTCATCATGATGATCGTCGTAATGATCATCATGATGCCCGTCGTCGTGGTGGCCGTCGTCGTGGTGCTCACCCATGCGTCCGCCCACACCTGCCTTCCCGCCACCCACGCGCTTGATGAAGTTTGTGCGGGCCCGATCGATATCAAAATCGCCCGGCGTACCCGCCTTGCGCACACTCGGCGCGATCTGACCGGCACTCACACCGCGCCGGACCACGCCCGTCGAGGTCCCACCCGTTGACGGGCGCGTGTTCACATCGGGGCCAACTGGGCTGTCCTGTGCACCGTCCTTGCGACTCGGCGTGACCGGCGCCGGCTGGACCCGGCTGGGCGAGATCCGTGCAGGCTCAACGCGGCTCGGCTGCACCTTGCTTGGCTGCACCTTGCTCGGTTGGATCTTGCTCGGCTCAACCCGGCTCGGCTGGACCCTCGATGGTTGCGTCTTCGTCGGCTGCGTCTTCGTCGGCTGCGTCCGGCTCGGCTCCGTGCGACTCGGTGTCACACGGCTCGGCGTCGTCCGCTGCGGCTGGGTCCGCGCGGGCTGCGTCCTGCTCGGCTGTGTGCGCGCTGGCTGTGTGCGCGCCGGTTCACTTCGCGCAGGACGACTCGCCGGCTGCGACCGCTTGGGCTGCGCCTGACGCGACGGAGCCGCCCGCCGAGTCGGCTGGGTCTGACGCGACGGCGATGACTCTTTACTGGGCGCACGCTGCTTGGAAGCCGGCTCGCTCTGTTTCTGCTTGGCCGGGGCCGCACGCGCTTCGAGCACGCCCGCTCCACCCACAGCTTGCCCCGTGAGCAGCATCAATACGCCCAGGGCCCCCGTCGCCAGTGTTCGATTCGAGCGTTCCATAGCCAGTCCTTTCTTCGATCCGTTTTCAGGCGTCCCCCCGGCGTCCGCCTGTGTCCACTATCCGTTGTTCACGACCCGCGGTTCCCCGGGCACACATTCATCCACTCGCCCCACAGCAACGCAAATCCACGCTATGCTCGGTGCATGAGCATCCAAAGCCACCGCACCGTCATCTCAACCGCGTCCTACCGACCGACGGCTCTCGCCCTTGCGATCTGTGCCGCCACAGCACTCACCGCGGGCGGGTGCAACGCACTCCGAGGCGGAGGCGGATCAGGCGGATCATCTCGTGTCGTGTCCGACACCACCGCTTCAGTCTACGAATCCAACCTGCGGACCCGCGCCTACACCTATCACGACGACAACACCGCCGACATCTACCTCACCGACCTCAGCGATGCCCAACTGACAGCCTTCTTCCAGAAAAACGCGGATTGGTCGCAGATCTCGGGCACCCTTGTCCATATCCACCTCTTCCTCGACCCCAAACCAGGCAAAACGCCCATCGAACCCACCGCCGCCAACGCCTCGATCCGCTACGCGATCATCAGCAACGGGCAGGTCGGCATCTACGACGGCGCGGGGTTCATGCTCCCGGGTCAGAAGCCCGGCAAGGACTCCATCAGCGGCACATTCGCCGCCGCACCCCTGCGTCTCTCACGCGCCACAGAGGGTTTCAGCGATCCACTCACCCCCGCGCGCCTCGACATGAGCTTCGACGCCAAGCTCGACGACCTGGCCGCCCCCGAGCTCCAGGCACGCATCGATGCGCTCTCCGCCGTCGCGCTGCCCATCCGCGAGCCCTGAACCCTCAACAAAACAACACCATACCCCAACGAAAAACCCCCGCGAACACCTGTTCGCGGGGGTTTCTTTCACGACATGGTCACGCGTGGTGACAGACGATCAGTTACGGGCAACCCGCGCTGAACGCCGCGAGGAACGCCGAGACATCGAAGAAGTCGAAGTTCCCGTTCCCATCAAAGTCCGCGGCAGGATCCATCGAGCTGAAGGCCGCGAGGAACGCTGAGATATCGAAGAAGTCCAGGTTCCCGTCGCCCGTGAGGTCCGCGGGGCAACCGCTGCTGTCACAGACCTCGCTGGAGATCTTGAACGCATCGATACCACCCTCAACGGTGGTGTCAGCACCAGCGTCCGTGACCGTCACACGCATCAGGAACGCGTTGTTGAGGGTCACATAGTCCGCGATGTTGTACGAGAGCGGTGCCCACTGCCCACCCGTGCTCGTGATCGAGTCCACAAGCGTGTAGGTGATACCAGCATTGCTGCTGAACTCGATCTTCATCGAGTCAGGACCGGTGCCCGTCATCCACGCAGCGACACGCAGCACAGGATTGCCGATGCTGCTCAGGTCCGAAAGCGGTGAAACAAGCACCACGCTGCCGTTATCGACATCAATCCCGTTGTTGTTGGAGGTCACATAGCAGCGACCCGACCCGTCCGCGTCCGCATCGGGATCTCCGAGGCCATGACCGACCGGGATCGTGCGGATGAAGCTGCCCGAGCCACCCGTGGTGTAGCTCAGCCACCCCTGATTGGTCTCAAAGTCATCCTCGAACGCGATGGTGAGATCGTCGAGCGCCACGGTGTTGAAGGTGCCCGTCTCGGGAACACGCACGATGGTGCCCTGCTCATCCTCAAGCTCGAAGTAGTACTGGACATCGCTACCGCAGTAGTACGATGCGAAGGTACCGTCGTAAGTCCCGTTCCCATTATCCGTCATCGCCTGCGAGAAACTCGTCCCGTCCGACGCGTCGATGAACATCATCGGCACACCGACAAGCGTGTGGCCCTGCAGGTTGTCGATCGAGAGCGTCACCACATCGCCGCCCTCGGGCTGGATGTGCGTAGGCTCGAACACCAGCGAGGCCTGAATATTCCGCGGCTGACAAATCCCCAGCGGGTTATCGAGCGCGTTCTGCAGGTCGTTGTTGAACAGGCTCGTGCCCTGATTCGACCCGCCGCTGCTTCCACACCCAGCATTGGTGTGGATGCCGATGGCAAGCTGCGTGTTCTCATCGAGAACAGCTGAGCCCGAGTTGCCGCCCGTGGTGTCGGTCTGGTAGCGGACCGTGTTGCCGATAATACTCGCGAGCGGGCCCACATGGGTCTTCTGCACCAGGTACCAGCTCGCGGGAACCGGCGAGCTGGTGGAGCCATAACCCGTGATGCGGATCGGACGACCGTTGCCCGTGATGGGCGACTGTGCCAGATCGTGGTTCACGCCGTACGACTGCCCCGGGCTCATCCCTGTGTTCGAGTTGTCGAACACGCCGAAGTATGCCCAGTCGTTGCCGATGAAGATCCCGCCGATGCTGTCCTGCACCGAGGAGTTGTCGACGGGGTACTGATCCTGAGGCGGCGGGTTCTGGGGCGATCCGCCGTTGCTCGACAGCGGCACATTGAACTGGATCACATCGCCGCCGTCCGGGCCGCAATGTGCCGCGGTCAGCATCCGATTGCCGTGGTCGCTGAAGAGCCACGCCGTGCAGCCCACCGGCATCAGACGCGCGTCGCGATTGTCAAAGCTCAGCGTGCGATCATCGACGCTGAAGCAGATCGAGCGATCACCCTCGATCGGGGCCGAGGCCTGCACACCCGAAACATGCACACGATTCACCTGCGCGCTCGCATTGGGCGAGGCCATGATCTCGATCTTGACCGCGCCGCCGTTGAAGTACGCGGTGGTATTGCTCCACTGCTCCAGCGAGCGTGCATCGAGGTACTGCTCGTAGCCGTCACGCAGCGAGGTGATCCGCAGGTAGCTCTCGCGAACCTCCTGCGTCGAACGGGCAAGAACGACATCGCTGAAACGAAGACGGACCCAGTCCGCATCGCTGATCTCGATGACCTGCTCCCAGATGGGAACCTGCACATCACGCGCGCCGGGCTGGAAATCGCTCACACGAACGATCCCCGAGTCCACATCCATGGGGATCTCACGAAGCGAAGGCTCCTCGAAGTCGCCCACCATCCTGTCGTTGGAATAACTACTGGACTGCGCCAGTGCTGAGGTGGTCATTCCCGACACACACACCAGCACAAGCCCGAAGGCACACCCTTGCTTCATCGTTTGCTCCTGTATTCAGATACCCGCCGACCGTGACGGGCTCGGACGCGGCAGAACACCGCGCTGAGACATTTTTTAAGACCCGCCGGCAGCTCTACAAACCACGCCAGCGCACCACCTCAGCGTACAGGATCGATCAGGCATCCACAAGCCCCAAATGCCCGACATTGCCCCCAAAGAGCGGGTTTTAGCCCGCCCACGGGTCCTCGCCGCGGTACCAGCGATCGAGCGTGCCCACGCATGCATCGCGGTAGAGTTCGCACAAACGCGATTCGCTCAGCCCGTGCCCCCGGAGCTGGGGGGCGCTCAGCGCGTCGTACCGATCGGGCCCCACCATGTGCAGATCGGGGTCCGCGATGTTCGACTCACCCCGATAACCCGTCTCGTACATGGTCCGCAGCGACCAGTAGCGCGAGGCGTACAACTCAAACGCCTCGCCCTCGCTGCTCGCCAGCTGGTTGCCGAATGCCGGGTTGTCCGGATCACTCGCCACCAGATGATCGTCGCTCGTCACGATGTCCGAGCCGAAGAGAATCCGACCCTTGTAGCGGTCAAGGAACCCGACCAGCTCGCCCGTCTCGTGCTTGCTCAGCTCGCGGATCATCCATTTCGTCGCGCTCGTATCAAGAATCAGCTTCGGGTGACGATCCAGAAGACCGCTCAGAAACCCGAGATTCTCAGGCCACCCGCCCATGTGCGCAGCCATGCATGGCATCCCCGTCTTCTCCAGCAACCGCTCGAGCGACTCGTACTGCGACGCCTTGGACCCATACCTGCCCGAATCCTGATACATCGTCTGGAACCAGGTGTCGGGATCGGCACAATGCACCATCAGCATCATCCCCAGCGACGCCGCCTTCTCCGCGATCCGGAGCTTCCAGGCGCTGTCGAACGGCACGATCTCTTCGGGTGCCAACCCCATCGTCCCGACATAGTCCCGCAGACGCGGCGCACCCCAGAACTTCACCATGCGTGCCCCGCGCGCGTGCCATTCATCGAGATTCCCGAGGAACCCCTCCGTGTGCGCCCACTGACGATCGCTGTGCATGTACTCAGGAATCGCCACGAACGAGATGCGATCGCCCATCACCTCACGCACCCGATCGGCCTGAGCCAGCTGCGTCTGCGAGTAGACCCGCTCGATCCCGTACAGGTCGCACACTTGCTTATACACTTGGGCTGCACGCCCGCCGTTGATGTGGGCGTGGGCGTCGATGATCGGGCATACCGGCTCGCCCAGCGATGCCGCTTCCCGCTCGTAGTCGAGCCCCAGCCGATTGGCGGCGGTCATCCCGGCCGCAGAGTTCGCTTGATCCGTCACAACTGATCTCCCAACCGCTCCCGCGTCCTCTGAATCATGATAGACCCCCAGATCAGCCCGCCCGACCCCGCGCAGCGACCCCTCCGGGTCGCGATCGCACACGACTGGCTCGTCGGCTACCGCGGCGGCGAGATGGTCCTCGACGCCATCATCAGACACCTCCTCAGCGACCAGCACACCCTCACACGCATCTACACCATGTTCGATCAGGGCAACCCGCTCTCCCCCGCGATCGACGACCTGCCCAGAACCGTCTCCCCGCTCGACCGCTACCCACCCTCGCTCCGACGCTGGCTGCTCCCCCGCTACCCCCACGCCGTGCGTGAGCTCTCCCGCCAGCTCCTCAGCGACCACACCAGCGAACCCATCGACCTGCTGATCTCCACCAGCTCCGCAGCGATCAAGTCCCTCCAGCCACCGCCGGGCATCCCGCACCTGTGCTACTGCCACAGCCCCGCGCGTTACCTGTGGTCCCAGACCGACAACTACCGCTCCCGCGACCTCAAGGGTCGCCTCCGCGCTCTGGGGCTCGGTCGCTTCGCACCCGGGCTCCGCGCCTGGGACAGACACACCGCATCCCATGTCACCCGCTTCATCGCCAACTCAACCCACACCGCACGCGAGATCGAACGCTGCTACAACCGAGAATCGGTCGTCATCCACCCCCCAGTCCGCACGGACTTCTTCACGCCCGGCTCTTCGGCCCAACGCCGCGATCACCTCCTGCTCGTCTCCGCGCTCGAACCCTACAAACGCATCGACCTGGCGATCGACGCCGCCAGAATGCTCGACCGCGAACTCGTCATCGTCGGCTCGGGCTCGCACGAGCACGCACTCCGAAGACACGCCGCGAGCGCACCGGGCATCTCATTCGTTGGCAGAGTCAGCGACGAGCAGCTCCGAGACCACTACCGGGCCGCGCACGCCTTCCTCTTCCCCCAGATCGAGGATTTCGGGATCACCGCCGTCGAAGCCCAGGCCTGCGGCACACCCGTCGTCGCCCGCCACGAGGGGGGCGCACTCGACTCGGTCATCGACGCCTCCACCGGGTCCTTCTTCCATGCACCCACAGCCGAATCACTCGCCGAAGCCATCGATCGATGCCCGCCGACTGACGCAGACTCAAAGGGTCCATGCAGAACCAACGCCCTGAGGTTCAATCCCGATGTGTTTCATGAGCGCATGCGACACGCGATCGACGATTGCCGCCGCGTCTGATCCGGATCACCCCAGCCGGGTCACTCCGTCGGAACCTCGCTCGTCCGATCGATCAGGATCCGCTTCCCATCGTGGATGATCCCCACGATGAGCCCAACGAAGAGCTCCATCTCCGCTTCCAGGTCCACCCTGCGGATCACTTCGCAGTCGAACCAGTGATTGCACCGACGGATGATGGGAGAACCCGTCACCAGCGTCATCGTCTCGATCGCGTCGAACGGGTCGTCCTCGCCGATCGGGCCGTGCTCGCTCGGTGCCTTGTCACTCGTGAGAAACCGGCGCTCGATCAGCCGATTGCCCTCGCCGAGCACACCCAGCGCAAAGCTCCGTGAATCGCGGATCAGCGGATCCACCTTGTGACCCTTGCGCGCCACCACACACAGCATCGCCGGCTCGCTCCCGCATCGCTGCACACTGTGCACCAGCATCCCGCACCGCTGACCCTCGTGGCCCGTGGTCAGAAGATACTTGCCCGCCGCAAAAACGCCCATCGCGGACTCGATCAACGCGTGTTGTTCCCGCTGTGTTGTCACGCTGCGCTCCCTCACGAGCCCCCCCTCAAGCCCCGGTTCGCGGCCCGCACCCCCTCTGATGCATGCTTCTGGCCCCCAAATCCGGATATCCCCTGATTATCGCATGAATTGGCCGAGGTCTTTTCCCATCTTCACAGATGCCCCCCACATGTGCATGAATGTACGAAACAAATCGTAAGTCATTACTGAATAATGCGCTGCATCGCCGAATATTCATCCACCGACGACGAACATCGGCTTTCGTTGTCCACATCCCCTCCCCAATCTCGCGGAAAGGGGGCAACACGGCTTGCGTTGTGGGTCATAGTGGGCGATAATCCCACGGATGAACCACACCGGGGACACAAGCCGTGCCATTTACAGGACAAGCAGAGGCCACCATCGACGCCAAACAGCGTCTGGCCATCCCTGCCAAGTTCCGCAACAGATGGAGCCCCGAGCACGACGGAGCGACCTGGTTCTGCGTCCCATGGCCGGAGACCAACTCGCTCCGCCTCTACACCGAGAAGATGCACAACGACCTCTTCACCGCGGGCCGACGCGACCCGAGTCTGACACCCGACGAGGACCAGGCCGAGCTGGATGTGATCCTGCACTCGGTCACCGAGCAGGTGGATGTGGACAGCAACAACCGCATCCGCTTGCCCGCATGGCAGGTCGAAGCCCTCAACCTGCCCAAGGAAGTGATCGTCCTGGGTGCGGGCGATCGGCTGGAAATCCGTGCCCGGGACGCATGGCAGAGCGAGTTCAACGACCGGCTGGCCAAAATGGCCCAGCTCTCCAAATCGCTCTCCGCCAGGAGGCCCGCGACCTGAACGAATCAATCCGTCCCACCGGCATCGCAGGCCGCGACGCCCAGGGACCGGAAGACCCGATCATTTGTTTCTCTCTGATCTCAACGCAAGGCCGCGAAGAGATCACCCACCACGCCCGAGCACTCGGACGAGACAATCAGAACTGAGCCAAACTGGTGAGGGGTGAGTCAGCCCCCTTGAACCACCAAGGACGGCGATGCTCCGCAAGGACGCAGAGCACTCAAGGATCACGCTCCCCGACGGGGGAGCCCCAGTCAAACTCAGTTCAAACCAAGACCCGGCTGACCCACCACCAGCCGGGTTTTTCAATGCGCATCAAACACGAAAAAACCCGGCTCGCGCCGGGCCTGAGGAGTTCATTCGCTCGGTCCCGAGTCCGATGTCTCAGCTCGCGCGCCGATAGCCGCCCTGATCAGTGCGACGAAACCCATGGGCGACCTGGCCGGGCATCGCTTTCCGCCTGCGGCGCGTGGGACGAACCATCCCCCCCACGATCGTCCCCGGCACCCTCGCGAGCAGCGTCGCGGCGCACACCGCGCACACGGCGGTCCAGCCCGGCTGCTGACGGATACGCACCCGCATCACGCGGCTCGCCCCGTCCCCACAGCACGGGCACGCGTACTTGCCCGTCGTTTGCGTCCCAACCCGATCGAGCCCCAACTCACGATCCGCGATCGATGCCCGTTTGGTCGCAGGACCAAACGCATCATTGGCGCTGTCACGCTCGGGCTGAGCGGGCGCTTCTTCTACACCCACACCCGATGCACACTCGTCGGCGAACGGGATAATCCCCGCGTCGTCGAGCGAAACATCATTCGTTCCGGTGCTCGTATCTGTGCTGTGCGTTGCGTTGTGGTTGCAGGTCTGATCCATCGTTTCCCCAATCATGCGTAGACCCACAATCGTCATACGGAATCACGACACTCAAGTTTCATCGGCCATGTCCCGACCCCGCTTAACCAGACGCGTTCTCGGACCATTCCCGCCACGATCTGCCCGAATTTCGCCCGCAGTGCGCAAGAAAAAACCCGCTCCTGTGCGGAACGGGTCGTTATGCAACTTCTTGCAGAAATCCTGCGGCGATCTCAGCCGTCGGCTTCGACCAGCCCCAGCTCCTCAGCCTTGGCCGCATCGAGCACCGTGACCTTCTCGATCATCACCGTCTCAACGGGCACATCGCCGTACGAATCACGGGTTGTGGTGGGCGTATTACGGATCTTGTCCACGGTCTCCATGCCCTTGACCACCTTGCCGAACACCGCGTATCCGGCGCCGTCACGCGGCTGATCGAGGAACGCGTTGTCCGAGACATTGATGAAGAACTGCGAAGTGCCGCTGTTGGCACGGCCCCCGAGGCGGGCCATCGCGATCGTGCCGCGCATGTTGCTCAGCCCGTTCTTCCACTCGTTCTCGATCCCATCGCGTGCGGGCTTCTGCTTCATGTCCTTGTCGAACCCACCGCCCTGGATCATGAAGTTCTCAATGACGCGATGGAAGATCGTGCCGTCGTAGTGCTCGTCCTTGGCGTACTGGACGAAGTTGGCGGTGCTGATGGGCGCGAGCTCGTTGTTGAGCTCAATGAAAATGTCGCCCATGCTGGTTTTCATCTGGATGTACACGAACTTCTCCTCGTTCTTTGCGTTCTCTTCGGGCTGGACCTGCTTCTCTGGCTGTGCCTCGCCGCCCGCCGCCGCGCCACCCTGCTCGGGCTGCACCGCAAAGGCCGCGATCACCAAGGCCATCAGGGCCAACACACCGACTGCGATCGATTTCATGATTCACTCCTTGAGATCTTCACCCACGACGCACGCGGGCACTTCCTGGGCCACAATCGTAGCGCAACGCTGACCTGTACGCAGCCCCACCCCCGCGGGTTTGCTGCTACCCGCGATCAGCCAGCCCTGCAGGCCACGAAAAGGCACTACGCATCCCGATCCGTGATTCATCACGGCCCAAACCGCGCAGACCTCAATCCCGCACCGATGCCGAGCGATCAAACGAGAACGGACCGCAGTTGATCCCCGACAACCAGCCGGGCGTCCCCCGACCCCGGTCATCTGCAAGCCGATTCGTCCCAAACCGCTCCCAGTTCCGGATCAATCAGGCATCAACATTATATTGATTGTCATGAAGATGGCTTGTGCGGCAGCGAGAGCAGCCACTTGGCGACCTTGTAGTTCACCCACACACTGAGCACGACCGCCGCCGCGATCCCCAGCGTCACCACATGGCTGCGATCCTCGATCGCTCCTTTGAGCGAATCCACCACATCACCCCACCCCGTCTGGGCAAGCGTTCCGAGTGCGTGTTCAAGGAGGACCATTCCCATACACACAGTGTCGCCCAGATCACCGCCCAGGCCCAGCGATGCCACACCATCGACCGCCAGAACCCCGCCAGCCAACCGGCTCCCGTCGACTGGGTAAAACGGGCAACCCATCAACGCGTCTGATAATTGTCCCCGATCGCCGCTCAGGCCCCCTCGTGCTCCGCCACCAGCGCCCGAGCCCGCGCCGCGTTGTCCGCGGCCACGATCACCTCCACCAGCCCCGGTGCCTCGGCACGAAACCCGCCGATCGTCCCCCCGCTGACCTCCGCGGGGATGCCCGCTTCCACCAGCATGTTCTTGACGATCGACGCCTCGAACTCGCTCTGATAGGTCCCCACCACCACCGGCTCATCGTGTGTGCTCATGCAAAACCATAGACCGCCGACACTTTCGAGGTTGCGGTACACTGCACCCATGAGCCATGAACCCACCCCCGATCCCCTACCGCATGAGCCCACAGCCCGCATGGGTCGCCCGCTCATCATCTTCGTCGTCCTCTACATGATCCTCTTCTCCGCCCTCGCCCTGCGCCAGGGCAACACCGAGTTCCTCATGTACGCCGTCGTCATGGTCGGATTCATCGTCATCGTCCTCCTGCTCCATCGGCTGATCAACTTCACCCCCCTCGCCCTCTGGCTCCTCGCCGTCTGGGGCATCCTCCACATGGGCGGCGGCACCGTCCCCATCGACCCCGCCCTCACCGATGCATACCGCGCCGCGACCGACGAAGCATCACGCCCCACCAGCGCCGTCCTCTACTCCATGCGCATCCACCCCGCCCTGCCCAAGTACGACCAGCTCGTCCACGCCTTCGGCTTCTTCAGCGCCACCATCGCATGCTACCAGGCACTCCGCTCACTGCTCAACGCGCCAAGAACCATCCCCACCGCGGCCGCCGCAGCACTCATGGGCATCGGCCTGGGCGCCGTCAACGAGGTCATCGAGTTCATCGCCGTGCTCACCATGCCCGAAACCAATGTCGGCGGCTACACCAACACCGCCTGGGACCTCGTCGCCAACACCATCGGCGCGACAACCGCCGCCCTCCTGTGCCTGCGTACCCGGTCATGAATGAAATCCTTCAACTCCAAGTCCCCACAATGTACACTGACACAATGAAACGCCTGCTCACAACAATCACACTCGTCCTGATCGCCCCACACGCACTCGCACAGGACACACCCGCAGACACGCTCCGCGGTCCCGATGTCCCACGCGAAACACGCGAGTCCATCGGCACCACCACCATGACCGGCAGCTTCACCCCCGTCGAGGGCCGACCCGAGCTCGCCGCGTTCAGCATCGTCTGCGACAACCCAGACAACCTCGCCCGCGCACGCGAGCTGGGCACCCAACGCATCTTCGATCTCACCGAGCTGCTCATCGACGAGATCGACACCCTCCGCGCCATCACCGATGCCAACGCATCGGGCGACGCCGCCTACGCGCAGATGCTCCTCGCGCAGATCCGGCTCAGGCACGACCCGGACATGCAGCGCGACCCCCTCCGCCCCCAACTCGAGGCCATGCTCGACAAAGAACAGACCCAACGCATGGAACGCATCCTCAGCGACTACTGGCTCAGGTGGGTCAGCGCCAACACCCCCGAGAACGAACAGAACATGAGCGGGCAGCCCGTCGATGAACGCACCTACAAGCGCATCGAGAACCGCCTCAACAACCAGCTCTACCAGAGCGATATCGCCCGCGCCTACGAATACTCGCTCCAACGCTATCAGGGCGCCATGACCGCGATCTACGACGCCATCGACCCCACCCCCGAACAGCGCGCCTGGATCCGCAACCGCATCATCGAGCACATCAAACAGACCCGGCTCAAGGCAAGCATCGAGCAGCGCGAAGCGATCATGCTCGAAATCTACCACATGCTCGACGAGGAACGGCAGGTCAGACTCTTCCGATATATGACCCGCGCCGCCCTCAATCGCGGCTGATCCCCGACCAAAAACCGGCCAAACCCGCGAATAACTGCATATCAATACACCCTGCACTCTTGCATAGCCCCCCAGAACCCGTTACTTTGGTCCGGGCAAGTCGTGTGCCCATTGTGTGTCGATCGGTTCTCGTTCGTACAACTCGCCCCGCCGTTCTGGCGTTCTGGCGAATCCACAACCAGTCGGCAAATGCCAACAACACCCACGCCGTGCGTGTTTGCGCACATCAACATCATCGTTGTACCCCATCAGGAGAAGTCCCCCCATGTCTCACCTCAACACCCCACCCCGCATCGCAGCGCTGGCGCTGCTGGCAGCGACGACGCTCGCAGCCAACGCCGCCGACCTGGTCATCAACGCCGGGAGCGCATCCCCGGTCCGTGTCCGCGCCATGACCGACTTCAAATCAGTGCACAACGCATCGCACTTCGCCATGCATTCCAACGACTCAATCTCCCGCGTATACGGGCGTGCCTTCAGCCACGGCGACACCACGCTGGAATCCACGCAGCAGTTCATCGATCAGCACAGCGACATCTGGGGCATCGACGGCGCGGACCTGCTCCCGGAGGGGCCCTTCGATGACCGCCGACACACCCTGCCAATCGGCTACATCCCCGAAACAGACAGCTACAAGTTCACCGGCACCTACTTCACACAGACACTCGGCGGCATCCCCGTCTTCCGCTCCAAGCTCGTCCTGCTCACACGCAACGAGCCGGGCAACCCCCTCGTGCTCGCAAGCGCCCAACTCCACGACCTGAGCAGCTTCGAAATCGACCCCCAGCTCGCCGCGCTGCCGGTCGATGAGCAGCCCATCAACCGCAGCGCGAAGCAGGCGTTCAACGACTCCGCGTTCGTCACCAACGCGCCCGAGCGCGTCATCTACGCGGGCACCGCGAACAACCCGCACGCCCCCACCATCGCAGATGTCGCCGAGATCAGCGTCAACGGCTTCGAGAAGTACCTCATCGTCACCGATGTCGCCACCGGGGATGTCGTCTACTCCGAATCGCTCATCCACACCATCGACATTTCCGGAAACGCCTCGGCCATCGCGTCCGACGGCCCCGGATCAGACAACTGCGAAGCCGAAGTCCTCCAGCCACTGCCATACCTCAGCGTCGGCGTCCAAGGCGGCAACTCGGTCTTCGCAGACGCCAACGGCGACTTCACCATCCCCCACGGCGGCTCGGGCTCGGTCAATGTCAACGCCACGCTCGACGGACGCTGGTTCGATGTCTTCGATCTCTCATCGACCTCCGTCGAGGACATCACCATCAACACCACGCCCCCCGGCCCGGTGAACTTCGTCTTCAACCAGTCCAACGCGTCGCAGTTCAGCCGCGCGCAGGTCAACTCCTATGTCGAAGCCAACCGCGTGCGCGATATGGCGATCGGCGCCAACCCGTCCTACCCGACGCTCAACAACCTTAACTTCCCGATCTATGTCAACCAGACCGGCGGGCTCTGCCCCGGCAACGCCTGGTACGACGGCTCATCGATCAACTTCTGCACCAGCGGCTCGGGATACCCCAACACCGCATGGTCGTCCGTTGTGCACCATGAGTACGGGCACCACCTCGTCAGCGCCGGCGGCTCCGGCCAGGGACAGTACGGCGAGGGCATGGGCGATGTGATGAGCACCATCATCCTCGACGACCCTCGCCTCGGCGTCGGCTTCTTCGGCAGCTGCAGCGGCTCGCTCCGCAACGCCGAGAACCAGCGCGACTACCCCTGCTCGGGCGGCATCCACGACTGCGGCCAGCTCATCTCCGGCTGCGTCTGGGACACCCGCAACGAGCTCGTAAACACCGAGCCCGACGACTACCTCGACATCCTCGCTTTCCTGTCCATCAACTCGATCCTCGTGCACTCGGGTGACCTCATAACCCCCCAGATCACCATCGACTGGCTCACGCTCGACGATGACGATAGCGACATCGGCAACGGCACTCCCCACTACTTCGAGATCAACGGCGGCTTCAGCGCGCACAACATGGACGCACCGCCTCTCACACTCGTCGATATCCAGCCCGTGGGCCTCCCCGACTACGCCAACCCCAACGGGGGCACCACCGTCGTCGCCGAGTTCACCAATGTCGCCGGCACACTCGACCCCGCCTCGCCCACACTCATGGTCGACACCGGATCGGGCTTCCAGCCCGTCGCCATGACCATGACCAACGCGACTACATACCAGGCCAATATCCCCGGCTCGGGCTGTGGCTCTGAGGTCCGTTTCTACTTCACCGCGGAAACCAACAACGGCTTCACGCAGAACGAGCCCGCCAGCGCACCCAACGCCTACTACAGCGTCATCTCCGCGTTCGATGCCCCGCTCGTCAGCTTTGATGACAACTTCGAAAGCGATACGGGCTGGTCCGTCAGCGGCGCCGCTGCCAACAGCGGATCGGGTCGCTGGGAACGCGCCATCCCCAGCGGTGACGGCTCACGCGCCGACGCGCCCAACGATTTCGACGGCTCGGGCCGTTGCTATATCACCGGCAACGGCGGCCCCGGCTCCAACACCGATGTTGACGCGCAGACCATCCTGACCTCACCCGTCATGGACGCCTCGGGCGCATCAATCATCAGCTACGCACGCTGGTTCAACAACTCGGGCAACAGCGCGGTTGACGACCAGTTCGTCGTGCAGGTCTCCGACAACGCAGGCGGCTCATGGACCGGGCTCGAAACCCTCGGGGTCAACCACCCAGAGAGCAACGGCGGCTG
This sequence comes from uncultured Phycisphaeraceae bacterium, assembly GCA_964419845.1. Taxonomy (GTDB): domain Bacteria; phylum Planctomycetota; class Phycisphaerae; order Phycisphaerales; family UBA1924; genus UBA1924. Next base: position 15,906 of record CAYQRD010000047.1, read on the forward strand.
GTTCGCCAAGCAGTTCGCCATCAGCGATATCGCCGGCTTCACCGCCAACGACCAGTTCCGCATCCGATTCATCGCCGATGACTCGGGCAGCGGCTCGATCGTTGAGTGCGGCATCGACGCAGTGACCGTTCAGGTGGTCGATTGTGATGTCTGCCCCGCAGACCTCAACGCCGACGGTGCCCTCGACTTCTTCGATGTCTCCGCGTTCCTCTCTGCCTTCAACGCGGGCGACCCCGCAGCCGACTTCAACGGCGACGGGAACTACAACTTCTTCGATGTCTCCGCGTTCCTCGGCGCATTCAGCGCCGGCTGCCCGTAATCCCCGCGGAGAACAGCATCCACAGCCACAACTTGGCACAGGACGCCCGAGCAATCGGGCGTCCTTTTTTCTGCGCACAACGAGATCGCGATCACACATCGCAGCAACGATGCGATCTCCACACGCTCAGAGATTCAGTTCAGCAGCATCGCCCGCAGCAGACACTCAGGACAGATCGAGCGCCGTCGCATCGCTCCGCACCAGACCGTTCATCAGCCCGAGATCCTCAGCATCGAGCGTGATCCGGCCCGCCCCCGCGTTGTCGATCGCCTGCTCGGGCGTCCGCGCCCCAACCAACGCGTGCGTCAGCCCCGGCTGGGCCACGGTCCACGCGATGACCAGCTGCGCCATCGTGCACCCGTGCTTGTCCGCGACGGGCTGGAAACCGGCCAGCAGGTCCGCGATCTTCTGACGATTGGGCTGCGAGAAACGCTTCTGCTTGCTCCGCAGATCGCTCCCGCCGAACACACGCTCAGGCCCGACCTTGCCCGTCAGCAACCCCAGAACCAGCGGCGAATACGCCAGCACCGCGATGCTGTTCGCGTCGCAATAACCCAGCTGGTCGGGCAGCCCGTCCTCGCCCTGGAACGAACCGCCCTCAAGCTTGCGGTGAATCATCGAGTACTGCTCCTGATCGCTGTCGAGCGGGCCAACGCTCCGATACCGATCCATGATCTCCGGCGTCGCGTTGCACACACCGATCGCACGGATCTTGCCCTCCGCCTTGAGTTCCATCAGCGTCCCCATCGTGTCCTCGATCGGGGTCTCTTCTTCCTGCCAGTGCGTCTGGTAGAGATCGATGTAGTCCGTCTGCAAGCGCTTGAGCGAGAGCTCGACCTCCTGGCGGATCGAATCGGGGTGGTTGTAGATCTTGATCTCCAGGTGCCCAAACTCGGACGGGCCAGCGGCCGTCGACCGCCCCACGCTCCGCCCGCCCGGCGCGTTGATCACCATCCCGCACTTGGTCGCCAGAATCACCTCGTCACGCCGATCCCGGATCGCCTTGCCCACCACCACCTCGCTGTGCCCGAATCCGTAGATCGGCGCGGTGTCCAGCAGGGTGACCCCCGCATCGAGCGCCGCCTGCACGGCCCGGATCGAATCGTGCTCGTCCGCCCCGCCCCACATCCAGCCGCCCATCACCCAGGTGCCGATCGCAACGACCGAAGCTTCAACTCCAGACTCTCCAAGCGGGCGGGTATGCATGTCATCTCCTCAGGTATGGTGACCGATCTCGTGGCGAATTCGCACGGCACAAGTGTAGAACCCACCCCCCTTATCCGGGCATAACCCCGCCCGACATGAAACGGAAATGGTCCGTTCACACCAAAGAACTCACCCAAACGGGGGAAGCCGGGAATGAAATCTCGGGCTTCTCATTGCATACCCCGTAAAGGCGCAAGGCAATATACCCCCTCAAAGTTAGTCTGTAGCTGTTGGGGGCTTGCGTCACCACCCATTTGTAAACCCCCATTGCACACACTCACCAGGGGTATACGAAAGAGAAAGAGAGGAAAGAGT
>CAYQRD010000048.1:0-17599 GCA_964419845.1 uncultured Phycisphaeraceae bacterium
GACTCATAATCGCTTGGTCCCCGGTTCGAATCCGGGCGGGGCTATTTTCGTGCGCGTCAGCGGCTTTCCTTGCGGCTGAGTCCCGATTCGATCGCGGCCTGTTCGACGGCTTTGGCGACCAGCGGTGCGATGGAACGATCGAGGGGGTCGGGCAGGATCTGATCTGGGGTGGGGTTCTCGACGGCGTTGGCCAGGGCGTGGACGCAGGCGAGCTTCATGCGGCCGTCGATCCGGGTTGCTCTGGCGTCGAGGGCTCCGCGGAAGAGCCCGGGGAAGGCGAGGACATTGTTGACCTGGTTGGGGAAGTCGCTGCGGCCGGTGCCGATGACCCTGGCGCCGCCCTTTCTTGCCTCGTCGGGGGTGATCTCGGGTGTTGGGTTGGCCATGGCGAGGATGATCGCGTCGTCGTTCATCAGGCGGACATCGTCTGCGGTGAGCAGGTTGCCCACGCTGACACCGATGAAGACATCGGCGCCGCGCATGGCGTCGTGCACTGAACCGCTCAGGCCGGGGCGGTTGGTGAAGCCGAGCAGGGCCTGCTTCTCGTCATTGAGGTCGTTGCGATCGGGCCCGATGATGCCCTTCGAATCGCACATGATGACTTCTTTGACGCTGACGCACACATCGGCCTCGTGATCGACGCAGCGAAGGAGCTTGGCGATCGCGGTGCCCGCTGCGCCCGCGCCGTTGATGACGACTCGGGCGTCGGTGAACTCCTTGCCGACCACGCGCATGGCGTTGATCAGTGCGGCGAGGAGCACGATGGCGGTGCCGTGCTGGTCGTCGTGCATGACGGGGATGCCGATGTCCTGGAGCGCGTCCTCGACGGCGAAGCAACGCGGTGCGGCGATGTCCTCGAGGTTGATCCCGGCGTAGCTCGGTGCGATGGCTCTGGCGATCTCGATGAGTTGCCTGGTCCCCTCGTCACCATCTGGTACCTTCACGCAGAGCGGGATGGCGTCGATGTCTGCGAAGGCCTTGAAGAGGCATGCCTTGCCCTCCATGACGGGCATGGCGGCTGCTGGGCCGATGTTGCCCAGGCCGAGCACCGCGGTGCCGTCGGTCAGGACGCAGACGCTGTTGCCGCGCATGGTGAGATCGAAGCTCTCGTTGGTGTCGGTGTGGATGATTTCGCAGGGGCGGGCGACACCGGGTGTGTATGCACGGGAGAGGTCGTCTCTTGTCTCGAGGGGGACCTTGCACTGCACGGCGAGCTTGCCGTGGTGTTTGCGGTGGAGCTCGGCGGATTGTTGGTAGCTGTCACTCATGGCGATCGTCCTCATAGCCCCCCGCGTCCGTGTTGAGTGTAGGCGAGGTTGTGATTGGTCTAGAAGTCGAGATCGGCAACGACCATGGCGTGGTCGGAGACCTCAAGCCCGCTTTGTCGGTCGATATGGCAGTCCCTGAGTTTGCTGTGGGCGGCCTTGTTGAGCAGGAGGTAATCGATGCGCCATCCGCGGTCCTTGGCTCTGGCCTGTCCCCTGTTGGACCACCATGAGTATGGGCCGTCGATGTCTCCGAACTTATCGCGGACGATGTCGCGCCAGCCCTGATCGATCATGTCGCCCATCCATTGACGCTCATGGGGAAGGAAGCCCGAGGTTCCCTCGTTGCTTTTGGCGTAGAAGATGTCGCGTGGTGTGTGTGCGATGTTGAAGTCGCCTCCGAGCACGGTGGGCACGCGTGAGCGGAGCATGGGGCGGGCCCAATCGCGGAATGCGGGGAGCCACTGGTCCTTGATGGCCTGCCGTTCCTCGCTCGATGACCCTGAGGGGAGGTAGACACTGACGACGCGAACGGGCCCTGCGCGGGCGATGACGACACGGCCCTCGTGGTCGTCGTCGCCGATGCCTCGCCCCTCTTCTTTAAGTTGCCCACCCGCTGCCCAGACGGCGGTTCCGGAGTAGCCCTTCTTCTGGGCGGGGTGCCAGATGGTGGACCAGTCCTTGGGATCGCGGGCGTGCTCGGGGAGTTGCTCGGGCAGCGCGCGGACTTCCTGGAGCAGCAGGACATCGGGGTTGACGCGTTGGATGTGTGTTTCGAAGCCCTTGCGGAGCGCGGCCCGCAACCCGTTGACATTCCATGTGGCAATTCGCATCAGGAATGGTAGCGTTGATTGACCTATCGTGAGCCATGAGCAGCACACACGCGACCGTCATGGCGGGGATCCCGCAGTCCAACCTTGCCCTGTATCACAAGATCCGGTTCAGCGTGGGTGATCCCTGCGCCTATATCGAGACCGATGACGGCATGCGTGTGCTCATCATCCGCGACATCGAGATGGAGCGGGCGAGGAAGCACGCTCGCGCGGACAAAGTCTACTGCCCCGCGGACTTCGAGCCCGAAGAGGGTCTGGATGGCGATCGGGAAACGGCGACGGCGCAGGCGCTTGCCGAGTGTCTGCTGCGGGGCGGGATCACCAGCGTGACTGCGGATCGAACGCTGCCGTTGATTTATGCCTTCATGATGCAGAGCGAGGGGATCGAGCTCGAGTGTGACATCGATCTGGGCGTTGCCGAGCGTCGGAGCAAGGACGCGGAGGAGCTGGGGTATCTTCGCGAAGCCCAGGCAACGACTGAAGCGGTGATGCGTGAGGTCTGTGAGCTGATTCTCGGCGCGGGGGCGGATGCTTCGGGCACGCTGGTGCATGGGGGGGCGCCGTTGACGAGCGAGCGTGTCATCTCCATGATTGACATCGCGTTTCTGGGTCGCGGGGCGACCACGCCGCATGGCTCCATCGTGGCCTGCGGGCCTGTCGGTGCGGACTGCCATCACCGTGGGGCGGGTGAGCTGAAGACCGGCCAGCCGATCATCATCGATATCTTCCCGCATATCCGAAAGACGGGCTACAACGGTGACTGCACACGCACGATCGTTCACGGCGATGTGCCCGGTGAGGTTGCCAGGATGCACGCGGCGGTGCTGGAGGCCAAGAATGCTGCTGAGGCGGTCTGCCGGGCCGGCGTGACCGGGGAGGATGTTCATCAGGCGGCGATCGGTGTGATCCGTAAGCACGGCTACAGCGTTGGGCTTCCCGATGTGGACGCACCCGATTCGTTCTGCTCGATGGTGCACGGCACCGGGCACGGCATCGGGCTCGATGTTCATGAGCCCCCGCTGCTTGATGTCAACGGGCCCGAGCTGGTTGTGGGTGATGTGCTCACGATCGAGCCCGGACTGTACTGCAAGGGCATCGGCGGGCTGCGTATTGAGGATATGGTCGCGGTCACGGCGGACGGATGCATGAACTTCAACACGCTCCCCACTGCGTTGCAGTGGTGATCCCGTTATCTGGCCTTGCCCTGATTGGCGACGGCGGCCATGGCTTTCTCGACGGCTGCGGCGTCGCCGAGGTATGACTTGGAGATGGGCTTGAGGTTCGCATCGAGCTTATAGATGAGCGGCATGCCCGTGGGGATGTTGACACCGACGATGTCGTCGTCGCTGATCCCGTCGAGGTGCTTGACGAGCGCTCGGAGGGAGTTGCCGTGCGCGGCGATAAGCACGCGTTTGCCTGCCTTGACCTTGGGTGCGATCTCTTGCTCCCAGTAGGGGACCACGCGTTCGACTGTGTCCTTGAGACACTCGGTGGTCGGGATTTCGCTGGGTGCGAGGTCAGCGTAGCGCCGGTCGTGACCGGGCCAGCGTTTGTCTGTTTTTTCGAGCGCGGGTGGCGGGATGTCGTAGCTTCTGCGCCAGATAAGGACCTGGTCTTCGCCGTGCTGGGCTGCTGTCTCGGCCTTGTTGAGGCCCTGAAGAGCGCCGTAGTGACGCTCGTTGAGCTTCCAGCTGCGGATCACTGGGATCCACATCAAATCCATCTCTTCCATAACATGCCAGAGCGTGCGGATGGCCCTGCGGAGCACGGAGGTGTAGGCGATATCGAACTCAAAGCCCTCATCGAGCAGGAGCTGGCCGGCGGCTTCGGCTTCGTCGTGGCCACGGTCCGAGAGGGGGACATCCTTCCAGCCCGTGAATCGGTTTTCTTTGTTCCAGACGCTCTCGCCGTGACGGATGAGGACCAGTGTGTGCACGATGTGCTCCTGCTGACTTTGGGTTGCTCAAAGGGGATTCTAGCCCCGGGCCTGCGTGTTCTGCGCGATGCAACGGATTTCTCCCACGGCTGGGTCGAAGCATGGCAGGGCGGGGCTGGTGTCGGGCATTGCCGCGAAGCTGACATCGGTCCCGAAGCCCAGTTCGACGAGTCGGTTGGCGTGGAAGCTCGAGGCGATCGCGGCGGCGAGCCCCCCGCAACGCTCGATCGCGCCCTCGGCGGCATGGCGCATGAGCATCGCGCTGTCGTCGGCAGCGTGCGTGGATTGGAGCCGGGCGGCGAGGAGCCCTGCGCAGATGCAATCTTCGAGAGATACGCTGCGATCGGTTCCCGAGCAGACGAGCGTGACATCGTGATCCTGCGACCGGAGATACGAAGCGACCGCGTTGAGGTTGGTGATGGAAGCGGTGAGGACCTCGTGTGCGTTGTCGCACATCTGCAGGGCGCGGGTGCCGTTGGTTGTGCTGAGGACGAGTTCCATTGTCCCGACTGTTTCGCGGCTGTACTCGGCGGGGCTGTTGCCGAGGGTGAAACCGTCGGGTCTGATGCCGCCTCGTTCCCCGCAGAGCAGGGCTCCGTGGCGCTGCTTGGCGATGAGGCGTGCGGCGTCGATGGATGCGACGGGGATGATGCAAGCGGCGGCGTTGTCGAGTGCATGGGCGATGGTCGTAGTGGCGCGCAGCACATCGATCACGACGGCGATGCGCTCTGGCAGCAGATGGTCGTCGAGATGGTCTGGCAGTGATACGGCGCTGATGCTGGGCATCGGGCAGTCTAGGTGCTCAGTCCCTGTCGATCGCGAACGGTGTGGGCTCTGGTAGGAACCAGCGTTCGATGAGTTCGTCGGGCGAGATGGAAGCGGGCGTGATCCGTGCCATCAGCGTGCGGCGGGCGTGATCGATCTCTCGGGGTGTGAGTTCGAGGAGTTCGATGGCGATGAGGGTCCTGCGCAGGTCGCGGAGGATTTCGCGTGTGCCCGGGTCGTAGTCCATGCCGCGGGCGATGAGATCATCGAAGTCACGGTACTCGCTGGTGGTGTGGAGCCAGACCTGAACGATGGCTTTCTGAACCCGGGTGTCGCGTTCACGCTCGGTGCCAGTCCCTGTTCGCTGTCCCAGCAGGTCGGTGTAGGCACGGGCGAGGCGTTCGACGCTGGAACGGTTGAGGCGGTCGATGGTGAAACCGAAGGCCGAGGCGTCGTTGGTTGTGCCGACCCCGCCGTCGAGATAGCGTTCGGCGCCGCTGCGGTTTGCGTTTCGCAGTTCGGAAGAGGCCGGATCTGTCGGGTTGAAACCGAGTTCGGTGAGGATCTCTCTGGCTGCGAGCAGCAGGCTGTCGGTGCGTAGACGCAGTGGCGCTTCGTCGTCGAGTGCGCGTGCGAGATTCGCTTGTGAATCATCGGTATCCTCGCCCGCTGGGGGCAGGGTGAGGTCGTAGGGGTAGAGAAGGTCGGTGGTACCCGAGAGCAACCCTGCGAAGAGTTCGAGGGAGACGCCGCCCGGGTAGGTATCGATCGTGAGCCCCCCCGCATCACCGGTGCCGGAGTTGTTGTAGATGCTGACGCTTGAACCTCCGAGACGGACGGGCCCGTCGGTGGTGATGTCGCCTACCAGTGTGATGTCGCCGGAAGCGATCAGTTCGAGGCCATCGTCGAAGAGTCCGTCGAGGTCTCGGTCGATCTCGTTGCCGGTCCAATCGATTTCGCCCGGTGCTCGTGTGTTGAAGATGATCCGGCCGCCGGCGCGGCCCTCGGAGGCGATGCGGAGATCGCCGAGGACATTGAGGTCCCCCACTGCGATGGTGGTGATGCCGTTGCCTTTGGCGCCGAGTGAGAGCGAGCCGAAGGACACCATTTTCTGGCCGTGCCCCATGACGATCGATTCGCGAGCGTTGATCGAGAATCGGTAACCGAGGTCCACATCGGCGCTGTTCATCAACTCGAGGCCGGCCATGGCGCCGGTGCCGAAGAGGAAGGCGCTGACGCGTGAGGGGTCGCTGAGGTCTCCGCCGAAGGTGATGTTGCGGAACGCGCCGGTGCCTGCGGTGGATGAGAGCTGGGTGCCTACTCCTATGCCGGCGCGGAACTGATAGGGGGTTCGTGCTTCGCCCTGCCCGACCCATGCCTGTCCGTCATACACGAAGGCAACATCGCTGCGGCCGTCGATCGAGGAGAAGATGCGATCGGCGAAGAGTGCCGTCCCCATCCCGACATCGAATGTGGTTGATTGGCCCGAGATGGAGACGGGTGCGTAGAAGTTCATCTGGTCATTGACCCGGATATCGTCGAAGATCCGGACGAGTCCGGCGGTGACATCGAGGGTGCCCAGACGCCCGGCCTCGCTCATGCCGACTGCTTCGCTGAGGCGTACGGTGCCTGTGGAGGCATCGATCAGCAGGTCATTGTGCTCGCCTGATTGCGAATCCACGCTGCCCTTGAACGCGATGAGTCCGCCGGTGCTTGTGATGGACACATCCTCATTGAGTTGCACATCGCCCTCGAGGAAGACGCCCAGCCCGTCGCTGTGGAGGTTCGCGGCGAGTTCAATGTGCGCGTCTCCGTCGGCGATGAGTGTGAGTTCGCCCGCGCTGAGATCGTTGTCGATGGCCATGTGGCCGGCGCTGACGGCGATTGTGGTGCTGTCGGATTCGATCGTTCCGGTGTTCCATGCCGCCAGCGAGTAGACATCTCCCGCGGAGAGGCCCGGGAGTCCGCTGGTGTCGAGCAGGTCGGTGTTTTCCAGATCTGTGGGGCGCTCGAGCTGAACGAAGATATGCCCGAGGTGCTCGCCGATGAGGACCTGCTCGCCTGCGGCCATGACCACGGTCCCGCCCGGTGCGGAGATGGTGCCGTGGTTCGCGACTCGTCCGCCGACGAGCGCGATGAGGTCGCCCTGGAGCAAGCCGCGGTTCTCGACGACACCGCGTGCGTCGGTGAAGCGGTAGAGCCCGTTGACGAAATCGGTGTTGTTGATGTTGCCGGCTGCGGCGTAGAGTGCGCCGACATTGACGACCGCGCCCTGGCCGAAGATGACGCCCGCCGGGTTGACGATGAAGATCTGTCCGTTCCCGATCAGGTTGCCCATGATCTCGGTCGGTGTGCCACTGGTGATTCGATTGAGCACCCTGCTGTCCGCGCCGGGCATGATGAACTCGACGGTTTCGCCTGCGGCGATGTTGAACGAGATCCAATCAATGATTGTGATCTCGCCGGTGAGCACCCGTGTCCAGTCGCCGTAGTCGATGTCGGCCTCGCCCTCGACGACATCGCCGCCTTCGGGTGAGGCGTGCGCGATCCCTGCTCCGAGCATGAGCGAGCAAATAATGGGGGCGTGCCAGAGGAGCGATCTGTTCGTGTCTTTGGTTGTCATCATGCGGTCCTTGCTGATCTAGAAGACGAACTGGGCCATGAAGTGCAGTCTGGAGTCGCCGACATCGACAGTGCGAGCAGTGCCGACGCCGAGCGGTGTCAGCGCGGTGCCGTAGTCGAGGCGGAGTGTGAGGTTGGAGCGGATCTGGGCCTCGACACCGACGCCTGCGCCCACGAGGGTTTCGGCCCGCTCGAAGAACGGGGCGTCGTTGGGGCTGACGCGGGCTACATCGATGAATCCCTTGAGGATGAGGTCCCAGTCTGCGCCGCCGTAGGGGCGTGTCCGGTTGTTGCGGAAGGTCTGGCCCAGGAGTGTGGTGGTCTGATCGTCGATGGGGGTTGATCGCCCGAGGTGAAAGCGGTACTCGGCGCTGGCGATGATGGCGTCGTCGCCGACGGCTGCGGACTCGGGATATCCACGGACGCTGTATGCTCCGCCCGCGACACTCTCGAAGTTGGGGACGAGTCGGCTGTGGAAGGCCCATTGAGCGCGGAGACTCAGCGCCAGCTCGTGTGCGAGCTTCATCTGGTCCTGGCCTTTTTCGCCGCGGAAACCTTCGGGGTCGAGGTAGGGGTCGAGGAAGAAGGAGTGTGTCAGTTGTCCGCGCAGGATGGTGAAGTTCTCATCGGCACCGAATCGGCCCAGACGGACGACATCGAACTCATCGGTCCCGACGACCGAGCCCCAGTTGCTTTCGATGATGAGCTCGCCGAAAGCGTTGTGCAGCGGTGTGCTTTTCTGGTATCGAACACCGAAGCTGGGGAGGAGGAACTGTTCACGGCCCTGGATCAGGAAGAGGCGGTTCTCGACATCGATGTGCTCGAAGCGGAGCCCGGCGACGAGATCGACGAATCGTGGGCCGTCCTGCCAGACATTGCGGCGGAACTCGGCACCGATCGTGTAGGACTCACCCCTGAAGTTTTCGAATCCCAGGCCCACATCGCGTGCTGTGTATTCGCTCCAGCTCCCGAAGAGCTTGAGTCGGTTGCGTTCGCCGAGATCGAACTCGTATAACCCGATGAACGCGTTGGTTTCGTCGAACCATGAGGTGATGTAGTCGAGGCGGAGCACATCGTCTCGTCCGGTGAGCTGGCGATGTATGAATCCGAAGCGTTCGCGCCACTTGTCGGTGCTCTCTGTGCCCGTGTTGCTGATCGACACATAGGCGTTCCAGGGCCTGGGCTCGGTGATCAGGTAGTCGACGATCACCTCGCCGGGTTCACCGGTTGGAGCGATCGCGACATCGGCCCGGCGTCCCGGGTGGCGGTTGAGCCGGTGGACCTCCGCGTCGATCGATTCTCTTGTGAGCAGGTCGCCCTCTCCGATGTCGAAGCGCCGGCTGAGGCGTTGGTGCTCGGGACGATCGACATTTGAGACCGGCGGCGTCTCGTCGATGTCCTGGGCTTTGGGCACCAGCCGATCGCCCTGGGCGACGGTGCGGACCTGACCGACGGCTGCGCGCCAGACCAAGATGGTCAGGGAGGTCTGTTCCTTCGAGCGTAGATCGTCGCTGGTCGTCTGGTACGCGATCTCTCGCGCGTCGGGTGTCACGAGGTGGCCGATGAGGCCGAACCTCGATTCCATGTGATCACGCACTGCCTGATTGATCGCGGCGAGCGCGCTGCCGTAGACCATCACGGTCCCGCTCTTTCCGATTCGATCGAGTCGGACCGGGATGACGGGAGCCCCCTGGGCGGGTGCGACCCATCCGTCGGGTGCCGGCGAGAGGAGCACAACAATCTGCCCGAGTGTTGTCGGGTCGGGCAGGTCCGGGTGGGACAGGGGATAACGGAACTGGAGCGAACCGACGGGGTACGCGATCCCATCACGCGCTGCGTCTACCTGTGCGTAGGGGATCGGCTGGCTCGGTTGGGCGGGGGCATCAGCACACGCGACGGCGGCGCCGCACGCGAGGAGTATGCACAGGATCGAGGTCAGGTTCTTCCGCAACGATTCAGTTCCAATCTTCCCATGTCGTTCCCCATGTCGTCCTCACAGTGAGTGTACCACAAGAAATTGCATGCACCACTTCAAGGTCCGAGAACCCGTTCGTACTTTCGGCCCCCATCATCGATTGGATCTTGGGAAGTCACTTTTTGAGATGCAGAAAACTCATGTCCGAGAACCGCCGATCAGGGAGACATGAAGAACCAACTGATGCTGACGGGTCTTGGCGTGTTCGCGGCTGTAATGGCTGGCGGTTGCCGATCGCTTCCGGTTGCGGCTGCGGTCGATCCCGAGCAGGCCGCGATTCTGGACCGGCCGATGACTCCGGAGTCGGGCGAGTTGCTGATTTGGGAGCAGGCGTTTGTGGAGTTGTTCATGCATGCCGAGGCCACGGCGCGGTCGCCGCGGACCGGTGGCATGGGGCCCTCGTTGGTTGCGGGCGATTGGCTCGCGATCGAGTGTGCTATCGCGGGTGGATACTGGGATATGGCTCATGAAGAAGGCACCCCGGCGTATGCCGAGGTGCCCGAGTCGTGGTTCCGTCTCGAGTGACAGCCGTGTTACGGGCGGTTGCGTGAACGGGTCACCATATCTGTGTACGCGGTAAGGTCCTGTGAGTTCACTTCGCCGTCGCCATTCACATCGGCGTCCGTGCTCCCCCGCTCGTAATCAGAGAGGAATGCGTTGTAATCGGCTGCGCCCATGGAGCCGTTGCCGTCGTAATCGAAGTCGCTGAGGAATCGATCGATCTCGCGCCGTTCCTGGAATACGGCGAAGGCCTCCTGCGACTCCTCGATGCTCAACTGACCGTCTCCGTCGCGGTCGAACTCGTTGGTAGCGTCCTGCAAGCGGTTGCCCCACTGTCCTCGCTGTTCTTCACGCTGTGCCTGGCGCTCGTCGCGTGAGAGCTGTCCGTCGCCGTCGAGGTCGTAGCGGGCGAGTTGCTGGGCTCTCTGTTCTTCGAGCTGCTGCTGCTGGTATGCCTCCATGGCAGCATGCTCTTCCTCGTTGAGCACGCCGTCGCCGTCGGCGTCGAACTGTCGCATGAGTTCCTGCCCGCGCTGGGACTGCTCGAACATGCTTTGTCGAGCGGCCATGCGTTCTTCGCGTGAGAGTTCGCCGTCGCCGTCGAGGTCCATGCGGGCCATCCACTCTTCACGCATGGTGCGCATCATCTCGCGGCGTTCCTCTTCCGAGAGGATCCCGTCGCCGTCTGCGTCGAACTCGGTCATGCGGTCCATGATTCCGCCCCAGCCGCTCTGGGCGTTCTGCGTGACTCCTGCGGAGCGGCCCTGGGTGTTGATCTCGTCGCGCTGGGGCTCGGGGGTTTCGGTCGGCAGACTGGAATCGAAGTATGATGCGCTTGCGAGCTTCTCGGGCTGGGCCGGCGTCGCCGCAGGCGCGTCGGAATCGTTGTTTCCTGACGAGAGCAGGTACATGCCTCCGAGGGCGGTGGCCCCGACAGCGATGGTTGCGAAAGCGATGACTTTGGTATTCATTTCAAACCCTCCGAGAGTGTGTGTGCACGGACTGTGAACGCACGGGATTGCCCAATATGACAGGGGCATTGGCCTGGATGGTAAAAAAAGAATCGCGGCCTGATACTGATATCGGGCCGCGAAGCAAAAGGATGCGAAAAATGGCGAGGGGGAGACTTGAACTCCCGACCTGAGGGTTATGAATCCTCCGCTCTAGCCAGCTGAGCTACCTCGCCGTGTAGGGCATGAATGATAGCCCTTCAGCAGAAAAGATCGAGCATGAGGGCCAGATTTGGGTGTTTATGCATCGCTGGGGCGAGCGGGGTCTGGCTCGGCCTGCATCTGGGTGGCGCTGCTGTGGGCCGTGCCCATTGATTCCCCGCCTGTTGGGTATTTGGCGGAATCGAACTTGGCTGGCTCGGATTTCTTTGTGGAAGCCGCGGTATCAACCTCGTGCTTGATGTCTTCGGTGACATCCTTGAGCCCTTTTTTGAACTCAACGATGCCCTGACCGAGACTGCGGCCGACTTCGGGCAGGCGGCGCCCGAAGAGGAGCAGGAGGATCACCCCGATGATGGTGAGTTCCATCCAGCCCAGGTTGGCCAGAAACGCCAGGTTGTAGGTTGTGTCGTGCATGTGTGGATTCAATGGGGCATCCTCCCTGATGTCAACGCGGGTCGCCGATCCATATTCCATCGGCATAGAGAGCCAGATCGGATCAGGAGCTCTCGAACCGGGTCTGGGCCAGTTCGATCACATTGTGGAGCAGTACGGCGACGGTCATGGGGCCTACCCCCCCTGGGACGGGGCTGATGTGGCCCGCGATGGGGGCTACAGCGTCGAAGTCCACATCGCCGACGGTCTTCCTGTTGCCCTCGTCATCGACGATGCGGTTGACGCCGACATCGACCACGAGGGCCCCCTGACGCACCATGTCGGCGGTGATGAGGCCCGGGACCCCGGCCGCGGGGATGAGCACATCCGCGCTTCGGCAGAGTTCCTGCATCCCCTGGGTGTACTTGTTGCAGCTGATCACGGTTGCTTCCCGCTGCATGAGCAGGACCGCAATCGGGCGTCCGACCACTGCGGAAGCTCCGACGACGACGCAGCGTTTGCCCTTGAGATCGATCCCTGTCTCGTCGATGAGCTTGAGCGTGGCCAGGGCGGTGCAGGGGGCCCGCATGGAGCGCCCGTAGACCACATTTCCGATGTTTGCGGGGTTCACGCCTTCGACATCCTTGTCGGCGTCGATCAGTTGCTGGATGTGGTAGGCATCGACTCCCTGGGGCATGGGCATGTGCACCATGATCGCGTGGACTTCGTCATCGGTGTTGAGCTGGTGGAGGTGATCCTCGATGATCTTCTGATCGGAGCCCATTGGGAGGGTGTGGAGCTGGTAGTCGATGCCGATGGTCTCGCAGGTGCGTGCCTGATTCTGCGCGTAGACGCGGGCACCGTTGTCGCCCGATTCCACGAGCAGCGCATCGAGCTTGGGTGTGAAACCGTGCTCGCGCAGTGCTTTGGCCCGCTGAGCGACCTGCTCGCGGAACCGCTCTGCCAGTGCCTTGCCGTCGATGATCTGTGCGCTCATGCGTTGGATCATAGCCCGCTGCGCTGCGCCCGCCGGCTGCGGATCGATTAGGATTGAGGCGCATGACTCGTACGACCCCGTCCAAACGCATCGAAGAACTCCGAGATCTGCTCACCCGTGCCAATCGGGCGTATTACCGTGACGCGGATCCCATCATGTCCGATCGCGAGTTCGACACGCTGCTGAAAGAGCTTGGCGATCTCGAAGCGGCGCATCGGGAGTTCGCGGATCCCAACTCCCCCACCGTTCGCGTTGGAGGCGAGCCCATCGCTGGGTTTGAGACCAAGCCCCACGCGATCCCCATGCTCTCGATCGACAACACCTATTCGGAGCAGGAAGTGCGTGATTGGGTGAACCGGACGAAGAAGGCTCTGGGTGGTCATGGCTCAGAGGGGCTCTTTGCGGAGGACGCGTCCGGCTTTGTTTGCGAGCCGAAGATCGATGGTGTGGCGCTGAGCGTGCGGTATGAGCGTGGTGTGTTCACGCAGGCGCTGACACGCGGTGACGGGGCCGCCGGCGATGATGTCTCGCACGCGGTCCGCACGATCCGGTCGCTGCCGCTGAAGCTCGATGGGGATTGCCCTGATGTGCTGGAGGTTCGTGGCGAGGTGTACATCCCGCTCCCTGAGTTTGAGCGGATCAACCGGGAGCGTGAGGAAGCGGGTGACGAGCCGTTTATGAATCCCCGTAACGCGTGCGCGGGGACCATCAAGCAGCTTGACCCGAAGGCCGCTGCCGATCGGAATCTTGGGTTCATCGCCCACGGCATAGGCGAGGTGAGCGACGACTGGTCGGTGAGTACCTTCACAGGGTTCGTCGAGAAGATCACGGCGCTGGGCATCCCGACGACCGACCAGCGGCGTGAGGCCGATCGGGTCGAAACGATCATGGATGAGATCCATCGAATCGACAAGATCCGGCATGATCTGCCCTATGCGACCGATGGCGTGGTGATCCGTGTCAATGCCCTGGCCCAGCAGGCGGCGCTGGGCAACACTTCCAAGTCTCCGCGTTGGGTCATCGCGTACAAGTTTCCTGCGGAGCGGAAGACGACCACGCTCATCAGCGTGGCGCATCAGGTCGGCAAAACCGGCAAGATCACGCCGCGGGCGACACTTGAGCCGGTTTTGCTTGCGGGGACCACCGTGACCCATGCGACGCTGCACAACTACGGGATGGTGCGGCAGCGCGACCTGCACATCGGCGACACGGTCGAGGTGGAGAAGGCGGGCGAGATCATCCCTCAGGTGATCTCGGTTGTGGTGGAGAAGCGGCCCGGGGAGGCCCGGGCGGTGCTGCCGCCGGAGGCTTGTCCGGTATGCGAATCGCCGCTCGAGATTGAGCCGCATGAGGCGCTTGAGGACCCGACCTTGGAGACGACACGGCGGTGTATGAACCCGGAATGCCCGGCGCAGATCCGCGAGAAGCTTGTGTGGTTTGTCGGGCGGAGGCAGATGGATATTGACACGCTCGGCGAGCAGACGATCGATCTGATCCGTGCGTCTGAGATCCCGCTGGGCCACTTTGCGGACATTTATCGGCTTGGAGAATATCGCGACGAGTTGCTCGAACTCGATCGGATGGGTGAGAAGAAGGTCGAGAACATGCTCGCGAGTATCGAGGCCTCGAAATCGCGCGGGCTTGCGCGCCTGCTGGCGGGGATGGGGATCCGCCATGTCGGGACCTCGACCGCCAAGGCCCTTGCCCGGGTCTTCCCCGATTACGATGCGCTGCTCGGTGCGGGGCTTGCTGATTTGATGCCGATGGCGGTGAATCGCATGAGCGGGAAGCGGCGCGAGTTGCTTACCGGTTCGGCGGAGAAGCTCGGGCGTGAGTATGAAACCGGGCTCGGAGAGGATACCGCTGAGGTGTTTTTCGCGTATCTGCACTCGAAGCCCGCCCGGGATACTTTCGAGCAGCTGCGGTCGCTGGGTGTTGATCTGTCATCGCACGACTACATCGATGCCGACGAAAGCATCGACTCCCCGTTCTCGGGTAAAACGGTTGTGCTCACGGGCACACTTGAGCACTACACCCGCCCGGAGTTGACCGAGAAACTGGAAACACTCGGGGCCAAGGTTACCGGCTCGGTCTCCAGGAACACCGACCTGCTGATCGCGGGTGAATCCGCGGGCTCCAAACTCACCAAGGCCCAGTCGCTGGGCATTGAAATCTGGGACGAAGCGAAGCTTCGCTCCACCCTCAACGACTGAACTTTTCAGGTCAGGATGCTCTTGAAGAATCTCGAACTCAAAGCCGAACTTCGTGACCCAAACCTCGCACGGCTCATCTGTCAGCAGATCAGGGCGTCGCGGATCGGCGTGATTCGCCAGACCGATACCTACTTTAATGTGGCGCGAGGGCGGCTGAAGAAGCGCGAATCCATCGCGGTCGAGCGTGGCGTCGGGTCTCCCGAGCCGATCGAGTACATTTTTTATGAGCGTCCCGACAGCGTGAGCCCCAAGGTGTCTGAGTATCACCTCTACACGCACGAGCAGGTGAAGGAGCGCTTTGGTGAACAGCCGTTGCCCGTGTGGCTTGAGGTTGTCAAGAACCGCGAGCTGTACCTCTACGAGTCCACTCGGATCCACATCGATGATGTGCTGGATCTGGGATGGTTCTTTGAGTACGAGATCCTTGTGGATGAACGCACCGATATGGACGACGCGAATGATCTTGCTGACCGGCTCCGCTCGACATTCCTGCCTGCTCTTGGGGAGCCCATCGCCAGGTCCTACTCGGATCTGATCGCTCAGGCGCAAGAGCTCCGCGGCGGGGATGCCTAGAGAACCTTGCGCGGCGGCATGATGACATTGGCGAGCAGCAGCCCGACGACCAGGGCAACGCCTACCACGAGGACGGTGAAGCTTGACTGCACGCCGTCCATGGTCGCGCTGCTCATGAACAGCTGCAGGCTGCGCAGGCCGAGCGATCCCGGGACCAGGATGATGAGCCCGGGCAGCATCATGACGAGCGCCGGTCGGTCGAAGATCCGTGCGTAGAGGTTGCTTGAGACCCCCACGACCATCGCTGCTCCGAGCACGCCGACTTCCGGGCCGAGGTACATGGTCCCGAATCGGGCGGAGTAGAACGAGAGGAGCCCCGCGACGACCATGACCCATGCGTGCCGGAGGTGCGCCTGGAAGAGGATCGCCATGCACATGGTCGCGACGAGGACGGTGAGCAAGTCGATGTACCATGGCAGGTCGTGCGCGATCACAACGGGGACATTGCCCAGCGTGCGTTCCACGATCGCCTGACCAAGCACAACTCCGAAGCCGATGACGAGGAGGACCATCACCGCGCCGGCGAGGCGGGCGGTTCCTGACACGACATGCTTCATTGCGAGTTCGACCATGGCCATGGTCAGCGTAAGCCCCGGGAGCAGGATGATGATCCCGGCGATCACGGGGACTGTGGTCATGTATCCCCCGAATGGGAGAGCGAGGTAGCCGGCGATGAGGGCGGCACCGAGGCCGGAAAGAAACTCCATGAGTCGTGAGAACTCGCGGCGGCGTCCGGTGAACTGCACCAGCAGACCGATGAGCAACCCCACGATCCCGCTCGCGGCCATTTCTTTTTCTGCGCCACCCAAAAAGTTTCCGGCGCATACGCCGATGATCCCGAAGCTGATCACGATCATCCATGCGGGGTAGCGTGGTGGCATCGTGATGATTCGTTTGATCTCAGTGACGCCTTCTGACGGGGTGAGGTGCCCGTCGATGGTCCGGTTGAAGACCCGATCGAGCGCCATCATCTTGGTCAGGTCCGCTTCGCCCGGGTGGACCCGAGCGAGGTATGTGCGGAGCTCGCCCTCCTCGTCCTCGAGCGAGACGAAGACTGATGTTGGGGTGGTGAAAGTCTGCGCGTTGAAGCCGAACGCGTCCGCGCAGTACGCGATGACTTCTTCGATCCGGTTTGCGGAGGTGCCGTATGTGCCCAGGGCTCGCGCCAGTTCGATCAGAAAGCGCGCCCGGGGCTCACCAGGGCGTGGCGGTTTGACACCGGTTGAGGGGACCATGGTTTACATCGCCCCGCCATCGAAGGTGATGCGCTGTGTCTTGCGGTGCGGGTCTGGCTCAGGGACTGCTGAGAGCAGCGACTGCGTGTAGCGGTGCTGCGGGTTCTCGATGATCTCCTCGCGAGACCCTTCCTCGACGATCTTGCCCTTGTACATGACGGCGATGCGCTTGCAGACATGCTGGATGACGGCCATGTCGTGGGAGATGAAGAGGTAACTGAGTCCGAACTCTTCCTGGAGGTCCATGAGCAGGTTGATCACCTGAGCCTGGATCGATACATCGAGGGCGCTGGTTGGTTCGTCACAGACGATGAACTTGGGCTCGAGAGCAAGGGCACGGGCGATTCCGATGCGTTGGCGCTGGCCGCCCGAGAACTCGTGAGGGTAGCGGTCGGCGGCTGCACGGGGCATGCCGCATCGTTCGAGGAGCGATTCGACGCGTTCGCGGAGTTCGGCTTTGTCGGTAACGAGCCCATGAATGATTAGTGGCTCGCCAACGATCGATGCGATCCGCATACGGGGGTTGAGTGATCCTGCGGGGTCCTGGAAGACGATCTGCATGTCACGGCGAAGTTTCTGGAGTTCGCTGCCGGATGCCGCGAAAACATCATGGCCGTTGAAGAGAACCCGCCCGCCGGTCGCGGGGAGCAGGCGGAGGAGCGTGCGTCCCACGGTTGTCTTGCCGCAACCTGACTCACCCACCAAGCCGAGGGTCTCGCCTTCCTTGATGTGGAATGAGACGCCGTCAACGGCCTTGAAGTGGTCTGTGACCCTTTGAAGCAGGCCTGAGCGGATTGGGAAGTAGGTTTTGAGCCCGTCGACAACCAGCAGCGGTTTCTCGCTGTTGGCATGGGGAGCTTGGCTGGATTGGGATTCGATCACGGCGCTTGTCTCACTCATGTGGGCATCTTAGCCGATACAGACCAACGCCATCCCCGCGTGCCTGACAGGAATCGCCCATTTTCGCACAAGGCGTGGGTTGACGGGGCCGACGATTGGGGTATCCTTCTCTCCTGGGGTTTAGCGACCTCACCAATGCATGAGGCCTTGTGCCGAATGCGGTTGGGCATATAGCTCAGTTGGTAGAGCACGGCATTGAAAATGCCGGTGTCCGTGGTTCAAGTCCGCGTATGCCCATTG
>CAYQRD010000049.1:0-16775 GCA_964419845.1 uncultured Phycisphaeraceae bacterium
TTGACGACCTGCTCGAGGATCTTCTTGAAATCACGATTGAGCGGGTTGCCCTGCCAGCGGATCACGCCGTCCGTCGAAAGGATGACCGTGTGCGGGATCCCACGGACCTGCAGGGCGTTGTTGATCGTGTCCTTCTTGTCGTAGAGGTTGGAGTACGCCTTCTTATTGGCGATGACATACTTGCGATGATTCGCTTCGTCGTCGCTGGCGCCACCGATCGCGAGGACCTCGACTTTGCCCTCCATCTCACGCTGAATCTCTTCAAGCTTGGGTGATGCGGCACGGCAGGGCCCGCACCAGGTCGCCCAGAAATCAAGGACAATGACCTTGCCCTCGATGCTCTTCTTCTCGGTCAGCCACTCCTCGTTGCCCAGCGCGACGGGGAGGGGCTTGCCCTGCATGTCCAGCGCGCCGAGCTTGTTGCGGTTGTGATCGGGCCAGTTCGCGTTTGCGTACGCGGCGCTGGGGATCTCCTTCTTCTCGGGCTCGGCCTGCTCGGGCTCTTCGATCGCGACCTCGGCACCCTCCGCCTGGAGCTGTGCGTTGACGATCGCTTCCTCTGCCGTCTCACGCAGGAGCTGCCCGACGGCACGCTTGAGCGAGCGGCTCTCGAAGTCGGCATACCGCAGCTGCCCGGCGCGATCGATCAGGTACATGTCTGGCGCATCGTCGCTGCCAAGCGCCAGCGCCATCGCGTTGCCCTGGTCCATCGCCGCCTGCACCTTCACGCGGCCGTCGTTCACCTTCTCCTGCATCGCGTCCCAGCCGAGCTCGGGATGCACCGCGAGCACGACCAGACCATCGTCACCGTTCTGGCGCTCGTAGCGGGCCAGGGTGGAGAGCGTCAGCAGCGACTGGGTGCTTGCCGAGTCAACGAGCCCGATGAGAACAACCTTGTTCTCAATCGACGAAGCGTTGAGCGGGTTGGCGTGGGTCCAGCTGCCGAGCCCATCAAAGAGCGCTGTGTCGAACGGCTTGGTCTCAAGCTCACGCATGGCGCTGATGTGCTCGGCATTGCCCTCGCGCTCAATGCCCGGGGCCATGAGCGTGCCCATGCCCAGCGCCATGCCCGTGACGCCGATGAGGGTGCACACGGTAAGCGAACGCTTCAAAGTCTTGCTCGACATCGATATCCTCCATTGATGTTCCTGTCCGGATCAGTGATAAGGCACGGATAGTGCTCGGGTTATCCTAACACAAACAGTCGCGCGCAGACCCCCCCTGCCCGGGCATTGGCACGAAAAAACCCGCCACAGGGCGGGTTGAAGACGGTTCATATCGGCGTTTCGGGCGATCAGCTCTTGGCCTTGATGAGGGGATCGGCAGCGATCACCTGCTTGACAACAGTGTCGAACTCGGCCTCGTGGGGGTTGCCCATCCAGCGGATGACGCCGTCGGTCGAGAGGACCACGACCAGCGGGATGCCGCGCGATTCGAAATGCTTGTACACGGTCTGCTTGCTGTCAAACAGGTGCATGAACGGCTCTTTGTGCTCCGCGATGAAGCCCCGCACGGTCTGCTCGTCCTCACGCTGCCCAGCGACCCCGACGACCATCAGGTCTTCGCTGTGGGCCTTCTGCAGCGACGCGAGCTTGGGAGCCGCGGCGACGCAAGGCCCGCACCATGTCGCCCAGAAGTCCACCACGACAACCTTGCCCTTGAGCTGCTTGAGGTCCATGCCCTCGCTGAGCACGGTCTCGCTGCCCAGCGCCGCCGGAAGCATCTTGCCCTGCAGGTTCTTGGCGTACAGATCGTCCTCGATGTTGAAGGCGGGCCAGTTGGCGTTGGCGTAGGCCTCGGTCTCGACCTCAGGCAGCTTCGCCTCGGTGGGGCACAGCGCGCACGACTTGCCCTCCGCGTCCTGGGCGTGCTCGGTGCTGCAGCATGCCTTCTCGCAGTCGGTCGCGCAGGATTTGGCGTCAGGCCCGATGAGCCCGAGACTCATGCCGGCGCTCGCGAGGATCAGGGTAATCACACTCATTGTTGTCGCTCCTTAGTTTGCGGCCTCGAGTTCATTGGCCCGGCCTCCGGCTTCCCCTCAGGTGGATACATTCTGCCTGCCGGCACCCGATCGGGGCGCGAGACAGGCGTACATGCTAACCGCTGCGGCGACCGCAATATTCAACGAATCCACTCCGGAAGCCATCGGGATGCAGACTCTTCGATCGCAGCTCAGTTTGACCGCTTCCGTCAGGCCGGGGCCCTCGGCACCAAAGCACAAGACAGGTCGGTCTATTTCGTCTCTAAGCCCTGGACCGATCGGTTCAGATCCTGCCTCAGGAGTCAGCGCCAGACTCACATATCCAAGCGATCCCAGCCGAGGCAGCAGGCCGGGCAGGTCTTCTGCGACGGCGTAAGGCATGGAGAGCACATGCCCCATCGAAACGCGCAAAGCCTTGCGGTACAAGGGATCACAGCACCGCTCGCTTAGGAGGATGCCCACGCCCGCTCCCCCGAGGGCCGCGGCGGAACGGAACACCGAGCCGACATTATCGTGGTTGCTCAGATCCTCGAGCACGATCAGTGCCCTGCTGCAGCGAGCCAGTTCGATCGGATCCGGGTTGGGCAGACGAAGCCCGCAGGCGAGCAGGCCCCGGTGGATCGGGAAGCCGACGATCTCGTCCATGACCGATTGCTCGGCCACGAAGATCGGGACACGATCGGGAACCGAGCTGAGCAGTTCCTCAACCCCGCTCATCCGCGAACGGCTGACGAAGACCGACTCGACGGGGAACCGGGACTTGAGCAGGTGCTCGACGACCAGCACCCCCTCGGCGATGAAACGGCCGTGATCGGCCGGGGCCGATCCGTCCGCCCGCGGGTTGTGGGCAGCACGCAGCCACGCGTCTTTTTGATTGAGAAAGACAGCGATTCTCGGGTCTGTCGGATCAGTGATCTCAATCATTGGACCGATGCTCATGGTGTACGCATGTGCTTTCGTTTGGACAAGACAGGTGAGGACCGCGCATGGTCGGCAGTGAATCGATGAACATCATACAGGCGATCGTGCTCGGACTCGTCGAGGGCGTGACCGAGTATCTGCCCGTATCGTCGACGGGGCACCTGATCATCGCCGCGGATCTGCTGGGCCTGGGCGAAACGCCCGCGCAGCAGGAAGCGGTTGATACATTCAATATCGTGGTGCAGGGCGGGGCGATCCTGGCGGTGCTGGGGCTGTACTTCCCTCGAATCGTGCAGATGCTCAAGGGGCTCGTGGGCAAGGACCGGGACGGGCTCAAGCTGGCGCTGAACATCATCATCGCGTTTCTGCCGGCCGCAGTTCTGGGCGTGCTGCTCAATGATCTGATCGAAGAGAAGCTCTTCAATACGCCGTCGGTCATCACCGCGCTGGCGCTTGGCGGGGTGTTCATGATCGCGCTCGATCACATGAAGTTCAAGAATGTTGATCAGGACGAGAACCCCGACAACGACCTGATCGAGCTCAGCGCCGCCAAGGCGCTGTTCATTGGATTCATGCAGTGCATCGCGATGTGGCCGGGCACCAGCCGCTCGATGATGACCATCGCGGGGGGCGTGATCTGCGGGCTCAAGCCCAAGCAGGCCGCGGAGTTCAGTTTCCTGCTCGGGCTACCGACCCTCGGCGGCGCGTGCGTGTACTCGCTGGGCAAGAACCTCAAGCACGCCAGCGAGACCAACACGCCCAACATGTTCGAGCTGCTGGGCTGGACACCCATCGCGGTGGGCCTGATTGTGGCGACAATTTCGGCGGCGCTGGCCGTGCGATGGCTCGTCGCGTTTCTCAACACACACGGGCTCGCGCCGTTTGGATACTACCGATTGCTGCTGGCTGCTGTGCTGGGCGTGCTGATCGCGACCCAGGTCGTCACCCTTGACCCCGGGAGCGAACCCGCGGGCACCCCTGTGATTGAAACCCATGACTGACACATCAACGGCGACCGCCATGAAGACCTCATTCCCGAAATCACAGATCGAGATCGTGCTCCTCGAGGGCACGCACCAAGCGGGCACGGACCTGCTGGAGCGCGAGGGCTTCAGCGTGCGCACGCACTCGGGCGCACTCGAGGGCGAGGCGCTGATCGAGGAGATCAGGCGTGCTCATATCGTCGGGATCCGATCCAAGACCCAGCTGACCGCTGAGGTGATCGCGCGGTGCGACCGTCTGCTGGCGATCGGGTGTTTCTGCGCGGGAACGAATCAGGTCGATCTTGAAGCCGCGGCAGCGCGGGGGATCGCCGTGTTCAACTCGCCCTTCAGCAACACGCGCTCGGTGGCGGAGCTGACCATCGCCGAGATCATCTCGCTGCACCGCAAGCTCACCTCGCGCAGCCACGCGCTGCACGCGGGCACCTGGATCAAGAGCGCCAGCGGCTCGCACGAGGTGCGCGGCAAGACGCTGGGCATTGTCGGCTACGGGCACATCGGCTCGCAGGTCTCGATCCTCGCGGAAGCGATGGGCATGCGGGTGCTGTTCTACGACGCGATCAACAAGCTCCCACTGGGCAACGCCGTCGCGGCGGGCTCGGTCGATGAGGTGCTCCGGTCATCGGATGTGGTGACCATCCATGTGCCCGACACGCAGACAACGCGGAACATGATCGCCAAGCCGCAGCTGGCGATGATGAAGAAGGGCGCGTACCTCATCAACAACGCACGCGGCACGGTCGTCGATCTCGATGCGCTCCGCGGGGCGCTCGAATCGGGCGCGCTGGGCGGTGCGGCGGTTGATGTCTTCCCCGACGAGCCCGCCAAGAGCGGGGACTCCTTCAGTTGCCCGCTCCAGGGGCTCGACAATGTGATCCTCACCCCGCATGTGGGCGGATCGACCATCGAAGCGCAGGAAGCGATCAGCATCGATACCGCCGCCAAGGTCACCCGGTTCATGAACATGGGCACGACGACGGGCTCGGTCAATATCCCCGAGGTCGACCTGCCCGATCAGCAGCGCCACCTCGTCGAGGGCGAGCAGCGTCCGCACCGCATCCTCAACTTCCATCGCAATGTACCCGGCGTGCTGGGCAAGATCCACGAGGCCGCCAGCGAGCTGGGGATCAACATCAGCGCCCAGTATCTGCAGACCGACCAGCAGATCGGCTATCTGGTGCTCGATGCCGATCCGAGTGATGCCGACGAGTTGGCGGCCCGGATCGACGCGATCGACGAGTCGATCCGTACGCGGATGCTGTGGTAGACCAGTTGCCGGTGGCACAGGCGTCCCGCCTGTGCTCTTTCTTCTTGATCCTTTGAGATTGCACAGGCGGGACGCCTGTGCCACCGGTCTTTTGTGGTTTGGGTGCGAAGAATGCTGTATGCCCATTGAGCTGACCCGCAACGCGCCTTCCCTTGAGCACACCCGCGTGATCGCCGACGATCTGGCGGCGGTGCTGCGTCCGGGCGATGTTGTTCGTCTGGAGGGTGAGATGGGCGCCGGGAAGACGACCTTTGTGCGCCTGCTCGCCCAGCGATTCGGTATTGCGCCCGAGGCCGTATCGTCGCCGACCTTCGTGATCATGAACATCTACGGCGACGAGACATCCGAGCACCCGACACTGGCGCACCTCGACTGCTACCGTCTGGGGGATGAGTCGGAACTCGATGCGTTGGGCTGGGACCAGATCATCGACTCCGACGCGATCGTGCTCATCGAGTGGCCCGAGCGGATCGATGACGCGATCCCCGACGACGCCCTGCGTGTGATGATCGATCATGTGGACGAGACGAGCCGGGGATTCCGCTTCGAGATTCCCGAAGCCTGGGCGGAACGCGCGGGCTTCGATGCGATCCGACCTCGCCCGGACACGACCTGCCCGGTGACGGGCGAGCGGGTGGCGGGCGATTCGCTGACCTGGCCGTTCGCCAGCGAGCGTGCCCGGATGGCGGACCTCAACGCGTGGTTCAACGAGGAGCACACGATCAGCAGGCCCATCGAGCAGGCGGATCTCGAACAGAGCGATTGATCGCCCGGGCATTTGCCGCCCGCGCGTGATACCCTGTGTGCATGCACGCACTGACGCTCGCTCAATCGGACCCGACCAGCGCCACCAACGCCTGGTCGCTGTTCGTCGATTCGTTCGATCTCTTCTCCATCGCCCTGATCCTCGGCTCACTGGTCGCGGTCACCCTCATCGCCCGCGTGGTGATGGACGCGCGACGCTCGGTGATCGCACCCGACGCGATCTACCAGAACCTGCGTGAGCACCTGATGCAGGGGAACATGGGCGGGTTCGAGAAGGGCATGAGCGACCAGGATTCGATCGTGGTGCTGGCCTGCAAATCCGCATACGACGCGCGGAACAAGGGCCGAGACGCGATGCGCGATGCGGCGGAGCTTTCGGCGTCCAACGCGTGCGCTCGCTGGAGCCGTCCGCTGGATCTGCTGCGGATCATCGGCGAGCTGGGCCCGCTGGTCGGGCTGGCGGGCACGGTGTGGGGCATGATCCTCGCGTTCGTCCGTCTGGGGCAGGCGGGCGGGGCTGCGGGGCCGACCGATCTCTCGCTGGGTATTTCCAAGGCGCTGTTCCACACCATGCTCGGGCTGGTGCTCGCGATCCCGTGTCTGCTGATCTACGGCATCTTCCGCTCGCTCGTGGAGAAGCACTGCAACACGGCGATGGCGCAGGCGGGCGAGCTGGTTGACATGATCCCCGTCGAGGACTCGCAAGCGTCATGATGCGCCGTCGTTCGATCATCTCGGACACGGGCTCTTCGGCGCGGGTGAATGTCACGCCGATGATCGATGTGGTGATGGTGCTCATCGTGTTCTATCTGCTCGTGGGGCAGCTGGCCATGGACCGTCGTGCCTCGATCGTGATCCCCAGGACGCTCACCGGGGTCGAGGAGACCGACGAGGTCGACCCGATCGTGATCGGAATCACCCGCGACGGGATGCGATCGCTCAACGGGATTGAGACGGAGCTTGTGCGGATCGAGGCGCAGGTCAGCGGGATGCTGGCACGCTCACCGCAGACCCCGGTGCGGGTGCGCGCAGATCAGGATGCGCCCTATCGGTTCGTTCGTCCGGTGCTCGATGCCCTGCGTGACATGGGCGTGGGCAAGGTCGAGCTCGTCACGGAGCAGCAGATTTGAGCGGGCAAGAGCACCAATCACGATCGCGCCCTTTGCGGATGCGCAATGTCATGGGCTCCAGCGGACGCTTCGGCCCGAACATGACCCCGATGGTGGATGTGGTGCTCGTCATCCTGATCTTCTTCATGGCCGCAACGACGATCGCGGGCCAGGAGTGGTTTCTGCGGACCGATCTTCCGGAATCGGGCGACGATCAGGACGCCTCGCTCCGGCTCGATCTCCCCACACCGATGCTCGATGTCTCGCTGTTCGTGGAGTCGGGGTCGCCCGGCGGACGGATCATGGTGCAGGGACTGGGGAACGAGGCCCGCACGCTCGATTCGCTGCTTCGCCAGATCGAATCGATGGATGACGCGGACGCTCAGGGGCTGATTCTCCGCGTGGGAGCGGATGACCGGGTTCCCTACGGGTCGATTGTGGCCCTGCACGACGCGGGCACCCGAAAAAACATGCGGGTCGCGATCCGCTAGCCCGCACCGAGTTGGGAAATCTGATCGCCGCTGCGTCCATGTCCGGGTATGCTCGAAGTCATGCTTGCCCGGCTCGAAAGGAGCTCCTGTGATACCCAATCGCCCCTCATTGACGCTGATCGCACTTTGCGGCCTTGCTGTCTCCGCTCATGCTGACATGGTGGTCCATGAAAACCACGGCGAGCTTGGGGCGTTGATGCTCTATGACCCGAACTTCGGGCACATGATCAACGGTCAGTCGCTCAACATCACACGCGCCGCCGATGACCAGCCCGCGGTCGGGCAGTTGCCCGGGGGATCGGTGTTTTTCATGCACATCCTCGACTTCGCGGGCGACTTCATCTGGATGGGCACGGGCACGCTGACGCAGACCGCGCGTTCAACGGTGGGCACACCGATCTTCGATCCCTGGGCCAATCAGCAGGTCGACTACTACGGCCCGCAGGACTTCGGGGCTGGCGATACGGTCGACGGGGACGCGAACTTTGTCGAGGGCTGGCGGGCCATCCACGGGTACAACGACCTGACGGGGACCCCGGGCGAGTTCACCGTTGACGAGATGTTCACTGTCGGGATCCAGTTCGAGATCGAGAACAGCGTTCACTTCGGATTTGCCCAGTTCGAGCGTGAATACGAGGTCCGCAACGGCGTCGTCCGCGTCGACATCATCCCGGTGCGCTGGGGCTATGAATCGGTGGCGGGTGTCGGGGCACGCGTTGTCCCCGCGCCGGCGGGCGCGGGGCTGCTCATGCTCGCCGGTCTGGCGGGATTGGTCAGGCGTCGGCGCTGACGAAGATCTGCAGCTTGTGCCCCTGGGGCTTGAGGCCTCTGGCGGCACAGACCTTGTCACGCAACGCGATCAGCTCGGGCAGTTCGATCGTGTCCACCTCGCCCGTCTCGATGTTGATGAGCAGGGTGTTCCCTGCGTTCCCAACGGTCAGCTGGTAGTGCGACTGGTCACGATCGAAGAGCACCTGCTGGATGATGCTGCACGATTCGAGCAGCTTGAGCGTGCGGTAGACCGTGGCCTTGGACACGCTGTGCCCCTTCGACTTGAGCGCATCGAGAAGCTGATCGGCCTCGAAAAGCCCGTCGAACGCGATGATCGTGTCAAGGATCATCGCCCGCTCCGGGGTGTACTTGAGCCCCTCGGCCTTGAGCGCCCTGCGGAACACGGCACACAACGGCTCGATGATCGTCAGCGGTGTGGGTGCGGAGTGATCACGGGCTTTGATGGGTTCGAGTGCCATACACGATTCTAGCGGATCAATCGGGCCCGGCTCCGCGTGGCTGATCGTACAATGGTGCCGTGCCCGATCGCCCCATCCAAGATCAACCCGATGAACCACGCCCGCTGATTGGCGGACCCGCATTGATCGCGCTGGGTCTGCTCGGGCTGATCTTCGCTGTCTCGATGCTCTCGTGGGGCTCGGGCGGTGCGTGGTCGGATCGCGTCGTCGGAGCGGCCCGCACGCTCACAGGCAGCGGATGGCCCCCGCTGCTGTTCCTGCTGGGCGCACTGGGTATCGGCAGGATCGCTCGCCCCTGGCTGGGCACCATCCGCGGTCGATGGGTGATCGAAATCGGGATCGGGCTCACCATCACCCTCTCGCTGATCCACCTGCTGGGCATCGCAGGGCTGCTCAACCCCATCAGCGCCTGGCTCTTGACCGGAACGGGCCTGCTGCTGCTGATCGGCGATGTGCGCCGGATCGGATATGCGAACATCGCGTGTGTGGGGTGCGAGGCGACGACGATCGCGATCACCTGCGGCGGGCTGCTCGCGGTGCTCATGGCGGTCAACCCGCCGGGGATGCTCTGGGGCTCCGAGTACGGCGGGTTCGATGCGCTGAGCTACCACCTGCAGCTGCCGCGGGAGTGGATCGAGCAGGGACGGATCTGGCCGAGCACCCACAATGTCTATTCATTCCTCCCCGGCTATGTCGAGGGTGCCTACATGCATCTCGCCCTGCTCACGGGCGGGACGATAACGACGCACGATGCGCGGGCCGCGATGAGCGCCCAGATGCTCAGCGCGTTCATGCTGATCCTCAGTGCCGGGTGCGTGGGCGAACTCGCACGCTCATCGTGCGCAAGGCTGCTCCCGAGCGCCGATGCGCCCGTTGCAGGACGCCTCGGGATTGCCCTGACTCTCGGGACACCGTGGCTGCTTGTGGTCGGCACGCTGGCGTACAACGAGATCGCGGTGGTGCTGCTCGGGGCGTGCGCTCTGTCTGTGGCGATGCGAACGGACATCGGCGCGTGGAGACGCGCGGTCCTGTGCGCCGTGATCGTGGGCGGGGCATGCTCGTGCAAGCCCACCGCCCTCTTCCTGCTCGCGCCCAGCGTGGGCATCGTGCTTCTGGCGTGCAGCCCACGAAGGCGATGGGCCGTGAGCACCGGGCTGTGCGTCGCGGTGGGTGCGGTCACGATCGCTCCCTGGCTGATCCGCAACGCGATCGAAGCCGGGAACCCGGTCTTCCCGCAGCTTCACGACCAGCTGGGCCGCGGCCACTGGACCGCCGCGCAGCACGAGATCTACGCAGCCGCTCACCGGTTCGACGGCACGATCCTCGACCGATTCCTGCTGCTCGTGCTGCCCGATCCAAACGGCCCCGACCATGTCTCGCGGTTCCGCGGGCTGAGCAATGCCCAGTGGGGCCCGATCCCGCTGCTCGGGCTCTTTGGGCTGGGATGGCTGCTGGGAACCCGGGCAACGCGTCGCGTGGGTCTCGTTGCGACGCTTGCGCTCGCCATCCCGATCGTGTGCTGGGCGATGCTCACGCACAACCAGTCCAGGTTTCTCATCCCGCTTGCCCCGTTGCTGATCGTGCTCGCGGCGATCGGTGTCGCCCGGATCCGCTGGCACTTGCTGCGGAACGCGATCGCTTCGGTGCTTGCGTTGGGATCCGTGATCTGGTGCGTGGCGCTGGCGCTCGTGCAGGGCGGCTCGAGCCCATTTATTCTGATCGACCTCGGGCCGGGTGTGTTCATGCGCGAGAGCGGTGTGGGAACCCCGCCTTGGACGGCGGTGGTCAATGAGCTCACCAGCGACGCCGAGACCGTCTATCTGCTGGGCGACGCGACCCCGTTCTATGTCACGGGCGATGTGCGATACAACACGGTGTACGATCGGTGGATCATCGAGGATGCGATCGATGCCCACCCCGACGATCCCGCCCGATGGTCCGAGACGCTCCGCGCCAAGGGGATCGATCTGGTCGTGGTGAGCTTCACGGAGATCGATCGCTACGCGCAGAGCGGATGGCTGCCCGATCTGATCGACCCCACGAAGCTTATCGAGTGGATCGATTCGCTGGGACAGCCGATAGAGGTATGGAGCGACCCGAGCACGGGGGCTCCTCTGCGTGCCGTGTTCCGAATCGATGGGCCCACACCATGACCGACGCCTCATCCAGCACCAAGCGATTCGGCTCGCGCCGGACATGGGGCATCCTCGTTCAGATCATCGGCTTTGGCATCGGGATCGTGCTGCTCGGATGGGCGGTCCGGGTTGCGCTGGGCGAGGAGAACAGGGACCAACTCGGCAAGCTGACGGAGGCAACACCCGGGGAGCTGATGATGCTGCTCTCGCTGGCGACGCTCTCCGTGGGGTTCAACGGCATCATCTTCTGGGTCGTGATCAACCCGATCCACCGCGTCCGCCCGACCGATGTGATCGCGACCAACGCGATCGCGACCTTCCTCGCGTACCTGCCCTTCAAGCTTTCGGTGGTATCACGGTTCGTGATCCACAATCGGCGCGACAAGATCCCGATTCTGACCATCGGCGCGTGGATCCTTGCGGAAGCCGTCCTGATGGCTGCCGTGATGGGCCCGCTCGTGCTCGTGAGTCTCTGGCAACGCGAGGTGAATCTCGTCTGGTGGATCGTCTCGCTGGTCAGCAGCTTCGGGTGCACATTCATCGGCAGCGCCCTGGCGCGCCAGCTCGCGGGCGATGTCGGCATCGCCCGCATGTCTCGCCTGGGTCTGAGCGACCGGGTCACGGGGCACAACGCGTTTGCGCGGGTGCACACTGGCTTCGAGATGCTGGGGCACCCGCGTGCGACCCTGATCGCAAACACATTCCGGCTCATCGACATCATCGCGTTCGCGCTGCGGTTCTATCTCGCTGCGCGGGTGCTGGACCTGCCGATATCGATGGAGGACTCGCTGCTTCTGGGCGCGAGCTACTTCCTGATCGGGGCGGCATCGCCCGCGGGCATGCTGGGAACACGCGAGGCGGGCATCATCGCGATCGCCGGGATGGTCGGGATTTCGACCGTCGCAACGAGCGAGAATGAATCGGGGGAGGTCCCCATCGCGGCGGTCGTGCTGTTCGTGACGGCGGTTGAAGCCGTCGTCAACCTCGGATGCGCCGGATTCGGGGTCGCCTGGCTCAAGGCCCGCAAGCCGCTGATCCCGGGCGGGGATACCGCCGAGACGGACCTGATCGCCCGGTCCGTGGAGAACACTCCGGACAGCGAATAGCCGTGCCCTTGCGCGTACGATTGTCCAATGAAGATCGCTCTCGCGCAGCTCAACCCGATCGTCGGCGACATCGATCACAATCGCAGAATCATCGTTGACGCGATCCACAGCGCCCGCCAGCGCGGCGCGGAGATGGTTGTCTTCAGCGAGCTGGTGATATGCGGGTACCCGCCGCGTGACCTGCTGCATGTCGAGGGCTTCGTTCGTGAGTGCGCCGAGACCGTCAGGATGATCGGCGAGCAGCACACGGAAGGGATCGCGGTTGTGCTGGGCACCCCGCTGCCGCTGGAGGTCGATGCACAGGGCATCGATCCCGCACCCGAGGCGCACACCCACATCGCCAACTCGCTCGTCGTCTATCAGAACAACAGCTTCGTCGGGTATTACGACAAGAGACTGCTCCCGACTTACGATGTGTTCGACGAGGATCGGTATTTTACGCAGGGCGATCAGACCCGCGTGTTCGAGATCAACGGCGTCCGGGTCGGGCTGGCGATCTGTGAGGACCTCTGGAAGGGGCAGGACGCGGGCTTTGCCGACCGCTACGCCCACGAGCCCGATCCCGTGCGGCAACTCGTCGAAGCGGGTGCGCAGATCATCGTGGTCCCCAGCGCTTCGCCCTACGCGCTCTGCAAGGATCAGCGGCATCGCGAGATCGTGAATCGACACGCGACGACGCATCGCGTCCCGGTCGTCTCGGTCAATCAGGCCGGCGCCAACGACGACCTGATCTTTGACGGGCAGTCGTGCGTGGTCGATGACCAGGGCCGGCTGTGCGCGATGGCCAGGGCGTTCGATCAGGACCTCGTGCTGATCGAGCATGAGGACCTGAGCCCGATCGAGTTCACGCCGATCGATGACGAGCGGATGATCGTCGATGCGCTGACGCTGGGCGTGCGCGACTATCTCGCCAAGTGCGGGTTCACACGAGGGTGCATCGGGCTCAGCGGCGGGATTGACTCCGCGCTCGTGGCGACGCTCGCGGTTCGGGCCCTCGGCCGCGAGCATGTGGTCGGCGTGTCGATGCCCGGTCGATTCAGCAGCGAGGGCAGCAAAGACGACGCGTTCAGTCTTGCAGACAATCTGGGAATCAGGTGCGTGAGCATGCCGATCGAGCCGGGTTTCGAGGGGCTCAGCGGGGTCCTAGATCCGGCCTTTGCCGAGCTCGGGCACCAACGGCTCGGCGAGACGCTGCCCGACCTGACTCAGGAGAACCTGCAGTCACGCATCCGGGGCACCATGATGATGGCGCTGTCGAACCGCAGCGGCGCGCTGGTGCTGACGACCGGAAACAAGAGCGAGATCGCCGTCGGCTACTGCACGCTCTACGGCGACATGAACGGCGGGCTCGCCGTCATCGCGGACCTGCCCAAGACCATGGTCTTCCGGGTGAGCCGGTACATCAACGAGCACTTCGCGGATCTGGGATTCGATTGCCCACCGATTCCCTTGAGTACGATCGAGAAGCCGCCCAGCGCGGAGCTGGCACCCAACCAGCTCGATTCGGACTCGCTCCCCGACTATGCGATCCTTGACGCGATTGTTGAGCGGCACATCGAGAGGCACCAGAGCGCGTCGCGCATCATCGAGGAGACAGGCATCGACGCGGTGATCGTGCGTCGATTCTGCCGACTGATCGATCTCAACGAATACAAACGCCAGCAGATGGCCGTTGGCCTGCGCGTGACGAGCAAGGCGTTCGGGGCCGGTCGTCGCATGCCCATCGCGCAGCGCTGGACCCGCTGATGCACCGCTGATACGAGCGTGCTCCTCCGGAATCGGTTCTACTCATTGATGCGTTCACTGAGCAGCATCGCGCCGTGCGACGGCTTGCTGTGAAACCAGTTTCAACCGCGTTGCATGATTCATGGCCCTGGGTTTGTCCGTGGGAACTGGCCGAATCTGTACACACTGGTGACGGATCTGGCCAATCTCATCCGCACTGTCATTACCAGCGCACACCACATGCCCCTCGATCTGTACGCCCTCTGGCCAGGGCCGGCGGCATGTGGCCGAATCTCGATTTGGCACGCGCTGTGCAGAGTGAACTCCGAGCCGACTGGCTCTGAACCACAACCGTGCACACACGCACACAACTCGACTCAAGGAGTACCAACCATGAAACGCTTCGCACTGATTTCCGCCGCCGTACTTTCGACCTGTGGGCTCGCCGCGACCGCATCGATCATGATGCCCGCCGCGATGGACGGCTCATCGGTCCAACGCAACGATCGCATCGAGTACCGCGCAGACCTGGAAGGTCCGGCCACCCTCGCGAGCGGCCGCGCCCGTTACCGCGCCGAAACACGCGGCCCGGCGATCCGCGCCCGGTTCGATGTCTCAATTGAGGACGCCGAGCCCAAGACCACATACGAGATCGCGATCAACGGCAGCGTCATCGGCTCATTGACCACCAACGCGTTCGGTATGGCCGAGGTCACCTTCCGCTCGCCCAGCGATGACCCCGATGACATCCCCGGCACCCCGTCCGTGCACGCTGGCGATGTGGTCACCGTCGGCCCAATCTCGGGCGTTCTCGACTAAAGTCCCCCAGTCGAGCACCGAGTTTTCAGCCCCCGTCGCGAGTTGCGGCGGGGGCTTCTCACTGCGCGATTACACCGGCACCGGGACCACCCCATCGTTCTCCGGCATCGACCGCCGTCCCGCATTCGGGGCATATCTCGCTCTCGATCTGGTGGAGTGTGTATCCGCATTCACAGCGCAGTTCGCTGGTGTTGATCCGGATCTGCAGATTGCAGTGCCCGCAGTGCCCGTCTCGGTTCGATCTCACTTCGATGTTGTTGGAGCAGACCGGGCAGCGCATCTCGACCGCGATGGATTCAGCGACGAGTTCCGGATCATCCTCGCCGGGCTTTGGCCCGAAGAGCGCGATGGCGCCCGCCCCGATGCTCGAGCCCGCGGTGACCAGCAGGCCGACACCCATCGCCCGGACCATCAGATCCTCCCATCCCCAGAATCCCTCGACCATCAGGAACAGGACCACCGCGCCGCCGGTGCATCCGGCGCTGATGATCGCCGTGCGTTTGCACAGGTGCCCCCATGTGTTGCGTCCCTCGAGCGGGACAATCAGGAGCCGGTGCGTGCACACCAACGCGAGGATGAGCCCGCTGAAGCCCACCTTGTAGAAGTTGTCCTCGAGACTGCCACGCATCGATCGCTCGAACCAGATGAGCGAGATGAACGAGGCGAGCGAGACCACCGCGGTGACGATCGCGATCCGCGTGGTGATCTTCATCTCCCGTCCGATCGCCAGCACGATCAGGCCTCCGAGCGAGAACATCCCCACTGTCATGATCGTGGCGATCACCTGGTCGTTGACATAACGCTGCGGCATGACGATCGCAACGAGACCCGCGAGCATGGCCAGCCCGACGAATGCGAGGAAGATCCAGAGCAGCGTCTGTTTCCGATTCATCATGCCCCTTTCCCTCATTCGAGGGGGGATCGTGCCCGTGCGCCCGATACGCGGGCCTGACTCACCAGGTTCCTGCGTAGTCCAGACTGGCACCACCGGAATCGCGCTGGGCCAGCTGATGCAGCCGACGGGAGATCTGGCGGAGGTGCAGCGCGTCGTGCGCACACCAGTTCGAGAGCAAATCCGCTGCGGAGATATCGCCGATGATCGGGTGCTTGTAGACTCGGGACCAATCCGGAGATGTCACTTCACGCAGCAGCGTGATGCTCTCGCCCCGGAGCACGACAAACTCGATCACTTTCGCGTGCAGATTCTGCGACTGATAGCCACGGCGCTCGGCCCATCCCTGCGGATCGATCGCGGGCCATGGCCGTGCGGGATCCTCGAGCGTGGACAGTACACGCGTGCGGAAATCCTCGACCTCTTCATCGACAAGGTGACACACGATTTCCAGAATCGACCACGACGATTCATCCGGCTTCCATCGTGCGTCTTCGCTTGAGAAGACCTGCACCACGCCGGGCAGAACTGGCTCGAAGCGTTCGAGCCGACCGATCAGCCTGGCTGGGTCGAACCCGGGGCCCATCAGCTGCTTCCCGCACGCATCCGATCCACACCCTGCGGGAATGGGAAGTTGGGGAAGACACCGACATGGGCGTAGTTCCACATCTGCGGCGACGGGTACACATCCCCGCGATAGCCCGAGGCATGCATCGTCTGGAGCACCGTCTCGAAGCTCGGTTCATGCTGGTTCGCGTCGTCGATACAGAGCTTGTTGCTGTTGGCCCCCAGGAAGGAGACGCTGCACACCGGGCGGCGGTCCGCACGCCCCTGGAGCATCTTGCTGATGGTGCGGAACCCACGGGAAAGATCGCCCACGGTGAAGTAGTCCCTCCCGCGTGGGCGGAGCATGGCGAGCAGGAGCACGGAATCGAGGTCGTACTTGAGGATGTAGGGCTCTCGGTCGTTGGCGGCGTGGACCTGGATCGACTCCTGAAACATCCGCGCGTAGCTCGTCACGGAGTTCGATGACCACTGTGAGGTGGTGAGCAGCGAGACGATCTGGGCGATGACCCCGTGGGAGTTGTCCTCGTCGTTGACGCCACAGATGACAGCGCGGTAGCGTCCGTCGAGCACATCGGCGAGCAGATCCTGACCCCACATGACCCGGATCCGCTCGCCGGCACGGGGGGCCCCGTGCTGCGATGGGAGCAGGGAGACACGATCGGGGAACGATTCTGCGTTGAGCAGGTCATCGGCGCCGTCGTTGTAAAGCTGGAACGAGTGATGGGTGGTCGTCATGGTGCCCTCCG
>CAYQRD010000050.1:0-16676 GCA_964419845.1 uncultured Phycisphaeraceae bacterium
CTCTACCTCATCGACGGCTTCGCCCAGTTCTTCCGGGCATACCACGCGATCCGCACGCCCATGACCTCGCCGGTCACGGGTGAGCCGACGAATATGACCTACGGGTTCGTGGGGATGCTCATCAAGCTGCTCAAAAACGATGGGTCGCACCTCAAGGACGATCAGGGGCGGGTGACGCATGTGGCCGTGGCGCTGGATGTCGGCGGCGATCACGGGACATTCCGCAGCCAGCTGTTCCCGGAGTACAAGAAGAACCGCGATGCGCCGCCCGAGGATCTGATGCCACAGGTCAACCGGGCGATCGAGATGCTGAGGGCGATCGGGGTGCCGGTGATCGGGTGCGAGGGGTTCGAGGCCGACGATGTGCTGGCGACGCTGGCGAGCAGCTATTCCGAAGCCCACCCGGACCTGCGTGTGCGGATCATCTCCAAGGACAAGGACCTCAAGCAGCTGCTGGGGCTGGGGACGCCGGCGACGCAGATGTACGATGTGCACACGGACATCCTGATCACCGAGGACGATCTGATGGAGGAGCTGGGGATCCGCCCGGATCAGGTCATCGATCTGCTCACGCTGATGGGCGACACCTCGGACAACATCCCTGGCGTCAACGGCATCGGGATCAAGACCGCCGCCAAGCTGCTGGTGGAGTACGGCAATCTCGACGCGATCATTCAGGCGGCCGAGGATGGGGCGATCAAGGGCAAGCGACGCGAGAACATCATCGAGGCCAAGGCGTGGCTGCCGCTGAGCAAGGAGCTGGTCACGCTGCGCCACGATGTGCCGGTGAAGCTCGATGTCGAGGACGCGAGCATCGCCAAGATCGACCTGCACAAGCTGATTGAGTACTGCAAGGAGTTCGGCTTCAACCGCTATCAGGACGAGCTCAAGAAGATGATCGCCGGCGATACGGGCGAGGACGCGCCCAAGAAGACCAAGCCCAAGGTCAACAACGACCTTGCTTCGATGGGGGGCTTCGGGCTCTTCGATCAGCCCAGCGACGCGGTGGCCAGTGTCGAGGGCGTGGAGGGCAACTACCACACCGTCACGACCAAGAAGGATCTCGACGCGCTGGTCAAGCGGCTCAAGTCCGCCAAGCTGATCGCGGTCGATACCGAGACGACGCACATCAGGCCCATGTGGGCCAAGCTCGCGGGGGTCTCGGTCTCGATCGAATCGGGCGAGGGGTACTACATTCCGACGCGCGCCCCCGAAGGCGACAAGCACCTCGACGAGAAAACCGTGATCGATGCGCTGCGGCCGATCCTCGAAGACCCGAAGATCGCCAAGGTCGGGCAGAACATCAAGTACGACCAGATCATCTTCCACAACTGCGGGATTCGACTCGAGGGCATCATCCCCAGCGACCCCAAGTCGATGGCCGGCGACACCATGATCGCGTCGTATGTGCTCGACGCATCACGCTCCAGCCACGGCATGGATGCGCTCTCGCTCGCCTTCCTTGAGCGCAATCCGATCTCGATCAAGGACCTGATCGGCACGGGCAAGAACCAGAAGCGGTTTGATGAGGTGCCGCTGTCGCTCGCCGGCCCGTACGCGGCCGAGGACGCGGACATCACGCTGCAGCTCGACCAGAAGCTGCTGCCGATGATCCATGGCGAGCCCGAGCTGGAGAAGCTCTACCGCGAGGTCGAGATGCCGCTGGTCGAGGTGCTGGCCGCGCTGGAAATCAACGGCGTGGTGGTCGACAAGGCCGAGCTCAACAACCAGGAAAAACGCCTCCAGAAGCGCATCGATGAGCTGATCGAAGAGATCAATGCCGAATCCAAGAAGTCGATCGCGCGCACCTTCGATCTCAACAGCCCCAAGCAACTCTCAGAGGCGCTGTTCAACGCTCCCGACGATGAGGTCGAGGGGCTGGGCATCAAGCCGCTCAAGAAGACCAAGACCGGCTTCTCGACCAACGCCGAGGTGCTTGAGAAGCTTGCCCAGGACCCGGAGATCGAGACGCCGATCCCGTCGCTGATTCTCGAATACCGCCAGCTCACCAAGCTCGTCTCGACCTATCTCAAATCGCTGGCCGAGGACATCCACCCGCAGACGGGGCGCATCCACGCGAGCTTCAACCAGACCGTCGCGGCCACCGGGCGGCTGAGCTCGTCGGACCCGAACCTGCAGAATATCCCCATCCGCACGGACATCGGACGCGAGATCCGGCGGGCGTTCGTCGCCCCGGAGGGGGCGCAGCTCATCAGCGCCGACTACTCGCAGATCGAGCTGCGGATCCTCGCGCATCTCTCTGATGACCCGGCGCTGATCGAGGCCTTCCATGCGGGCGAGGACATCCACCAAGCCGTTGCCGCCCAGATCAACGGGGTGCCATTGGCCGAGGTCACCAGCGAGCAGCGCTCGGGCGCGAAGATGGTCAACTTCGGCATCGTCTACGGCGTCACCCCGTGGGGGTTGGCACGCCGCCTGAACATCGGCAACACCGAGGCCGCCGAGATCATTGACAACTACAAGGCCCGCTTCGCCAACATCACCAGCTTCCTCGATGAGTGCGTCCGCTTCGCCCGGTCGCACGGCCATGTGCAGACCATGCTCGGTCGTCGCCGCCCGATCCGCGACATCGACGACCGAAACCCGCAGCGCAAGGCGCTGGCGGAACGCATGGCGATCAACTCGGTGGTGCAGGGGTCAGCCGCGGACCTGATCAAGCTGGCGATGATCGACCTGCACCGGCGGATCAAGGACGCCGCCCCGGATGAGCCCCTCGAAGGGGCCAAGATGATCCTGCAGATCCACGACGAGCTGGTCTTCGAGGTGCCCTACGAGCACGCGGCCCGCGCCCGAGATGTCATCGTCGAGCGGATGGAGGCGGCGATGGACCTCAAGGTGCCGCTGAAGGTGGACTCGCATGTGTCGAGCAACTGGTATGACGGGAAATGACAGAGTCCGAACTTGTCAATGCATTACAGACCCACTGGGCCTATCACCTTCTAGGTTTACGATTCTCGTGGGATCGACTAGTTCAAACCTGTGATCGTGCGCTCGACGCTGGTCTGTATTCCGAGTTCTTTCGGAGAGTTCTTTACGACGGCGCTACACCACCTGACAACTGGCATTTTGGTCTCTGCGAAGCGATTCGGGATTTCGGAGGCCAACCATTACCTTGGCCACTTACGCCCGATGCTCAACACGAAGCTGTGGTACTTTTTGTGCGAGATCAACTTGAGCAATATTTCCAGGCAGAGTGCGATCGTGTTCTGAGCGATGCAAGACGCTTTATCCAAGCGGTCGAAGAAATCTGCTCAACCGACCCTGAATTAGTCGGCCTTGGTGATTTCCAGAAACACTTCTTCCAATGGCACTACTTTGACGAAGACGACCTGTGTGGCGAAGAATACGAAGAAGCCCGCTCTCGCACGATTTCCGAACTGGTAAAATCTGCTCATCGCTGGCTTGCTCAGAATCCTCCAACTGACTCATCCTCGCGTCATTGATCAAATTATGCCCCCCACCGCCCCCCAAACCTGGACCACCCGCGATCTGCTCGGTTGGATGACCAAGGCCTTCGAGTCCAAGGACCTCGACTCGCCGCGGCGTATGGCCGAGATGCTGCTCGCCCACATCATCGGCTGCGATCGCCTGCGTCTGTACATGGACACCGACCGACCCGCGACCCCGCTGGAGCGGGACACGCTGCGTGATCTGGTGCGCCGGGCGATGAATCACGAGCCGATCCAATATCTCGTGGGCGAAGAATCATTCTTCGGCATGCACCTGCATGTCGACAAGCGGGTGCTGATCCCGCGCCCATCGACGCAGACACTGATCGACGAGGTGCTCAACCACGCCCGCAAGAACCCCGACGACCGCACCCTGCGCGACTCGGACGCGGGGGTCGGGATGATGATCGCCGATGTGTGCACCGGCAGCGGGTGCATCGCCGCGGCGCTGGCCAGGAACCTGCCGGGATGCCGGGTAATCGCGAGCGATCTTTCAGAAGACGCGCTCGAAGTGGCGCAGATGAACATCACCAAGCACGATCTGGACGAGCGGGTTGAGCTGGTGCAGGGCGATCTGCTCGAGCCGATCTTTGCCCACCCGGTCGCGGGCCAGAACGGGGCGCTGCACTACCTGTGCTCCAACCCGCCGTACATCCCGGATCATGAATGGGATGCGGTCGAGGCGAATGTCAAAGACCACGAGCCGACGATGGCGCTTCGGGCAAACGATGACGGCATGCAGTTTGTGACGCCGTT
Organism: uncultured Phycisphaeraceae bacterium; assembly: GCA_964419845.1. Taxonomy (GTDB): domain Bacteria; phylum Planctomycetota; class Phycisphaerae; order Phycisphaerales; family UBA1924; genus UBA1924. Next base: position 4,227 of record CAYQRD010000050.1, read on the forward strand.
GATCCAGCAAGGCCCGAAGCTCTTGAGCAAAGGCGGGCTGCTGCTCATCGAGATCGCGGCGTGCAACGCGAAGCGCTGCCTCGAACTGGCCGCGGCCCATGCGGAGTTGACGCGCGAGCGCATCGCCAAGGACAGCGACGGGCTTGATCGCATCCTGATCGCGGAAAAGATGTAATTATTTGGAATCGACGCCCAGCGCCTCGCGCACCTGCGCCATGAGCAGTTGGATCTCGAACGGCTTGAACAGCACGCTCTGGAGCCCGTCCTGCGAGGCACGCACGATCGAGTGGTGCGGGTCGTAGCCGAAGCCGGTCATCAGGATCACCGGCACACCGGGGCAGTGCTTGCGGGCGCTGCTAAAGACCTCGTAGCCGTTGCGGTCGGGCATCTGGATGTCCGAGATCACCAGGTCGAAGGTGCACTCATCCCCGCGTGCGATGGCTTCGAGCTTGGCGATGGCCTCGACGCCGTCGCTCACGACGATGGTCTCGCAGCCGCGATGCGCCAGAACCTCGCCGATGATCTTGCGAATCTTGGAGTTGTCATCCGCGATCAGCACCCGCTTGCCGATAAGCTGCGGATCCTTCTCGCGTTCGAGCATGGCCTTGTCCACACCCAGCAGGGTCTGCGGGCCGCTCGCGACCGATCGCACGCGGCTGCGGATCGACTCGACATCCATCACGATCCGCTTGATGTGGTCGCGGGTCTCCGGGTCGGCGTTCTTCTCGTGCTTGCTGAGCCAATCGATCTCAATCTCGATGTCGTCGAGCGGCTCGTTGATCTCGCCCGTCACCCGATCGCACGCGATCATGTTGGTCTCGGTGCGCTCGGTGACCAGCAGCTGGAGCATGTGCAGGGCCATGGCGATGTAGCGACCGAAGATCTCGGCGTACATCTTGTCCTGCTCGTCGAAGGCACCCGCGGATACGGACTCGATGTCCATGATCCCGATGACACGATCGCTCACGCGAAGGGGCACGGTCAGGCTCGATCGAGCGCCGCTCAGGCCGGGAAGGAATCGCTCGTCCTGGGTGACATCGTTGCAGATGTAGCTCTGGCCCGTGCTGGCGACATGCCCCGAGATGCCCGAGCCCTCGTGCTCGAGATACAGATCCAAGTCCTGGATTTCCTCGGGCAGACCCGACTGCATGACAAGACGAAGCCGGTTGTTGTTCTGATCGATCAGGAAGATCGCGAAGTGATCGAAGTTGAGCAGCTCGCTGGCGTATCGCACGATCCGCCTCTCGAGCAGCTGCAGCCGCTCGATCGCGTTCATCTCGCGGATCTCCTGAACATCGAGCCGCACCAACTCGAAACCGGCACGGTCGAGCGCGTTCATCTTGCGCTGGGCGAGCTTGCTGATTGTCACATCGCGCACGATCGCGGCGACGCGTCCCGCGTGGAGCCCCTCGTCGTCACGCTCAGCGATGCCGGTGATGTACACATCGAAGATCCGTGAGGCCTGGGCGTTCTGGATCTCGTGCTTGGTGACCAATGCGCCGCGGGCATCGTGGTGCAGCGAGGTGACCGAGTCCGCGGCCTGGACACACAGCGAGCGGACCTCACGCCGAACATCGTCGTCGAGGCTGCAGAAATATTCGTTGCTCCAGGTCATGCGCCCCTGGGGGTCCACGATGCAGATGCCCTCGCCCAGCGCGCGCAGGACGGACTGGACACTCTGCTCATCGGGCTGATGAACGATCTCGTAGCGATCGCCGACGAGTTTCGCGAGCTCTTCGGCCTCTTGCGTGCCGCCGCCCACGATGACGAGCTTGGGTTGGGTTTCTACCATGACTTGGCAGCTTCGGATCAAATCAGGTGCCTGAATCGGCAGCCCGGGGCTCCTGCGTATACCCTATGAACTGTTCGCACCGAACCTTGGAGTGGTTCGCCTCCGTATCATCCTACTTGTCACAGGGAAACAAACAACAGAAACCCTCGACCCATTCGCAGTATCGACCTCATATCGGCCAACTGCCAGTAAAGGCTGTGAAACACGCATGATTCTGGTCAAGGGCATCTCCAAGGCATTCGGCTCGCTCAAAGCGGTCAGCGATGTCTCTTTCGAGCTCCCAACGGGGCAAATTGCCGGGTTATTGGGACCAAACGGCGCAGGAAAGAGCACAACCATCCGGATGATCACCGGGTTTCTGACCCCGGACCGCGGCTCGATCGGGATCGCTGGGCACGATATTCAGACGCACCCCACCACGGCCAAGGCCCAGATCGGCTACCTCCCCGAGTCCGCCCCCATCTATCCCGAGATGAGCGTGCGGGGGTATCTCAAGCATCGGGCCAAGCTCTATGGCGTGCCCGGGCGTCAGATCGCACAGAACATCGACCACGCGATGGGCCAGACCCGCATCAGCGATGTCGCCAAACGCCGGGTGGGACACCTGTCCAAGGGCTACCGCCAGCGGGTCGGGCTCGCGGCGGCGCTCGTCCATGACCCCAAAGTCCTGATCCTCGATGAGCCGACCAACGGGCTCGACCCGACCCAGATCCGTGAAGCCCGCTCGCTCATCCGCGAACTCTCAGAGAAGCGGACCACGCTCCTGTGCTCGCACATCCTCCCCGAGGTCGAGCGGACATGCGATCGGGTCATCATCATGGCCGGCGGGGTCATCCGGGCAGACGGCACCCCGAGCGAACTCATCCGCAGCGGGCAGCGGAGCACACGCTACATCGTTGAAGTCCGCACGAATCCCAGCGCGGGCATCGAGCACGCGCTGCGGGTCCTGGCGGGCGTGCCGGGGGTTGCGATGAGCAAACCCGCGGCCCAGCAGCCGCTCGATGCGCACAAGGGCTGGTCGATTATCGAAGTCGAGGCCGCCCACGGCGAGCAGGACCTCCGCGAGGCGATCGCGGCATCAGCGGAGGATCAGGGACTGTTCATCCGCGAGCTGCGCACGCTCGTGCCCACACTCGAATCGCTCTTCGTCCAGCTGGTCGATACCGCTTCGCCCGGGCCCGATACGGAATCGGTGGAGGATGATCGATGAGACGGATGGCCACCATCGCCCAGCGTGAGCTCAGCTCCATGTTCCGCGTCCCCGCGGGCTGGATCATCATCGCGCTCTTTGCGTTCCTCACCGCCGTCCTGTTCGTCAACCAGACCCTGCTGCCCGGTCAGCCCGGCACGCTCCGCTATTTCTTCCTCTATTCGGGCTGGCTCCTGATCCCCATCGCACCCGCGATCTCGATGCGGCTGATGAGCGAGGAGTACCGATCGGGCAGCATCGAATCGCTCCGCACGGCACCCGCGGGTGACTGGGCCGTCACGCTGGGCAAATACCTCGGTTCTGTCGGCTTCCTGCTGCTGATGCTTGTCCCGACGCTTGTCTATCCGCTCGTGCTGATGCTCGTCAGCGAACCAACCCCCGACCTGGGTCCGATCGGAGCGGGCTACCTCATGCTTGTGCTCGTGGGGATGCTCTACCTCGCGATCGGGATGCTGGCCTCGTCGCTGACCGCATCGCAGACGCTCGCGTTCCTCGGCACCGTGATGTCGCTGATCCTGCTGATGGTGCTCACGAGCGTCATCGCAGATCAGGTCGGCGTTGGATGGGGCACGATCCTGCGTTCGCTCTCCATCACCGCCCGAGTCTCCGAGCTCGCCAAGGGTGTGATCGATACCTCGACCATCGCGTTCTTCCTGCTCGGGAGCATCTGGATGCTCGTGCTGGGCACGGGCTCGCTTGAGATACGACGCCTGGGTCGCTCGCGGGCGTACACGGCGGTGACCGCAGCGATCTTCGTGCTCGCGACCGGCGCGGCCGTGGGCTTCGCGGGGTATCTCACGAGCGTCGAGCGCGTCCGCATCGATGTGACCGCGACTGGCGAGCACGAACTCTCACCCCGGGCCCGGCGCATCGTCGAGCGGCTGAGTGACCCCACACAGATCGTCCTCGCGGTCTCGTCCAACAGCAGCGAGGCCCGCTCGCTGGATCTCGTGTCTGATGTGCTCGATGCGTATGACGAAGCGAGCGAGCTGATCAGCGTGCGTCGGATCGATCTGGATTCCGCCGACGGGATCGAGGACACCAGGGACCTGCTCCGCGAACTCACGGAGCGTGATCGGACGATCATCGACGCGAATCTCGATGCCATCGCAGAAGCGGCGCGGCTGATGAGCGAGACCGCTCCGCGCCTGCGAACGCTCAGCGACGGGCTGGGGTCGATCCGCGAGGCGATCCCAGCGACAACGCCGACCAATACCAACAACAGGGCTGTGTTTGAGCAACGCTCAGCGATCATCCGCATCGCCGCACGCGACCTCGGTACGCAGTGTGAGTCGATCCTCACGCAGCTGGCGCCGTACACCAACGGCGAAGCCAAGCCCGATACCCTGTTCCCCTTCGACACATACGCACAACCAGTCGAGCGCTCGCTCGCCCAGCTGATGAACCAGCTCGACGACCTGGGCACACAGGTCGACGCGTTCGCAAACGCACCCGAGCTCGACCCGGCACCTCGCGCGATCGCCAAGCCCATGGTGGGCCAGATCGAGTCGATGCGTGACAAGATCGCCCAGTCGCTCGATCGCATGACGCGTCTGCAACGCGTTGACGCGCTGAGCGTCGCACGGGCGCTGGAGACCGGGGAGACCATGCTGATCATCGGCCCCCCGTCGCAGGGGGTGGCTGCGGTTGATGTCCGCCCGCTGCTGCTGCCGGGCGACGCGTATGAACGGGCCGGTGTGTCCGCCGCGGGTGTCATCGGGCCCCGCGCCCAGGAGCTGATCGCCAGCGCGATCGCCCGGCTCGTCGCGCCGGCCCAGCCGATCCTGGTCTTTGTGCACGGGGGCCAATCGGGCGAGCTGCTCGGTGCCAGTCAGCTCTTCACCCAGACCGTCGAGCAGCTCACGCAGCGTGGCATCGACAGTGTCGAATGGGCCGCGGTCGAGCAGCCGACGATGCCCATGATGGACGGCATCGACCCGCTCGGGAATCGCCCGCGCGTCTTCATGATCATCGCGGTCGATTCGACGGCTCAGACCAGCTCGAGCGGACTCAGCGGTGCCAAACGCGCCGAAGCCCTCGGGGCGGTGGTGCAGCGCCTGGTCGCAGAGGGTCAGAACCTGATCGTGTCGCTCAACCCCTCAATTTTCGCGTCCGCCGGACAGACCGATCCGCTTGCGCAGGCGATCTCCCAGTTCGGGATCATCCCCGACGCCGGGCGTCCGTTGCTGCACGAACGCATGGGCCCGATGGGCCGTATCGCAGACCCCGTGACGACGCTCGTCCCACGCGATGACGCCCACCCGATCGCGAACGCGATGCGCGGGCTCAATACCGTGCTGACCTGGGCGATCTCGATCGACCTCAAGCCCACCGATGGCGTGGAACCCGCCCCGATCCTGAGCATGCAGGGGAACGATGAGACCTGGGGTGAAAGCGGCTGGCTCAACCTCTGGCGCCGCCCCGCCCAGTCGCGCCAGGTGATGCCCAACCAGCCGATGTTCGATGCGACGGACGACATGCAGCGCGACGAGTGGATCATCGGTGCCGCGGCCCAGCGCACATTCGCGGGGCTTGATCAGCGTGTCGTGGTCATCGGTTCCAACGGCTGGGTGGGCGATGCGATTCTTGCCAATAACGATCAGGTCGTCGACGGGCGTGTGACCTCACGATGGGCGGGCAACAGCGCCCTCTTTGACGCCTCGATCGCGTGGCTCGCGGGGATGGACGATCTCATCGGGCCCGGCACGAGCGCCCGCCCGATCGCCACGATCAAGCCGCTGACGGAACAGCAGTATTCACTGATCCGCTGGGTGCTGCTGGCCGGCCTGCCCGGGCTCATCCTTGTGCTGAGCATGGCCTATCGGCTCATCTTCGGCTGAGTCAGCACCCACCGGATCAGCCGCTGATTGCGCCGCTGTCGCGGCGCGGAATCTGCGTGCGACGATGCCGGTGCAGATCAATCCAAGCGGGATCACGATCGCGGTCTCGGCGATCCGGTTGATGACATCAGCCCCGACCGCGGTGCGCATGCTGATCGCGCCTGCTCCGGATGTCAGGCGAGCGGTCAGCCCCACGCCCCACTCGCGGAAGCCCAGCCCGCCGCCGGTGATGGGGATCATCTGGGCGATCTGCGAAACGGCCGTGATCAAGGCGATCTGGACGGGCGTGATCTCGACGCCGAGGATCGCGAATGCTGCGGCGTAGCGCAGCATCCACACGAGCAGATCCGCGTATCGCCAGAGCAAACCCCGCATCAGCAATCCGAGCTGGTCGCTCTTGGTCTCCGCAAGCACGCTCAGCAGGATGAGCCCCCCCACGGGGATCAGGAGCACGAGCGTGAGCTGGCCGATCCCGATTCCCGGAGCAACCAGCACGGCCAACCCCAGCGCGATCGCGTTGGCGATCGCGGCGTGGACCATCGACCAGATGCTCGCTTCCACACTGTCGCGCACACGGATGTTGTTGACCTTGGCGTGGTAGCCGATGCGGCCGACAAGCCCGGGCCGCATCGGCAGGTGATTGAGCAGCCAGGCGCTTCCCACCAGCGCGAGCATCTCGGCTCGCCCGACCTGCCCGTGACGCCGATTGAGTGCCCAGAGGCACTGCGACACGAACACCCAGTTGAGTATTGGGCCGAGCACGACCAGCGCCGCCGCCCATAGCGGGGCGTGACGGACCTGGATCGCGAAAGCACGGATCGCCTGCGGGTCTGCGAGCACATAGACCGCCGCGGCGCACAGGAGCGCGAGGCCAAAGAAAAACCCGACGCGGCGCATCGCAGATCGTGGTCGCTCATTCACGCCCTGATCTGTGCCCATGTCGCTCCTCGCCCGTTGGGGATCAGTACTCGAGCCCGTCGAATGCCGGGGTCATCGCGTTGACACCCGGGCCGACTGTGCCGATCAGTGGCTGGCCGCTCTCAAGACGAGCACGCACGATGCTGCCGATGCGAGTGACCCGTGGGTCGCTGACATGCACGAGCGCTTCGAAGATCGGAGCTTCCGCATCGTCCGTTCGTGTCAGCAGGGCGCAGGCCATGACGATGGGATCGATCCTGGAGTCAATCAGGGCGTCGCTGACGAGCAACGCCGCGACATGATCGTCGAAGCCGATCATGGCGGGGACCTGATGACGATGCGGCAATGCGAGCATCATGGCCGCCCGCTCGGCGGGGCTGACACTTGTGTACACCTCGTTGAGCGCACCGACCACCAGCGACATGGTGGACGCGTCGAAACGGTCCTCATCGCGCAGCGCCATCATTCGTGCATTGATCGCCACGACCGCCCGGCGTCGTGTCGGCGGATCGCCCGAGCGGAGCATGGTCAGGAGTGTGGACGGCTCAGTCTCCAGGCCGGCGATCCCCAATCGCTGGACAACCTCGGTCTCGGCCGTGAGTCCCAGCGCCGAACTGGTGATGCCAAAGACCTTTGAATCCGCGTCCGTGGTGCCGGGCTGGATGAGTATGTCGGATACGCGCGGTGCGAAGCTCTGAATCAATCGCCATCGCTGCCTGATCGCGACACCGGGCTGCTGATCGATGAGCCAGTCCGTGGACGCGGAATCGGCGTTGATCGTCAGGATCAGTTCTTCTCTTGGTTCGAGTCGCAGACGCTGATCGAGCTGGAGGACCTTGGGCCGGGGGTCTCCCGCGAAACCGTTGTGTGGTGTCTTGACGCCGACGGGCTCGATCAGCACGCGTGAATCGATCGGTGCGTTGGGGCCGAGGGCGAGCGGTATGGGAGCGGTGTTCTGCAGACGGATCGTGAGCATGGGCTGCTGCCCCTCGCTGTACATCCGCTGATCCTGCTCCACGCCGAGGTAGAAGAACGATCCGGGGCGCCTGATCATCTGATCGATCCAGTCGGGCACCTTGGAAGCGACCACCCTCATCTCACGACCCGCGTCGGTCAGAATCCTGTCCGCCGCGCCGAGTTGCACGAGACGAGTGTTGGCGAAAGCGCCATAGACATTCATCGCGTTGCTGTGCGTCAGTCGGAGATAGAGCTCGATCGCGTCTTCCTTGCGATTGAGTTTTTCGTAGGATTGGCCGATGATGAGCGAGATCACGGGAGAGCCCTGAAACGGCTCTGCGGCGGCGAGGCACTCCTCGTATCGCCCCTCGGCGAACAAGGCCATCGGCTCGATACTCCCGAACCGATCCGCCATCTCGGGCCGATTCTTCACGACCTCCTCAAAGTCTTCCCGAATCCGGTCGGCATCGAGCCCGACGATCGCACGCATCGCCTGCAACTCGGCGATCCGCAGCACCACCTGCCCGAGCATCGCGTTGATATCGACACTGCGTTGCTGAAGCGATCGCCCGATGTCGTTGAGCTCCTCGTTCACGCTCAGCTCGATGTCGTTGAGCACCGAACGCGTGAGTTCCTCGTCGCCCTCGCTGTGTGCCGCGAGCAGCCGGAGCTTGTCGATGCTCAGTGGGTAGCGGATGTCGAGCGGACGACGCAGCTCGTCGGTCGGGAGTTGCTGGGCTGCGTAGGCGTCGATCCTCGACTGCGCAGCCTTCCGCTGTTCGCTCAGACGCGTGTTGAGTGACCGCATGACCTCCCGTGGGCCGTCGACCTGCCACTTGACGGCAACGCGGATCTCCTCGATGACCTCAGCCGCGAAGCCGGTCTCGAGCTTGAAGAGCTCGATGGAGTTGTCAAGGAACCGGATGGATGCGTCGAGCGCCCCCTGCCCGGCGAGCATGCGTGCGATCGCCAGGTGCACATTGGCGTCGAGCGGGTCGGCGTTGAGCAGTCGGATCTCGTAATCGAGGTTTGTGACGGGGTTCTTGCGGACGGATGAGTAGTACTGGGCCGCCAACGAAGCCGCGGACTTGTTGGTGACATCGAGCCGGGTTGCCTGGTGCAGCCGCTCGATGAAGCCCGTGGTGTTGCCCGCTTCTCGCTCAAGCAGGGCCGCGTCCAGCGCCAGACGGGAGCGTACCGCCGGATCAAGCGAGGCACCCGCGTCGCTCAGGAAGCGGTCATAGAGCAGCTTTCGCTCCTCAACGGTCTGCTTGGTGTTGATGTTGGCGCTGATCAGACGCAGCTGGGCCACGCTGTCCCTGGGGTCCGAACGGATCACCCTCCGTGTCGCATCGAGCATGAGCGGCTGATTGCCCGCGAGCCAGGCCGCTTGGACCATCTCCCGTGCGATTTCGGCGTTCGTTGGATCCAGGTCCGAAGCGATCGAGAGCATGTTCGCCGTCAGCTCGTAATCCACGGGCAACGGGGATTCGTGGAGGCGCAGGTCGAGGATCGCGCTGCGCCGGATCAGCCAGGACAACTCGTCCTCGAAAGCGACGGTCGGGGACTGAACTTCGGCGTCCCGTGCACGACTTGTCGGCTGATTCGCCCCGTCCTGTGCCGGGGCACCCGCGGCGATGGCGAGCATGCCCGTGGTGATCAAGAGCGGCAAGGCCTGACTGCGTGGCTTGGTCATGGAGTACTGGCTTCCTGAGTGTGCTGCCCGCATGCGGGCGATGAGTCCGGATTCACTATACCCGCAACCGGGCATCATACGCTGATGAACAGCAAGACCAGCATGAGTACGCACGCCGACCCGCCCAGGGTCAGTGCGTTCAAGCCCCGAATGACCATCCGTGGCCCGCGATGGGCGTGGGGAAAGAGCCGCTCAGCGACACACTCAAGGAAAACCAGCTGTGCCCCGCACAGACAGACCAAGCCCGCGCTGAGCGACACCAACGGATTCGACAACAACCCGCGGTGCTCGGCGGCGATGAGCCAGAGCCCAAGCACCCCCAGCGCGACGCACCAGAGCCCGGCAACACACGCCAGGACGCCAAGACTCAGCCAACGCCGTTGCAGGAACATCAGCCCATGGCCATCGAGATCAGGAACTCGGCGTTGGTCTTGTGCTTACCCAACCGGCTCTTGAGCAGCTCCATCGCCTCAACTACATTCATGTCCGCGAGGACCTTGCGCAGGCGGTAGACCAGCTCAAGCTCCTTGGGGTCCATGAGCAGCTCCTCGCGCCGCGTGCCCGAGGCGGCCACATCGATCGCGGGGTAGATCCGCTTCTCGACCAGTCGGCGATCGAGATGCAGCTCGGAGTTGCCCGTGCCCTTGAACTCCTCGAAGATGACCTCGTCCATCTTGGACCCGGTATCAACAAGGGCCGTGCCGATGATGGTCAGCGAGCCCCCGCCCTCGATGGCGCGAGCGGCTCCGAAGAACTTCTTGGGGCGCTGCAGGGCGTTTGAATCCAGACCGCCGGACATGATCTTGCCCGAGTGCGGGATCTCGCTGTTGTAGGCACGGGCCAGACGGGTGATCGAATCGAGCAGGATGACGACATCCTCGCCGAACTCGACCATGCGCCGGGCCTTCTCGATCACCATCTCAGCGACGGCGACATGTCGCCCCGACTGCTCGTCGAAGGTGCTGGCCACGACCTCAACATCCTTGCCCACATTGCGCTTGAAGTCGGTAACTTCCTCGGGACGCTCGTCCACGAGCAGCACGATGACCTTGACATCGGGGTAGTTCTCGTTGATCGCCTTGGTCATCTTCTGCATCAGCACGGTCTTACCGGTGCGGGGCGGGGCGACGATCAGGGCTCGCTGGCCCATGCCGATGGGCGAGACGAGGTCCATGATGCGCATCTCGATCGACTCGGGGACGGTCTCGAGCAGCAGTCGCTTCTCGGGGTGCATGGGCACCAGGTCCTCGAAGTTGACCAGGTCGTGCACGACGCTGGGGTCCTTGCCGTTGATCTTCTCGACCTTGAGCAGGGCGAAGTAGCGTTCGCTCTCCTTGGGCGGGCGGATTGCGCCACGGACGGTCATGCCGCGCCGCAACCCAAAGCGACGGATCTGGCTGGGCGAGACATAGATGTCATCGGGGCCGGGCAGGTAGCTCATCTCCGGGCTGCGGAGGAAGCCGAAGCCATCGGACATGATCTGGAGGGTGCCCTCGCCGAACATGATGCCCTGCTTGGCGGCCCGGGCCTTGAGGATCTTGAAGATCAGGTCCTGCTTGGGCAGCTGGTGGAACTCTTCGAGCCCCTCCTTGTCCGCGATGGACAGGATCTCCTTGTGGTCCATCCGCTGGAAGTCGGCGATGGTCAGGCCGTCATCAACCATCTTGCCGCCCGAAGCGGCCACGATGCGTTCGAGTTCCTCGGCCTCGCGTTCGAGCTGCTCATCGCTGGGCAGGATGTGCGAGGGGTAGGCGCTGGAGCTGCTCTTGGGGCGTCCGCCGCCCCCACTGCCGCCGCTGCCCCCGCTGGGGTTGCGACGCTTCTTGCGCTTGCGTCGGCGTCCCCCGTCACCATCGCTGTTGTTCTGGTGTCCCCCGCCACCCTGGCTGCTGTTCGAGCTTGAGCTGCCCGAGCCACCAGAGTTGCTCGATGACTCGCTCCTCGAATCAGCGCCCTTGTCGCCGCGGGAACCCTCAGAGTCGCCGCCACCCGAGCTTCTGGGTGCGCGTTTCTCGCTCACAGTCTCGCTCGCGGCGGGCTTGGATTCGACGCTCGACTCGGCGCTCGCCTTCTTGGGGGCGGCTTTCTTTGTCGTACGCTTCTTTTTGGTTGTCTTGGCTTCTTTTTCAACAACCTCGGACGACTTGGCCATGCTGATGGTCCTTTGCTCTGCGGCCTGAGCAGCGCACAACGCTGCTGAAGAATACTGGGCCGCTGCGTGGATTCACGCGTGTGATGATCGGGGGGCTGATTGCTCGGTGAACGAGCGGGATTAACTGTGTGTGTCTTGTGGATCGGACCTGATCAGGGACGATTGTTCGGGGATGCCAGTCAGAGCATCAGCATCATGAACCCGCTGTGGTGCCCGCACTGAGCACAGGGACGAACTTCGTCTCAGGATTTCATCTGGTATCGAAGCGGCTCAATCGCTCGGCTGACGGTCTCGTAGATCCTTCTGGATCGAAGCCAGCACCCGTGCGACCCGCCCATGGAGTTCATCGGGCAAGCCGGTATTGCTTACCACATAATCGGACTGCTTCCGCTTGTGTTCAAGTCCCATCTGCGCTTTTTCTCGCCGATCGAGCTCAGAATCGTCCCAGCCGCGGGCTGATTTCACCCTCGCGAGCCTGATTTCACGCGGGACATCCACGAAAACGATCGCGTCGCACTCGTTGTCCACGCCTGCCTCGAAGAGCAGGGGTGCGTCAATAATCACGCCCGCGGCCCCCTGTTCCCGGGCCCGGCGGATCAACGCTCTGCGTCTTTCGTGGACCAACGGGTGGATCAGCCCCTCGAGTTTTCGTCGTTCGATGGGTGATTCGAAGACGATCTGGGCAATTCTGGAGCGATCGATGCTGCCGTCGGAAGCAATCACTCGATCACCCCACAACGCGGCGAGTTCGCGCTTGATCGTGGGTTCACCCAGAATCTCACGGACGCTCGCGTCGGAGTCCGAGACCACGCAGCCCAGCGAAGCGAAGACCTGCGCGACGGTGGATTTGCCCGAACCGATCCCGCCGACGATCCCGATGATCGG
>CAYQRD010000051.1:0-2940 GCA_964419845.1 uncultured Phycisphaeraceae bacterium
GATCGGGATCGAACCGACGACATTCAGCTTGGGAAGCTGACGTTCTACCACTGAACTACACCCGCTTGGGCATTCATGACGGGCTCATGCTCGTCATCACAGGCTATATCGTATCCAAAGTGCGACTCAAGGCCAGAGTCTCTGATCGGATTCTTTTACTCATGGCTCGGGACCGGGTGAACCCGTGCGACGCTCTCGAGTCGGACCCAGCACACGCTTGCGTCGCTGAGGGAAAGTCTGACCCAGCCGTCGCGGGTTTCGTGTGCGACCGCCTCGGTTCCCGCGTCGAGGGGCTCATCGTAAACCGGGTCATAGATGCTGTCATCGGGGCCGCTGCGTGCCGTGACATCCTTCTGGATCAGCACCACCTGGTCCTGGCCCTGATGGAGAGCCCATTCGGCGCCCAGCGCACACAGCGGGATGAGCGATCCCGCCAGGAGCCAGAAGCTGGCGGCTCGGAACCATCGCGGAGCGCCGAGGGCAACGCGTGCAGTCAGCATCAGCCAGGGGACAACGAAAAAAACAATGAACATGGACCAGAGCGCGTCGCGGGGGACGAACCCTCGCCAGATCATGAGCAGTTGAGCGATGCGGTGCGTTGTGCTTGGGTTGACCTTGATCGAAACATGCTCGCGAGCGTTGCGGAGCGAATCCCGTAGCCGTGGGTCCGTGGGATTGATCTGCTCCCCACGCCGGTATGCGAGCACGGCCTGGCCGTAATCTTCTGTGAGCATGTACGCGTTGCCCAGCGCGTGGTAGAGCCCGGCGGTTTGCAGGCCCTGTTCGTCGATCAATGCTTCGAGGTCCGCCGCAGCCTGGCGAATAGTCAGCTTTGCCTCGGGCTGGCGATCCTCGAGCATGCTGATGCCCGTGTCGAGTTGAGCGAGCGCGGCGTCGAGGGCATCGGTGCTTGCGTTTGCCCGCTCGCTCGCCAGTGCGGGGCACGAGAGAAATAATGCGAACAGGATCGCGAGGATGCGTGCGATTGGTTTCATGACCGCCCCTTTCGGACCCGTTCAAGACAGGCCGCGTGCATCGCGCGGAGCAGATCACGCACATCATGCTCGGGCTGATTGCTTCGAGAACCACCTTCTGCGACAAGCAGGCGTTGATACACCGCGGCGCGAAGCTCGTCGGAGATGGAGAGGGTCAGTGCATCGTTGGCGGTCACTGCGTCGAGGTCGATGTCCAACACAGCAGAGAGAAACACACGCAATGCCTCGGTGCCCGAATGTCGTTTCGCCCGCCGGTACGCCTGGGAATGGCGGTGGAGTTCTTCGTCCCGTGTACGGCGGATTCCCACGACGGCACAGGCGCACAGGAACAAACTCGGGGGGACCGCCAGGGCGGCCTGCCAGCCGGGCTCGGTGAGTGTCTGCGCGAGGTTGAATCCGCGGCTCTGCAGGATCTCCTCACGCGATCCGTGGGCCCAGAGGCCAGGAGCGGCGGTCGTCAGCTCGATCCGGTCAATCGTTCGATGTCGGGGGGACTCGATGGTGTCCTGGCTTGCGCTGACGAGCGCATCTGCGAGCGTTACTTCCCTGACCGCGGTGACCTGCAACGGGATCGCTTCGGAGCGATAGATCCTGTACTCGCCGATGTCTGGATTGAACGAGGGGAGCTGGATCGGTGGGATCTGCGTCACACGGTCATCCAGCGCACGGATGGTGGTCTCATAGAGGCGCATCCCGCGATTTCTCGGGGAGACCTCGCGCCATCCCTCCGAATCGACCTTGAACTGGTCGAGGAACGCGGGATCGAGCAGCAGGTCGGGGGCGTCGCTGACTCCGATCATGGGTTCCTCACCACGGATCCGCAGGGTGAGTTGGATCGGATCACCGACATTCACAGAGCTGTTGGATGCGCGTGCGGTCAACTGAAACTGCCCGATCGCGCCGTCGTAGTTCGCCGGCCGGCCTTGCTCAGGCACTTGGATAACTTCAATGTCAACCGGTTCGGATTCGACATACGCGCGGAACCGGCTGCCCGTCCCCGAGTGGCGTGTGAATATCGCACGCAGCGGACCGAGCTCGAATCGTCCAACTTCGGTCGGCGTGATTGCGATGCGGAACGAGAAACGCGACATCTGCTGCCCGTTGTGTTCCTGGGTTGGGACAACCCCGGTCATGGGCTGGCCGTTGAGCGTGAAATCGACCTTGTATTGCCCGCTTGTGTTCTGCTCGACCGCTGTGAGCTTGAACGACTCGGGGAACGCGGAGGAAGTGAAGTTGAACTCCGATGTCTGGTCCCCGATCCACCACACGCACTCGATCTCAGCGGTTTCGTTCTGGTACAGCGTTGATCGCCCGACGATGATCTCCATCTCGTCCGCATCGGACCGCACCGGGAGCAACGCCTCAAACGAGACCGGATCGCCGGAGTAGATCTGGCCGTTGATCTCAACGCTTGGCGCCGGGATATCGATGCTGCCCTCCCCCATGGGGGTCAGTGTGAACTGAAAAATGAAACTCCGGTCAGTCACCGATTGACGCACGCCGTTGATGATCCGCATGGAGGTGTACGACTGTGACGATCGACCGTTGAACTGGGCACGCAGGAGATCCGGAAACGCGACCTCGGGCTGCTGCGGGTTGCTTGCGCCACGCACGACCACCTGATAGGTCAGCTCGTCCCCGACATAGACGCTCGAGCGTGAGATTTCGGTCGTGACGCTGATTTCATCGTCTTCGGTGCCCTGCGCCTGCAGTGGGGCGGCGAGCAGCAGCAGAACCAGCGGGACACAGAACCAGGCCCAGAACCGAGTTGTTGATGCATGAATCATGTGGCTTACCAATCTTTCTCAACCTTGACGGGGCGGCCGGTGGAGCGATATGCCTTGCGGGCCTCCCGCTCGCGGCGCTCCTTCTCGAGCAGCATCCTTGCGATCTCACTGATTTCATCGCCATCGTTCTGCTGCGGCTCGCCCTCCTGCTCGCCCTG
>CAYQRD010000051.1:3040-16080 GCA_964419845.1 uncultured Phycisphaeraceae bacterium
TTCAGCGCCTGGAGCTGCTCGCGGAGTTGCCGGATCTCGCGCCGGACCCGTTCAAGATTCTCCACAGCATCCGAGTTGGCCGGTTCGATTTCGTGCACCGACCGGAACGCGCCGGCGGCGTCATGGAGCATGCCGATTTTTTCTTCGAGCACGGGCACCATCGAGCTCAGGTCGCCCGGGCTGATCATCTGGTCCGCCCCGGGCTCGGCGTGGGCCTGCATGTAGCGAGCATGTCCGATGTTGTAGCGTGCGCGGGCTCGAAGGCTCTGCTCTGCGCCCCGCTTGTCCGCCAGGCGGAGCCAGCCGATGCCGTCTTCGAGCGTCTCCGCGCTCGTTTCATCACCGATGATCATCATGGAGCCGAGGTTGAACGCCGATGCGGCCCGGAGTGTTGCGTCATCGCATCGCGCGTAGATCTCGCTGAGGAGGTCGATCCGATCCGCTTGGGGTTGATCCGCTGTGAGAGCCTCATTCATCCGAGCTATCGCGATCTCTTGTGACATCGGTTCCTGTGGCGCATCGGCGACGAACACTTCTTCAGTCTCGGTCTGAGCGCCGGTCGTCGGCTGCAGCAGGAGCAGGAATGGGATGAGCAGTGGGGTCATCATGCGGGCGCCCTCCGTGTGCGTGTCGGGATCAGTACGAGTTCGCAGCCGATCAGGATCATTCCCGCAGCAAGAAACAGCATGTACCGTTCGGTGTACTTTGTCGCGGAAGTTGTATCCATCGTTCTCTGGTCAGCGCTCGCGATGAGATCCCGATAGACCTGCGCGAGATCGATCGTGCCGGTTCCGACCTCGAGGTAGACACCGCCAGGTGTTGCCGAGGCAATTTCACGGAGGGTTTTCGATTCAAGCCGAGAGCGGACGCTGCTGGACGAGCCCCGATCACGATCCGTCGGTACCAGCGCACCCTTGTCGGAGCCGATGCCGATCGCGATAATCCGGATCCCTCGGGAACCAGCGCTCCGTGCCGCCTGCACGGGCAGGCTCTCCTGATCCTCGCCGTCGGAGATGATGACGAGATCGCGGTAGTTTCCCTCGATCTCGGATTCCGACTCGGGAAGCACCATCTCCATCGTGCGTCGGAGCGCGTCGCCGATATTGGTGCCACCGACGACAACGCTCTCCGGAGACAGCTCTTCGAGCGCGAGCTTGAAGAAGAGGCGGTCATTGGTGAGGGGGCTCGCGACAGTGGATGATCCGGCGAAGCCGACGAGTGCGAAGCGATCACCCCCGAGTTCATCAACGAGATCGTTGATCCAGAGCTTGGCCTTGTCGAGTCTGGTGGGGGCCACATCGCGTGCCAGCATCGATCGAGAGACATCGAGCATGAACACCACATCGCGTCCCTTCGTCTCCACCTCAATCTCGCGCGGGTCGGACTGGGGGCGGGCAACTGCGAGGATGATCAGGGACAGACCAGCGGTCAGCACAAAGACCCGCAGGCGTGTGTTCCATGATCGCGAACGGCCCATTAGCGAATCGATGATTTCCCGGTCTCCCAACCGGCGTTGCGCCCTCCGGGAGCGATGGGCGATCAGGAGCATAAGCGCCGCGAGGACCGGCGGGCTCCAGAGCAGCAGCAGCCAGCGGGGCTCGGCGAAGCGCCAACTCTCGCCCGACAGGATCGGCAACAGGCTTTCGAGTTGCACAGGCTTCAAGCGTTGCTCCTCATGATGGTTTCCCGCAACAGCACGCCGCCGAGCATGACAAAGACACCCGCGAGCGCGTACGGCTCGAAGAGTTCGTCGTAGGAAGTCGATTCGCTCACTTCGATCGTGGATCGCTCGAGCTCGTCGATCCGCGCGTAAACCGCTTCGAGGTCCGAGACACGGTCGACTCCCCAGTACTGCCCCCCGGTGTATTCGGCGACGCGGGTCATGTTCTGGTCGTTGACCTGCTGCGAGGGCCCGAAGAACCGCCCGCCTGAAGTCGTGCCGCCGCGGATGCCCACGATATAGATCTTGATGCCCCATTCATTGGCCAGGCCCGCGGCCTGCTCGGGCGAGTACTGGCCCGCGCGGTTCTCGCCGTCTGTGAGCAGCACGACGGCTTTGCTCTTGAGTGCGAAGGTTTCGTCTCCGGATTCGGCTCGCATCGCGTCCTCAGACGCTTTGAGGCGACCGATCGCGAGCATGAGTGCATCGCCGATCGCGGTCGATCGTTCTCGTTCCACGCGTGGAAGCTCGATACGCTGGATCGCTTCGATCAACGCGCCGTGTGACTGTGTCAGTGGCATCAGCGTGTCAGCAAAGGAACCGAACACGATGAGGCCAAGGAGGTCGCCCGATCGTCCGCGGAGCTGCGAGCCGTCGCCCTCGACGAACCGCTGGACGACATCTTTGACCGCTTCGAGACGATTGGTCCGCTCACCGTCAAAGATCACGGGTTCGTCCATCGATCCCGACCGATCGACAACGAGCTCGAGCGCGATCGTGTCGCGTGTGGCTTTGGTATTCCCGACGATGCGCTGCGGACGGGCCAGTGCGATGAGCAGCAGGACGAGTGCGACGCTGATGATTGCGTTGGGCATCCAGAGGGTCAGCGACCGCAGCGAATGGCCGGCCGCGGCAACGCGCGAGGGAGCGGACGACATCAGGCCGGTGCTGCGATGCCAGCGGACGACTCGCACGATCCAGACCAGCGGGATGAGCGAGGTGAACATCAGGACCCACGGGTAGGCGAACTGCCAGTTCATGCCAGCGCCTCCTTCGTGGTTGTGCGCCGCTGCTCGTGACCAAGCAGTTCGAGCGCGTGCAAAGCGATGCGAGCGGGGGAGGCGTGCTTATGATCGGATTCCGCGTATCGTGCCCGCTCGCAGGCGCTGATCATCGCGGCAAACTCACTGGTCCCGCGGAGTCGGGGATCGAGCCGATCAAAGACATGCTCAAGCTTCGCGAACGCCTGCTCGCGATTGCCCGCACGATCGTCCCCGATGAGCACAAGCGTTTCGTAGATTGAAGGGGTCAGATTCGCCCCGTGATTTCTTCGCAACAGGATCAGCGTGACCAGCGCGAGCACCACGGCGAGTACAACACCTGTGTAAACCAACGGGCCAGCAGACCCACTCTGTGGCTCGGCCGCAGGAGCAGGACTTGCGATCGGGTTCAGCGCACCCGTGTCGTTCTCAGGGAGCACGCCGGTAACGGAGACCTCGATGGGGTCGGCCGTGATTTCAATGGGCCCAGTGAGCGAGGAGGACTCGATCAGCAGCACCCCTGTGGGGATCGTGTACGCACCCGGCAGGAACGGTTCAAGCAGGACACGGCGCTGCGCACGATACCCCTCGCCCGCCTTGCTCGGTGGTGTGTCAATCCGTTCAACCAGCGTCCAATCCGCAGATCCCCAGTCAGGATCCTCCAGCTTCGGGGCAACATCCTGCCCCCATCGCCACTCCGTGGTGACCCATATGCGATCCGCGATCCCCAGCGTGGTTTGCTCAACGCTGGTCTCGATCTCGGTGCCCGTCTGCGGATCGCTCGCACGCGCGAACCCGGCCTGCGATCCTGCTGGTTCCGTCTGCCTCACGCACCCATGAAGAGCGGGGAGGACAATGGTCAGAAGCAAGATGGCGAGCGTTCGGATCATCTGCGGCGCATCTCCCGCTGATGAAAATATCTGAGGAGCGGTTCGACGATCCCGCCCGCCGTAGAGAGCTCGACGCGGTCAATTCTTGCCCGCTTGCAGGCTTCCTCGATGGTCATCTGCTCGTGCTGAGCCTGCGATCGGTACCGCTCACGCACACGCCTCGATCCGGTGTCGACACTGAACCGGCGTCCGCTGACGGGGTCGTGCATGCGGATCAGTCCTGCCCGGGGAAGCTCGAACTCGAGCGGATCGGTGAGCTGGAGGGCCACGAGCTCGTGCCTGCGGGCGAGCATACGCAGCGGCTTGGCCCACTGAGGTTCGCCGTGGTTGCTTGCCCCGGATAAGAAGTCGGAGAGCACGAAGATCACCGCCCGACGCTTGTGCGTACGGCCGAGCTCGCCCAGCGCATCGCTCAGAGCATACGAGGACTGCCCGGGCTCGGAATCGATGAGCTCACGCATGATCCGGCGTGCGTGGGTCTTCCCCTTCGAGGGGCGCAGGTGGAACGAATCATGCTTCAGGTGGTCGGAGCCGAAGATCTGCAGCCCCACACGATCGTTGTTGCGCCCCGCGGCCAGTGTCAGAACGGCGCCGACCTCGCACGCGAGCTGATGCTTCGAGCGCTGCACGCTGCCGAACCCGGTCGAGAGCGAGCAGTCCACGCAGAGGATCACGGTGAGCTGGCGTTCCTCGGTGAACCGTTTAATATGCGGGTGGCCGGTCCGGGCGGTGACATTCCAGTCGATGGTGCGGACCTCATCGCCGGGCATGTACTCACGCACCTCAGCGAACTCGATGCCCTGCCCCTTGAACGCGGAATGATACTGCCCGCCGAACAAATCATCGACGCGACGACGCGCCCGGATCTCCAGACGCTTGACCTCCCGCATGAGTTCTTCAGTCAGCACGCGTACGAATCCTCCGTGATTGCGTGTGTCAGGGCACAGTGATTCGGGCGAAGAGCTCGTGGACAACATCCTCGCTGCTCACACCCTCGGCCTCCGCCTCGTAGCTCACCAGGACCCGGTGCCGCAGCACATCCATGCCGATGGCCTTGATGTCCGACGGGGTGACGAACGCACGCCCATCGAGGAAGGCGTTGGCCCGCGCGGCCCTCGCCAGCGCCAGCGACGCGCGGGGTGATGCCCCGAACTCGATGAGCTTGGGCAGATCGAGGCTCCAGTTCGCCCGGACCGAACCGGGCTCACGAGTCGCGTGCACGAGCGACACGATGTAGTCCTTGATCTTCTCATCGATGTAGATGTTGTTCACCGTCCCCCGTGCCTTGGCGATCTGCTCGAGCGTGACCACGGGTTCGATCCCCGCGTGGTCATCGGTCGACATCATCCGGTCGATGATCACGCGTTCGTCCTCGCGTGTCGGGTACCCCACACTGAGCTTGAGCATGAATCGGTCCACCTGCGCTTCGGGCAGCGGGTAGGTGCCTTCCTGCTCGATCGGGTTCTGGGTCGCAAGCACGAGGAACGGGTTGCCCACGCTGTAGGTTGTGTCCCCGATCGTCGCCCGGCGTTCCTGCATGGCTTCGAGCAGCGCCGACTGCACCTTGGCGGGCGCTCGGTTGATCTCGTCGGCCAGCACGATGTTGGCAAAGATCGGGCCCTTGCGCGGTGTGAAGGTCCCGTCCTTGGGGTTGTAGATCAGTGTGCCGATCACATCCGCGGGCAGCAGGTCGGGGGTGAACTGGATCCGTGAGAACTGGGCGTGGCAGCCCTGGGCCAGCGTGGTCACCGTGAGGGTCTTGGCAAGGCCCGGCACGCCCTCGAGCAGGACATGCCCGCCGGTCAGCATCCCGATCACCAGCGAGCGGACCATGTGCTCCTGACCAACCACGACCGAGCCCACAGCGTGGATCAGTTCCCGGATGGGCCCCGCGTCCAGCGCGACCGCCTCGTCACTCAGCGTCATGCTCAAGGAATCCGTTGTCATCGCGTTCGTTCTCCGATGTGTCTGATCACCCTCACCCGAACTGTCACGCACGAGTCGTAGTCTCATGATGCCCGTTCAGATGCTCGAAATCGGCATATCTGTCAAGAGTTATTGAGTTGCGGGCGATCGAGGTTGCCCCAAACAGGACACGGGCCCGAAAGTGGGCCCGTGTCAGGAAGAATGCGCGTTGCGTATGGCTCCCGCCGCGGTCCACAACAGGCCCGAGGGTGGGCGGGGTGCAAATCAGACGGGTGGCTGCTGGGGCTGCTGACCGCCGCCCGGGTTGATGTCGATTTCGCCGAAGCGCTCTTCGTAGCCGCGGATCGCGGAACCCAGCGAAAGGGCCAGTCGCTTGGCCCCTGCCCAGTTCATGATCACGCGTGAGCCGACATTGAAAACCACCATGGGGGGCTGATTGGGTGCCTGCATGGGGATGTTCATCCCGAAATCCATGATCATCTCGTCCTGCGTGTTGCTGGTGCGGATGGTGTTGGCGTAGGTGCTCGTCATCTTCGATTCGTCGATGCGGAGCTGGACCTGCTGCTGCTGGGGTTGCTGATCGTCGGCCATGAAGCTGTATCCTTACTTTGACTGGGGTCTCTCAGTGTTGAATGCCGAGGGGGGGACTCGAACCCCCACTCTGTTTCCAGAAGCGGATTTTGAATCCGCCGCGTCTACCAATTCCGCCACCCCGGCATGTCGATGGACAGAAATCATAGGCGTGGGGGGCTGATCATCAACAGATTCCTCGCTCTCACAGGCTCGAATCAAGGGGCCGGGGTGTCCGGTCGATGCCTACTATTCCCTTCCTGCTGAGCGTTCAGCGGGGTCGGTCCGGGACTCAGGCGCACGATGGCGGACCGACAGCAGTCCTGTGCGTGGCATGAACAGAAAGATCATCATGTCAGACACCGTAGCAAACAGTATCAAAGTCGAGGATGTCGGCCCCTGCCGCAAGCGCATCAGCGTCGAGATCCCGGCAGAAGCCGTCAACGACCAGATGGAACTCGCGTTCGGATCGGTCGCCGGCGAAGTCTCAATCCCCGGTTTCCGCAAGGGACACGCACCGCGACGCCTCGTCGAGAAGCGATTCGGCAGCTATGTGAAGGACGAGACCCGTCAGCGGCTCGTCTCACAGGCCTACGAGGAAGCCGTTCGTGAAAACGATCTCAAGGTTCTGGGGCAGCCCCCGGCGGAGGTCTTCGAGAGCATCGAGGTCGAAGCGGGCAAGCCCGTGACCTTCGAGGTTGAAGTCGAGGTCATGCCCGAGTTCGAGCTCCCTGAACTCAAGGGGATCAAGGTCCTCAAGCCCGACTCGAGCCTCCCAGAGGGGCTGGTGGATGAGGAGATCAAGAAGATCGCCATCAACGAGGGTTCGCTCGATGAGCGTGAGGACTCCGCCCGCGGCGACTACCTCACCGGTAACGCCGTGATGACCGACAAAGAAGGCACCGAGCACTACAACATCGAGGGAGCGGTCGTTCAGATCCCCCAAGAGGGTGACGAGGGCATGATCCTGGGTGTGATCGTTTCCGATTTCGCCAAGCAGATCGGAACACCCAACGAGGGTGATAAGCTCACGATCAAGCTCACCGGCCCCGAGAACCACGAGGTCGAGGCGATCCGCGGCAAGGACCTGACGGTCAGCTACGAGATCACCAAGGTCTACCGCATCGTCCCCGCTGTCGTCAGCGACCTTGTCGCCAAGTACGGCTTCAACGACGAGGAGCAGCTGCGCGAAATGGTCACCAACCAGCTCACTCAGCGTGCCGAGGTGCAGCAGCAGGCGGTTATGCGTCAGCAGGTCACCAAGTTCCTCGCCGACAACACCACCTTCGATCTGCCCGAGGGATTGACTTCCCAGCAGGCCGCCCGGAACCTCGAGCGTCGCCGCATGGATCTCATGTACCGCGGTGTCAACCCCACCGAGATTGAGCAGCACATGGCCGAGCTCCGCAGCGCATCTGCCGAGAGCGCCAGCAACGAGCTCAAGCAGTTCTTCATCCTGAATAAGGCCGCCGAAGCACTGAATGTGCAGTTGCAGGAGCAGGAGATCAACGCTCGTGTCATGCAGATGGCAATGCAGCAGGGCAAGCGTCCCGAGCAGATTCTTGAGGAACTGCAGCGAAGCGGGCAGGCCCAGACCCTTGTCCAGCAGATCCGCGAGCACAAGACCGTTGACATGATTCTCAACGATGCCGAGATCGAAGAGGTCAGCGCCGATGACTTCAACAAGCGGATGGGCACAGACGCCAAGAAGTGATCCGTGAGTTGATCTGAACCGTCAGCAAAAACAAACCCCGGGCATGTGCCCGGGGTTTTTCATTCGGCTTTGGTGGGGCGTGTCAGGCCATGGGCTGGGCGTCGTCTTCGTCGTCGCTGAGATCGAAGGCGTAGGTCGGTTCGCCCGTGTTGAACGGGTGATTCACCGTGCCGCACCCCGTGCATGTGATCCCGTGTGTGCCCGCGGGCAGCTGGGCGATGCTGTGGCCGCAGCCTGCACAGGTCATGGTGTTGAGTCGTGAGGTCATGGTGTTGACCATCGTGACGGCGATCGTGATCGCGACGCCCACCGCGGGGAGCACCGGGATCGCGAAGACACTGACGACTCCAAAGACGAGGATCGTCAGGGCAGCAACAAGTGCGAAGACACGCAAGCGTAGTTTCTGCATCCAGAGCATGAATCAGGCCTCCTGCCGCACGAACTCTCCGGTCGGCACAACTCGATCAGACGCGGCTCCTCCGCGCCCGTGATTATACCGGAGCATCGGCGATTCATCGTCCCGAGGATCGAAAAGCGGGACTGGGATCATCAGAGCGGGCGATAGAGATCGATGACCTCGCGCAGATAGTCGGGGGATTTGAGGTGATTGACCTGGAGCTCGATCCCGTCCTGGCCAGAGGAGGAGATCCCGATCCGCCCGACATTCATGACCCGCTGGAGGAAACTCTGGTCGATCTGGATGTTGCGGATGTTGTCGTGGACCACCTCGGATGAGGATTTGGAGAAGAATCCGCGGTGCATGATCGTCCGCTTGGTCGTGATCTCCAGCGAGGCGCTGAGCCGGTCGATCCACCACCAAGACAGGAGCCCGACTGAAAAAGCCAGCAGCGGGCCGAACAGGGCAAACCACCAGACCGACTTGTCCTGAGCCGGGACCCAGATCAGACCCACCAAGGAGATGAGCCCGACCAGCACCGTCAGTGAGAAGCGGATCACGCGTGAGCGGAACCAGCATCGGCGGACCTTGAGCACACGGGTCTCGGGGCCGAAATCCGGGGGGAAGCCCGCCTTGGCGGCCTTGTCGATCCGTTTGCTGTCCACCGCCTCGTCGTGCTCGAAGGGGATGGGGGCCACGCCCTCAGGAGACGGGACGCGGTTGATATCCCCGCAGTTGAGGCACTCGTGCTTCGTGCCCGCGAGCTCGTCGTCGAGTTCGATCTCCATGTCACAGCGGTCGCAGTTGAACCTGATCATGCCTTGAACCCCTTCCACCCATTGTACGGGATCGGCGATTCCCGCTTTCGGGGATCAGCAAATGAAAAACCGCACCCCGGAGCGGGTGCGGTCGGGTTGAGTCGGCTGAGGGGTCCGTCAGGCGTTCCAGCTGCGGGTTTCGGGCCCGACATAGGCGGCCCGGGGCCGGATCAGGCGGTTGTTGGCGTGCTGCTCCATAATGTGGGCGCACCAGCCGGTGATCCGCGAGGCCACGAAGATCGGGGTGTACTGCGGGACAGGGATGCCCATGGTGAAGTAGGTCATGCCGCAGGGGAAATCGACATTGGGGTAGATCTTCTTCTCGTCTTCCATGATCTTCTGGACGGTCTCGCCCAGATCAAAGAGCTTGACGAACTCGGGCCCGCGTGCCTCGGCGGCCTTGCGTCCCAGGGCATGGAGGATCGGGGCGCGGTGGTCGCCGTTCTTGTAGACGCGGTGCCCGAAGCCCATGAGTTTGCGCTTCTCTTCGAAGGCCTGGTGCATCCATTCGGTGATCCTGGCGGTGTTGTTCTCGGGGCCGATGTCGTTGCGGATATCCGCGAGCATATCCATCGCTGCCTCGTTGGCCCCGCCGTGGAGCTTGCCCTTGAGTGCGGCGATGGCACCGGTGACGGCCCCGTGCATATCGCTGAGGGTGCCGGCGATGACGCGCGACGCGAAGGTCGAGGCGTTGTAGTCATGCTCAGCGTAAAGGACGAGCGAGACATCCATGACCTTCTCGGCCTCGGGCGAGGGCTTCTCGCCGGTCATCATGTAGAGGAGGTTCGCGGAGTGCGAGAGGTCCTCGGTGGGGGCGACGAAATCGCGCCCGTCGATGTTGTTCTGCATGTGCCCGATGATCGTGGGGATCTTGGCGAGCAGGCGTTTGGACTTGTGCAGGTTGGCGTCCGCGCTGTTGTCCTGGCACTGCGCATCGAGGTGCCCGAGCATGGAGACGGCGGTGCGGAGGATGTCCATGGGCACGGCCGCGTGGTTGTTGACCAGATCGGCGGACTGCTTGAGGAAGGACTGGACCAGCTCGGGGATCTTCCGTTCGCTGATCAGCTCGGACTGGAAGATCTTGAGCTCCTGAGCGGAAGGTTTCTTGCCCACGAGCAGGAGATACGCGACCTCCTCGAACGATGCGTTCTCGGCGAGATCGGCGATCTCGTAGCCGCGGTAGATCAGGGCCGACTGCTCAACATTACAGATCTCGGTTTCGCCGGCGATGACGCCCTCAAGGCCCTTGGCGTGTGTCGGTGCGGTGGTCATGGATCAGCCTCGTCTCTGTGGTTTGAAAATCGTGCGGTGGACCGGCCGGGAGTTTCCTGACCGAAACACCAGAGTCTAGGCGATCGGGTTGATACTGCCCGCCCCGTGGCAGAAGCGAAACGAGTTTCATTCGCGGGCGGGGCGCGGGTAGGACACCGGGGAGCGATAGCCGTCATGGTCATAGGCCCGTACGCCGAAGAACCAGTTGTCCTTTGACAGGGGCACGCTGCCCTCCATGGCGTTCCCGACATCCATGACCTCTTCCCACTGTGAGGCCGTGGTCTCACGCCAGACGATCTCGTAGCCGGCGACATCCGACTCGGGCGACGCGTCCCAGCGGAGCGTGGTGTCGTTGGTGAGTTCCGCGATGATCACGCGGGTGTTCTCGGGTGCCGATGGGGCGTTGGACAGGTGCACGAGAACCGCCGCGTTGAGGCGGGTTACATCCGCGAGGTAGTGCTCGTCCACATACTCGGGGAGATCGCCATACTGGACCCCGTCCTCAATGCGGACATCCTGATGCTGGTGGTTGTAATCCTCGTAGGTCTCGCAGAAGCGGATGGCGGCGAACCCGAGTTCGTTGAAGGGCGTGTGATCGCCGCCACGCAGGAAGCGGTCGGGTCGATGGATCAGGCGTGGTTGCACGGTGGTCTTGTGCAGATCCGCGACATCCGCGATGTAGCGTGCGAGCTGTCGCGAGATCGAGTCGGACTCGGTGCCGTAGAGCCGCTTCCAGCGCACCGCGTCGCTGATCTCGGACTGATCGAGCGTGATCATGGTCGCGGGGAGTCCCTCACTGAATACGCGTATCTCCTTGGAGCCGTCCTGCCCTTCGAGCACGCCGGTGGGGTCGCCGACGGTGTCGTTGTTGAGCACGCCGACGATGTCCTTGCCGGCATCGAGAGCGGCCTGGGCGTGCAGGCGGGCACCGAAGAGGCCCTGCTCCTCGCCGGAGGTGGCCATGAGCACGAAAGTGGAATCGAGCGGCTCGCGGGCGAGCACACGGGCCAGTTCGATCATGAGCGCGACGCCCGAACCATCGTCATTGGCGCCCGGGGCGTCGGACTCGGCGTCGAGCGCGCCGCTGGCGCGTGAGTCGAGGTGCCCGAGCACATAGTAGAGGCGGTCGCGGGACTCGGGGTTGGAGCCGGGGATCTCGCAGATAACATTGACGACCTCGACGCTGCGTGGAATTCGGCGCCCGTCGGGCGCGACGGTGTGGGCATCGAAGTAGACACGCGGCGCAGCTTCGCCGGTCTTGCCGTGGCCCTCGATGTTGCGTTCGAACTGGGCCTTGACCCAGCGCCGCGCGGCCCCGATGCCCCGCGAATCGGACTCGGTATCGCTGAGTGTGTGGCGTGTGCCGAAGCCCGCGAGGGTGTCGACATACATCCGCAGCTGCGCCGGGTCGACCGCGTCCATGACGCGCCGGGGCACCTGCATGAGTTCACGCTCGATGATGCGCCCGCTGCTGGGGCTCATGCCGAGCGCGACCGCTGTTTCGATCGCATCATCCTTGTTCATGCCTTGCTCCTTGATCAGGTACATGCCGTACACCGTTGCCGAGCGGGAGCCGGACCCGCAGTGCATGAGGACTGGGCCGTTGGTGCTGTCGAGTGTGTGCTTGAGTTCGTTGGCCTGTGAGCCGTCGAAGATCGCGGAGCTCATCGGCGTGTGAACATAGGTCATGCCCAGCGATTCCACGAGCTGCTGCTCATCGAACCCGACGCGTTCCATCTCGGGCGCGGTCCGGTTGTTGATCACCACCCGGCCCCCGGCGTTGGCGAAGGCGCGGATCTCATCGGCGCTGGGCTGGGCGCTGAAAGTGATGCGTCCGGCGTGGGTGTTCTCGGCGCTGAAGGTGCTCCAGTCTGGAGTTGCGATGGCATGTGCGTCGTGGTGTTTTTCGATGGGGACCGCGTGGGGGTGCTCGTGCGTGTGCACACTGACGCTGCAGCCCGTGCTGGCGAGCAGCGCGGCAAGGAGTGGCAGGCGGCACAGGGCGATGCGTGATCGGTTCTTCATGGTCTGATTGTACAGGAGCCACGATGGGTATGCGAGAAGCGGGGGATATCATACTTTATGGTCAATCAAACACATCCGGGGCTGATTCTGCGCAGCCGCATGGACAGGTCCGTGGTTGCTGCACCCGGCGCGTTCAACGCGTTGGTGGGCATGGCTGTGCGGGACGCGGGCTTCGAAGCGGCGTATGTGTCGGGCGGTGCGACTTCGGTTGCGGCAGGCGTCCCCGATGTGGGGCTGCTGACGCTCGATCACTTCACCCGCGTGGTGCGCGAGGTGGTGCAGGGCTCGCGTCTACCGGTGATCGCCGACGCCGACACGGGCTTCGGCGAGGAGGAGATGGTCCGGCGCACGGTGCTCGAGTACAACCACGCCGGGGCTGCGGGGCTGCATCTTGAGGACCAGGTCTTCCCCAAACGCTGCGGGCATCTCGACGGCAAGGCCCTGATCCCTATGGAGCAGGCAGTGTCCAAGATGCAGTGGGCGGCCAAGGCGTCGCGGGATTGCAGCGATGGCGCGTTCATTCTCTGTGCCCGCACCGACGCGAAGGGTGTCGAGGGCTTCGATGCCGCGGTCCATCGGGCTAGGGCCTATATCGAAGCCGGCGCGACGATGATCTTCCCCGAGGGACTCACGAACGAGCAGGAGTTCGCCGACTTCGCCAAGGCGATGGACACGATGGGCGACAAGCGTCCGTACCTGCTTGCGAACATGACCGAGTTCGGCAAGAC
>CAYQRD010000052.1:0-15973 GCA_964419845.1 uncultured Phycisphaeraceae bacterium
GCGATCACCACCCTCCCGTCATTATCTTGTACACTCAGACCCCCATGCCCGCGATCCCGGTCAAAGAACGATGGTGGAAGTCAAAGGCCACACCCGATCCACGCGGTGAGTGGGGCCTGTGCTTCTCTTCTTCTCCGGTGCCGAGGGCGAGTTGGTTGCGTTTCGACACCTATGCCGGGCACCTCGAACATTTTCAAAACCGCATGATCGAAGCAGACCCGGACGCTATCGCCCATCTCAACTCGTGCACAGCATGTGGCCAATGGGATCACGCGGCCGTGAACCGAGCGCTCGATCTTCCGCTGCTTCCAACAGCAAAGGGGACGCAATCCTTCAACCACAAGTCCATCACGAAGCTCTGGGTATCACGGGCCTACACCTCGCATGCCACGATCATGCACCGCCGCATGCTCGACGCGATCGGCCCATATCTCGATCACAACTTCCTCATTGGGCGGGTCTATCTCATCGACGGCGAACCGATCAGCGATCTCGTCACAATCATCGACCGCAAGTCGGTCATGCTCCGTGTTCGCTACGCTCAGAACGAACTGAACTATTCCAACCGTTCATTTATGCCGTGCCACGAATGCGGACGCCTGCTTCCCTATGGCTCCATCGGAAAGCGTACCTTATCCAATCCGAACTCGAAGACCGATCGCCGCGGATTGTTGAGGGCAAGCTGCTGCTGCCTCCAGAAATCATCGAGACGCTTGCGCTGAGAGATCGGGTCCGTTGGCCAAAAATGGTCGTTCTGCCGATCCTCGGACACGATTAACTGCTCGACCCGATCCCGACCCCCTTTCCTGAGTCATGGGAATCATTCGAATCGTTCGTGACCGACCGGTGCGGCTCCATGCCCTTCCCTCGCACCTGCGTTCCCAGCTATTCCCAGCCCGGCCAGTGGTTGACACAACGCATGATTGAGCGTGGCCAAGAAGTATGCCTCAACTGTGAGCGTGCCCACAACACGCCGTACCTGCACTGGACACACCTGTTCTTCCTCCGCTTTCGTGCACTCTTTGAACAACGCGTCGCCGCCGCAGCTAATCGCCCGCGGACTCATCATCTCCACGCCGGCCCGGTCTCGTACCGGGCCGTTTTTCTTCCCGATCTGCAGCGATCCTGCACGCATCAGATAAGCAAGACACCGCCATCGAGCATCGGCCCCGTGATGCAGGCCGTGCGGTGTTCAGGCGACACGCCGGCGCTGCCCGTGCTGCCGGATCAGGGCCGCGCAGGTCTCGATCAGCCGGGTCGCGTTCAGCGGCTTGGTCATGTGCGCGTCACACCCGACGCTCAGACAAATGTGTTCCTGCTCGGGCATCGCGTGCGCCGTGAGCGAGATGATGGGGCCGACCCAGCCCGATTCGCGCAGCTTGCGGACCAACCCCTCGCCGTTGAGCACGGGCATGTCCCAGTCCGTGATCAGCAGCTCATAGCGATCGGGTTCGCTCATGATCGCCGCTCGGGCCGCTTCCCCATCAGGGAAGTCCAAAGTGATCGCCCCCGCCCGCTTGAGG
Source organism: uncultured Phycisphaeraceae bacterium (assembly GCA_964419845.1). GTDB lineage: Bacteria > Planctomycetota > Phycisphaerae > Phycisphaerales > UBA1924 > UBA1924. The sequence goes on from CAYQRD010000052.1 coordinate 1,524, forward strand.
ATCATGCGCAGCAGACGGATGTTGTCCTGCCCGTCCTCGGCGATCGCGATCTGTGCCCCGTCGAGGAGCTCCCATTGCGGCTTTTTCACTACGGCATCCGGCGAGGCATCGATCGCATCAGCGACGGTCTCGAACGGGATCCTCGCCGTGAAGACCGACCCCTCTCCGACCGTCGATTCCACCTCGATGCCCCCGCCCATGAGCCCGGTCAGATGCTTCGAGATCGCCAGGCCCAGCCCGGTGCCTTGTATGCGTTTCTCCTGCGTTCCCAGCTGCGTGAACGGCGTGAACAGGCACGCGAGCTCGTCCTCGCTCATGCCCGGGCCCGTGTCATCCACACGCAGGATCAGCGTGCCGCCATCCACGCGTGCGTGCAGGCTCACACGGCCGCGATCGGTGAACTTGACGGCGTTGCTCAGCAGGTTCAGCAGCACCTGGCGCACACGCGTCCGGTCGAGCACCACCCGGCCGGGCAGCTGATCCACGCCGATAACATCGAAACCGATCCGCTTTTCCATCGCTCGCAGGCGCAGCGGCGAGACCGCCCGCTCGATCAGTTCCGGGAGATCGATCTCCGTCAGATCGATCGAGATCGCCCCCGCCTCGGCTTTGGAGATGTCCAGCAGATCGTTGATCAGCGTGAGCAGGTGCTCCGCGTTATGACGGATCGTGCTCATCGCGTCCGCCCGTTCCATCGCGCTGGTGCGATCATCCGCCGCGATCCCAACAAAACCCATGATCGCGTTGAGCGGCGTGCGCAGCTCGTGGCTGATGCTCGCGAGCAGTGTTGATTTCGCGTTGTTCGCGCGGACCGCTTCCTGACGGTGCTCCTCGATATCCAGCGCGTGCCGCATGAACCTGCCCGTCACCCACCATGTGCCCAGCCCGATGAAGACGCTCAGCAGCGTGCCCGGAACCAGCGCCCACGCCGCGGCCTGATCAACACGCGCGATCCGCATTTTGTATTGATCAACGGACACATCCACACCGACCACGCCGTCGACGCGCCCGTCCTCAAGCCGCACGGGCGCGTACCCGGAAAAAAATGTCCCCCACACATCCGTGTAGGGCTCTTCGGTGATGACGATCTGCGCGCTGTTGATCGCTTCCCATGCCGCCGGGTCCGGATCCTCGTAGACCTCCATCAGCGATGAGTGGTCCTCCACGCCGTCGTTGTCCGCATCGCCCGGCGGCGTGCCGTCGAGCACGAAGCAGAGCTCGTCACCGACCGCACGCAGCGTGTACACAAAGCGGACACCCTCGGTGCGCTTGATCGCCGCTGTCAGCGGCGCATTGAGTGAGCGATACAGCGGGCTGTCTTCCTGCTGAGCATCGGTGAGCTGGCTGTGTGCCGTGGCATCGATCGTCGAAGCGGCCATCGCGGCCAGTCGTGACAGGTTTTCCCGCACCTCCTAGTCGATCGCACCACGCGCCGCGGAACGGACCCCCGCGGTCGAGATCAGCGATGCGATAAGCAGAACCAGCGTTGCGCCAACACCAGCGATGATCGGCATCGCGCCGCCGATCGATTTGGATAGCTCCCGTTGTTCGGGAATGTTGGCCATGGCGAGAGCTCCCTAAAACAGCATCACGCCGCCTCGTTCAGCCCCGAGTCAAGATCACTGTCGAGATCACCGTCGAAGTCGTCATCACCAAACGCGGCCTCGAACGCCTCGAGCGCCTCGTCGGTGAGTTCTTCCTCGGTCTTGGGAGTCAGCTTCCTGGGCCCCCCGGTGCCCCCCGCCTTGCCGCCTGTCTCGGTGAAACGCTCGGCCCAGCGATCGGGCCGCACATTCGCCGCCGAATCGCTCCGCTCGAGCCAGTCCTCGGCCGCGGGCAGGTTCAGCTCGCTGGGCATCGTCTTGCGATACCCCAGCAACCGGATCACCTCAAGCACATCGGTCCAGGTCGGGAACATCCGATCGTTGGATTTCTTGAACGCGTCGATGGCCATCAGGAACAGGAACTGTTCCGGGTTCATCTCGCCCTCTTCGGCGGATTTGGTGAACTCGCTCAGTCGCCGACCGCGTCCACGCCGGCGCTCGAGACCGGTGAACCCCTCGCTCGTGGGATCGCTGTTCGGATCGCCAGCGGGCTTGCCGCTATCAGCGGAGCCCTCGAGTCGTGGGTCCTTGAGATCGCGCCGATCGATCCCCAGTCGCCGATCGATCACGGTCCCGGGCGGCGGCTTGCCGGCCCCTCCCTTGCGACGATCATTCTTCGGTGCACGGCGATCGGGTGTATTGCTGTCCATGACAGGTCCTCCAAAGCCGCGTTTGCCCCACGGGCTCATCGCGGCTCAGAGGTCATCATCGTCGAGATCGTCCTCCGAGTCGTCTGCGATCTCTTCCTCCTCGAACTCGTCGTCGTCATAATCGTCGCTGAAGTCATCATCGTCATCATCCTCGTCATCGAGGAAGTAGGCCTCGTCGTCATCGAGGTCATCGTCGATATCGCAGACAGGGTTCTCGGACCAATCACCGCCCCAGCGATCCGCGTCGCGCTCGCTCAGCGTGCCCGGCTCGAGCAACGCCGTACCCGTGCCTGCGCCGCTTTCGAGCCAGGATTCACTGTCGTTGACTGCATACATATCTGTGGGTGCCATGGCTTCAACCTCCGAAAGTCATCAGGTGCGCGGCGCGTTCATGAGCGCGAGTGTTGATTCATCCCAAAGTGCGACGGCGAACCGCCGTCCGTGCGGGCTCGCCCGTTGCGCCTACGGTATCACGCAACCTCCCCGTGTCAACACAACCAACCAACCCCACTTTGTCTTTTTGACCCGCCCCCCCGCCGCCCCGGCCGATGAGCCGTACACTGTGTGCGTATGCCAAGCCCCCGACCCACCCAGTTCAACCCACTCGCGGGGCTTGCCGCCCTGATTTTTCCCGGGGCGGGGCATCTGGTTCTGGGTCGCCCCAAGCGGGCCGCCCTGATCTGTGTGGGCGTGATGGGACTGTTTCTGTTCGGATTGCTCATCGGGGGCATCGATGCCATCGATAGCAGGAACGATAAAATCTGGTTCTACGGCCAGATGCTCGTGGGTGCCCCGACCCTCGCCGTGAACTATGCCCATCAGCAGAACTTCAAGGCCGCCGACCCCAACAATAACTTGATCCGCTCGGGCTACCCCGGGGAGCATCGTCAGATGGTCAACGGCGTCGCTGTCTGGCAGCCGCTGACCGAGGAGCAGGTCGCCTCGGGCATGGGCCCCCCCAATGTCCCCGGGCTCGGACGCATCAACGAGATCGCCATGCTCAGCATCGTCCTCGCGGGCATGCTCAATATCATCGTCTTTCTCGACGCCCTGATGCCCTACGAGGAACGATCGAAGCCCAAGGTGAAAGAGGCGACGGCATGATCACCCTCGCCTACACCCCCTTCATCGATGCCCTGCCCCTTCACGATGCCTGGTATCTGCTCATCATCCCCATGACGATCTTTCTCGCGATCGGGTACAAGGCCGTCCGCTGTTATCAGCTCAAGGCCTACACCCGCGAGGTCATCGTGTTCGTGATCCAGATCCTCGGCTCGATGGCCCTGCTGGCCATCGCGTTCACGCTGTTTGTGAATGTGCTCGTGCCGTTGATCGCGCCCATGTCCAACTGAGCCCGGTTCATCCGCTCAGCCAGGCCCGCCGTTGCGGCTGATGTAGTTGTCCTGTGTGCAGGTATACCCACAGTCCAGATTCTGGACGAGATATCGCAGCGCATCGACACAATGGTCGTGCCCGTCTTTCTCCGGCGCGTCGCAGAATGGCTGGTCCTTGGGGTAGTGATATTTGAGCATCGATCCGATCAAATGCTCGCAGGACCGTGCGATGTAGAGCCGCGGGCCGCCGCTGGCCGGTCGCAGCCGGGCCCGGATGAGCTTGAGCCCCTCATGGAGCCCGAGCCGCCGATCCTTGACCACAAGGCCGGCGCGTCGCATCGCCTGGATATCGCTGATCCCCGTCTGCAGACCGCGCTGGCGACCCGCCGGATCGACACCGATCCACGCCGGGGCAGGGTCGTGCCCCGCGATGACCGTGATGTGTTCTTCGAGCGGGCGATCCGACCGGACATGCTCGCCCTCGATCCACAGTGAACCCCGCGCATCGATCCGTGCGAACAGCACCACCGTGGGCGAGCGGATCCCGAAATCCATGCCCGCAACGCACTCGCCCGCCCGCGCCTGATCTGGCACGCGGTCCACCACATGCACCGCCTCGTCGAACTCAGGCAGCACACAGTCGCTCCGCTGCGGTCGCAGACACAGCATCTCCGCGTTCCATGTCTCCGCCCCGACACGCGCCTTCAGCGAGATCGCGTCATCGATGCTGATGTGCCCGGGCACCTGCGCCGCGGTCTCGGGTGTTCGGCTGCGTGCCTTGGCCCGCCCCGCGCACTCGCCCGCGAGCGGGCACGTCCCGGTCTCGCTGATGCACTGATGCGACTCGTCGCACGCGTCGAGCACATCGACCACACCCCACTTGAACACCGCGCGGTTGACGCCGCGCTCACCGCTCTGCTCGATCAGCTCATGCATGAGCCCATAGGGAACATGCATCGTCGAGAAGCACTCGATGCTCCCACGCACCCGCTGCCCGTCGAGCCGCGACTCGCGCGTCGTGAGCTGGGCGGCTTCCCACACCTCGCGATCGAAGAGCTCGAGCTCGTCGCAGCGAAGCTTCTGCACGCGGGTGCCGCGCACCGAAGTCTGCGATTGCGCGAGCAGCTCGACGCTCGATCCATTGACGAGGCGGATCCGACGCTCCGTGATCCGCCCGTCGATCAGTTCATCAAACGGCTCGACCGAAAAGAGCGCTCGCAGGTGCGCGTGCATCCGCTTGGATTGTTCGAGCGATCCGCCCAGGATGCGGATCTCGATGCCGGGCTTGAAGACCATGTCCAGCAGCGTCGCGACAGCCGCGTAGAAGGTCTTGCCCCCACCCCGGTTCGCCCAGACCACGCAGTCGCGCGGCTGCCGATCCTCGAAGAACGCGTGACGCAGGTACGCGAACGGCGCGCTGTGCCCCTCGCCGATGGCCTCGCGCACCACCATGATCGACAGGTGCTCGATGAGCCAGTCATGCAGCTCGTCCTCGCAGCCGGGCACGCTGGACCACGGGGTCGGTGACGCCTGTGCTTCATCCCCGCTCATGAGCATGCCCCCGCGTCAGGACCGCGCAGGCCGACCGCGATCAGCAGCGCCTGTGTGCGATCGTGCCCGTGCGCTCGCAGGGCGCCCAGCAGCTCGGCCCGCTGCGATCGGGTCATGAAAAAGGTGACCGCGCTGGGCAGCGCGCCCGTGTCGGACTCAGCCCGCGGGCGCGGCAGTGGTGGATGCGTCGTGTTCGTTTTCATCGCGTTCTTCGCCTTTCACAAACGCGTAGGCGCGGGGGCGCGAGCACAAACGACAGACGGCCAGGGGGATGAGCCGACGGATATCTTCGGGGTCCGGGTGTTCGCCACGCAGCAGCTTGCGCGCACGCGCCCAGGTCCGCAGCTCACGATGGAGCAGCGAACCCGGGATGGGGAGCGTGGACGGAAGGTCTTCGGGGCACAGCCCCAGATGATCGAGCGCATCAAGCAGACGCGTGTCCGAACGATCCGGGAGCATGTCATAGCCGACCATCCCAGCGCGCGCAAAGAACGGGCACACGGGCCCCATCGAGGCGACGGCCTCGGTGCCGGCGCTCAGCGGCTCACGCAGGTACGCGCGGACCAGATCCGTCGCAATCCCCAGCCCTCGGCTGTGGGACGCGACGACCACCCGCGAGATGACCCGCAGGTGCCGATTGAGCCGCCGGGCGTTGTGCCGCTTGTCATCCGATGCGAAGAACCCCGGCCACGCCCGCGCACGCCACGCCCCGTTGAGTGTGGGCATCGACACCACCAGCACACCCGCGAGCACACGATGGTTCTGATCGTTGAGGGTGGGGGCCTGTCGCATAGCGCGCAGGACCAGTGTTGGCGTGCCAGGGCGCCTGCCGCGATAGTGAAGGTGTTCGAGCGACTTGTAATCGCCGATAGTTCCGGGCCCGATCGTGATGCGAGGGGGCGCGGGTGCGATCGGATCGCGCACACGCTGCGTGGCGGCATCGATCACACGGTCTGGCCCCAGCAGCGACTCAAGATCCTCGTGCGCGCTCGCGACAATCATCGTGACGCCCAGTTGCCTTGCCCAACGGGCCGCGGTCCTCGCCAGCGCCTGGGCACAGAGCCGGTCGATCGTGGAGCCGAACTCGTCGGCGATGACGACATCCCCCCTGCGCGCCGCCTGCATCGCCAGCGCCAGACGCAGCCGCGCCTGCTCGCCGACCGACAGCTGGCCCGCGGGACACGCCCACAGCCGCGGCTCGGCGAGCCCGGCGTGGGCAAGCTGAGACACGCGGGACATCCAGTCGCCGACGAACAGATCGAGCACCGCCCGGCCTGCCTCGTTGTCGCACAGTGAGCCGCGCACGAGATGGACCCGGCGCGATGTGCCCAGCCGCGCGCACAATGCGCGGATCAGCGATGACTTCCCTGCCCCCGATCGCCCGGCGATCTGCACGACACCCGGCGCTTGCACGGCGTGAACGACGGCATCAGCGGGTTCGGGCGTGTGCATCGCACGCATCGCGCAGGCGTCGCGGGCTTCGGGGAGCACCCCGAACGCGGCGCAGGCGTGGACAAGCTCGCTCGAAACGGGCGCAGGTGACCCGATCAGCGAGATCCTGGGGACGGCCACGCGTCGTGCGCTGCTCATGACGGCTCACGCTCCGTGTTGAGCCAGACACGCGAGATCCGGGCGCCGGGCTGGTCGGCCAGAGTCATCGCCTCGATGGCGTCGCGATGCTTGCGGACACAGTGCAGCGAGAGACCCAGCGCATCGCTCGTCTCACGCATGGATCGTCCACGGATGAAGAGTTCCCGCGCCACCCTGCTGCGTGTCCGTCCCCAGCCGGGCCGGTGCGCAACGACATACGCAACGCGCGGATCGTTCAGACGCGAGACGAGTTGGCGGATCCGCTTGCGCACAATCCGGGGGTTTTGCCCGATCATCGAGGCGATGCGCGCCGCGTTCAGGCCCCGGTCGAACATCGCCAGGATCAGTTCCCGGTCATCGGGATCGAGCCAATGGGCCCGGCGAACGAGTCGGCTGCTGAGTGTGCTTTGCCGCTTTCGACGCAGATCGAGGCTTTCATCGCCGTTTTCGAGCCATTCACCGGTCCCAACCACCTGTTGCATCTCGACTTCTCCAAAAACAGGCCCTGCTTCATTGACAACACACACGCAATAGTTCACAATATTGAGAACGAGTTGGGGGTATGATACACTTGGTAGAGAACAGTTTGCAAGGGTATTGTATGGTATCGCACGAAAACAGCGCACAGCCCCGGTCACTCCGCGCACGAACCGCCCCGGCGGCAACGGATTCGCGGCTCGTGTCCGGAGAACAGGATCAGGCGATGGGACACTCCGAACCCGAGACGCACGATGCACGCACATTCGCGTTCGTGCTGCGTCAACGCAGGGCACGGCTCTCGCTCTCGCTCGCGGAGCTCGCGGAGCGCGTGGGGTGCGCCAAGTCCTATCTCTCCGCGATCGAAACGGGGCGCAAGGGTCCGCCTGCAGAATCGATCATCGAACGCCTCGAGGGCGCTCTGTCGCTCGACCCGGGTGAGCTGCTCGCGCACGCGCAATGGGATCAGACCCCGCACGGCATCCGCGTGGATCTCGAAACGCTCCGCAGGCGTGATCAGCATGCGCGCATGCTCGCCAAGCTCCTGGCGCTGAGCGCCAGGCAGGGGACATCGCTCGACGAGCTGTACGCTTCGGGCGCGCTCAAGGCCGCGATCGATCGGCTCGACCCCGACCAGCCCCGCGGAGACAGGGACGAATCCGTCAATCGGGGCGACGAACCAGTGTCAGCGAGCGGGTCCGGGCTCGGGTGTGTGCTGCCCGCGGAGGTGCCCCTGATCAACAAGGTGACCGCGGGATATCCCGCAGATTTCACGGATATGGGCTACCCGGCGCGATCAGCCGACGAGTACATCCGCACACCCGACCTGAGCGATCCCGACGCGTTCGCGGCCCGGGTCGTGGGGGACTCGATGGAACCCAACTATCAGGAGGGCGACATCGTTGTTTTTTCCCCGGCGAAGCCCGTGGAGAGCGGGGCGGACTGCTTCGTTCGTTTCGAGCCCGACTCGCAGAGCACATTCAAGCGTGTCTACTTTGAACGCGACGGCGCGGGCAACGAGATGATCCGGATCCAACCTATCAATAACGCGTACGCGCCCACGACAGTGCCGCGTGAGCAGGTCGCGGGGCTCTACGCGGGCGTGTCGGTGATCCGCTCGATCGGGTGATGTGCTCAGGCGTGCTGGGCGCTGGCGCTCCCCGATGCCAGCACGAGCACGCCGATGAGCACGATGAGCACGCCGACGACCTTGCGGACGGTCAGCGCTTCGCCCAGGAACATCGCGCCCAGCAAGACCGCGGTGGCGGGGGCGATGGTGAAGGCGATGGGCTTCATCTTGGAGACCTCGCCCATCGAGATGGAGACATAGAACGCGATCATGGCGAAGGCCCCCGCGACGACGCCCGATCCGCCCAGGAGCAGCAGCCACTGCTTGAGGGTCAGCGCGTCCTCGCCGTGCAGCGAGAGCCCCTTTCCTGCGTGTTCGGGTGCGAGCCTTCGTGCGACGAGGTAGGCACCCCAGATGATGGGCAGCGCCAGCGTCGTCCGCAGCGCCACAGCGAAGAAGGGGCCGACCTTATGTGTGTGGAGCACCGCTTTGGCGCAGACCTCGCCAATGCCCCAGCACAGACCCGCCAGCACGGCAAAGAGAATCGCTTGCATGGCCTGATTGTACGCTTGCTATCATTCTCCATGACGAGCACGAGCCGCGAGGCGGACACCATTCAGGATGAGCTGAGCATCTATGCCCGGCTGGCACAGTCCTTCGCCGGCGACCCGTCCAACGCGAGCAAGGTCGAACGCCTCGCCCGCGTCTGCGCCGATTCTGTTCGTGGAGGCGGGAAGATCCTCGCGGTCGGCAACGGCGGCTCGTGCGCCGACGCCGTGCATTTCTGTGAGGAGCTCACAGGGCGCTATCGCGACGATCGGGACCCGATCCCCGCCATCGCGTGCAGCGACGCGGGGCATATCACCTGCGTGGGCAACGACTACGGGTTCGATCAGATCTTTTCACGCTGGGTGAGCGGGCTGGGCAAGGCGGGCGATGTGCTGATCGTGCTCTCGACGAGCGGCAACAGCGCCAACATCGTCAACGCCGTCGAATCCGGCCAAAGGAATGGCATGCACATCGCGGCGCTGCTGGGCAAGGGCGGGGGCAAGCTCGCGGGGCTGGGCGATACGGAATGGGTCGTCCCGGGTGAGACCAGCGATCGGATTCAGGAACTGCACATGCTGATCCTGCACGCCCTGGTGGGCGCGATCGAGCGGGCGCTGAGCGGGCAGCCATGAGCGAGCATCCATCCCAGCAAGACTGCGGACCAACCGTGATCGGGTGGCGTGAGAAGGTCGATTTTCCGGAGTGGGGGCTCATGCGTGTCCGCACCAAGGTCGACACCGGCGCGCGCACCAGCGCCATCGATGTCGCGGATATCGAAGAGCTGGGCGACGGCAAGATCCGATTCCGCGTGGTGTACCACCACGACCCCGAACGCATCACCCGCTGGATCCACGCGGATTCAGTACGCACGAGCACGGTCAAACCAAGCCACGGCGAGCCCCAGCAGCGGTATGTCTGCGAGACGCTCGTGCGTATCGGCAAAGTGGAACGACGCATCGAGATCTCGCTCGTGAGCCGCAGGGGCATGCTGTGCAGGATGCTCCTGGGCCGCACGGCGCTCGATGGGCTGCTTGTTGATGCGTCGAGCACCTATATCCTCACTGATGCCAGGCGACGGGCCAAGCTCGTCGAGCCGGAGATCGATCCCTCAAACGAAAGCATGAACACATGAAGCTCGGCATCCTCTCCACCTCACCCAACAACTACAGCACGAGCCGGCTTCGTGAAGCCGCCCAGACGCGCGGGCACGATGTGAAGGTGCTCAACACCCTGCGATTCTCGATCGAACTCGAGGAGGGCGAGCCGAATCTGCACTTCCGCTCCAAGCAGCTCAGCGAGTACGATGCGATCCTGCCTCGGATCGGCGCTTCGATCACCTACTTCGGGACCGCGGTGGTGCGTCAGTTCGAGCAGATGGATGTGTACACACCGAACACGGCGGCGGGCATCAGCAACTCGCGCGACAAGCTGCGATCGCTGCAGATACTCTCCCGCCACGACATCGGCATCCCGCACACGACCTTCGTGCGTGATCGCGCTGATGTGCTCCCCGCGATCGAGCGCATCGGCGGCGCCCCCGTCATCATCAAGATCCTCGAGGGCACCCAGGGCGTCGGTGTGATCCTGGCAGACTCGACCAAGGTCGCCGAGGCGATCATCGAGACGCTCCAGACCGCCAAGCAGAATGTACTCATCCAGCAGTTCATCCGCGAGAGCAAGGGCACCGATGTGCGTGCCTTCGTCGTGGGCGACAGCGTCGTCGCGGCGATGCGCCGGCGTGCAACCGGCGACGAGTTCCGCAGCAATGTCCACCGCGGCGGAACGACAGAGTCGATCGAACTCGATGACAAGACTGCGCAGGTCGCCGTGCGGGCGGCCCAGATCATGGGCCTGCGTGTCGCGGGGGTCGATATCCTCGAGTCAGACAACGGGCCGCTCATCATGGAGGTCAACTCGTCACCCGGGCTCGAGGGCATCGAGGGCGCGACCGGGCTCGATATCGCCGGCACCATCGTCGACTACATCGCCCAGCAGGTCAACTTCCCCGAGATCGACTTGCGCCAGCGACTGACTGTCTCCAAGGGCTTCGGCGTCGCCGATATCTTCATCCCCGAGGGCTCGGAGCTGATCGGCAAGCCCATCAGCGAGTCGGGCCTGCGCGAGCGAGACCTGACGGTGCTCAATCTGCACCGGGGGACATCCGTGATCTCGAACCCGAAGGGTTCGCGCGTGCTCGAAGCGGGCGACAAGGTATTGTGCTACGGTCGTCTCGACAACATGCGCGATCTTGCGGTGCAGCGTCAGAAGAAGAAACGCAAGCTCAAACCCAGCAAGCTGCCCGCGCATCATCAGCAGGGATGATGCGCCGACAGAAACAAGTTGATTTCACATGAGCGACGAATCCAACAACGAATCACGCCCGAAGGAAAAGCGACAACGAGCGCCATGGTTCGCCGACGCAACCGTCCCCGGCGGGCGTGATCAGTACCAGCTCGTCGTCAGCGAGAGCATCTCCGGCGCTGATGTCACCATCCCCGTCTATGTCTGGAAGGGCAAGAAGCCGGGCCCGGTCGTCAGCGTGACCGCCGCGGTGCACGGCGACGAGATCAACGGCACGGGCACGATCCGCTCGATCATCACCGATCCCCCTTTCGAGCTGCGCCGGGGAACGCTGGTCATGGTCCCCGTGGTCAACCTGCTGGGCTTCGAGCGTCACTCACGCTACCTGCCCGACCGGCGCGACCTCAACCGATCCTTCCCGGGCAGCCCCGGCGGATCGCTCTCGAGCCGCCTGGCGCACTCGTTCTTCAACCAGCTCACCAAGCACTGCGACTACGGCATCGACCTGCACACCGCCGCGGTCCGGCGGACCAACTTCCCCAATGTGCGCGCCGACATCAGCAACCCGACGCTCAGATCCTTCGCGAGGGCGTTCGGGACCGAGCTGATCATCTCCGGTGCCGGGCCCAAGGGGTCGCTGAGACGGGCGGCGACCAAGTCCGGATGCCTGACCATGATCCTCGAAGCCGGGGAGGTCTGGAAGGTCGAGCCCGCCGTTGTTGAATACGCCATCAGGGGCATCACCAACTGCCTCCAGCACCTGCACATGGTCGACGGCGAGCCCAAGCGACCGCCCTACCGGCTCGAGACGGATTCGACGACATGGGTCCGAGCGACCAGCGGCGGCTTCCTCGAGTTCCATGTCGCCCCCGGCGACATCGTGCACAAGGACGAGCCCATCGCCACCAACTCCGAGCTCACCGGCGAGGAGATCGAGACCATCCGCGCCCCGCGAGACGGCATCGTCCTGGGCATGACCACCATGCCCAGCGTCGCCCCCGGCGACCCGGTCGTGCACCTCACCTATCCCAAGACCGGCACCCTCAACCGCATCGAGAAAGTCATCGACAACCTCGGCGACGATTCGCTGCATGAACGCACCCGCGAGGATCTCTCACGCAACATCATGGTCACCGACCATGAGGAGCAGCAGGACTGAAGCATGCGACGCGGGCATGAAAAAACCCGCTCGTCGGCGGGTCTTGCTTGTGTGCCTCGGATCGGGCTCAGCCCTCGTTCTCGTCCACATACTCCCAGACCGTCACGGGAAGCTGGCGGATGCCCCATTGGAGCGCCATCTCGTGGGTGGGGTAGAGCAGGTCCAGGCGGCTGCCCTTGATCGCACCGCCGCAGTCCATGATCGGGACGATCTCGCTGTCCGCATATCCCGGGACCGAGATCAGCGAGCGGTAGGGGAGCACCCGCGGGTCAGCGGCCACCAGGTTCATCCCGTTGGTCCACACGCTGTACATAATGGCTGTCTTGTTGTCGGCGTACTTGCCGCACGAGCGGGCGTCGGGCGAGTAGCCCGTCACGGTCATGTAGATGGTCCGGACCGGGCGAACGGCGCGGCCGTCGAACCAGCGGATGGATGTGTCCTGCGGCTCGATCTCCGCGGGCTCCGCGGTGAGCTCCATCGCCAGAGCGATGGCTTCCTCGTCGATCGGGTTGGCCGGAGCGACAAAGGTTTCGGCGACGGGGGTGAACTCGACTGATTCTGTGAGTGTGGTCGGGGTGCTGATCTGGGCCAGGGCGGGCAGCGAGCCGCGTTCCTTTGTGAAGATCGCGCTCGAGACCACGATGGTCAGGGCACAGATCCAGAGCAGCATCTCGCCTGCGACGACGCGACCCGCTCGGGAGTGGATTCGGTTCTTGGGTGTGTGTGTCAAAGGTCGAGCCTCATTCGTGTCTTCATTTGGTTTGGAAGATCGATCACCCGCTTGCGTGGTCTCGATCAACGGCTCCGTCCGAAGCGCACCATACGGGTGGGTGTCCCCATGTGGCTCGCAGTGGCAATCCATGCCTCTGGAAGCCAAGTGTAGCCCCAACAAGGCGATGGGACAGTTAACTCACTGCCCCGGGCACTATCGGGCGAACTTCCGCCCGGATGAACCGTCACAATCGATTCAGACCCAACTTCTCAGGTCCCAGAACCGGCCCGATGCCCATTGGTCAGAGGATGCAAAGCGGGGTTCGGGTCTCGATCGGGCGATCGGGGGTCCCATACGAGCGTCCCTGTTGCGGGTTGTGCGGGGTATCGCCCGAAACCGGTGTGCACTCAGCAGCGTAGAGGATGATTGTCAGTGGCCCACAGGGCACGGGTGATGTGCTATCCTTATGACGCGCCGCGTGTTTCAGCGTGGCATCTGGCCCCGGTGGGCGGGGCTGGATCAACGCGAAACGAACTTCGGGGGCAATCGAACGCCCCGATACGCCCCACCGGTCTGGTGGGGGTGGTTTGGAGACCCAACGACATGGCCAAGATGTTCTACACCCTCGACGAAGCCGCCGCCAAGCTCGGGATGAGCGAGAGCGATGTCCAATCACTGGCCGAGTCGGGGCAACTCCAGGAGTTCCGCGATCGAGAGAAGCTGATGTTCAAGGTCGAGCAGGTCGACCTGCTCGCCGGCGATGCCGATGAGGGCGACGACGACATCACGCTCGCCGACACCAGCGGCGGCATCGAGCCCATCTCGCTGAGCTCGTCGGGCAGCGGCACATCGGTCTCGCTGGAGAACAGCGGCGAGGGCACGGGCATCTCCATCTTCGAGCCCGAGGACGGGGACGCGGCCGACGCCAACGCAGACACACTCGTGAGCGGCGGCGGATTGGGCGGCTCGGGCTTCAGCATGGACGCGGGCGCTTCGGGCTCGGGTCTGGCACAGCTCGCCTTCGAGCCCGACGACACCTCGCTGGGCGGCAACCTGCTCGACGACCTGGCCGCGGACTCGCAGGCCGGCGGCTCTTTCTCGGGCGGCTCGGGCATCGGCGAATCAGCGCTGGGTGGTTCCGTGTCGGGCGCACTCTTCGAGGGCGGCAACGACACCGAAACAGACTTCACACCCTCGGCCGCACCCGCGATGATGGCGCTGGGCGGCGAGGCCTACGACGGAGCCGCCTCCGGGCTCTTCGGCGGCATCGCGCTGGGCATGGTCATGCTGCTGCTGGTCGCGCTCGCGGTCATGGTCCTTGGCATGACCGGGGGGTCGCAGGCACTGCTGGGAAGCGTCGACCAGAACATGCTCTACATGATCGCCGGCGGCGGCCTGGGACTCGTGCTCATCCTCGGCGGCATCGGCTGGGCCATGCTCCGCCGCAGCTGATC
>CAYQRD010000053.1:0-15361 GCA_964419845.1 uncultured Phycisphaeraceae bacterium
GTGCGAAAAACCCTCATCGCCATCGCGCCCACCCTCAAGCTCACACGCGTCACCACCGCGTTCGGGGCCGTCGCCAACCTCTGGTTCATCATCCTCTGGTCACGCTTCAACCCCGAAGAACTCGCGCCCCACGCCATCAAAGACGCACCCCTCCCCCTCCTCCTCGCCGCCGGGCTCATCGCCGGCGTCGGGCTCTACGCCTTCGGTACCTCCCTCAACGACCTCCTCGATGTCCACCGCGACCGCGCACTCGGCAAATCCGCCTCCCCTATCGTGGACGGCTCAGCATCCATCGAACTCGCCGTCTGCCTCGTCGCCGCCACCCTCATGGCCGCCGTGCTCGGCAGCGTGGTCTTCGGCACCGAAGCCATCCTCATGACCCTCGTCCTCGCCGTCGCTGTGCTCATCTTCAATGTCCTGGGCAAGTTCGTCCCCGGCATCGGCATGCTCCTGCTCGCACTCATCTACGCCGGCCACATGCTCATCCCCGACCTCTGGGTGCGCTTCCTGCTCCCGGTCTGGCTCGTGATGACCCACGCTCTGGCCGTCGCCGCACTCGCCCAGCACCTCGGCCGCCGATCTCCCCCCATCTCACGCCGCGCCGCCGCCTTCGCATTCACCGGCTGGCTCGCATGCACCCTCGCGCTGGCCGCACTCGCATGGACACGCCGAACCGGCGCCGACGGCTTCTGGCCCGACTTCGTCCCCACCACCGCCGTGCTGTACCCGCTGGGCTTCATCGCCCTCTTCGCCATCATGATCTGGCGACGCTACAAAAAGGTCGGCACCGGCCCGGCACTGGGCGAAAAGATCACCCGCTACGGCGCCATCTGGCCCGCCCTCTACGCCTGCGGCTGGCTCGCCGGCGCCGGCCTCTGGACCGCCACCGCCATCATGGCCACCCTCACCATCACCGGCTTCCTCGTCATGACCGTCCTCCGAGAGCTCTACGCCCTCATCGAACACCCCGTCGGCTACCGCCTCTAAGTCGCTTCGATCTCTGCGTCACGCCGATAGGTGTAGATCTTAAAGAGACGGAGTGGTTTCTGATGCTGACTCTCAGCGGAGATGGAATCAGCAGCTGTCAATGAAAACACCCCGCACATGCGGGGTGTCCGATCACATTCCAATTACTCAACCGATCGTTCAGGGGCAGCCTGCGCTATAGGCACCAAGGAACGCAGAGACATCAAAGAAATCGAACGCACCGTCACCCGTGAAGTCGGCGATGGGATCCATCGCGCTGAATGCACTCAAGAAGGCCGAAACATCAAAGAAGTCCAGAGTTCCGCTGCCGTCAAGATCCGCAGGACACCCGCCGATCGTGATCAGAAATCCCAACGGCGAGCCGTCGCGGATGCTCGCACCAATGCCCGCCATAACCGTGCCATCATGCGATATGGCCGTCAGGTCCAAGATGTTGAGATCGTCGGGGATCTCGACGCCGCGATCGGTGAGCCAGTCCTCGATGTCCATGATTCCATCGACCTGCGTCCAGATGAACCCGGTCACACTCTGCAAACTGGTCTGGTTATACCCGACCACGATGGATGCATCTGGCGTCATCGAACGAACCGTTGAGAGTCCGAATGGTGCGACTGTACCAGGCAACGCACCGATAAACTCCTGATCCCAGCTGGCACCGCTTTTACGCCATAAGCTCGCTTGTGCGAAGGCGAAGTCACTGCCAAAGTTGCTCGTGACATTCCCGCCGATGATCGTCCCGTCCGGATTCACATGATCCGCACCCGAGAAGACATTGCTGGGCGAGAGCACCGTGCGCACACCATTCTCCCAGACCGTCGGCTGCCACACCCCGTCGAACCGCTCATCCCAGCCGACCACGACCGATCCATCAAAGTTCGCATGGTTCGCTCGCGAGTTGCCTCCCCCCGAACCAAGATCCATGACCGCGCCGGGTGCCGAAGCGAACGATGCATGTGCGCCGCCCGTATCAAAGTTACCTGGACGCCAGTACAGCCCAACCACATGATCGCCGTTTCCCGAAATACCCCAAGCTGAGCCATAGGACAGATCGATCAGCCCGCCATCCGCCGGCGGGGGCGTCATCAGATCAACCCACCCAAGGTCCTGCGTCCACACACCCTGCGTGGCCAGGTTGCCCGAGTCCGTCAGGATTGTGGCACTGATGCGCGTGCCGTCATCGGACACATCAGGCGTACCCGCCCCGACACCCAGCGAAGCAAAGGTCCCGCGCCCAAGACTCACGGGGCCAGTGTCACGGGTCCATCGCACCGTCTCGAACACGATATCGTTCCCCACAATCACCGATCCATCAGCGGACATATCAAGCGGATAGAAGCCCGGGATCAGTTCGAACTGAACCGAACCCTGCGCGAATGCAGGTGCGCCGACCAGCATGAACAGGGCGGCGGAAATTGGTGCTCTCATACAAAGGCTCCTTTGGAGATTGCCTCGGGGGTGAGTATTCAGATGCAAAGGAGGCGCAGGCCCCGCGAAGGACCCGACCTCATGTAGAAGGGATAAATTCCACAGATCAGCGCCGACGACGGCTCATTACCATGCCGCCCAGACCCAGCACCGCCAGCCCGCTTGGTGCGGGTACCGCATTCCAAGACAGGTTGTCAACGAAGGTCGAGGGATCGAAGCCGAAGCCCAGGATGCGGATCTCGTCGAATACCATGCCGCCGGTGGCACTGATATCGATCCACGAATCACCGATACCACCCCATGCAGGTTCAATCGACAAGTTGCCAACTTCGACGCCGTCATTGAACACGAACACGCCAGCACCACCGAAGGGTGGTGCGCCGGATGGGTCCCAGACCTGCCCGCTGAAGTTTGTGAGGTCATTGCCGAAGGTCATGAACACGCCGAAGTTGCCGAAGAACGAGTTCCCCTCGCCGATCCATGGACCGACGATGTTGCCCCATTCGTTGACATTGGGTGTCCCGTCACCAGCCTGCATGTCGACCAGACCAATGCCGGCCCAACTGTCCGGAGCTACGACCCCGGTGGGGCCGCCTGGCTCATCAAAGTTGAGGGTGGTGGCGTAGGTAGTGGCGGCGTCTGCTGATTGCGTCACCGTGATATCGGCGGCTGCCAATGATGCGGTCACTGCGATCGCCAGGGTAGCGGTTTCGACCTTCCAGTTGCGCGTTGTCTTGCTCATCTCGCTCTTCCTTTCGTAGTGCCCATCGCATGCCTCCGATCCTCGGGGGCAGCATTGCCGAGCAGCTTGCTTTCCCGAAAGATACCGGATTGCCAAGCGGAGAACAAGTGTCTCCAGAGACATTTTTGGAATTATTTTTGATTTGCGATCTGCACGGGATCGGGTTCCCGTTATACTGTGACAGACAGGAGTCCTGCCCAGATGCCGCATGAAGCGCCCCAAACCGTTACCGCACGCCCAAAATCAGGGCAGAGGCTGTTTGAAGAGCACTACAAGGACTCGGTCTATCGCCTGCGTGGCGCGTTGATCGAGGCATATCAGGCGGTCGGGGCGGATTCGGACAGCCCCCGCGAAGCAGCCCGTACGCTCAATATCGACAAAAACCTGACCTGGAAGCTTGGGCGGATCATCAACGAGGAGGCGATCGAGCGGGTCGCTGGGAGCATCCCTGGCGCCAGCGCAGTGCAGAAGGTGGTCGATGCGTTTGCGCATGCGGGTGTGAACGCGCAGCTCATTGATGCGGTGCAACATGCGTTCGATGCGTTTGACCAGATGGTTGAGATTCACACGGGCGATCGAGAGGCATTGAACCTGCTGCTCGATTCGATGGCGATGTCAGGCTCGGAGCAGTTGGTCAAGAGCCGCAAGCTTGCGTTCAAGGGGAACAGTGGGATCTGGGGGGCGCAGGCACGAGTGCGTCTGCACACCTCGATTATCGCGCCGAACGAGGATCGCCCTGAGATACTGGATTACGCGCAGATCGGTGGGTACAGCGATCTGCAACGCCTGCGTCCCAACGGGGCGTGGCCGCTGTTTCGGATGCGGTACTTCAACGACGACGGCGTGTCGCATACGAATCGCATGTCATCGCTCATCGATGAGTACGACGCGCAAGTGCCGCACCTGCTGCCCGGGTTTAGCATGGGCGAGAACCCGTCGGTGACAACCAAGCAGATCGCTTCGGGTCTGGTGTACGAGCTTTCGGGCGGGCCGGTGGGTCGTACGAGCCAGTGCAGCCTGTACTACGGCTTTTCTGATGCGGGTTCGCTGAGCCGGTATCGTGACGAGCACAACGAGCTGGGCGAGGTGCTGTGTCTGGTGAACATCCCGATCGAAACGGTGATGATGGACATGCTTGTGCATCGTGACTTCGCGTCGCAGATTGACCCCGAGATTGTGGTGTACGGTCGTGCGTCGGGTGATCTCAATGAGCACGAGCAGCGAGACCCCCGGTATCAGCTGCCGGTAAGCGAGTCGCTCCGATTCCTGGGGCAGAACCCCATCCTCGCGACGCCGCACATCCCGCGATACACAGACATGGTGGAGCTGGCGTTCGCACGCTGTGGTTTCGATCCAAAGGATTTCGTCGCGTGGCGGTTGGTGATCCCGTACCCGCCCATGACCTCGACGATCGCGATCCGGTTCACACTGCCCGACGCACAGTGACAAACAGCAGCCTTAGAACAACCCAAGCGCAAAGAAGATCGCCGTGAACACAAGGTCCGCCACCACGATCGCGACCACGCATTCGACCACCGTGTAGGTCGTCGCCCGCCCCACGCCCGCGGCCCCGCCGGTCACACGCAGCCCGTTGGCACACGCGATGATCCCGATCAGCGTCCCGAACACCGCCCCCTTCGCCACGCCGGTCAAAAAATCGACCAGCTTGGCTTGCGTGAGCATGTTGTTCATGTAGGTGTCATAGGGGATATCGAGCATCGTCACCGCGATCCCCATGGCCGCGACAATCGCGCAGAAGCTGCTGATCACACCAAGGCAGGTCATCGACGCGATCGACGCAATCAGGCGCGGCACGACAAGGAACCGGATCGGGTTGAGCGCACTGGCCTCGAGTGCCTCGATCTCCTCGCTCACCACCATCGTGCCGATCTCGGCCGCGATCGACGCCCCGGCAAACCCGGTCAGCACGATCGCCCCGATCAACGGGCCAAGCTCACGCAGGACCGCGACGGAGATGATGTTGGCCACCTTGTCCCGCTGCCCGAAGTCATCCAGCGGCGGCGAGAGCTGCAACGCCAGAATCAGCCCCACGGCCCCCGACACCAGCGACACAATGAAGATCGACTCCACACCAATGCGCACGATCTGCGAGATGATGGCGCTCTTGCCAAGGCGGTACTTCTTGGTGCACAGCCCGCGGAGAAACCAGCGTGTTGTATCAAACAGCAGATAGAGCACATCACCCGTGTGATCCAGCACGCCCAGCACACGGCGTCCGATCAGTGCGATCGGGATCAGAATCGGCAGCAGCACGATGGGCGCACTACGCGATGGCGGTTGTCGCTGATCTTGGCTGTGGTCGGCCATCGCGGGCAGCTCCGGTCCTTCAGAGCGAGATCGCCTCTTGACGCGAGTTCACAATCGAGAAGAACGAATCAAGGCGCGCGATCTCGAAGATCGCACTCACCTTGGGGTTCATGTTGCAGATGACGAGCTTCATGCTCGTCCCTCCGGCGTTGCGCATCGCCTCGACCAGTGTCGCCAGACCCGACGAGTCCATGTACTGGACATCCTCGAGATCGACAACCACCTTGTGCACGCTCCCGCTCATCTCCTGACGAAGCACCCCGCGGAGCTCGGGCGAGCGGCTCATGTCGATGTCGGCGCTTGGTGCAAGAACGACGATACCCTGCTCAGGTCGTTCGACGGCGATGAATGTAGATTGCGGGTTGGCCATACTGATCCCTGTCGCTGCCCCGTGCGGACGGCTTCTGTTCGAGTATAGCCGATTTCAGCGACGAGCGGTCGGATTCTCGTTGACCGTGATCTTGCAGCTCGCTGCTCGATCGCTCAAACGAGGCGATTCGCCCGGCCGCGGGGCGAGCTTGGTCATAACCAGACGCATGCCGGCGCTCGCCCGTTTCTCGTAGGACACCTGATCCATCACTTCCTGGATGATGTGCACCCCCAGACCGCCCGGGCGGATGTCCTCGAGGTTGCGCCCCTTCATATTGCTGGGATCGACCTGCTTGGCCTCGTCCTCGATCGTGATGACGATGCCACCGATCGAGTCGGCGCTGGGCTTGACGGGGCTGAGCCCGAGCCAGATCGGCCTGTCGAACGCCTTGTCGTAGCCGTGACGGATGATGTTGGAGAGCGCCTCATCGACGGCCAGCGCGATCTTGGAGCAGTCCATGTCGTCGAACCCGATGCGTCGGGCGATGCATCCCACCAACTCCCGTGCACCGCAGAGGTACATGGGGTCGGAGGTCAGTCGCAGCTCGATCTCTGGTCGCTGATCCATGGATCCGTTTCGTGTCATGCCTGATCTGATGTCAGGGCTGTGGTGTGTCCATCTCCATCGGCTGATCATCGTCTGATCCTTCAGACGATCCGGGTCGCTCGGGCTGGGGGGTCATGGTCTCCGGGAGACTGATGCCCTGATCCTGCAGCCAGGTGAGCCAGCGGTTGTACGCTTCGATCCGCTGCCAATGTTCGGCGGCGTGGTCATATCCCAGTGTTTGCCCTGTCCTGATCTCGAGTGAACGGATCGCGAACATGCGTTCGGCGGGGGCTTGGGATCGGAGCTTCTCAACCAGCTTGACTAATGATTCGTCGTCCTCCAAGCGGGATGCGTCGACGATCGCGTCGAGGCGTTTGGATGGTGCGGGTGAGTCAAACCCGGGTTTGGTCTCCGGCAGGCAGCCCGCCGGGAGCGTGCATAGGACGCTGATGACGGACATGGCGGCCAGACGACCCCGGGATGACCGCCCCTGCGACATGCAAGAACTGTAGGCACCTGGGGTTGAACCGATTGTATTCGGGTTTGCTGACAACAGGTTGCTCCCGATTCTCGCCTTTTGTGAACCGGTGACTACACTCTGACCCGGGGCTGGACGACATCTCCGGGTTTATCGGACGCAGACGGCGACTGACTACAGCCCGACTGCAACCCAGCACCCTACCCGCCGCGAGATCATCTCATGTCGCAGACGCCTGTTTCGCATATCGACCACGAGGTTGTGCCGGTTTTGGACTTTGGATCGCAGACGGCCCAGCTGATCTGTCGCCGGGTCCGCGACGCCGGCGTGTTCTCGGTGCTGGTCGCCCCGAGCATCACCGCCGACGAACTCAAAGCCATGAACCCGAAGGGGATCATCCTCTCGGGCGGGCCTTCGAGCGTCACCGATGAGGGCGCGCCGACCATGGACCCGGCGATCCTCGAACTGGGCATCCCGGTGCTGGGGATCTGCTACGGCATGCAGCTGACCTGCCACCTGCTGGGCGCGAGCGTCACCAAGGCCCCCCACCGCGAGTACGGGCGGGCGCAGCTACACATCAAGAACGAGGGGACCAGCGTCGACCCGCTGTTCGACGCAGTGCCCCAGCAGACCCAGGTCTGGATGTCGCACGGCGACCAGATCGAAGATCTTCGCGCTGCGAGCATGGTGCCCATCGCGTCAACGCCAACCTGCCCCTACGCAGCGGTGCGTAGCAGCGACCCCAAGCACACCTTCGTCGGCGTGCAGTTCCACCCGGAAGTCACGCACACGCCGCATGGCGTGGACATCTTCCGCAACTTCCTCTACGAGACCTGCAAGTGCGCGGGCACCTGGAAGATGAGCGCGTACGCCGAGGAAGAAGCGGCCCGCATCAAGGAACTCGTCGGCGATCGGCGCGTGATCTGCGGGCTCTCGGGCGGCGTGGACTCGTCGGTCGTGGCGGCGCTGCTGCACAAGGCCATTGGCGATCAGCTCACCTGCGTGTTTGTTGACAACGGGCTGCTCCGTAAGAAGGAACGCGACCTGGTCGAGCACACCTTCAAGGATCACTTCCATATCGACCTGCGTGTGGTGGATGCGTCCAAGGAGTTCCTCGGCGATCTCGAAGGCATCGATGATCCGCAGGTGAAGCGCAAGCGGATCGGGCATCGGTTCATCGAGGTGTTCAAGGAGGCCGCGGAAACGATCGAGGGCGCGGACTTCCTGGCGCAGGGCACGCTGTACCCGGATGTGATCGAATCGGGCCACGGGCACAGCGGCAACAGCGCGAACATCAAGCTGCACCACAATGTGGGCGGCCTGCCCGAAGAGCTCGGCTTCGAGCTGATCGAGCCGCTGCGTGAGCTGTTCAAGGACGAGGTTCGGCGCCTGGGTTCGGTGCTGGGCGTGCCCGACTCGATCGTGTGGCGTCACCCGTTCCCCGGCCCGGGGTTGGCGGTGCGGGTGCTGGGCGAGATCACGCCCGAGAAGCTCGACATCGTGCGCGAGGCGGACGAGATTCTGCTCGAGGAGATCGTGGCCGCGGGTTTGTATCGCAAGACGAGCCAGGTGTTCGCGGTGCTGCTGCCGGTGCAATCGGTGGGCGTGATGGGCGACGGTCGGACCTATGAGCGGGTTGTGGCGCTGCGGGCCGTGGAAACGCAGGACTTCATGACGGCCGACTGGGCCCGCATCCCGTTCGATGTGCTGGCGCGGATCTCGACGCGGATCATTAATGAAGTCCGTGGCGTGAACCGGGTGGTGTATGACATTTCGAGCAAGCCGCCGGCGACGATTGAGTGGGAGTGAGGGAAGAAGGGATCGGCCGTCAGCCACTGGCCATCAGGGAAGAGTTTTGGGGGCGTCTCGCGGTGCGGGGCGTTCTTTGTTTTTGGTGGATCTGGAGACTGAACGCAGAGGACGCGAAGGTTACGCAGAGGCGCAGAGAAGATGTCGAGGTTGGGGCGTGTTGTTCTTGTGCCTCCCTGCGCCCCGCGGGGAGGGACAGGTCATCGGGCGACGGGTCTCAATCGTGGCGTTCGATCGTCATCGCCCATCGCTCATGGTCTTCCCACTTGCCCTGGATCTGCAGGTAGTTCTCGCTGTACCCCTCTTTGACGAAGCCGACGCGTTGCAGCAGGGACCGGGAGCGGGTGTTGGTGGGCATGATGTTGGCACACACGCGGTGGAGCCCGAGGCCGCCTTGCTCGGTGGGGCGAAAGCAGTGCTCAACAGCGAGGGTCAGGGCCTCGGTCATGAGGCCCTGGCCCTGAAAGCCGGCGCCGCACCAGTAACCGAGGCGTCCGTTCTGGAAGACGCCGCGTTCGATGTTGGTGAGGGCGATGCGGCCGACGAGTGCGTTGGTTTCGCGTTCGATGATGAACCAGCGCTGTTCGCGGTCGGTGTTGTGGGTTTCGAGTTCGCGGTCGAAGGCTTCTGGGCTGTAGAGGTCGAGGCCGGATGGGGGGATGGGGTCCCAGGGCTGAAGATGGGCGCGGGAGGATTGACGGAGGGCGACGAAGGCGTCGCGGTCGGATTCGGTAGGGAATCGGAGCGCGACACGCTCTGCGGTGGCGATGGGTGGTTGGGCCGGTGGTTGGGGCATGGGCAGAGTGTATGTGGGGATGCGGTCGCGTCCCATAACGCGCGTCGGGCTTGGTCCTGTAGAAAAGTGTTGAGTTAAGACGGTCGAAACATGAGATTCATTGCCGGCATGGGTCGACGCGGGGCGGGGCGTAGTGTTTTTTGATCGTCTGTTCGGCCGAGAGGCGAGTGCCTGAACAGTCTGTGTTTGCGAGGGATGCCCGGTGTGTTTTTCCGGGTGAGAGAAAAGATAACAACATGAACATGAGCAACCTGTTTGTTTTGGGTGCGTCGCTGTCTGTCTGCGGCTGCGTCGCGATGGGTGATGTGGTGAGCTTCTACTCGGATGCGAGCACGACATCCAACAGCTCCGCGACGGGCGTTTCGCTCAACGGCAGCATCGAATACAACTACTCGGGCGGCAACAGCGGATCGCTGGTGTTCTCGATCATCAACACGACCGACGCATCGGTCGGCGGGTTCTTCACGGGCCTGGTGTTCAATCTCAACAGCGCAGATTCGTCGGCTTCGGCGACGCTGAGCTCGTCGAGCGACAGCGACTTTGCGGACACGGGCAGCGAGGATGCCAACCCGTTCGGGACTTTCGACGCGGGTGCCGCGGTCGGCGCGTAATGGTCCGGAGGTGGGAACCCGAACCGCGGGATCGGATCGGGGTACAGCGCGACCCTCACCTTCCTGATCAGCGCGAGTGATGCGGGTTCGCTCTCGGCGATGAGCTTCATGGGCGACGGCGACGACATCGCGCTGCGTTTCCGCGGGCTGGCCAACGGCGGCTCAGACAAGCTGCTGGTGACCAACGAGGACCCGGAACTGAATCTGGTTCCGCTTCCCGCACCGGTTTGGGCCGGGGGCGCGATGCTCGGGCTTGGGCTGGGTATGCGTCGGCTTCGCAATCGCGCGTAAGCGGGGTTTCTGAGACAGACTTGTCACCGCCGCGTCCTGGACGCGGCGGTTTTTCATTCGAGGTTGTTGTAGTAGTCCACGATGGAGGCGTCGTCCGCGGGCTGTTGCTCGTTGCTGTCGCTGCTGCCTGGCCAGAAGGAGAGGTTGGGGGCGAAGATCGTCAGGGAGGCCGATGCGCCGACCAGCGCGATGAGCACGACGCGGACAAGCAGGCGCCTGAGCCCCGAGTGGGACCGGAGCGGGACGAGCATGACCAGCGGCAGGGATGCGGCGAGGAGGACCGAGGGGAGGTTGAGCACGCCGGACTGGACGATTGAGCCGGTAAGGAGCATGAGGAAGAAGCCGACGATGAAGGTGATGCCGCCGCGGGCGATGGAGAGCGAGCGGAAGATGAGCCCGACGATCAGCGTGGAGGTGAGGACGCTGATGAGCCCGGCGGGGAACATGGCACCGAGGGCGAACTGGTTCTCTTTGAACACGGGCATGACCGCGGCGAGGACGAGGATCCAACTGGCGGCGTCGACCCAGCCGAGCCCGCGTTCGTGGTTATTGTGCTGGGCGGTGCGGTCGGCTGCGGTTGCGATGAGTGATGCGCAGATCGCGGCAAAGAGTGTGTAGGCGACGAGGTTGGCGCTGCCGCCGAGAACGGTTTGGGTGTAGCCCTCGCTGAGCATCCAGAAGACGCCGGCGTAGGCGACGAATCGGATAGAAAAGGCAAGCAGGAGCGGGAGCTTAACGATCCCCTCGATCACCGCGGCGAGCGCGAGCAGCACCGCGGCATGGGTGAAGCGGTTGCTGTTGCTGTCGGGCCAGAGCATGAACCGGTCGTTGATGGCGTAGTCCGCGCCGGCGACACCCATCGCGAGCATGACGGGCAGGAGCCAACGCGGGCCCTGAGAGGCGGGACGGGGTTCTTCGCTCTGGTCGAGATCGGTCTTCGATGCGCTGAGTGCGCGGAGGTACCAGGCGGTGAGCAGCAGCGCGAAGGAGATCCCGCCGGGGATGAAGCCGGCGAAGAGCATGAGGCGTTGCTGGAGTTGCGGATCCATCGGGCGTGTCCTTTCGTCAGTGGACAGACACTGTATCGGCCGGGTCGATGAAAAAAGCGCAGCACCTGTTGGGGCGCTGCGCTTGCGGAGAAAGTGCGAGTGGTTTAGTCGTTGACGGCTTCCATGCTCACGATGATCTCGACGGTGTCGCCCAGCGGTCCTGACTCGGGGCTGTCGGTATCGACATACTTCATGATGCCGAACTCGGAACGCTTGATGGAGAAGACCGCGTGGAAGCCCATCGCGTCCTTGCCCTGCTGCTGTCCGAAGCTGACATCGGTGAGGGTGGCAGTGACGGGGTGGGTTTCGCCGTGGAAGTTGAATTCGCCCTTGAGCTCGTAGACACCCTCGCTGAGTTCGGTGATGCCGGTGCTGGTGAATACCGCTTCTGGGTACTGGCGTGCGTTGAAGAAGTCGGCGTTCTTGACATGGCCGTCGCGGGTGCGGTTGTTGGTGTCGACCGATCCCGTCTCGACGGTGATGTTAAAGTCGGCGCCCTTGATGTTGCGGGGGTCGATGCGGACGCTGCCCGAGAAGGTGTCGAAGTGGCCGTAGAAGTAGGCGAGCCCGCCGTGCCTGATCTTGAAGAGGACATTGCTGTGGACGGTGTCGATGTTGTAGGTCTTGGCGGCGAGGGATTCGGTGTTGGCGGTTGCGGTGGTTTGGACGGCACCCCCGCTGCTGTTGAAGCCGAAGCCGGCGAGGGCCGCGGCGCTGAGTCCGAGCAGTGCTGCGGCTGCGGTACGCTTGGCGAATCTGTTCATCTGATCATCTCCTGTGTCTCGGGTCGTGCCCGAATGGGCGCTGTGCGTTGGGTCGGATTGGTTTGTTGCTGATTGAGCAAGTGTTCTAATGAGTGTATTCCAATCTCGCTGGTTTTATTTGTTTCGACAAATGATTTTCCGACACCGGCGGGCGTGTTCTTCATCAGCACTGCGGGGTCCGGTTTCATGGGTGTGTGCTACGCTTGGGCATGCGCACCACACAATCCATGAGCACGCTCGGACTCCTGATGACCGCCCCACTGCTGCTGGGGGGATGCGGCGTCGGGGAGGGATCTTCGCAGGATTTGACGCCGATTGTTGAGCAGGAGCGGGCTGTTCCAGCGGACCGCATGCTCGACGGGTCGTTTACGGATTGGGAGGATGCGGAGCGGGCGGACGCGGACGGGCGATGGGTCTGGCTGCGATTCACGCCGCAGACGCGGCCGGTCCAGGCGATCCAGGCGGCGGCGCACACGACGCGGGTGCGGATTGATGCGGACATGGACCCGAGGACGGGCGCTGCGATCGAGTACCCGCGGACGGGGATGGAGGCGATCGGTGTGCAGCCGCAGGGTGTGGATCTTCTGATCGAGTTCTCGCCGCGCAATGAGCAGGGGGGGATCGGCATCGGTGCGGGTGTGACGAGGTTTGATGCTGGGGGAGATGCGATACAGATCGGGCACAGCGATATCGGGATGGCATGCCTGCCGACCTACGGGAGCGATGCGTATGAGTTGCGGATCGATCGTCTCGCGGGCGAGAGCGGCGTGCTGCCCGCATCGGGGATGATCGAGGTGGTGGTCGACCAGATCGATACGGACGGCAAGACGCTGTGGTGGGAGAAGTATGTGGTCGAGTTGCCCGAGCGGGACGCGGCCCCGGCGCTGCATGACCTGTCGCTGCCGACGAAGCGAGAGGGAACGGTGCGGGTGATGAGCGCGAATGTGCTTTTTTCGTCGCCGCTGACCAAGCCCGATGCCTTCGCTCGGCTGCTGGGGCAGACCGGGCCGGATGTGATCCTGTATCAGGAATGGTTCAGAACCGAGCGGGGCAGGGTCGCGGGGTGGCTCGGGGAGCACGCGGGCGAGCAGTGGTCGCTGCACTTCCCCGACGAGCAGGCGGGCGTGGCGATCGCGACGCGGCATCCGATCGTGGCCCGGTATGACAAGGTGCTCCCGCCCTCGGGCGTGGGGCGTCCGGCGCGAGCGTGCGCGGCGTTGATCGACACGGATGCGGGTGAGCTGCTGGCGATCAGCGTGCACCTCAAGTGCTGCGGGGGAGCGGGCTCGGAGGAGGACCTGACACGGATCGATCAGGCCCGAGCGATCAACGCGTTCGTCGACTGGGTGCACGGGCAGCATCCGGATGCGATGGTGGTGATCGGGGGCGATTTCAATCTGGTCGGATCTCGCACGCCGCTGGAGGTGATGGCGCGCGGGCTGGGGATCGGGGGCGATGATCTCGACGCGGTCGGGCCGGCGGTGCTGGGCGATTCGACGATGGTGACCTGGGTGGATGAGAAGAGCCGGTTCTCGCCCGGACGACTCGATTGGATGCTGTACGACGATTCGCGGAGCGTGCTCGAGCACGCGTTCATGATCGATACGCGGGTGCTCAGTGACGCGTCGCTTGAGGCGATGGGTCTCGAGCGTGGCGATTCGATGGCTTCGGATCACCTGCCGATGCTCGTGGACCTTCGTCGCGAGCCCTGAGCGGCGCGAACGCGGCTGGTTCATTCTCCAGTTTTATTCTTCGTCATCGCGGAGCTCGTCGGGGATGTCCATGACGCTTGCTTCGGCGATCATGCGGGGCTGCCCGTCGGCGTTGTCGACGGTGAGGCCCAGCCCGCGCAGGGCGTTGAGGGCGGCTTTCTGCTCGGCGGATTTCTTGGAGTTGCCCCAGCACGAATCGAACTGATTGCCCGAGAGCTCGACGGCGATGCAGAAGGCCTTGGCGTGATCGGGGCCTTTTTCGTCGAGGATTCTGTAGACCGGTGCTGAGCCGATGGTCCGCTGGGCGTGCTGCTGGAGGACGCTTTTGAAGTTGTGCTGATGACCGGAGCGGACGGCATCGTCGAGCAACGGATCGAGCAGCGGCTCGAGGAAGTTGCGGACGACGGACATGCCGCCGTCGATGTAGAGTGCGGCGATAACGGACTCGAGAACGGCGGCGGCGAGCGACTGGGGGAGCGTGTCCTGCGTCATCATGCCCTTGCCAACGACGATGAGCTCGTCGAGCCCGAGATTGATGGCGATCTTGGCGCAGATCTTTCGTGAGACGGCGAGCGATTTGATTTTGGTCATCTCGCCTTCGAGGTAGCTCGGGAAGCGATTGAAGATTCGTTCGCAGACAATCATGCCGAGGATTGCGTCGCCGAGGAACTCGAGGCGCTCGTTGGAATCGAGGCGCGACTCGGAGATGGATGCGTGCCTGAGCGCGAGTTCGAGGAGGTCGATGTCATTGAACTGATGTCCCAGGATTCTCTGGGCGTGTTCGCGGAGTTGTTCGTTCATAGGCACGGCACCTTGGGCGGCCTGGCTTCGTATCTGCACGGCCGATGCCCCAGTGGAAACACCGGGTGTGGAACTGAAATGGTGCGTGGTTTGAACCGAATCGCGGACGGTTGCTGAGTGTTCATTTGAATAAACACCGAACAAAGGGCCGCGTGCGTCCTGGCTCAAAGGCAGCACACCTGACAACGCTGTAGATTATGTGCGAATTGAGACGGGTTGTCCAACGAAATCCGGGTGTTGTGGGAGGGAAGGTGGACGGGTGCTGGATGCGGGGCTACAGTCGGAGCCCTGAAGATCGGGCGATTTGTCCGGGCGTGACCCGGGCGTGCTGATAGGAGAATGCAGACATGGCCATGCACTACCCCCGCCGCAAGAGCAACACCAAGCGTCGCCGTACGCTCGGTTTCCGTGCCCGCATGAAGACCAAGAGCGGTCGCAAGATCCTCAACCGTCGGCGTCGCATCGGCCGCAAGGTGAACTCGCTCTAAGCGACTGATCTTCCTCGATTTGTCTATCAAACACGGGTCTCATACCCGTGTTTTTTGATTTTGCTTGAGTGATCTCGAAAGAGCACCCCGGCATGGATTTGTTTGCGTGGCCTCGAACCTGGATGGGCGTTGATCCGAAGGCACCATTTCGTTGTGCGGTGTCA
>CAYQRD010000054.1:0-14898 GCA_964419845.1 uncultured Phycisphaeraceae bacterium
AGCGCATCCAGCTGCGCACGGTGCAGCATGTGCTTGAGCAGGCCGTGCGCGAGGTCGTGCGTGAACCCATCACCCTCATGGGGGCCTCACGCACCGACAGTGGCGTGCACGCCAACGGGCAGGTGGCAAGCTTTATGTCCAACCCCGACCCGGACAAGGGCGTCGGCTGGCCCGCCGAGCGCGGCTGCGACCAGCTCATCCGCGCCCTCAACGGCAAGCTCCCCCGCGATGTGCTGATCCGCGACGCGTGCGTGGTGCATGACGACTTCAACCCCATCGGCGACGCCGTCGAAAAGGAATACTGCTACACCATGGTCAGCGGCGACACCCGCCCGCTCTGGGACCGCCGCTATGTGTTCCACACCTGGTACGCGCTAGACGCAGCCAGGATGGGCCGCGCAGCACAGCTGATGCAAGGCGAGCACGACTTCGCCGCCTTCGCCCAGATCGCCCACGGCCGCAAGACCACGGTGCGCACGATCTTTTCCTGCACCGTCGAAAACCCCAAGCCCGACACCGTCGTCATCCGCGTGAGCGGCAGCGGCTTCCTCTACAACATGGTCCGCATCATCGCTGGCACGCTCATGGAGGTGGGTCGCGGCAAGATCGACCCCGAGACCATCCCCGACATCATCGCCAGCACCGACCGCACACGGGCAGGCACAACGCTTCCGCCGCAGGGGCTGCGGCTGGAGTGGATCCGGTATCCTGAAGCAGACGGATAAGAAGGTACACTCTGGGTGCCACTACTCGCGTCGAAGACGCGCAGTAGTGTCTTCAGAACGACTCAAGAGCACTACTGCGCCGCTGCGCGTCGAGTAGTGGCACCCACCAACCAGCCGCGACAGTCATGGAGCGGCCACACCCGCGCCCAAAGTCCTCAAACGCCCCTCCCCCCAACGCGTACAGTCCCTTGGCCCCCGCCGAATACCCCGGCACAAACACGACGGCAGACATCCACAAAACCCCCGAGGCCGCTCATTCCCATTCGCGGCTGGTACGGAAACGCAAAGGCACACGGATGCAACACAAACACCGAGGCCGCAGAGTGGGGAAGGTGATGCGGTGGGGGGTGTACGTGTGCACACTCATAATGGTCTTGCTGTGCGTTGCATCGTACTGGCCAGAGCCGATGGTGTCACGTGAAGTTGTTCCCAAGCGTGGGTCAAACCAACCAAGGTCATATTTCGAGGTGGTCATCGCGAGCGGTTCGATCGTGATTGATCGTTATCCCGATTATCGCCAGATGGGTTTCAGCTCACCGGAGCCGGGGACGCACACGGTGTTCATGCTCCATAGCAGCCACTTCCCCCCAACTTCACCTCGTGTCTGGTCTTGGCCGCAGCTTAACTTGAGTGGCGGTGGGTCGGGCGGGCAGTACACGCGCTTTGCGATGCACACCTTGCTGCCTTCCCTTATCCTACTTGGGGTGAGTGTGGCGCTCGCGGTACGTGCATCCAAGTGTCGCGCCCCGGGCGGTTGCCCACACTGTGGCTACTCCCTCGAAGGCCTCACCACCGAAACCTGCCCCGAGTGCGGCGGTACCACCACCACATCATCATGACGAACCGATGCAAACAAACCTGGGGCTCTCGGCTTGCGATCTCGCTCGCGTTGCTGCTCATCGTGCTCGCGGTGGGCAGTGGGTGGTACTCAGGCGGCTATGTGATGCAGTCGGGCTCGCGCGTCATGATGCTTGGATTGGGCAACGGGCAGGGCGCGTTTGTCATCGGCGAACAGGGTGCTCAGGCGGCTTTGGGATGGTCGTGGCATCGGTATGACCCGAGCTGGCGATGGTGGTTCTCAATCGCCAAGACGCCGCAGTCTTCCCAGATGTTGGTTCCACTGTGGGCGCCGGCGCTGGTGCTGCTTGTGTTCGGTTGGTGGGTACGGCCCCATCGGTTGCGCAAGGGACAATGCATGAAGTGTGGGTATGCGCTCACGGGGATCGATGGGGATCTCTGCCCGGAATGTGGGACAACAATCACCCATGCCTGACCTCATCACCCAAACCGACCGCCTCACCCTCCGCGTCCCGACCATCGACGATGTCGATGTCCTCGCGGCGTACTGGTCCGACCCCGAGACCATGAAGTACATCGGGCACAGCGGCGAGCCGTGGACGCGCGAAGTGGTCGAGCAACGCCTCGCACAGGCGATCGAGCGCCAGCGCATTAGCGGCTTCTGCTTCTGGGTCATCGAGCGGCGCGATACCGGGATGGTCATCGGCCAAGGCGGGCTCGTGCCCGTCGCGAACACAGGCCCGGAGATCGAACTGGGCTACCGGCTCGGGCGCGAACACTGGGGGAAGGGCTACGCGACGGAGATCGCCAGAGCGTCGGCCCGGTATGCATTCCAATCGCTCGGCCTCGATCGCCTCATCGCCGTCACCTACCCGGAGAACATCGGCTCGCGCAAGGTGCTGCTCAACGCGGGGTTCGATGAGCAAGGAGAGACCGATCGCTACTACGAAACCATGTGCGCCTTCTTCGAACTCACTCGCGAGCGATGGGAGTCGCTCTAATCTCTCCTCCCCCGCGCTTGCGGGGGAGGTGGATCCGCCGAAGGCGGAGACGGAGGGGGTCTCCCGAGAACCTTGTGCCCACCCGGGCTCTACGAGATGACAAAGATTGTCGGCACAGTGTCTTGAACGAGCCGCGAATGGCAATGAGCGGCCACCGGGGCCATCCAACAACCACCCCGATTGTTCGCTCGATTATCTCGAAACGGAAGACAACAACCCGAATACCTCCGTGATACGCATCATGTCCCGATCACCAACGCAACCGTGGCCGCTCCATCCCTGTCGCGGCTGGTCAAAGGCGTCCCTCCTGTGCCTTCCCCGCCCCGCGGGGAAGGTGGCACGCGTCTTCGCGTGACGGATGGGGTCTTCTCCTGTCCCTCCCCGCGCCCCGCGGGGAGGTGTCGCTGCGCAGCAGTGACGGAGGGGTCTTGTCGTGCGTGGGATTCTCAAGACCAAGACCCCCTCCGCCTCGCGTTGCTCGGCACCTCCCCCGCAAGCGCGGGGGAGGCGAGTGAACACCTACACTCCCCCCATGCCCCTCCGCATCCTGCACATCTCAACCCGCCTGATCCAGGGCGGATCCCAGGAGAACACCGTCCTCTCCTGCGAGGGCCAGGCCGCGATGGGCCACGAGGTCCATCTCGCCTACGGCCCCATCTTCGGCCCGGAGGGCTCCTACTTCGATCGTGCCAACGACTACCGTGGTCCCAATGACGAGCGCATCGGGATGCACAAGGTGCCTCATATGGTGCGCCAGATTGCGCCGGTGAAGGACTGGAAGGCGATGAACGAACTCGTCGAGCTGATCGAAGACCTCAAGCCCGACATCGTCCACACCCACTCGTCCAAGGCCGGCGTCATCGGGCGGGCCGCGGCGTGGAAAGTCTTTAAAAATAGCCCCGATCACCGACCCGCTGTCGTCCACACCATCCACGGCCCGCCGTTCCACAAGTACCTGCCGCGCTGGAAGAACACCATCTACATCGCATCAGAGAAATACGCCGCCAAGCGCTGCCACCGCATCGTCTCCGTCGCCGACGCCATGACCGAGCAGTTCCGCGCCAATGGCATCGGCTGCGACGGGCAGTTCAGCACGGTGCGCTCGGGCATGGAGACCGAGCATTTTCTCAATCCGCTCCCAAGCGAGACACGCGATGCGATGCGGCGAGAGCTCGGCTTCAATGACGGCGACTTCGTGATCGGCACCGTCGCGCGACTGGCCGAGCACAAGGGCCACGACGACATCCTCGATGCGTTGGGCGATGAGCTCAAGAAGCATCCAAACTGGAAGTTGCTCTGGGTCGGCGACGGCTGGTGGAGCGAGCGGCTGCTCGGTCGCGTCGCCGACATGGGCCTGTCTGATCAGGTCGTGACGACCGGGCTCGTGCCGCAGATGCGCGTGGGCGCGATGATCCGGGCGATGGATGTGCTGCTGCACCCGAGTTACCGCGAGGGCCTGCCCCGCACCGTACCCCAGGCCCTCCTCTGCGGCGTCCCGGTCTGCGCCAGCGATACCGACGGCACACCCGAGGCCTGCATCGATCCTCTCTACACGAAGGGGATCGACGCAGCCCACGCAACCGGCAGGCTCTTCATGGTCGGCGACACCAATGGCCTGCGCGATTCGATCGTCTGGATGTACGAGCACCCCGACGAACGCCGGGCGATGGGGGAGCGCGGGCGAGACATGTGCGCCGCGATGTTCTCGACCGATGCGATGGTGCAGGGGCTCGAGGATGTCTACGCGCGAGCGATCGAGCTGGCTGAGCGAAATTGAGGCGTTCAAAAACTGAAAACGCCCCAGCGCTACCGGGGCGTTTTCATTGGTCATGCAACGAGTCGAACGACTGATCAGGTCGTCACGGGGTTGCCGGTCCGTCAGAGACGGGACCGATTCCTGACCCACCAGCCTCAATAGAGCACGGGTCCGAGGAAATGCCAGTCAGATGGGCGATTTTTCCGGACCCAAACATATTGCGGACAGAATATCATGATTCTTCGAGCGTGTAATCCTCTGCGGTCGCAAGACTTACGCGACCCTGCAGCGATGCCAGAATCCGGTCGACATGCACATGGCTCGTCTCAATAAACACCTTTGTGCGGCTCTGGCTGCCCGCCGACCCCGTCCCCGCGACATACACGCCCGGCACATTGGTCTGCATGGTCTTGAGATCGTGCCTGGGCTTGCGATCATCGCCCACCAGCTCCACCCCCAGCTGCTCGAACAGATCCGGCTTCTGCACATACCCCGTGAGCAGCAGCACGAAGCGTGACTCGATCGACTCCCCGGTGTCAATCGCCGCGTGCGTGGGCGTAATCTCGACGACATTGGCACGCGGGATGTAACGGATCTTGTCCTTCTTGATCAGGTACTCGATCTCGGGGTACAGCCAGTACTTGATCCGATCCGGGTCGAACCACGACCCGCGATGCACCATCGTGACCCGCGCCCCGGCGCGGAACAAGCGGATGGCCGCCTCCACCGCCGAGTTCTTCCCACCCACAATCACCACGGGCTGGTTCGCATACTGATGCACATCGCCCAGGTAGTGGCTCACATGCTCCAGCCCCTCGCCGGCAATCCCCAGCATCCGCGGCAGGTGCATATCCCCGATCGCCAGCACGATCCGCTTTGCCCGGATCGGCTCCAGCGCCCCGAGCGCGTCGGGATCAAACCCCAGCTCCTCTTCGCCACCCACACCATGAAACGAACGCGCGGCGTGAAGAACAAACCCATCCCCGCCCTTCTCAATCCGCATCACCCGCGTGTAGGTCTTAATGTCCAGCTTGTGCGTGCCCACCACAGCCCGCAGATACTCAAGATAGTTCTCCCGCGTGGCCTTCTCCTCGCTGTGGACGATCAGCGGCACACCCGCGATCTCAATCCGCTCGGGCGAAGAAAAGTACTTCGTCCCCGGCGCCCACCACTGCATCGTCGCCCCGACCTGCCCGGCCTCAAGATGCAGGTACTCGAGCCCCGCATGCTTGAGCGCCACCGCAAGCTCAATCCCAATCGGCCCCGCCCCGACAACAACAACATCAGTCTCACGCATACTCCAACGGTAGGCGAAGCTCCCCCTCTCCTCCCCCGCGCCTGCGGGGGAGGTGGCACGCCGTCCTCGGCGTGACGGAGGGGGTCCCCCAACAACCATGTGCGCTCGAAGGCAATTTCCGGGTGCCACGACTCGCCGTCTTCGGCGCAGTAGTGTCTTCCGAACTTCCTAAGAGCACTACTGCGCCGCTTCGCGTCGAGTAGTGGCACCCGGAGGCAGCTTTTCAACCCTGCTCCGCCACCAACTCCCGCAACCGATCAAACTTCATCCCCGCCTTGAGCTCCGGCTCACCCCGCGCCACATCCCACGCCCGCACATCGCGCATCGTCTCCTCCAGCGGGCGATTCTCCAATCCTGCCGCCACCGCCTTGCTGTAATCCACCCGATACATCGATTGCACCTCATCGCCCATCCAAGTCGGGATGTCGCGATACGGCTTGATGTCATGCTCCTCAAACCACGCCCTCGGCGCTTCAAGAAGTCTCGTATCCGAGTCCAGCGCACTGTGCGTGCGGTTGATGAACTCGTGCAGCGTCAGCCCCGCCTGCGGCCCGGCGCAGTTATAGGTGCCCGTGATCTTTTCGCGGATGCACTTGAGGAAGAACGCGGCGAGGTCGCGCGAGTCCACAAACTGCGCCAGCCCCGCAGGCGGCTCAGGAATCACCACCGCCTCCTCCGTCCCCAGCGCCCGCGTCCACCAGGTGACGCGATCCGTCGGATCATGCGGCCCAGCGATAATCGAAGGCCTCGGGATGATGTGATTCTCCGGGAAGAACTCATGCACAACCCGCTCGCAGAGGACCTTGAGCCCGCCGTAGGTTTCGCCCGTGACTTCCTCAACGCTTTCGTCTTCAAGCTGATTCAGCCGCTCCCAAGACCAGTCCTCACTCGGCGACTGATCCGGGCTCGTCGGATACACGCTGATCGTGGACACAAACAGATACAGCTCGGTGTGGTCTCTGAGCAGCTCACACGACGCACGCACAACACGCGGCACATACCCGCACATATCCACCACCGCATCAAACCGCTCCCCGCCGTCCAGCAGCGCCCTGATCGCCCCCAGCCCATCGCCCTTGCTGTCGGGGTCTTTGGGATCGCGATCACCCACAAGGTGCCGAACCGAATCCGGCAGCCCCGG
Source organism: uncultured Phycisphaeraceae bacterium (assembly GCA_964419845.1). Taxonomy (GTDB): domain Bacteria; phylum Planctomycetota; class Phycisphaerae; order Phycisphaerales; family UBA1924; genus UBA1924. The sequence goes on from CAYQRD010000054.1 coordinate 6,719, forward strand.
TGCTTCGGGCGAGCGGTGCAGTATGGTGAGTTCATGACCCGAATCCACGGCCTGCTCAACAAACGAGCGGCCGGAGAACTGGGTCCCGCCAAGGACGAGGATCTTCATAAAAGAGGGTAGGACGCCGTCTATAACTTCGCGTCCCGCACCAACCTCTACGACATCCAAGTCACCCTCCAAATCCCCTACCCCGGCACAGGTCTGTACCGCCGCCTCGAAGCCGAAGGCCGCCTGACCCACCCCGGCCGCTGGGACCGCTGCACACTCTTCGATCTCAACTACACACCGATCGGGATGACGAGTGATGAGCTGGTCAACGGCTTCCGCCAGCTGGTGAGCCGGCTGTACACACCCGAGTTTGTGCGTGAGCGGCGGGAGGGGTATCACCGGGATCTGCGGGTGGTGAGATCGACGCGTGCCGTGGGCTGATTGGGCGGTTGTAGCCGCTAGAATCCCGGGTTGAACCGCATCAGATCGCGATCGGGCACGAACCCGGTGATCGATGCGATATAGACCCGGAGTGCCCCCATGCCCAGAACCCAATGGGAAGACAAACTGACCCAGCACTACCTGCTCAAGCGGATCCCTACGGCTCCATTCGGGCATGTCCGCGACCGCCATATCGTCGGCTACGACGAGTATGTCAAGACGGGCGGCTACGAGGGTCTGCGCAAAGCGCTGCAGATGAAGCCCGAGGATGTCACCAAGGAGGTCAAGGACTCCATGCTCCGCGGACGCGGCGGCGCGGGCTTCCCCACCGGGCTCAAGTGGACCTTTCTGCCCGACCCCGACGGCGGGCCGCGCTACCTCGCGATCAACGCGGACGAATCCGAGCCGGGCACCTTCAAGGACCGCCTGCTCATGGACTTCGATCCCCACGGGCTTCTCGAAGGCATCGCCATCTGCATGTACGCCTGCCGACTCAACAAGGCCTACATCTTCATCCGGGGCGAATACCACCACCAGGCCCATGTCCTCGAGAACGCCATCAAGGAAGCATACGAGCACGGCATCTTCGGCGAGAAGGGCCTGATCAACCAATCGGGCAACGCGTCGGGTGATGCGTTCGTCGCGGACTGCTATGTGCATCGCGGCGCGGGCGCGTACATCTGTGGCGAGGAGACGGCGCTCCTCGAAGGCATCGAGGGCAAGCGTGGCTGGCCCCGCATCAAGCCGCCCTTCCCGGCGCTTAAGGGTCTCTTCGAACGCCCGACCATCATCAACAATGTCGAGACACTCCAGCACCTGCCCTTCATCCTCAGCGAGGGCGCCAGCGCCTTCACCGCCCAGGGCGTGGACAGCACCATCGGCGGCCCACCCAGCTACGGCACCAAGCTCATGGGTGTCTCGGGCCATGTCGAGAAGCCCGGCTGCTACGAGCTCGAACTCGGCATCCCCCTCCGCACACTCGTCGAGAAATACTGCGGCGGCATCCGCGGCGGCAAGAAGTTCAAGGGTGCCATTCCCGGCGGGGTTTCGATGGGCATCCTCGGCACCGACCAGTACGACGCCTGCCTCGATTTCGACATCGGACGCAAGCACGGCGTGCTCGGCCTGGGCACCGCGGGCCCAACCGTGTTCGACGAGGACACCGACATGGTCTCGGTCGCCCGCAACATCGCACGCTTCTTCAAGCACGAATCCTGCGGCCAGTGCACCCCCTGCCGCGAGGGCTCGGGCTGGCTCTACCAGATCATGACCCGCATCGAGGCGGGCGATGCGAAGACCAAGGATCTCGACTTGGCCAAGGAGATCGCCGGCTCGATGGGTTCGATGCCCGGGACCACGATCTGCGGCCTCGCCGACGGCAACGCGTGGGCCGCGCGGACGATCATCGAGAAGTTCCACAGCGAGTTCGAGGCGCGGGTCGCGCGGACCTTTGTGCCGGTGACGCTCAACATGAGCGAACTGGCGGGGGCCTGATCGGTCTTTCCAAGCACACATTTGACGCCCGTGAAGACGGGCGTTTTTTTATGGCTGAATAATTGGGTCACATACATGGTTGTGCGTGCATCTCGATTGCTCAAACAAGGGAGAACAGATGCCATCAATTAAGAAGCCGGTGCTGATCACGAGTTGGGTGCTGCAGCTAATCGTTGTGGCGATCTTCGTCATGACGGCGGTGCCCAAGTTCAGTGGTGCGGAGGAATCGAAAGCAATCTTCGAGGTTCTCGGTGCAGAGCCCATGGGGCGGTATGCGGTTGGTGTCGCGGAGTTGATTGCGGCGGTGCTGTTGCTGGTGCCCTGTACCAATGCGATCGGCGCGGTTGTTTCGCTCGGTGTGATCTCGGGTGCGATCCTCTCGCACCTGTTTCGGCTGGGAGTGTCGATCGACCCGGTGGCGCTGGATAAGCCTGAACTCGGGGAGGTGGCTGGCGCTTCGATGTTCGCCATGGCGGTATTGGTGTTTGTTGCTTCGCTGGGGATCATCATGATTCGGCGTTCACAACTACCGATCATCGGGGCGAAGTTCAACGGCGAGCCCAGCGAATAAAAACAAGGCCGCCCCTTTCGGGAACGGCCTCGGACGGAATCGGGATCGTGACGCTTCGCGTGTTCTTGATGCTCCGACGCTGGAGTTCGTTGGGGCGGTGTTTCCAGACTGGTTCAACGCTCCGGGCGCATGATCCCATTTCCGTGTTGCCCGGTTCGATGATCAGTCATCGGCGGGCTTGTCGGACTTGTCCCGCTGGGCATCGCGGTCGCGACGCTGTGCGGGGCGGACCTGGTCGCTGTCGTTGTCGACGCCGCGCCTTGCCGGTCCGCGTTCGGTGCCGTTGCCGCGCTGTCCGGGGCGGGCGCCGTCGCGTCCGCTCTGTGAAGCACGCTGACGCATCTTCTCAACATTCTGCTTGACGGCTTCCATCTGCTCGGGGGTCAGGACCGCGTTGATCTGCTTGATCGCGGTCTTGGCCGCGGGGGAGCTTGCGATGAACTCGCGGAGCTTGCGTGCGGCATCACCCTCAGCACGCGGGCCGGGGCTTGCGCGGCCCGTCTGCCCCTGCATCGCGTCCTTCTGCTCGTCTGCGGACTCTTTCTGCTGTTCGCGTCGCTCGCGGGCTTCCTTGTTCATCGCGTCACGCAGCTTGCGGATCTCGACCTGATTGGCTTCCTGGAATGCGCGAAGATCTTCGCGGTAGTTCTGCAGGATGTCCTTCAACTGCTGGCTCTGCTCTGGGGTCATGCTCAAGGTGCTGTCCTCCTGAGGCCCGTTGAGTGAGCGGATCGCGATGGTGTATTCGCGGAGTTCGATGGGATTCTTCTCGAAGTCGACCGGCTCCAACTCGGGATCGCCCATAGCGGGCTTCTCGTCGGTCTTGTTCTGGGGGGTGCTCGTGTCAACCACATCGGGGCCGCGGAGCACATCCTTGTTCTCGTTGTTCTTCTTTTCGGGGGCTGCGATCGCGAGTCCTGATGCGGCGGTCAGCATGAGGATCATCGAGAGTGTCTGTGTGCGTTTCATTGCGGTCTCCTTGCCCCAAACGGGCGGGTCTCGAACATCGGCGTATCTGGCCGGGCTGAGCGATAGTTCATATCCAGAGTGCCCAACGGGGCAGCGGCTGGCGTATTGCCCAACTTGCTGCGCTCGACGGAATTATCGTCGTTCCGGGGGCAGTCTATGATGATATCACACGGGAAACGGGGTCCGCCTTCCGGATGGAGGGGCGGGCAGGGAGCGGGGGCGATATTGGCCCTCCAGGCGTTATAAACCCACCCGAACAGATGTTCGGCATGCGGAGCACCTAGCACCATGGCACTGACCAAGGACCACATTCTCGATGCGCTCAGCGCTGTCATGCACCCCAGCGGCGAGGACCTCGTCTCACGCGGCTGCGTGATCAATGTCGCCGTGTGCGACGATCAGGCCTCCGTCCGCGTCTGCATGACCCAGGGCGAACCCAACACCCCCCAGCCCGAGAAGGCCCAGCTGACCCGCATGGGCTCGGTGATCGACGCGGCCGTTCGGGCCGCTGGCAGCGAACACGGGATCGAGAACCTGCAACTGATAACCGAGTTTGTTGATCACGGCGGCGATGTCGTCATGCGCCTGTCGGGCGGCAAAGCAACCACACCCGAGAGCAAGCGGCCAGATCAAGGCACGCCACAGAATAAGGATGCGACGGGCGTGCCGGGGGTGAGGCACATCATCGCGGTGGGTGCGGGCAAGGGCGGGGTTGGCAAGTCGACGGTGGCCGTGAATCTGGCGGTGGGGCTGGCACGCAAGGGGCACGCGGTGGGGCTGCTCGACGGCGATATCTATGGGCCGTCGCTGCCGACGATGATGGGTCTGGGGGCGATGGACCAGCAGGTGATTGAGGGTGCGTTGCAGCCGTTCATGGTGCACGGGGTGAAGTGCATCACGATGGGCAAGCTTGTTGATACGGACAAGCCGCTGATCTGGCGCGGGCCGATGGCGCACGGGGCGTTCAATCAGCTGATCGAGCGGACGCAGTGGGGCGAGCTGGATTATCTGATTATTGATTTGCCGCCGGGCACGGGCGATGTGCCGCTGACGCTGGCGCAGAGCGTGCAGCTTGCGGGCGCGGTGGTGGTGTGCACGCCGCAGAAGGTGGCACAGGACGACGCGGTCCGGGCGAGCGGGATGTTCGAGTCGCTGGGTGTCGAGGTGCTGGGCGTGGTGGAGAACATGAGCTTCTTCATTGGCGATGACGGCAAGGAGTACGACATCTTCGGTCGCGGCGGCGCGCAGATGATGGCGCAGAAGCTGGGGCATCCGTTCCTGGGTGCGGTGCCGATCAACATGGCGCTGCGGCAGAATAGTGACAGCGGCAAGCCGAGTGACAACTTTGAGGCGGAGACGGCGGGTGGCGATGCGTTGCCCAAGGCGCTGGAGTCGATGGTTGAGCAGTTTGAGGCGCAGGTGACGCTGGCGGCGATGGGGCGGGGTGCGGGGAAGCCGACGCTGAGTATTTCGTGAGGGGGAAGGGATCGGCCATTGGCCACTAGGGAAGAGGAAGAGTGGCGATTTGGTAGTGGGCTCAACGGCGGTTTCTTCTTCGGGTTTCAATGGGATTCAGCATATGCCGTGGGTACACGGTTGAAAATCACACCATTGTGTGCGAAGACCCCAATTTAGGGTTGTAATATTATTGATTTTTATCGGATCACCGCTTGCCCCCTCCCCCCCAATTGGTTTAGGGTGGCCTGTTCATGAGCGTGATCACCCGCCAAAGCAATCTTGGAATATTGGGTGTTGTCGTGCGTCTGAGTTTGGTTGTCTTGTTCGGCTACGCGCTTGCGTCAAAGCTCATCGATCCGTCGCAACTGCTCAACCCGTTTGAGCATGGGATCGGGATGCCCTCAATGCTGGCGGGCGTAATGTTTATCGTGACTGTGCTTGCGCTGCTGGTCTGCATCGTGCTTTTGCTCTTGCATCGCGGAGGGGCTGGTTTCGCGGTGTCCGGCGTGTTTTTCCTCGTTGGAGCCTTGTATTCGGTGTATCTGAATCAGCACCAGTATCAGGGCGGTTGTGGCTGTAGTGTGAGTATCGCAAAGGGTGCTGAAAACGAACTTGTCGTTCATGCGTATCAAAACGCGGCGAGTGCCGTGTTGTGTTTATTTCTTGGATTTCGGGCAGGACTGCCCAGAAAGGTAGTTTCATGATGTATCGGAAATCCCGTATTGTTGATGTGATTGCCGGGGTTGGATTGTTGGGTATGGTCGCGTTGTCAGCTGCTGCTCAGGTTGGGCCTATCCCCAAGCCTATGATGCACTGGTGTCCGCCCGGTACGGCAGAAATTAATGGAGTCACTTACGAATATGAAGGCAAGTGGTGTCCTGAGGGGACTGGGTGTAGTTATGACTACTGGGTTGATGAGAATGGAGTTTGGGGAGTCTATCCGCTATGCTCAACATTGGGCTAGGTTATGCTAAATAAACATACTTTGAAAGTTTCCGGAATACTCATGTTTGTTGTACTCGTTACTGCTATTGCTATACTTCAGGTTCGTGAGTATCAGCGGCCTGAAAACACCATGGATTCTTTGCGAACAAGCGTTGAGTCGCAAGTCGTGCAGCTACAGGGGGTGCAAGGAGATGGCGAACTCGGATTAATTCAAGCCGATGACGATGAGCTGTCTACTCAAATACGGAATCGCATTCGATTACAACTTCGCGGTTTGCCTGAAGCACATCGGCCGATCGAGCGAGAGATTGATTCGCTCTCGAACGTGGTTTCTGAGTATTTCATGTTTCAGCGAGAGGCAGCGCTCGAAGATCTTCTCAAGCGATACGAAGATCGTGGGATCGACCCTCGTCCAGAGTTAGTTCAGGCGGATCGTGAGCGAGCGAACAAGGCGTGGTTGAAAGCTGCCGCATGGGCACGCACTGAAGAGGTACGGGTCGATTCGATTGAAATGCTGACGGTGTTTCTCCGTGGGCGTCTTGTCGGTCAACTTCGTAGTAGTGGCGGACCGATCAACTCGAGGCGCATGAGCACTGGACAGTTTCTTCTCGAGGACTCAGCTGGGTTCACGGTATATGAGATGCGTATCAAGAGCACGGTGCAAGTCCGTCTCGGCGGCTCTGAGCTCGATGCGACCGTTTCAGTCCTGTTCATTAATGATGGCCCTCGCGGAGAATGGAATGCGATCAGTAGCGCATTACTCGATCTTCCGACGGGGACGCGTATTCTGCCACCTTATCCCTGAGTGAAAGAATGAAGACCCAATTCTTCCATCGAGAAGCATTTACGATTATCGAGTTGCTCGTGGTCATCGGGATCGTAACGGTGCTCCTCGCGATTCTTCTGCCGATGATCGGATCTGCCATCGATCACTCGCGCCGGGTGGGAAGTGAGGCCAATCTTCGTTCTATCGCGACGGTCTTTGATCTCTACATCGACGACGCGCGTGGTCAGTATCCGGCCTCTGTTGAGGGAGAGATCTACCAGACACCCCGTTCAATCCTGCGAGCAACATTGCCGTACTGGCAATCGGCGGATCAATGGAACCTGCTGTTTCATGATCGCTACCCATGGGAATCGAACATCAACATGTTTCTTGCGCCAGGGGCCGAGCGAGACCTGTCGATGCTGCCGCTGATGTCCACTGTCTTTCCCTCGTATCAGTATTCGGCGACATTTCTCGGTGATCCCAAGATCTGGAGCGGCGCTGATATCACGAGCGATGAGTGGGACGGGCTTCTCAGGAGTGTCCGTCGCTCTGCGGTGCGGTACCCATCGGGGAAGGTGCTGCTCTGGGATGTTGAGTTGCCCACGATCCGTCGTGATCTTGAGCGAGATCTCTACAGCAATCTCAACGAGCAGAGCCCGATGGTGTTCGCCGATGGGCACACCGAGGTTCGTGTCCCCGCTCGTGCCAATGAGGGTGTGACGAACTGGGCGCACACCGCGACGCACCCGCATCAGTACCTTCATAACACACGCGATGGCGTGTTCGGGCGTGATTACTGATCACGATTGTGGTGGCGGCGGATTCTGATACGATTGCGGCATGACTCGCCTTAAGGACATCAAGAACAGCCGGCGACGGCGCGTGAGTGGCAAGCAGAAGAACGGGCTGGGTTGCCTTGGGTGCTTCGGCATCATCTGGATGCTCTTTGTGCTGGGGTTTGATGGGTTTATCGGGTATGGGTTCTGGCGGACCTATGACGCGAGGGCGCGGTTTTTGACGACGCCGGGGGTGGTGACGGGGTCGGAGATTGAGCGGTCTTCGAGTTCGGATGGGACGACCTACGCGGCGAATATCGAGTACGCGTTTGAGTTGGGCGGGACGAGCTACACGGGGGATCGGCACTCGTTCTTCTCGTTTGGGACCTCGTCGAGCGAGCATGCCAGCGAAGTTGTGCGGCGGTACCCGGTGGGGAAGCGGGTGACGGTGTATTACGATCCGGGCGAGCCGGAGCAGTCGGTGCTGGAGGTGGATACGCGTTCGTTCCCCTGGTTCGCGATCATCTTCCTGACCCCGTTCCATTGCATCGGGATCGGGTTTTTCGGGGGCGACATGGCCCGGGCGTTGCGCATGCGCAAGCTCGGTGATGACGCGGCGCTGGTCGGGCTGATCTATTCGCGGACCGAACGGCACGGCGAGCGTCGGCTCGTGCTCGAGGATGCGCACTGGCGCGGGTGGGTGGTGTTTGTGATCGTGCTGGGTGTGTCGAGCTTTATCGCGGTGTTCGTGGTGGCGTTCGGGTTGGGG
>CAYQRD010000055.1:0-9962 GCA_964419845.1 uncultured Phycisphaeraceae bacterium
GCCTGATCGATGATCTTGCGCACCGCCGAGCCCGCCTCGAACGCGATCACCGCCTCGCCCGCCAGCTCGGGCCAGCGGAAGGTCTTGCGCCCGTGCAGCGGATGCCCCGCCGGCACGATCAGCATCAGCTCGTCCTTGATCTCCTTGACGATCATCAGCTCATCGCCGCGCGGGTGCTCGATCGGCAGCGTCACCACGCCAAGGTCCAGCTCGCCCGACAGCACGCCCGCGGCCACCGCGCTGCTGCCCGCTTCTCGAATAGAAAACCGCAGCCCCGGGTGCTTCTTCCGCACCGCCTGAATCGCACCGGGCAGCAGGTACCCCGTCGCAGTCGCCCCCGCACCCACACGGATTGATCCGGTCTCGAGCCCAACAAGCGAGCGCACCGCCTCGGTCGTCTGCCCGGCCGCGCGCAGCGTGATCTTCGCGTGCTCCAGAAACACACGACCCGCCTCGGTGGGCTCAACCCCGTGCCCCGTGCGATGGAACAGCTCGGTCCCCAGCTCCTCCTCAAGCTTCCGCAGCGCCGCGCTCAGCGCCGGCTGCGTCACGCCAAGCCCCTCCGCCGCCCGGGTCATGTGCCCGTGCTCGGCGATCGCGATCATCTGCTGCATGGCGCGCAGATTCATCCGCCATTTCCCCACGAATCGCTCGTCCCCAGCGCATCGATCAGCACACCCAGATGCGACTCGTAGTTCCGCCAGCGGGCGCGTGAGCTGGTATAGACGGGCCGGCGCACCTGATCATTGCTCAGCGTGCTCACCGCCCGCTCGGTCTCGTGGGGCCTGGCGCAGGCCTCATCCCAGCCAAGCCCGATGAACCCGATGATCTCCCGCGCACCCTCCTCGGGCCGCTCGATCAGCGATTCATAACGCACATCAAGCATCGGGATCGCCTCGATCGAACGCCAGTGTTCCATGTACCGCATATACACCTTGTACTGATCCGCGAGATGATGCAGGTTGTACGAATACCCGTGGTTGTGATCGCCCACGAAGTCGAGCATGAAACAGCTCAGGCAGGTATCCAGCGGATTCCGCACACAATGCACAAACCGCGCGCCGGGGAACATCTTGTGCAGGATCCCCACGAGCTCGAAGTTGTTGGGCAGCTTGTCCGTGACGCGCTGCACACCTTTGCCCTTCTCCCGCGCCGCCGCCTTCTCCATCACCTTGAGCACCTTGCGGGCGCACCGATCGAGCGCCGCGGGCTTGAGCTGGTCAACCTTTCGAGTCCGATCGGTCACGAACGCATCGGGCTCGCTGAGCTCCTTGCCAGCGTGCCACGCATCGAGCAGCTCCCCGCACCCGTACGCGTTGGGATGACTCGCGATGATCTGCTCAACCAGACTCGTCCCCGAGCGTGGCATCCCGATGATGAACACCGGCACCTCGCTCCTCACACGCGAGACCGCGATCCCGTCAAACCGTTCCCGGCTCCACGCATCCAGCCGGTCCACGCAGGTCGCCATCGCCCGGCCCGGGTCGTACACCGTCTCACGCAGCGCCCCGCCCCGACGGGCCGCCTCAAACGCCTCGTCATACCGGCCGACCTTGTCGAGCAGCTTGGCGAGGTGCATGCGGACCTCCGAATGCAATAGCCGCGCCAGCCCGTCCCCATCGCCGTGCGAGCGAAGAAGCTCCCCGAGATTCGCGATGCCCCGCTCCGCCTGCCCCGTCTCGCCGCATGTCAGCGCATGAACACTCACGAGTTTCGCCGAACGCACCCCTCGGGCGATCGCATCCTCGAGCAGCCCGTGCGCGCCTGCAGCGTCGCCCCCCAGCCAGCGCACCATCGCCGATGACACCAGCACATCCGGGTTGTCCGGATCCAGCTCGATCGCCCGCGCCGCGCACCCGATCGCCTCCTCGCGGTGCCCGAGCCGATTGAGCACCTCCGCCCGACGCGTGAAGAAACCCGCCTGGGTGTCGTCACGACTGATCGCCTTGCTCAGGTTCCGATCCGCCTCATCGAGCATCCCCAGCCCACACTGGGCCGATCCCACGCAGTAATGCCCCACAGACCACCCCGCGTTGGACGACACGATCTGCTGCCCCAGGCGCAGCGCATCGCCATAGCGTCCCTGCATCTCCATCGCCTGGGCCTGGCGGGCCAGTTTCAGCTGCTCACTCGTTGGGGTGCTCCGGTTGACAGTCATCGCCAGAGTCTAGCCGCCGCAAATCCCCCCATGCACACGGCAGAGCGGGCCACCCAACGCTATCCTATTGACACACCCACTCCACGCACCATCCGCACAGAGCGTCCCATGAACACAAGATCCGCACACGCACGGTCAGCACTCGTCGCCGCGACGATGCTGCTCTCAGCCCTGGCCCCGTCCGCCGCGCTCGCCCAGAGTTCCCAGTTCGAGCTCGACGAAACCGGGGACTGGGCCCAGACCGCCGCGCCCGAACCCGGAACCGACGAGGCAACCATGGCCGAGGCCACACGCCTCCTCGCCGAGGACAAGCCGGGCAAGGCCCGCGAACTGATGAGCCAGTGGCTCGAACGCAACAAACGCACACGCAACGCCTACATCCCGCAGGCCTACTACCTCCACGGCCTCGCCCGTTTCCGAGATGATAACGAGTACAAAGCGCTCTTCGATCTCGAAGCCATCATCCGTGACTACCCACAATCCCAATACTTCCTCGACGCCGTCGAACTCGAATACCAGATCGGCCTCGACTACATCAACGGCAAGAAACGCAAGTTCCTCGGCATGCGCATCGAGAACGCCCGACCGACCGGCGAAGAACTCCTCATCCGCACCCAGGAACGCGTCCCCGGCTCTGCACTCGCCGAAGAAGCGGCCATGACGCTCGCCGATCACTACTACAGCCGACGCGAGCTCAAACTCGCCGCCGAGATGTACTCGATCTTCCGCCAGAACTTCCCGGACTCCCCACGCGTCCAGCGCGCCATGCTGCGTGAGATCGAATCGAACATCGCACGCTTCAAGGGCCCGCGCTACGACGGCTCAGGCCTCCTCGATGCCAAGCTCCTCATCGAGGAATACCAGCGTGAGTTCCCCGCCGACGCCATCCGCTCGGGCATCACCGAGGGCCTCAACGCGTGGATCGACGAGTCCGCCGCCCAGCAGGTGCTCGATACCGCACGCTGGTACATCAAAGTGAACGACGAAGCATCGGCCCGCTTCGTGCTCGCACGCCTCATCCGCCGCCACCCCGCGACCGACGCCGCCGACGAGGGCCTCGACATGATGCTCGATCGCGGATGGATCACCTTTATCGAAGAACAAGACGCCGAAACCGCCGAGACCGCCGAGACCGATGAAACCACCGAGCAGCAGCCGCAGGGGGCCCAGCAGTGAGCACCCGTGTGACCATGCCCATCCTCCTTCTGCTCACAGCGGCCGCCACGCTGCTCCCCGCCTGCGCCGCCAGCCCCTCGCAGGGCTACGCGTTCGATACCACATTTGACGAGTCCATCCAGTCCGTCGCGGTCCCCATCTTCCGCAACGAGACCACATCCCGCGGCATCGAGGTCCAGCTCACCGAAGCGGTCATGAAGGAAATCCAGCAGCGCACACCGTGGCACCTCGCGCCCTCCGACCGTGCCGATACCACGCTCGTGGGGGTGGTCACCGCCACCCAGCTCCGCATGCTCTCCGACGACCCGCAGACCGGGCTCGTCCAGGAGCAGGCCGTCCGAATCACCATCCGTTTCGAGTGGCGCGACAACCGGACAGGCGACATCATCGTCGCTCGTGACGGGTACAGCGCCGCGGGCGTCTTCTCGCCCGCACGCAACGCCGGCGATCGACTCGAACTCGGGCAGCGCGGCGCCATCGACGAACTCGCCCGCGATCTCGTCTCCGAGATGCGTTCAGGGTGGTAAGCAGCCCGAAAACACCCCACAAGCGATCCCAACACATCACCCGTGCGTACATCCAAAAGGGGCAAGGGCGGGCCGATGCGCTATGATTGGCCCGCAGGACAGCGTTTCTGGGCTTTCGCGGCCAAATCGGGAAATATCCGACCGCACTCGGTCGATGTTCAGACAGCGCGACAACACGATCACCCGCCCCGAAACGGTCACATGACCGGATCCGCGGCTCGCCCAGCGGCGAATACACAGACCAATCCACATGGCTGATCAGAACAAAAAACAAAACGACAACAAGCCCAACGATCCAAAGGGCAAGCAGCCCCCAACCCCGCCCAAACCCCAGGGGCGAGGCATGTTCGGGTTCTTCGCCCTCATGCTCATGGTGCTCATGCTCGTCATGTTCCTCTCTTCAGCAGAGAAGGGCACCGAGATCACCCTCGCTCAGTTCGAGAACTCCTACATGCAGGGCACCATCAAGCCCGACAGCGTGACGGTCCACGATTCGTCCATCACCGCCGTCGAGCTCCAGCCGGAAGTCGACAGCAAGAACAAGGAACGACTCATCCGCGTGCCCATCACCACGGTCTCACGCGAAGAGGTCTCCAAACGCATCTACGCACTCACCGACGGCAACATCAAGGAAAAACCGACCTCGGGCTTCGTCCAGTTCCTCATCATGTTCGGGCCGATCATCCTGATCTTCGCCGTCATCTGGTTCATGCTCGCCCGGGGCATGCGCGCCGCCGGCGGCGGTGCCGGCATGATCGGCTCCTTCGGCAAATCACGCCACAAGACCATGACCAAGGAGATGACCGGCATCACCTTCAAGGATGTCGCAGGCATCGAAGAAGCAAAGAACGAAGTCACCGAGATCATCGAGTTCCTCAAGAACCCCAAACGATTCACACGCCTCGGCGGACGCATCCCCCGCGGCGTCCTCCTCGCCGGCCAGCCCGGCTGCGGCAAGACACTCCTCGCCAAGGCCATCGCCGGCGAGGCCGATGTCCCATTCTTCTCCATCTCCGGCTCCGACTTCGTTGAGATGTTCGTCGGCGTCGGCGCATCGCGCGTCCGCGACCTCTTCAAGCAGGCCAAGGACTCGTCCCCCTGCATCATCTTCCTCGACGAGATCGACGCCATCGGCCGTCGCCGCGGCGGCGGATTCTCCGGCGGCGGAAACGACGAACGCGAGCAGACACTCAACGCCATCCTCGTCGAGATGGACGGCTTCGGCTCCGGCGACGGCGTCATCGTCATCGCCGCAACCAACCGACCCGATGTCCTCGACCCCGCACTCATCCGCCCGGGACGATTCGACCGCCAGATCACCGTCCCGCTGCCCGATGTCGCCGGCCGACTCGAGATCCTCAAGGTCCACGCCAAGAAGGTCAAGCTCGGCCCCAATGTCGACCTCGAGAAGATCGCCCGCGGCACACCCATGTTCTCCGGTGCCGACCTCGCAGCGATCATCAACGAAGCGGCGATCGGTGCCACCATGCTCGACAAGGAGTTCATCGAGCACGAGGACCTCGAAGAAGCACGCGACAAGGTCAAGTTCGGCCGCGCCAACAAATCACGCGTCCGTGAGAAGGAAGAGAACAAGCTCGTCGCATACCACGAGGCCGGCCACGCCGTCCTCCAGGCCCTGCTCAAGGACGCCGACCCGCTCCACAAGGTCACCATCATCTCCCGTGGCGACTACGGCGGAGCGACATTCTCACTCCCCGAAAAAGACCGCATGGGCTACGGGCTCAAGTGGCTCCACGCAACACTCCGCGTCATCTGCGGCGGCCGCATCGCCGAAGCCAAGGCCATGGACGATGTCAGCTCCGGCGCATCGAGCGACATCCGACACGCGACCTCGCTCGCACGCGCGATGATCCTCGAATGGGGCATGAGCCCCAAGCTCGGTTTCATCAGCTACACCGGCCAGGACACCCGCGAGAGCTTCATCCCCGACAAGGACTACTCCGACGACACCGCGCGCGTCATCGACGAGGAAACCCGACGAATCGTCGACGAGGCCTACGCCGACGCCCAGTCCATGCTCCTCGACAACTGGGAAAAGGTCGAGGCCGTCGCCCAGGCCCTCCTCAAGTACGAGAGCCTCACCGCCGACGAGGTCCACAAACTCATGCGCGGCGAATCGCTCGGCCGATCCACCGTCGCCGACCTCCTCGGCGCGGGACCATCCTCACCCGCACGCAAGGGCAACAAACCCGAGCCCAAACCCGCCGAAGACGGCGAAACCGACATGCCGGGCGATACGGTGCCGGATCCGGCCTGACCCAGTCCATGCTCGATCAGTGAGCCCCGAGGAATCGGGGCTTTTTTTCTCCAGTCAATCCACAGCCGCTGAGAACCACCGCGTTCAGCGTGCGGATGATTGTCGCGCACACCACTCATGCGTCCAACCGCTTTCGTCGATACACTGCGCGCACCATGCACCACCTCACCGCCCTCCGCCAGGACCTCCACACGCACCCCGAAGTGTCCGGCTTTGAGCACGCCACACACGACCGCATCGCCGCCTACCTCCGAGCCAACGCCCCGGGCATCGAGATCGTCGAGCACATCGCCGAAACCGGCCTCGCCGCGGTCATCTCGCACGGCTCCTGCTCGCGAACGCTCATCTACCGCGCCGATACCGACGCGCTCCCCATCGACGAGCAGACCGACCTGCCCTACGCCTCACGGACCCCGGGAACCATGCACGCCTGCGGCCACGACGGGCACGCCGCCATCGCCGCCGGCCTCGCCGAGCGCTTCGCCCGCCGCCCCATCCCCGACACACGCCTGATCGTCCTCTTCCAGCCCGCCGAGGAGATCGGCACCGGCGCCAAAGCCGTGCTCGAAGACCCACGCTTCACCCAGCTCATCAGCGATCCCGCAACCACACGCGTCCTCGCCATCCACGCCCTGCCCGGCCTCCCCCTCGGCCAGCTCGCCATCCGCACCGGGCCCATGTGCCCCGCATCCATCGGGCTGCGACTGGTCCTCACCGGCGTCGGCGGCCACTCCTCCCAGCCCCTGCTCGCCCGCTCACCATTGCCCGCCGCCGCGGCGCTCGTCCAATGGCTCATCGAACTGCCCAAACGCATGGACCGCGCCAACACGCTGCTCACCGTGACCCACCTCAGCGCCGGCATCGACTCCAACTTCGGCATCACCCCCAACCAGGCCGTCCTGTGCGCCACCCTTCGCGCCATGCGCGACGAGCACCTCGATGCGCTGCTCAAGCACACACTCCAGCTCGCCACCCGCCTCGCCGAGGACAGCGGTCTCTCGCTCGGACACACCACCCACGAGCACTACGCAGCGACCATCAACGACGACGACATCGCCCAGCGCGTCCTCGAGATCGCCAATGCCAACGAGTTCGACCACACCGTGCTCGATAACCCCATGCCCTGGTCCGAGGACTTCGGCCGCTTCACCGACACCTTCCCGGGCATGCTCATCGGTGTGGGCGCGGGCGAGCAGCTGCCGCACCTCCACGCCAACACCTTCGACTTCCCCGACGAGCTCCTCCCGATCGCCATCGATCGTCTCGCCACCATCATGCAGGCGCTCGAAAACGATCGGACTCGAGCGCAGGCATGAAAAAAGGCGCAGTCAGCGCCCTGGGCATTCCCCTCGTCAAACTCAGCGAACTCACACGCCCATCGCCACGATCGCATCCGCCAGCTTCACAAACCCCGCACGGTCCGCCCCCGCGCCATAGTTCACGATCCCGTTCTCTTTGGGCGCGTGCTCCACACACTGCTCATGGATCTGGACCATCACCTCGTTGAGTTTTTCGAGCGATCGGCTCTTCGGCCAAGCGTCATGCGCCGCGTTCTGGTGCATCTCGAAGCACGAGGTCGCCACGCCGCCCGCGTTCGCCGCCTTGCCCGGGCCGAAGGTCACGCCCCGATCATGAAACACCCCGCGCGCTCCGTGCGTACACGGCATGTTCGCCCCCTCCGCGACAAACAGGCACCCTCGATCCGCCATCGCCCTCGCGTCGTCCTTCTCCACCTCGTGCTGCGTCGCGCAGGGCAACGCCACATCGTGATCAACATGCGACCAGGGCTTGTCCTCGCTGAAGAACGAGCAGCCCTCGCCCGACCAGTCCTTGAGCCGGCCACGCTGCTCCTCCTTGAACACCGCCAACTCCTTGATCTGTTCCTCCGTGAAGCCCTTCTCGCAAACCAGCGCTCCGCCAGAGTCCGACATCGAAACAACGACCGCGTCCTTCTGGTGCGCCAGCTCCGCGGCATACAACGCCACATTGCCCGCGCCCGAGATCGCAACCCGCTTGCCCTCGATCTTCTCCCCGCGATGCCTCA
The DNA here is from genome assembly GCA_964419845.1 of uncultured Phycisphaeraceae bacterium. GTDB lineage: Bacteria > Planctomycetota > Phycisphaerae > Phycisphaerales > UBA1924 > UBA1924. The sequence continues at coordinate 8,184 of CAYQRD010000055.1, forward strand.
TCATCTGCTCGGCGAAGGTCACCGTGCCGTACCCCGTCGCCTCGCTGCGGCCAAGCAGACCACCGAGGCTCAGCGGCTTGCCCGTGAGCACCCCGTCGCGCTGCTTGGTGATCTTCATGTACTGCCCGTACAGGAACCCGATCTCACGCCCGCCCACACCGATATCGCCCGCAGGCACATCCACGCTCGCCCCGATATGCCGGTGCAACTCACGCATGAACGCCTGGCAGAACCGCATCACCTCGTTGTCGCTCTTGCCCTTGGGGTCAAAGTTGCTCCCGCCCTTGCCCCCGCCGATCGGCTGTCCGGTCAGCGCATTCTTGAAGCACTGCTCGTACGCCAGGAACTGCAGCGTATCCTCCGTCACCGTCGGGTGGAACCGCAGCCCGCCCTTATACGGCCCCATCACATTCGTGTGCTCGATCCGCCAGCCGAAGTTGACCTCAACCCCGCCCTCATCGTTCACCCACTCCACCCGGAAGCGGATCACCCGGTCAGGGATCAGCAGCCGCTCGAACACCCGCGCCTTGCGATACTTCTCGTGCTCGGCGATCACCGGGCCCACCGCCTCGGCCACCTCCTCGATCGCCGCCCGATAAAGCGGCCCGGGGTTGACGGCGTCGATCATGCCCGAAAGGTCTTCCGACCGCCCGATTGTGGAGTTCATCGTTGTCATGCTGTTCCTCTGCATCGCATCGGGTCACCCCATCGAACCCCCAGCACCAAGCCAGATGGAACGGAGCGATCACTATGAGCAACACGCAAGCCCAGTCCCGCATTCCCACAGCGGACCAAACACACGAGGCAGCCGCCGTGGTTTCGGACGCAGCCGAAGCTCAAAGGCATGATATCACCGTGGTCCCCGACACGGACCCCCGCCTCGGTCGCATCTGGCGTTTGACCGCCACGCAGCACCTCCCACGCCCCGTGGACGAGGTTTTTCCCTTCTTCGCCGACGCCCACAACCTCGAAGAACTCACCCCCAAGTTCCTCCAGTTCAATGTCCTCACCCCCAAGCCCATCGAGATGAAATCGGGCGCGATCATCCGCTACAAGCTCAAAGTCCGAGGCGTCCCCATCAAATGGAAAACCTCCATCCTCGACTGGGACCCGCCCCGCCAGTTCGTCGACAACCAGGACTCCGGCCCCTACGCCCTCTGGCACCACACCCACACCTTCGAGCCCACCCCCGACGGCACCGGCACCATCTGCACCGACACCGTCCGCTACCGCCCAGCCGGCTGGATCCTCGCACCCATCGTCAACAAACTCCTCGTCCAACGCGATGTCACCAACATCTTCCGCTACCGCTTCCAGCGCCTCGACGAGATCTTCCCAGCCCGATCATGACTCCCGCATCCTCCCCCGCACCAGCGGGGGAGGTGGCCCGCCAAAGGCGGGACGGAGGGGGGCCTACATACAGGCCGGGTGGCCCGCCGAAGTCATCCCCGGTTCCGACTGATCCTCTTGTCCCTCCCCGCGCCCCGCGGGGAGGTGCCGAGTCCCCGAGGCGGAGGGGTCTCCCTCTTCCCCCTCGTGGGACGGGCTTCCAGCCCGTCACTCCACCCCTCCTTGCACCCAAACCACCCAACCACCAACCCCAGTGGCACAGGCGTCTCGCCTGTACTCTTCTCTGCTTCGAGTCCTTCGCGATCTTCGCGTTCAACCCAATCTCTTCTCTGCGCCCTCTGCGTGACCTTCGCGTCCTCTGCGTTCAAAACCGCAATCCAGCCGAGCCCATCACTCCTCAAACAACGCCGTCCCGCTTGCCAACTCCCG
>CAYQRD010000055.1:10062-14289 GCA_964419845.1 uncultured Phycisphaeraceae bacterium
ACCGCCACCGCCCGCAGCAGCCCGATCAGCGTGCTCGGCGACGCCAGGATCACACCCTGCTGCGCCGCAACATCCAAAAGATCAGGCCGACGCGACAGCGCCGCATCAATAAAGTGATCGCCCGGCACGAACATCACCACGAACTCCGCGCTCTTGCCGTCGAACATCGACCAGTACTTCTTGTCCGCCAGCTTCTTCACCTGCTCGAAGGTGTGCCGCGCAAAGCGCTGCATCTGCTCCTCGCGGATCTCGTCGGTGGGGGCGTTGACCGCCTCGATGTACGCGTTGATGTTCGCCTTCGCGTCCACCACGATCACCCGGTTGTTCGGCAGCGTCACCACCATGTCCGGCCGCTGCAGATTCCCCTCATCATCGCGCTGCGAGAACTGCTCGGAAAAATCGCAGTAGCTCGTCATCCCCGCCAGCTCCGCCACGCGGCGCAGCTGAATCTCGCCATACTGCCCACGCACCTCAGGCCGTGACAACGCCTTGGTCAGCCGTGCGGTTTCTTCCTTGAGCGAGTCATTGCTCGCGCTGCTCGCCTTCACCCGCTCATCAAGCTGTGTGATCTGCTCGCGCGTCTTGTGCAGCGTCTCACTGATCGGCTTGACCATCGCCTCGATCGCCTGCTTGCGTTTGTCGAGCTCCGCCTGCGACAGCGAGTCCGCATCCTTGAGCCGCTCGGTGATGAACTTGCCTAGCGCCTCCTGGTTCGACTTGAGCGTCCTTGACCCCAACGCCTCAAACTGCGACACCAGCTGCTCGCGGTTGGCCTTGAACTCCTCGATCAGCTTCGCCCCAGCATCGAGCCGCTCCATCAGCTTCGCCTGCTCGACTGACAACGCCGTCACCCGCTGCGATGACTCCTCGGCCCGCGCCCGCGCCAACTCCAGCTCCCGCCGGGCCTCATCCAGATCGCCCACCAGATGAGCGTTCTCATCCGCCAGCCGGTCCCGCTCCCGCTGGGCATCGTGCGCCGCAGCCCGCGCCTCGCTCCCGCTCCGAACAAGCACAAACACCCAGCCGCCCAAAGCCAGCACCAACACGCCCAATACGCCGATTGCAATCTCCATGTCAGGAGTATATCAGGGTTGCCCGCCCGTCTCCCACGCGACTGCGGGGGAGGTGTCCGCCCAAGGCGGACGGAGGGGGTCTTCCCATACCCCCGAGTGCCACGGTTTGCTCCGCCACATTCGGACAAGCCGTCCCATCCAAACACCTCGGCATGTCTCAATCCCATCCCGCCCCCAGCATGTTTCCCCTGCCCCCCTCTGCGTCCTCAGCGCTCTCTGCCCCCTCTGCGTACCTTTTTCTTCACTCCCCTGCCAAATCGGCACCCCCAGCCCCCGCTCCACCCCGCCTGACACCATCCCCAGCCCCCAACACCCCGAATTCCACGGAATTCCCCCCCTCCCGCCCATGCACAATGGCACGCCCTTTGCCCTGTATACGGGCACATGATGGTCTCATCGACCCATCCCGATCCCCTCGGACCCAACCCCGGGCGCCTCAACCTCCTGCTCTCCTACGCGGGCTGGCAGGAAACCCCGTGGGTCGAGCGGCTCCCCGCCATGCTCACCCCAATGGGCGTCAACTCCCATGTCGCCAGCTCCGTCAGCGGGGCCCAGCGGGTCATCGAGTCCAACCCCATCCATATCGCCGTCGTCGACCTGGCCCTGCCCCTCGACGACGCCGGGGCCGCCGTGGCCGAGGAAGCCGGCACCCGCATCCTCAATCTGCTCTCGCGTCTGCCCTCGCCGCCGCCCACCGTGGTCATCAAACGCCGACGCACCGCCCGCGACGATGCCCGCGAGATGAACGCCGCCCTCCGATCGGGCGCCTTCGCCGTCGTCGACCGTCCCATCGCCCAGCGCGACATCGAGACCCTCCTCGACACGCTCCGCCGGTGCATGTTCCGTCATTACAAAAACCGCTGGCCCGGAGCCAGCCCGTAACCCCTCCTCCCCCGGGCTTCCGGGGGAGGTGTCCCGCCCCAAGCGGGACGGAGGGGGTCTTCCCCGACCCCCATTCGTTTCTGTCAAACACAAACCAACCTCAAAGAGAGTTTCAACAGGAGATAATGACCATGGCCACCAAGACCAAGAAGAAAGTCGCCGTCCGCCCCCTCCACGACAAGATCCTCGTCGAGCGTGACGAAGCCGAAACCGTCACCAGCGCCGGCATCTACCTCCCCGAGAGCAGCACCGAGAAGCCACAGTTCGCCACCGTCCTCGCCGTCGGCGAAGGCACACTCAACGACCACGGCGACCGCATCCCCCTCGATGTCAAGCCCGGCGACCGCATCATCCTCTCCAAGTGGGGCGGTACCGAACTCAAGCTCGACGGCGAAGAGTACCTCATCATCAACAGCTCCGATGTCCTCGCAATCGTCGACTAATACGAACTGAGGCACACCGATGAACCAGGACCAACTCCGACAAGCACTCAACGAACTCAACGGCGAACGAGACGCACACTTCGCCCTCGCAGGGATGCACGAGTCGGCGTCCGTCCTCACCATCCCCAAAGCCATGCTCATCCCCGAAGAGACAGACAAACTCGTCAAAGTCACCGACGGCAAGAGCGTGTTCATCATCGAAGCCGAGCGCATCGCATACATCCGCATCGGCCTCTAAAAACCAAGAACCCGGTGGCACAGGCGTCCCGCCTGTGCTCTGAGAGAAACCAAAGGAGCCACACCATGGCAGCCAAACAGATCGCATTCAACACCGACGCACGCGAGCGCATTCTCCGCGGCGTCCAGAAACTCGCAAACGCCGTCAAAGTGACCCTCGGCCCCTCCGGCCGCGTCGTCATCCTCGAGAAGTCCTTCGGCTCACCAACCGTGACCAAGGACGGCGTCTCCGTCGCCAAGGAAATCACCCTCGACGACCCATTCGAGAACATGGGCGCCCAGATGGTCAAGGAAGTCGCCTCCCGCGCCTCGCGCGAAGCCGGCGACGGCACCACCACCGCCACCATCTACGCCGAGTCCATCTTCACCGAAGGCCTCAAGAACATCACCAGCGGCGCCAACCCCAACCAGATCAAGCGCGGCATCGACATGGCCGTCGCCGCACTCATCGGTGAACTCAAGAACATGTCCAAGCCCATCAAGGACTCCAAGGAAATCGCACAGGTCGGCACCTGCAGCGCCAACCAGGACGCCGAGATCGGCAAGATCATCGCCACCGCCATGGACAAGGTCGGCAAGGACGGCGTCATCACCGTCGAAGAAGGCAAGTCACTCGAAACAGAGGTCGAACTCGTCGAAGGCATGCAGTTCGACAAGGGCTACCTCTCCCCGCACTTCGTCACCGACACCGCCACAATGGAAGCCGTCCTCGACAAGCCCTACATCCTCATCCACGAGAAAAAAATCTCCAACGCCAAGGACATCCTCCCCATCCTGGGCAAGGTCGCCGAGTCCGGCAGCCAGCTCCTCATCATCGCCGAGGACATCGACTCCGAAGCACTCGCCACCCTCGTCGTCAACAAGCTGCGCGGCACACTCAAGGTCGTCGCCGTCAAGGCGCCCGGCTTCGGTGACCGCCGCAAGGAACTCCTCCAGGACATCGCCATCCTCACCGGCGGCACCGCCGTCATGGACGAGCTGGGCATCGACATCGAGAAGCTCGAACTCAGCGAACTCGGCCGTGCCAAGAAGATCACCGTCTCCAAGGACAACACCATCATCGTCGAAGGCGCCGGCTCCTCCAAGGACATCCAGGGCCGCATCTCCATGATCCGCAGCCAGATCGAGCACTCCTCATCTGACTACGACAAGGAGAAGCTCGAAGAACGCCTCGCCAAGCTCGCCGGCGGCGTCGCACAGGTCAATGTCGGCGCAGCCACCGAGGTCGAGATGACCGAGAAGAAGGCCCGCGTCGAAGACGCACTCCACGCCTGCCGCGCAGCAGTCGAGGAAGGCATCCTCCCCGGCGGCGGCACCGCCGTCCTCCGTGCCCGCCGCGCACTGGTCGCCCTCCGCAAGAAGGCCTCCGGCGACGAGCGCATCGGCATCGACATCATCCATCGCGCCGTGTCCGCCCCGATCAAGCAGATCGCCAAGAACTGCGGCCTCGACGGCTCCGTCATCGCCTCCAAGGTCGAAGAGTCCGACGATAACTCGTTCGGCTACAACGCCCTGACGCACGAATACGGCGACCTCGTCAAGATGGGCGTCATCGTCCCCACCAAGGTCGAACGCGTCGCCCTCCAGAACGC
>CAYQRD010000056.1:0-10321 GCA_964419845.1 uncultured Phycisphaeraceae bacterium
CACCAAGGGCGTGCTCAGGGCGCGGGTGCAGTCGTTCCAGACCGCGCTGCAGGCGCATGCCTGACATTCCCGGGCAACACACCTTGATCAGTCCCTGCGCCCCTCGAAGAGCATCTCATAGAGATCCTGTGCCAGGTTTACAGCCGTAGAGACATCGGCAGGGTGAACCGTTGGGTCGAGCCGGTAGCTGTCTGGGTCATAGACATCTGGGCGTGTGTAGTCGTGTAGTGGGAGGTAGTTCACAACCAGATCACGACGATGCTGTCCCGCCAGTTGAGTCATCACACGCTCAACCTCGATGAGGTAACCACTGGCGTTCACATTGATGATTGTCCATGGAACAACATATATGAACCTGGGCCTGTTCCGACCCAGCATGCCGTACGCCTGCTCCCAGAGCCCTCGGAGTTGCGTCAGGTTGGCCTCGATCGAATCAACTCCGCCTGGCTCTTGATTGTGACCGAGCATGATCAGCACATGATCGGCATCTGTCATCTCAATCAACGCCATGCGGCAGGTGTTGGTTAAACGGTTGATATGATCTTCGATCGTCCAGCCGCCGCGACCCTGATAGCCGATAAGCGACCCAGGGATTTGATGCCCGTTGCCGTCAACACGCTCTATCACGACACCGAGGATGCGCAGGTGCTGCCCGGCTTGCTCGATATACCCGGATGGAAAATACAATCCGATCCCAACATCATCCCCACCGGGATTGAAACCAACCGGGATGTCCTGCTCGATAACTTGAATACCCCATGATGAACTTAACTCGTGCACGCTGCGATCCGTTGTGCTTGATACCCCACCTCGTTCGGCACGAAGCTCGATAGCCGGCACGGTCATCGGACCTGTTCGCACCGCAACGCGTGCACGCAATCGAACACCAATGCCCCACGCCTGATCCCACGGCGCTTGCGAGTTTCCAAAGCCAAACCGCAGCCGGAATCGCCCGACACGACTCGAGGGAATATCAAGATCGTCAGCGATCGCCCAATCGTGCCCTTTGATGGCAAAAAAATCGTTGGGACCCCCATCACCCCAACCAGTATCAACATCTCGAAGCGTGTAGCTGACAAGCGGGCTCCCCGCATTGCCGGCGTTCACGAGAAACCCGGCTGAACTGTTCCCAACAACAAGCTGTTCACCGACGAACGGGGCATCCCACCGGTGAGTCTGCGTGCGAATGCGAGTGCTATCGGGGCCGGTGGTCTGAGAGTCACCGACGACGATACATCGGAAGTCTCGCACATCAAGTCTGGGAATCGGGTCGATGGCACGCACCGAGTTTTGTGCTGATCCGCGCGGACTCAATGGGCCAGCGACAGCAAGCGGACTGGACCACGCCACACCTACCAGACCAAGGCAAAACACAAGCAAACGGTTGGAACAGCGACTGATCATCAGTTGTAAAGATACCGTGCACCCCCGTGAAAACAAGGCTTTTCACGATTCAACACGGGCACTCACACCGATAACACTCAGATCCGCTCATACAACGGCAGATCACCCACCAGCGGCCGGCAGTAGTCCAGGAACTTCTGGCTCACATTGTTGTGACCCTCGATGAAATCCTCGGGCATGTGCTTGGTCTTGGCCGCCACATCACTCAGCTCGATCCGCTTGTACTGGGCCGCGTAGGGCTGCCCCTCGCCGATCGGGCTGGTGCGGATGATCGCCACCGAGCCGTCCAGATCGCCGCTGGTCGCCAATCGCGCCGCGTAGCGCCCAACGCCCCGCGCTTCCCGCTGATCCACCGGCGACTGGTCAGGGAAACACCGCTGCACATACCCGAAGGTGTCCGCCCGCACGCGCGGGGCCTTGCCCCCCGTTGGCGTGAGCTTCTCCTTGAGCAGGTCCGAGAGCGCATCGCCCAGCGCGCCACTGCCCGAGAGCTGCACATTGCCGTGCGCGTCGGTCTGGGCGTTCTTGATCAGCATCGCCCCGATCGGGTTGCCGTCCTTGTCGCTGATGCCCTCGCTCACCGCGATGTGGCACCGCTTCTTCTCGTCATAGATCTTCGCCACATCCTGCACGAACCGATCGGTATCGAACGGCACCTCGGGCAGATAAATCAGCTGCGGCCCGTCGGTCGATCCACCCTGAAACTCGAGCCGGTCATCACGGCGCGCCAGCGCGCTCGCCGCCGTCAGGAAGCCCGCGTGCCGACCCATGATCACATTGATCTTGATGCCCGGCAGCGAGATGTTGTCCAGGAAGTCCGCCATGCACGCCTTGGCCACGAACCGCGCCGCGCTGGGGAAACCCGGCGTGTGGTCGTTGACCATCAGGTCGTTGTCCACCGTCTTGGGGATGTGGAAGCAGCGCAGCTCGTAACCGGTCTCGTTGGCCATCTCGTTGACGATGCGGCAGGTATCGCTGCTGTCGTTGCCACCGATGTAAAAGAAGTACCGGACCCCGTGCTCCTTGCAGGCATCGAGCACCCGCATGCAGTACGCCGCGTCGGGCTTGTCGCGTGTCGAGCCCAGTCCGGCGCTGGGTGTCTGCGCGAGCAACTGCAACCGATCGTGCGGATAGTCCGTCAGATCGTACAGATCGCCCTTGGTCAGCCCCGTCACGCCGTGGCGCATGCCAAGGATCTTCTTGATCGGGTTGCCCGGGTTGCCCGCACCCGCGCGGCGCAAACCCTCGATGACGCCCACCAGCGATTCGTTGATGACCGCCGTGGGTCCGCCAGACTGCCCGACAACCGCGTTGCCCTTCACGAGATCAATTGACATCGATTCACCCTCGTATCTTGTTTCCCTGCATAGAAATGGGGGAAGCACTCCAGATTGGTCGCCCCGTATCGTACACGGGCATTGGACCAAGAGCGTAGGCCGTTTTTCCGGCACTCGCTTCGGTTCAGCCGCCACCAATCGCCGAGCATTCGGTACCATATTCCCTCACAAGGAGTCTCCATAACATGAATTATCTCTCACTCGCACTGCTCGGTGGCTGCAGCGTCATCGCGCTCGCCCAGTCGCAGCACCTTTCGCAAGACCCGCTCGCACCACGCCCCAACGGGATGTCCCCCGCGACGCCCGCCAGGCACCTGATCACCAACGCCACGGTCCACACCAGCCCCGGAGCGATGCTCGAGGACACCGACATCCTCATCGTCGACGGCATGATCTCCGCGATCGGCACCGACCTGCAGCCGGGCAACGCCCAGGTCTGGGACATCGACGGGGCGCACATCTACGCCGGCTTCATCGATCCCTACATCGAAGTCAGCACGCCCGAACTCCCGAGCAGCGAGTCCGGAACGCACTGGTCGAACCGGGTCACGCCGCAGGACAACGCCCTGCGCGTGGGGCTCGGCAGCGATGCCGCCGAATCGCTGCGCTCGATGGGCTTCACCACCGCGATGATCGCCCCCGACAGCGGCATCTTCCGCGGCTGGACCGCCGTCGTCTCCACCGCCAGAGACCACGAAGAAGACTCACTCGGCGACCCGCCCATCTACCAGAGCAACGCGGGACAAGCCATGGGCTTCGACCGCGGCAGCTGGGGCGACCGCGGCTACCCCACCTCCCACATGGGCGTGGTTGCCCTGATGCGTTCGACCTTCAGTGACAGCGACACCCGTCGCGCCAGGCCAGATCACAGCGACGCCAACATCCTCGATCACATCCACCCCAGCGACACCACCTTTTTCTACGACATCTCCCAGGAACTCGAAGCGGCACTCGCCCACGACATCGCGGGCGAGTTTGAGCATCCCAGCATCGTCATCGTCGACAATGGCACCGCCCACCGACGCCTCGACCTCTTCAAGGAGATGGGCCACCCCGTCATCGTGCCGCTCACCTTCCCCGAGACGCCCGATGTCTTCAGCGTCGGCGCGATCGACAGCGTGGAGCTCGCCGAGCTCCAGCACTACGAGCGCGCCCCCGCCAACGCCCGCTGGCTGTACAACGCAGGGCTCGATGTCGCGCTGACCACCAGCAAGCGACGCAGCGGCGAGAAGTTCTGGGACAACCTGCACACCGCCATCGACAAGGGGCTCCCCGCCGAGCACGCGCTGGCCATGCTCACCACGAACCCCGCGAAAATCATCGGCCTCGAAAACCACGGCACCATCGCCGAGGGCCGCATCGCCAACCTCGTCGTCGCCTCGGGGAACCTCTTCGACACCCAAAGCGACGCCAAGATCATCGACACCTGGGTCGACGGCCGCCGCCACCACATCAACGACCTCGAGGACAGCCGCTTCGACGGCTCGTGGACCGCCACCATCGTCGGCACCAATCTCAGCGTCGAAATGACCATCGACGGCAAGTCGCTCACACTCACCGACAACGCGGGCGAGGAGCCCGTTGTCACCAAGGCCACCAAGGTCAGCATCGACGCCAACACCCTCTCCTACCTCATCGATTACAAAGACGACGGCGTCGGCGCGTATGTCGCCACCGCCACCCTCGCGCCCGACGGCACCATCCGCGGCATCTCCATCAACCCCGCGCCCATGACCTACACCCCCGAGCCCGACAAGTTCCAGTGGGTTGCCACCAGGAACAAGCCGGTCGCGAGCATGAAGGACTTCCGCGGCACATGGAACGCGGTGCTCAGCGACGAGTTCAAGCTCGATTTCAAAATCGACAAGGACAAGGTCACCATCATCGAGCGTGTCGAAGACGGCGACGACATCGAACAGGAAGCAACCGAGCATGAGGTCAAGGACGGCGTGCTCACCTTCACCTTTGAGCACGAGCCCTTCGGCATGGCCGGCACCTTCAGCATCGCGCTGACCTCACCGAGCGACGACGAAACGCTCGCCGGCATGGGCACCCTCCCCGACGGCAAGGGATTCACCGTCGCCGCCTCCAAAGCAGCAAAGGACCCCGACCCCGTCCATACACTCCCCGACATGCCCGACGCTCGCTTCGGGCCATTCGCGTACCAAGAGCAACCCGCCCAGCGCACCGTGCTGTTCACCAACGCCACCGTCTGGACACAGTCCGACAAGGGCATCCTTGAGAACGGCTGGGTCATCGTCCGAGGCGGAAAGGTTCACTCCGTCGGGACGGGCGGCTACCCACGCATCGCCGTCGATGAGACCATCGATGCCACCGGCATGCACATCACCCCCGGCCTCATCGACGCCCACTCCCACACCGGGCTCTTCCGTTTCGGAGTCAACGAGTCCGGCCAGGCCGTGACTTCAGAGTGCCGTATCAGCGATTCGCTCGACCCCGGGCACCCGGGCTTCTACCGCGAGCTCGCCGGCGGGCTCACCACCTCCAACCTGCTGCACGGCTCGGCCAACCCTATCGGCGGCCAATCCAAAACCGTCAAGCTCCGCTGGAACAGCAACAAGCCCAGCGACATGTTCTTCGAAGACGCCAAACCCGGCATCAAGTTTGCACTCGGCGAGAATGTCAAGCAGTCCAACTGGAACAGCGACGGCACCCGCTACCCGCAGACACGACTCGGTGTCGAAACACTCATTCGTGATCGATTCATCCGCGCAAGCGAGTACGCCGCACGCGGGAACAAGACCGAGCAGGGTTACCGCGATCTCGAACTCGAAGCACTCGCCGAAATCCTCCATGGCGAGCGCCTCGTGCACTGCCACAGCTACCGACAGGACGAGATCCTGATGCTCTGCCGCATCGCCGAGGAGTTCGATTTCAAGATCGGCACCTTCCAGCACGGGCTCGAGACCTACAAGGTCGCCGAGACCGTCCGCGAGCACTCGATCGGTGCCTCCATCTTCAGCGACTGGTGGGCCTACAAGGTCGAGGTCGTCGACGCAATCCCGTTTGCCGGGCCGATCAACTTCGAGGCCGGGCTGCTCACCAGCTTCAACTCCGACTCTGACGATGTCGCCCGGCGCATGAATGTCGAAGCGGGCAAGGCCCTCAAATACGCCAAGCTCAGCGGCATCGACATGACTGAGCAGGACGCCCTCGACTTCGTTACCCTCAACCCCGCCAAGCAGTTGATGATCGACGACAGGGTCGGCTCGCTTGAGCCCGGCAAAGACGCCGACCTCGTGGTCTGGACCGGCAACCCACTGTCCTCGCTCTCACGCGCCGAGATGACCTTTGTCGACGGTCGCCTCCTGTTCTCGCGTGAGCTTGATGCCCAGATGCGTGCACACAACGACGCCGAGCGTCAACGCCTGATCCAACTCATCATCCGCGACGGCAAGCCGCTCGACGAGGTGGCTTCAGGCAACGGCCGCCGAGATGAACCCGACGACCTCGTCGACCCGGGACACGAGGGCCACGCCCACGACCAGGGCCATCACTTCAACACCGACCGCGGCGACTGCGGCTGCTCCCAACTCCTCCCCGCGTTCCACACCAACTACTAACCCTTCCTGCCCTAGTGGGACGGGCTTCCAGCCCGTCACTCCCCCGCCTCCAGTCATCAACCATGAGATTCACATCATGAAATACACCACAACACTCATCGCCACCCTCGCCATCGCCGCCACCGGCGCGTTGGCCCAGGACCTTGAACACACCGCCCCCGCCCAGGACCACCCGGTCTTCCTCGTCGGCGCCACCGTGCACACCATCAGCGGCGAGACCATCGAGAACGGGGTCGTCTCGTTCGCCGACGGCATCCTGGGCATCGTCGGCAAAGCCGACGAGATCATGCCCCGCATCTCGCTCTCGCCTGACAGCGAGATCATCGATCTCTCCGGCAAGCACCTCTACCCGGGGCTCATCGACAGCGTCACCGTGCTCGGGCTCGAAGAGGTTTCCTCCGTCCGCGCCACGCTCGACAAGAACGAGACCGGCGACATGACCCCCGAGGTGCGTGCGTATGTCGCCGTCAACCCCGACTCGACCGTCATCCCCACCGCCCGCGCCAACGGCATCCTCACCTTCGGGGTCTTCCCGACCGGTGGGACCATCCCCGGTCGCGCCTCGATCCTCAACGCCGACGGCTGGACCACCGAGGACCTCGCCCTCGAGCGCGACGCGGGGCTCATCATCAACTGGCCCCGCATGCGGTTCAGCGGCGACAACGCCAAACGCCAGCGCGAGCGCCGCGACGAGCGGATCGAATCGCTCAACGAGGTCTACCGCAACGCCGGAGCGTACATGAAGGCCCACACCGATCGCGACCTGCGGCTCGAAGCCATCGCCACCACGCTCCCGGGCGACGATCAGAACCCCGTGTTCCTCAACGCCGACGACTACGACCAGATCACCGCCGCCGTCAACTGGGCGGTTGATCTCGGGCTCGACCCCGTCATCGTCGGCGGACGCGACGCGCACCTGTGCACCGACCTGCTCGTCTCGACCGGCACCCCCGTCATCATCGGCGGCACCTACAACTTCCCCAAACGCGACGACGCCGCCTACGACGACCCCTACACCCTGCCCGCCAAGCTCGAGGCCGCCGGCGTGCAGTGGTCGCTTACCATGTCCGGGCGCTTCGCCCACGAACGCAACCTCCCCGAGGCCATGGGCATCTCCGTTGCCCACGGGCTCGACCACGCGGCTGCCCTCCGTGGCATCACCATCGAAGCCGCCAACATCCTCGGCGTGGGCGACATGCTCGGCTCCATCGAACCCGGCAAGCACGCCACCCTCGTCGTGACCGACGGCGACATCCTCGATGTCACCAGCATCGTCGAGCACGCCTGGATCGCCGGCTCCAAGATCGAACTCACCAACAAGCAGACCGAGCTGCGAGACAAGTACCGCGAGAAGTACCGCCAACTCGACATCATCGAAGACTGAACCATTCCCAACATCTGTTGCACGCAAGCCGCGGCCAAATGGTCGCGGTTTTTTTACCGCAACACGAACTCGTCCTGCAGCACCACCGTCTCGCCGTCGGCTTTCGCTGTGCGGAACAACACTCGCACGCGCGCTCCCTCGGGCGAGCCGGCACGCAAGGATTGATCCAGCCAATCGGGAAGCTCGCCGAGGACAATACGATAGGTTCGTGTCGCGGAATCGAAGTAGGAGATGTTGATCTCGATATCGCGCAGGTCGATGTCCCAGCGTGTGCCCCGATCGCCGATCGTCGTGGTCGAGGTCGCCTTGCGGAGCTGCACCTGCACCTGCCCGACACCCTTGACCGTGTCGCCCCACGGGTCCTTGAGCTCGATGTGCAGAACCATCACCGGCTCGCCGTCGCTGCGCGTCTCGGTGTGTGTCAGCGGGTGAACACGCATCGCCGAGGGCCGAAAGGGCCCGGGCACCGCGAGCAGGTCGTCCGTGCGGACCACCTGCTCCTGAAAAATGACCGACCCCTGACATCCAGCGAGCACGCCGGCAGCCGCTGTGATCATCGCACCCAGGATGGCATGGCATCGAGCCCGCGTCATACCCAATCCTAGCGTGCCCCACACCGCCTTGCCGCCTCATGACGCCCGGCGATCGCCGACGCCCGTTCGAAGCCGCTCGATCGCAGCCACCAGATCGCGTTGCCCGGCCTCGAGCGCCGTCATTGCCCGGGTGTTATCCCGCACAACCTCGACCAACCCGTCCCGCTCCTCGCGCTGCTGCATCAGCACCCGGTGGGTCTCGGTGATCTGCCGCTCACGCTCCGCGCTCGCCCGTCGCTCCGTCAGCCACATCCAGCAGACCAGCCCAGCGACCCCGAACTGTGTCAGCGCTCCCATGATCTCCGCGTCCATCACTCCTCCTCTACTGCGTGACGCCGAACTCCGCCGTATACCCGATGCTCAGCACCCGTCCGCGGTCGACCGCCGACCCCCAGTTCACCTCGAGCAGTTTCATGCTGCTCCAGGCCCGTCCGTGCTGATCGATCAGATCTCCCCCGCTCACCCCGAACGCCGCCTGCGCCGCGATCGCGTCCCGCAGCGCCCACAGCGCGCTCTCGCTGCCCGCTTGCAGCCGCCCCGTCACCTCAACCCGCGGCTCCCAGTCGCCCGACTCGAAAGTGCCCGCCAGCGATGGATCGCCGCCCACCGCGCTCAGCGATACCACACGCCGCCCCTGGCGGCCCACCTCGAACACATGCGGGCCGCTGCCAAACAGGTCCAGCCCCTTGAACGAACTCGCCATACCACACCTCCTCAGATCGCCGTGATCACCACCGGGTCCTCGTCGCCCGAATCGCTCTGCGCGATCAGCGTGACCGAGCGCGTCGCCCCGTAGTCACTCACCCGGTGCTGCACCGACTCGATCACACAATCACAGCGGACCCGCGTGCGCCCGAGATCGCTCCCGCTCCCCGCGATCAGTTCAAGCTGCCCGATCGCTCCGGGGATCGGCGACGACAGGTCATCGCCCTCGATCTCCTGCGTCACACGCAACACCACGCGCTGGCGCACGACATCCACCAGCGTGGCGTACGCCCCGGCATCGTCGTACGCCTCGATCGTGCGCGACGACATCCGATCGATCGACACCCGCACCACACCGCCCCACGAATCCCCATCGAACACCACCTCGTCAGGACGAAGCACAATCATCATCCACCCCCGATCAGTCCCGCGACAGCACGAAAGCGTTGGGACGACGCGTCGCCTCCGCGATCCCGTCCCCGTCCATATCGATCATCGCCACCACGGACTCCCGCTCGCGCTGGTACCGCTGCCGGTACAGCTCCGCCCGCTGCTCGTAGCGGTCGCTCCCGCGCGACGGGGCCGAGGCGCCCGCGTAGACCAGGTGCAGCGTGCCCAGAGCTTCCAGCCGCGTCAGCGCGCCCGGGTTGGTGACCATCGTCTCATCCACGCCGAAACCCTCCTCGCCGACAGCATCGATCCCCAGCATCGTCAGCACCTGGCGGTGCACGATCGCACGCTGCGGCGAGAAGTCGTAGACCACCACAGCCCGATTGCTCGCCGCGATCGGCGGGACCGCGCCGCCGCTGATGTCGCCACGCACCAGACTCACCGTCGCGGTCGTCGCGCTGTCCACGCTCACGATCTCGAGCGTCACGCCGTCGAACACCGCAACATGCCCGGCCTCGATGCCGGCATCAACAAACGATCCGCTGCTGATCGTCAGCTGCGTCCCGCTCACACTCCCGAGCACCGACAATCGGCGCTGCCCCGCCCAACCCACATCACGCATCAGCCCCGGCTCATACACCACCAGATCACGATCTCTCGAAAACATGTCTTCTCCTTTTCCGATCCAACCTCGAAGCCAATGGCCCGGGCGGGCACCCCTCCCGCCCGGGCCGCGAGCCCCAGCGCCCCCGCTGAAACCCCGCATCCATGCGCCGCCCTTTCGAGCAGCATCCCCCGCTCGCCTCCCCCGCGCTTGCGGGGGAGGTTTCACGCGCCAACGTGACGGAGGGGGTCTTCATCCATTCACACATCACACACCCAGCCCCGAGATCACCCCGTGCGCGTTCTCGTTCTTGAACTCCA
>CAYQRD010000056.1:10421-14178 GCA_964419845.1 uncultured Phycisphaeraceae bacterium
CATCACACACCCAGCCCCGAGATCACCCCGTGCGCGTTCTCGTTCTTGAACTCCAGCGTGTACTCCCCGATCACCTGCCCGCTGATCGAGTCGCCCGTCGCCGCCAGCGGCTTGTAATGGAAACTCCGCCCCTGCATGGGCATCACAGAGATCCGCGACGAATCCAGCAGCAGCACCGAGTCGTTGGGCACCCACCGGCTCATCAGGACTCGGCACACCCCGAAGTCGCTCTCGTACACGCTGATCATGTCTGAGTACACCTGGTCGTCAGGCAGATACGCGCGGCTCCCGCTCGCGAACGAGTTGATCCTCCGCTTCTGCGCGCCACCAACAACGATCGTGTCCACGCCGCCGCTGCTGCTGTCCCAGATGGTCCTGAGCGCCGCGTTGAGCACCTCCTCGTTGAGCTGGTCGCTCCCCGCGCCATCGCCATCGGGGATGCCCCCGCTGCCGGGCTCGAAGCGGTTCGACGCGATCGAGTGCAGGATCCCGTTCATCGATCGGCGCACCGTGCTGCTCCCCTGCGGGTCGCTGCTGGGCGCGACGCCGTTGATCACACAGTTCTCCAGATCGCGAAGCAGCTCGCGCATCCGTTCCTGCTTCTGGTAATCCACCTCGTCGGCGATCCCGTATGCGCGGCTCGCCTGCATGGATCCCGACACATCGATCCCCGCCGTGAAAATCTGCGTGTAGTTGCTGCGTCGGCTGCGATTGGTAAATCGCGCTTCGGGCGCATCGTCGCCCTCGAGCGCCGCGTTGCCCAGGATCGTCAGGATCATGTTGTCCGCCAGCGTTGCCGCCGTCGTCGCCCCGTACCCACGCACCACCGCGATCTGACTCGATCCCGAGACCACCGCCACGACCATCATCACCTCGCCGCTCTGGCCCGGACGGACCAGATCGCCCACCCGGAACACCCCCGCGTCGTCCACCGTCAGCGTCGCCGCGCTCTGCGGGTCGGGCGAGAAGCTGCTCTGATCGATCTGCCCGTGGTTGGGCAGCAGCGCATCCTCGATCCACTCGTGCACCGTCGAAATCGCGGCCCGCTTGGCATCACCCAGGTGATCCAGCAGCGGCGTCTCATGCGGGCTCACGATCCCGATGATGTCGCTCACATCCTCCACCAACTCGGGCAGCTCCGCACCCGCCGAAAAACTCGCCTTGCCTGTAAAAGCCATGCCTCATCCTCCTCTGTCACTTCCTGACTTCACACCGACACAATCACAAACTCAAACAGCGCGCCGTGCACGCAGATAGCGCAGCAGCTCGCTCCGATCCCCGCTCCCCCGAGCACGCGCCGCCATCGTCCCGAGCCCATCATCACTGCTCCCCTCGGCAGCGGGTGACATCGAGACCCCGCCGTGCGCCCCCTGACGCTTGCACGCGAACAGGAACGGCTTGCGCTCGCACAGCTCACGCACCGCCACCGACACATCGGGCTCGTCCATCTCCCCGATCACCGCTTCGGTCAGCATCCGCGCAGTCTCCAGATCCACCGCTTTGGCCGCCGTCAGCTCGCGATCGATCTCGCCGCGTCGTTCCACATGCGCGATCATCTCGTTGGCATCCGCGAGCGCCGCCTCCAGATCCGTGACACGCTCACGGAGCCGCTCGTTCTGCTCCTCCGCCTCCTGTGCCCGCGCCTTCCAGACAACCTCCTCGTTCACCTGCACACTGGGTGTCTCGACCGGTTCACCCCCGCCGTCCGCACCGCCGGCTCCACCAGCGCCTACCTTCGCCATCTCACGCTCCTTTCGCTCATACCACGCCCGGGTCGGCATCGCCGTACCCCAGCTCTTCGATCACACGCTCGGAGTCCACACCGAGCTCCACTTTCGATCGACCCGCCGCGATCAGCGATGCCTCATCGATCACCGGCAGCGCTCCCCACACCACACGCACACCCCGATCGCGCGCATCCGTCCTCAGCACGCCCGCCGCGTTGAGATACTCAAGCACCAGCTCGCTCGCCCGCTCGATCCCGCGTCCGTAGCTCACCCGCTTGCGCAGCGTCTTGGCGATCAGGCTCATCAGCGTGATCCGCAGCGCGTTGGCGCTGCTCAGGTTCCCGAGCTTGGCGCGCACCACGCCCCCCGCCAGCGGCGGCACCCCGCTGATCTTGTCCATCGCCTCGCGGATCTCCGCGATGTGCGCGTCCTCACTCGGGCTGCTCGCATCCCCCCCGAAGCTGCTGATGCTCGCCTCAGGGTTGTCCGTGCTCCACACCATCCCCGGACCCACGCTGCTCCCGCGGAACCCCTCGATCCCCTTGGCGAGGTACATCTTGAAGCTCTGCATCGTTACCCGGCTCGCCCGATCACTCAGACGCGTGTTCAGCTCGTCCTGCAACCCAACCAGCGACTCGACCTCGCCGATCCCCTCGTACACGAACGGCTGGCTCATGTTCTGCACATGCACCACCGGGAGCACACCCCCGAGCAACGCCCACGCGCCCCTGTCGACAACCTCGCCGTCCACAACACGCAGCCAGCCCTCTCGCGTGAACACCTCGCTCGCGCCCGCATCCTCTGACGGGTCTCGGTCTCGGCTCGCGTTGATCTCCCCGCGAAGCCGGTCGAGCCACCCTCTGCGTGCCTGCGCCGGTCCCGCAGCACCCGTGTCCGCAACAACCCTGCCGACATGCAGCGCGTACAGGTCGATCTCGCGATAGTCCTGCGCACTGAGCACCGCGACGCCCCGGCGCGCATCGATCGGCTCGATCGACACCCACCGCCCCGCGTCCCACGGCTTCGATCCGACGAGCCCCTCCTCGTCAGCACGCACCAGCAGGTCCACATGCCCGAACACATGCCCGAGCGTCGCCATGTCCTGGAGCATCGCGATCCCGCCGCTGGTCTCCCAGACATGCTCCAGCGCGTCCTCGATCTCCTTGCGTTTCTCCTCGTCCTCCGCCAGCGATTCGATCCGGATGGGCGAGCCGAACATGAAGTCCACCATCGCGCCGATCCGCCAGCCGATGTCGTTCTCGATCACCACCTCGCGCCGACCCCGCTCGCCGCCGACGGCCGCGCCCCCGCTGCCGACAATCCGGCTCGGCAGCCCCACTTCCTGCGCCGAGCGATACCAGCCACGCGATCCGCCATCGCCAACCGCAGCGCCCGATGCACGGACCAGCTCAATCGGGTTCCGGTAATACGCCCAAAGCTTCTCATATCGCGGGACCGAACGACGCGCATGCGCCCCGATCGCCTCCCGCGCTTTCAACCAGTCCTGGTTCGCGTTCCCATCATCCGTCATGAGCTGGCCCGCCATCGTGCATCCCTCCTCCACACCCGGCGTGTCACATGTCGCACGCCCTCACCATTCCCGACCCCGACCCGATTTGTGCGCACAATCCCGGTCACTGCAACACCCCTCGCGCGAGCGCAAACCCATGCCGATCATGCATTAAAAAAAGTTTTTCAAAAACTCAAACCGCGCGCAGCGCACGACCGCTTTGTGCGCACAAACCGTGCGATGCGCGCACGAAAAAACCCGAGCCGATGCCCGGGCCATCACGCAGAGGGATCTGCCGATCTCAGCCGATCACTTCAACACTGGAAGCAGAGTCGAGGTTCACCACGACCAGCTCGCCGTCGTCCTTGCGAAGCTCGAGCCGATCGAGCCAGAGCTTCTTGTCACGGGCATGCGCGAACCACGAGCCGGTCTTCTGCTGACCCATGCGCAGAATCTCGCCCTCGACCGTGAACGGCGAGTGGGTTGTGCCCAGCGCGAGCGAACTCGTCACCCGCACCTT
>CAYQRD010000057.1:0-14145 GCA_964419845.1 uncultured Phycisphaeraceae bacterium
TGGTTTCGAGGCGGAGGCCCATGACGATGGCGTCGTCGATCGTGCTGTCGCCGGCGGGGTCGATGATGTACTGGACATCGGGCTTGATGGACATGAAGGGTGTGAGCTGGAGCTTGTAGAAGAGCTCGATGACGGTCTCGTCGTCGGTGTAGCCGGCGTCCTCGCTCAGATCGATGAACGAGATGTAGATGCCCGTCGCGTCGTCGGGGCGTGAGGACCAGGGGCCGACCCAGCTGGCGCCGGCGGCGAGGTGGAGGGCGACATCGTTGACGGCCTCATCGCCGAAGCCGAGTTGGGCGAAGATGTCGATGCCTCGGTCGTCGTCGGCGTTCCAGATCCGGTGCTCGGCCAGGGCGTAGAAGCCGCTGGTGCCGCTTTCGGTGCCGCCGAGGAAGCGGGTGAAGTCGCCGTCGTGGTGCCAGAAGCCCAGGCCGGCTCGCCCGCCTTCCCAGAAGAAGTTGGCTTCTGCGAGGTAGACATAATCGTCGGAACGGTCGTCGTTGAAGAAGCTGTCGGGGCCTTGGAGGCCGGTGCGCACGCCGTCGACTGTTGCGGCGCCGTCCATGAAGCCGGCGGTGATGGAGAAGTGTTCGTTGGGCATCCAGGAGAGGATGACGCCGGTGGAGGGGTCGGGGTAGGAGGGGAGCGCGAGGAGCGTGGGGGAGAAGCCGGCGGAGGAGTTGATGAACTCACCGGCAGTATCAAGGAAGGCGAACTCGGCGTTGGCTTCGATCTTGCCGAGCTTGACGCGGATCGTGTCGTCGAAGAGCAGCTGCTCGAACCAGAGCTCGGAGAGCTGGCGTCGGTGGTCGGCCTCGATGTTGGATGCACCCTGGAAGTCGCCGGCGTCGGCGCTGAGACTCGGGCCGTCGATCCAGTAGAAGTCGGCGAAGACGCTTGCGCCTTCCCACTTGATCATGCGCTGCAGGTCGAGGGTGACATTGACATCGAAGAGTGCGCGGGCGCTGGACTGGGAGCTGACGCCGCCGTCGACGACGCTGAACCATTCGCCGATGAATGTGGCTTCGACGGTGACACCGGATTCCTCGAGCTTGGTGCGGTGCCCGCCCCAGTCGCCGGTGGCCCGCTCGAACTCGAACCAGTTTGTGGGCTGGTCGGGCTGGGCTTGGGGCTCGGTTGCTTCCTCGCCGGTCTCTGTGTCGGGCTTGGTCTGGTGGGGCTGCTGGGTGCGGGTCTCACGACCGCGGACGCCCTGGGGGCCGACCATGTCGCTGGATCCGGACTCGGCGCCCTCGACGAAGGACTGTGCGCAGGCGGTGCCGCTGGCGGCGAGCAGGGTTGCGATAACGATGAGTGTGCGATCGATGTTCACGGTGTCTCCCTGATTGCGTCGTTGAGAATCGGGAGCATCGAAGCTTTGGGTTGTCGGGTTCAGCCGGATTCACTGTTCAGGGCGTGAACAGGAATGCGTGACACAGATCGGTGGCGTGGCGACGCGAACCGGTGCAGTTGCAAGGTGTGCGTGTGCCGGTGCTTCGCGCGATGTCAGCGCTCGGCGCGATCGGGTCGTGTTCTATCGGACCTGAGGGCAAGTTAACGAAGTTGATCGATGCGTGGTTCAACGAAGACCCCCCTCCGTCACGCCGAAGACGGCGTGCCACCTCCACCGCGGGGCGGGGAAGGCACCAAGGCTCCCTCCGTCTCGCTGTGCTCGACACCTCCCCCGCGAGCGCGAGGGAGGCGGGTGTTTATGGCACAATCAGCACGCGGCTGATGTGTTCGGCGAGGAGTTCGTAGACGATGTCGATGTCGCCCTTGGCGAGGCGGACGCAGCCCATGGATTCGTCGGAGCCGATGGAGCTGGGGTCGATGGTGCCGTGGATGCCGTAGCTTTCGAGGTCGCTGTATTGGCCGACGCCGGTGAGGCCGATCCAGAACTCGCCGATGGGGTTCTTGGGGTCGTCGGGGGTGTACTGCTCTCGGGCGTTGCGGGGGTTGACCCAGCCGGGGTTCTCGAGCTTGTTGGCGCTGACGATGAACTCGCCGACGGGTGTGCCGTCGGCGGTGCCGAGCCCGACATCGAAGGAGCGGATGTAGAGCCACGACGAGGGGTCGTTGGGTGAGCCGTGGTAGATGTCGATGCGGTGGTCGGATTTATCGACGATGGCGTGGAAGGGGCCGCGCACGAGCTTGAGGGTCTGGCCCAGGCGGATCTTGGAGGGGTCGGAGATCTGGTTGACGCGGGCGATGAGCTTCCAGTGCGAGGCCAGCTCGCGCCGCCCGGCGATCTTGGAGAGCGAGTCGCCCGAGGCGACCTTGTACTCCTCGGTCATAGGGTCGCGTGGGTCGGCGGTGTGCGAGAAGACGAGGCGGTTGTTGATGATCGTGAGTTCGTCGCGGAGGGTCTGGCGTTCGGCGGCGCTGAGGTCGGCGTTGATGAGCGTGCGCGAGAGCAGGGCGCGGGCACCGACGCGGTCGTTCTCGGCGACGAGCCGGCGGGCGGTGTCGAGCTGGAGTTGCACGCCACGCAGGGTGGTGTTTCGGTCCTCGACTTGCGGGCGGTTGGCGGGGTTGGTCTGGGGATCGGCAGTGGGGGAGGTGGGGCGCTGATTGGCTTGCTGCGCTGCGGAGTCGAGGATGTCGGTGTTGGTCGTGTTGGTGCGTGGTGTGCTGTCGAAGTTGTCGGCGAGCAGGCGGTCGACTTCTTCGTTGGGATCGGATTCGTCCCTGTTGGGCAGCGGGCGCGCGGGGCTGTTGCTGATGATCGCGGGGCTGCTGGTGTCGCTGTTGGTGCTGGGCGGGGTGGTGTTCTGCGTGAGCTCGGCGGCGGAGTCGTTTGTCGTGGGGTCGGCGATCTCGCTGTTGGCGCTGGGGCGGATGAGCGTGTACCAGACGGCAAAGAGGATGAGCACGATGATCACGGCGGACAACGCGCGGCGGCCCGGGCTCTTGCGCGAGCGCCGGTAATGGACCTGTGACGAGCGGGTGGCGTTGCGTGACGATTGGCTTGGGAGACTCATCCGTGGGTCCTCTGGGCTCGAACTGCTCGAGTGTGGCGCGATGTGTGCCCGAGTTTATACGGGTTCGAGCGGGCCCCGTTCAGTAATCACGCGATCGACGCGGTGATCGTGCGGCTCGGTGGGGACCGAGTCGACGATCTGGGCGTGATAGCACACCCCGATGAGGGTGGGTCGGTGCCCCGCGTCGTGCAGGGCGCTGATGAAGCGATCATAGAACCCCGCGCCGCGTCCGAGGCGGTTTCCGGCGCGATCGAAGGCGAGGCCGGGGAGCAGGATCACATCGAGCTGTGCTGGTTCCACCAATGCGAGCCCGGGTTTGGGCACGCGGATGTCGTATCGGCCTGTTTGCAGATCATCGGCCAGATTTGAGATGGCGACGGGGGCCATCGATTTGTTGGCCCAGTCGATGCGCGGGATGCAGATGATTTTGCCGTCGGCGAGGGCGGCGGTGATGAAGGGGTCGAGGGAGAGCTCGGGCGGGAAGGCGGCGTAGGCGAGGATGGTGGAGGCGGTGGCGATCGGATCCCATGAGATCGCTTTGGGTTGGAGTATTGCGGGCTGGACGGATCGTGAACGGATCTCGTTTCGCAGTTGGCTCTTTGCTTCTCTGAGATTTGTCATGTTTGAGCTGTGCAAATTAGTTCAATTTTTAGCATGAAGCGGTTGAGGGATGTCTTTTTATCCTGTACGGTTTGTTTGAAGAGGAGATTAACAAGTGAAGTTGCTCTTTAGAATACTGGCTGGCATTGTGGCGGCACTCTTTTTCTATACGGGTGTTGCGAAGGGTCAGGCGATATCGTACCCGGCTGAGGCGATCGCGATGGGCATCCCCGCATTGGAGGGGGTGTCGGTGTTTCTGGCATGGGGTGTTGTGGTCGTCGAGCTTGTTCTTGCATCGACGCTGGTTGCGGGGATTCGGCCTCGGCTTTCGCTTCTTCTCAGTTTCTTGCTTGGGCTCTTTTTCATCGGGTGGCACACCTACTTGGCAGTATTTCCTGAGCTGGCGCATTGTGGTTGCGGCGCGCCGCCTGCATTGAAGCGGATTCTGGGTGACGCGGGAGCGGGCTGGGCCCTCTCGATTTTGCTTGTTCTTTGCTCTGGGGTCTCGTTGATCCTGGGGCGTTTATTGAAGTTTGATCAGGAGAATGATCATGAAGAAAAGGTACGCGAGTCAGATCATGACGGGTGCCGGGTTGGGAGTCGGCCTGCTTGTGCTGAGTAGTTTATCAGCGACAGCATCCCCCGGCGCTCCGGGCGACTGTTGGCACAACAAGGTGTGTTCAAACAGCAGCTTATGTCTCAATATTGGCCCATGCCCTGTGGGGACGCATTGTGTCGTCAAGTCTGGGTGTAATAATGGGTTGGCGTGGGTGAATCTGCAATGCGTTGCAGATGCGGATCCTGAACCGGGACCTCCCTGAGCCAATCGTGATCTGGCATCTCTGAAAGGGGATGCCGGTGTTTTGAGGAGAACCAATGAAGTATATTGTTTCGGTTGCTGTCTTATTGGTCGGTGTTTTTTTGATTGTACGGGGTATCACTGCCCAGAAATCACCGACTCGCATCGATCGAGGTGTTGAAGTCCCCCAAGCGGTCAGGGATGCGCTCGATCCCGCGGGGCTCGAACATTCTATTGATGACGCGGGCGTGGAGTCGACGCTTGAGTTGGTTCACCAGCGGGTCGTCGAGGTCTCTTCGGGCATGTCGGCGCTGGGCGGCACAGATCGTGTGAATGATCTCGCGGATGTCTTCTGTGAACAACTCATCAAGCTGTGGGAACCGGACTTTGAGCGTGACTTTGCCGCGTCGAGTGCTCGGTTTGATCCGCTTTCCCGCGAGCGCGCGCTCGAGATGCACAAGCAAATCAATGCGAACCCGCAGATGTCATCGATGGGCAGGGTTTCCATCGAGCGGCTGAGCGTTCGCGTCTGCAACCCTTCGACTGAATATCAGTTTGAGCGAGATCTATTCGCGAAGGGCTTTTCGCTGATGGTCGGCGAGCGATTACCGGATGAGCAGTTTCCAGTGCCTTCTGATGATCCGATTCAGTCTGGAGCGCTTGTTGCCGAGGTAAAGATGCCAATGCTAAGAAAAGACATGCTGAGCCAGTCGCCCAAGCCCGCGATCGCTGGTTTTCGTTTCGTGTACCACCCCGCGAAGGGCTGTTGGATGCCCTACCAGTCGGTGGTGCATGCGAGCCAGGAGGTCGCGTTTACAATGGTGCCGTTCTGATGAATGCGATTGAGGTGGTGCACTGATGCGTCAGATACGGGGTGGATTCACGCTTGTTGAGCTCATGGTATCGATCGGGATCATCGCGATTCTGATCGGGTTGGCTTTGCCCGCGTTGACGGGTGCGCGTCGAGAAGCCGGCGATACGGTTGTGCTCGCCAATCTGAGGCAGAGCGCTGTTGCGTTCGAGCAGTATGCGCAGCGGCACAACGATTCGCTCCCCTGGGCCCCTGCGGGTCATGCTTTTTCTATAACACCAGATCGCCCGCCGACCACGGAGCTTCATGGCGGGTACTGGGATCTCTCGGTGTACTGGACCTCGCTGATGCATGAGGTTGCGCCTTGGCCTGAGTGGTTCGGGCTGTGGTGTGTGCCGGACCCGCGGCGACAGACTGAAGCGCCCTGGGATCTCGAAGTTGCGTTCGGGCCTGGGTTCACAGAAGGGGTGAGTTCGTTCCAATACGCTCGCTCGCTGTACGCTCGCCCGGGCATGTGGGCGAGGACTAACACCGGGGCTTCTACAGGTGATTTTTTTCGACCGGTTCGGGTGTATGAGGTTCGGTACGCGTCATCGAAAGCGATGCTGTTCGATCGCGAGAAGTGTCTTCGTGTTCGCTGTGATGACAACGGTATGCGCGTGAAGCGTGCGGTATACTTCGTTGACGGGCACGCGGCTGAGCATACCCTGGAAGAAGCGAATGCCCCTGTCGAGGGTCTTGACCCCTCGCTTGCGGGGCTCGGCCCTTTGCCGATCCACGATACCGCCGGTGGCGCGTATGGGCGTGATTACGCGAACTGAGTTATTGGGAATTTCGATCGCGCTTCTGCTTCTTCGCCCGCGCATTCTCAAGGAATGCTTTGAGCACCTTCTCGCTGCCGATGTCCTTGGGCTCGTAGTAGCGTTTGTCGACGCCGAGGTAGTCTTGGCCGGTGAGCTGGTCTTCGGCGTTGTGGCTGTATTGGTATTTCTCGACTTCGAGGTCGCGGACGCGTTGGCCGGAGCCGTCGTCGGCTGAGCGGGGGGAGGTGTTGCCGTCGCGGAGGTAGATGGGCACGGGGAGGACGCGTCCCTTGCGGACATCGTCGAGGGCAGCGTCGATCGCGAGATACGCGGCGTTGCTCTTGGGGGCGCAGGCCAGATAAGTCGCGCACTGGCTCAGGGTGATCCGGGCCTCGGGCATGCCGATGCGTTCGACGAGGTCCCACGCGGCCTGAGCGATCATGATGCCGCGGGGGTCGGCGTTGCCGATGTCTTCGCTGGCGAGGATCGCGAGGCGGCGGGCGATGAAGCGGGGGTCTTCGCCGGCGTCGAGCATGCGGGCGATCCAGTAGACGGCTGCGTCGGGGTCCGAGCCGCGGACGGACTTGATCATGGCGGAGATGGTGTCGTAGTGGCCGTCGTCGCCGTAGACGGCGAGTTTCTGCTGGATGGAGTCCTCGGCGAGTTGTTTGTCGATGAGGAGGGTTGGTTGGGATTGCACAGGCGAGACGCCTGTGCCACCGGCAACTGTGGGAATCGTTGGCGATGATGAACGCACGGCGACTTCCAACGCGGTCAGTGCGCGGCGGGCGTCGCCTTCGGATTTGATCGCCCAGACACGCTTGGCTTCTTCGGTGATTTCGATGGATTGGTCAGGAAAGGCGCTGGGGTGTTTCAGCGCGTTGTCGATGAGCTGCACGGTTTCGTCTTCGGTGAGCGATTCAAGACGGAAGAGCGTGGAGCGGGAGATGAGCGCGGCGTTGACGGCGAAGAGGGGGTTCTCGGTGGTGGCGCCGATGAGTGTGATGAGCCCGCGTTCGACATCGGCGAGCAGGACATCCTGCTGGGATTTGGAGAAGCGGTGGATCTCGTCGAGGAAGAGGATGGTGCGTTTGTTCTGCTCGCCGAGGATGCGTGATGCTTCGTCGATGATCTCGCGGATGCGTTTGACGCCGACGGACGCGGCGTTCTCGCGGATGAAGCGGCGCTTGGTGGCCTTGGCGATGACCTCGGCGAGTGTGGTTTTTCCGGTGCCGGGCGGGCCGTGGAGGATGACGGAGGTGAGGGCGTCGGCGTCGATCATGCGGCGCAGGAGCTTGCCCTCGCCGAGGATGTGGGTCTGGCCGACGATCTGATCGATGGAGGTGGGGCGGACCCGCACCGCGAGCGGGGCGACGCGGGTGAGGGCTTCTTCACGCTTTGGTGCCCAGAGGTCGTTCATACGGGAAGTGTACGGGTTTCAAGGGTTTGCGTGCTGCTTCTGTGAAGATTGCTGGGCAATTGTCGATATTTTCGTAACTGCTGTGGAACCCTAGCTTTGTGAATGCTAACATATACATAATGCCGATGTGGGTTTGGATCATGCTGGGCGCGTTACTGCTTGTGTGCATTGCACTTGCGGGCGGTCGCGCGTATGGCAGGAAATGGACCCCGGCCCTGACGAGTCTGGACGGCCTGCTGTATCTGTTTGGCTTCGCGTACGCGCGGGGTGTGCATGATCTGCAGATCGAGGTGGAGGATGGGGCGCTGGACGATCTGGGCGGGCCGATGATCGTGGTGTGCAACCACACGGCGGGTGTCGACCCGATCCTGGTGAGTCTGAGCGTGCCGACCAAGATCAAGTGGCTGATGGCCGACGACATGCGTCTGCGCGGGCTTGAGTGGCTGTGGAACCGGCTCGGGGTGATCTTCATCGCCCGAAATCGGCACGGCCGAACCGGTCTGCGGCGGGCGCGGGCAGAGCTTGCTGCGGGCGGCGTGATCGGGATCTTCCCCGAGGGGCGCATTGAGCGTCCGGCAAAGAAGCTGATGCCCTTTGCGCCGGGTGTTGGTGTGCTGGTGCAGCGGAGCGGGGCGCGGGTGCTGCCTGTGATTATCGAGGGCACGCCGACGGAGACGAAGAACGCCTGGGAGTCGCTGTGGATGCGGAGCTCGACGCGTGTTCGCGTGATGCGCCCGATCGATTACAGCGACAAGGGCATGGGCAACGCGGAGATCGCACGGGACCTGCACGAGCGTTACGAGCGGTGGACGGGCTGGGGCAGCAAGGGCCCGGCGCTCAAGCCCGAGGCGGCGGCGGATGAGCTGCTGGCATTTGATGAGAACGGGGCGCGGCGGCAGATCGCGTGAGTGGTTGGTGCGGTGGGAGGATTCACCACAGGGCACACGGAGCACACCGAGAAGAAGTCAGAGTGGAGATGGGTGCCATGCAGGTGACGAAGTCTCCTGCATGTGTTTCGTGGTGGTCAAGGACATGCTGGAGCCGAGGACGACACATGCATGGCACCCGGCAGCATTGCGAGGGTGCCACTACTCGACGCGCAGCGGCGCAATAGTGTCTTGCGAAGTTCTAAAGAGCACTACTGCGCCCTTCGGGCGAGTAGTGGCACCCAGAGTCGTGTGTACTGGCACCCTTGCGATAGGACTTACTCGCCCAGCTTGCTCTTGAGTGCTTCGAGGCGTCGCTGATGGATCTCCCGATCCGGCTCAAGGATGGTCAGGGCTTCGAGCTGGTGTTTGGCCTGCTCGTAGTCTTTGACGATGAGGGCGACTCTTGCCGCGCGTTCGCGTTGGTCGGCATCAAACGGTGCGATGGCGACGGCGCGGAGGGCTTTGGCGATAGCCATTTCTGAGTCACCGGTCTGGGCGTAGAGCAGGGCGAGCTGGCCGGCGTAGGCGGGGGAGTGGATCTCACGGGCGTCGAGGTATTGCAGGTGGGGGATGGCGTTGGGGTGCTCGGAGGGTTCGCCGGCGAGGAAGTGGGATGCGAGTCGTTTGTGTGGGGTGTCGTCGGTGGGGCGGACCGTGATGGCGTACTGCAGGAAGCTGACCTGCTCGTCGGTCAGGCGTTCGCCGGCACCAGAGAGGGTGTAGCCCAGCCGGAGCGTAACGAGTTGGGGGTGGTCGGGGTGTTGTTGCAGGAGTGCGTCGATCTCTTCAAGCGTGGGGACCTTGTCGAGCTGTTGTTCGGCGGAGGCATCCTCGTCGACATTGAAGAGTTCATAGATGTCGGGTGTGCCTTCGGGGAGCAGGAGGCCGTGGTTGATGAGGTCCTGCTTGGCCCATTCGCGGAAGCCGGTAAGGAAGGACTCTGGCGTGACGGCGAGGGTTTCCTCGAAGGCGTCGACGGAGTCGCGGCCGCGTGCGCTGGCGTCGAAGATGCGGAGGGGGGCATCCTTGCCGTAGGTCTCGACGATGTACTCAAACATCCATGCGCCCTGCGCGTAGGCGAGCGAGCGGTCGGTGGGTTTCTTTGGGCGCACGAAGGCGGTGTTGATGTCGACGAGGTCGAAGAGCTCGTTGTTCTCGTAGGCGCTGGTGAGCATCGCCCAGGTGTTGGCGGCGCGGGGGGCGTCCTCGTTGTAGACGGCGTTGGCCTCGGTCATCCAGTGGATGACGCGGTTGTTGGTGCGGGCGAGGTTGACGGTGTGGGTGTATTCGTGCTGGAGCACGCGGGGCCAGTCGTATGGGCCGATGGATGACTTGGGGCCTTCGCGTGGTGCTTCGATGGCGATGACGGGCCCGGTGGAGGCGGCCATGGTGTGGATCGAGGGCATGCCTCCGATTCGGACGGCGAACCACTCGTGGTTGGGCATGAGCTCGATGAGGGTTTTTTGAGCCGGTTCATGTGCCACTCCACCGGGTTGGTTCCCGGCGACGCGGGCGTGGATGCGTTCCATGATCGCGGGCATCTCCTGGGCGAGGACGATGTCGGTGGTGCCCGGCTTGTAGCGGACGATGAAGTGATCGCTCTCGATGGTGGCGTAGGAGGCGAGTTCGGTGACGAGTGTGAGCGAGTTCTGGGCGCGCAGGTCGAATGGGTCGAGCGCGAGCGCGTCTTCGAGGGTCTCGCGGGCCTGCTGGTCGAGCCCGGCCTGCACCAGCAATAGGCCCAGACCGAGGCGTGGCTCGCCCCAGTGCGGGGCGCGTTCGATCACACGCCGGTAGACCTCTGCGGCGGTGGTGTATTGGCGGTACTCGCTGAGGGTCGATGCGACGCGCATGTAGGCGAACGGTGAGCCGGGCGAAAGCTCGTCGTAGGCGTCGAGCAGGCGCTGGGTGGAGGTCATGCGGAACCCCGCGGCGGCGGCGGCGGCGTTGAGCGCCAGCAGGTCGCGCTGCTCGGGCATGCGGGCGAGGACGGGGTCGATGGCCATCTCGGCGCCTTGCGGGTCTTTGCGGCGCAGCGCGACGCGTGCGCGGAGCATCGAGGCGAGGAGCGAGGGTTGCGGGTCGGTTTCGGCGTTGAGGTTGCCGTCGATGGATTCGGCGAGCAGGTCGAGCTTGTTGGCGATCTCGTCGGCGGTGTCGAAGTCGAAGGAGTCGACGGCCATCGAACCGATCAGGAACGCGGCCTGCGCGTTGCGTGGGTGCAGGCCCAGCGTTTCGGCGGCGGCGGTCTGGGCGTCCTTGTAGTTGTTGTGTGCGTAGAGCAGGCGGGCCTCGGCGAGGCGGACGCGCCAGCTGGTGCGGTCGAGCTGCTCGCGGGCGTTGGCGAGGAGCTTGGCGATGTTCTGGTATTCGGCCTTGGGGTCGCCTTGGGGGCCGCGGATCCGGATGAGGTCCATGAGCCCCTCGGCGGCCCAGGCGAACTCGTCGGCGTTTGTGACTTTGATGTCGGCGAGCAGGGACTCGAGTTCCGTCAGGGATGTCCGTGCTTCATCGTGGCGTCCGAGCATTTCCTGAGCGCGGGCTTGCACGACGAGGTAGGAGGGGGGGAAGAGCCCGGTGCGTTCGTGCAGCGCGTCGAGTGCGGTCTGCGGCTCGCCTCGCATGAGTGCGGCTTGGGCGCGCTCGAACGGGTGGGCGCTGGGGTCGCGGGTGAACGGGTGGTCGTAGGCACCGGCATCGAGGGCGGCTTTAGCGGCCTGCTCGGGGTTGAGCAGGTCTTCGGGCTGCCATACGCCGTGCTTAATGCGCAGCGCGGTGCGTTCTGCGTCGCTGAGGTATTCGGCGGTGATCAGCTCGCGCAGTGCCTGGGTGACATGGTTGAGCTCTTCGGGGATCTCGACGCGCTCGATGGGGGCGTGGTCGTGATCGTGCACATCGATGGGCGCGATGGGTGTGTCGTCCTCGACGGGCGGCACCGATTGCTGGGCGCTGGCATGGGAACTGACTTGGGCGGTGAGCAGGGCGAGCAGAAGGAAGGGGATGCGTGTCATGATGGGTCTGCCTTGTCCCTCCCCGCGCCCCGCGGGGAGGTGTGGAGCGAAGTGAGACGGAGGGGTCTGTGTTCAATGCTCAATTCTGGTGTTGTATCAAGACACCCCTCCGACCCCGGCTCCGCCGGGCCCACCTCCCCGCGGGGCGCAGGGAGGCACAGGGAGTCATGTGTCAGTCGGCTTTCTTTTCTTCGTCGCCCCGCCAGGTGGAGATCTGCACGCGCCAGCCCGAGCGGGCGTCGGGTGCGGTGGTGTCGAAGACGGAAGCGGGGATGTCTTCGTTGGTCTTGGCACCGAAGAGCTCGACGATCTGCAGGTCGCCGGTCCAGTCGGCCTTGATGTAGAGCGATGGCTGCAGCGTGTCGGGGTTGGTCCAGATGCGGACCCATTCCCAGTCGTCCTCGAATCCCGAACCGGGCTTGGGGGTGAGCTTGAGCTGGAGTGTGCCCACGACATGGGGCAGCTCGGCGAACCATTTGAGCTCGGGGAAGTCGAGGTTGTCGATGAGCCCGTCGCTGGTGGGGAGCAGCTGGGTGTCGTATGACGCGAGCAGGCGGTCCTGATCCTGACCCAGCGACACCCAGAAGGGTGCGTCGCGCATGAGTTCCATGGGATCGAGGGTGTCGCCGGCGGGGACGAGCTCGCGTTTGGTGAACTGCTTCTCTTCGGGTTTGCGTTCGACGAACCAGCGGCCGTCGAAGATGAAATGCTCGTCGATCTGGTCGAGGCGGTCGTCGATGATGAGCTGGTTGAACTGCACGGCGTACCGGCGCGACTGCGATGAGTCGGCGTTATCGCTGTTGCTGATCGCGAGTTTGCCCCTGCGTTCCTGGCGGTCGTTTTCCAGCGCGTTGATGTTGATGTAGCGGACCGCGGCGCTGAGCGTGGTGGTCTGGGCGTCCTTCTCGGCGAGGGCGGTGAGGAGTTCGCGGGGAGACTGGTACGCGGCCTTCTCGCTTGCGTTGGTGTTCTCAACAACCGCGTCGGGCTCGGCAGTGTTCATCGCGAGTATGGTGCTGGAGGCGAGCAGGATGGCGTGTAGTGCGCTGGTCATCATGGATATCCTTGGGTTCTTCAGAGTACAACCCGCGCGTAGGGGTGTTTGTTGCAGTCTTTCTCGCATACAAACCGGGATTCGAGCGGTTCGGCTGACACCAGATCGGTTATTTGTGTGGGATCGGGTCAATGGTGCCGATCACGCTGGTGTCGGGCTCGTCGAGGTAGAGCTGGGCGATGGCGGCGGCGGCGATCGCGTCGCGTCGCATCTTTTTCTGTTTGTGAGTCAGCCCCGACTGCGACATGCGGGCGTCGGCGGCGACCGATGTCCGGCGCTCGTCGACCAGCACGACGGGCCGGTCGAGACGGCTGGCGAGCTTGACGGCGAACTCCCGCACGAGCTTGGCGCGGGGGCCCTCGGTGTTGTCCATGTTGAGCGGGAGCCCGAGGACGATCTCGGTCTCGGGGCCGCTGGCCTGGTGCTGGAACTGCTTGACGATCTCGGTGATGAGCAGGCGTCCGTCCTCGCGCTCGATGGGGATCTCGACGAGCCCCGCGGGCGAGGCGATGTTGGTGATGCGATCGGCGAGGGCAAGACCCGTTCGTTGGTCACCGAGATCGATGGCGAAGATGCGCATGGGGGAGTATATGCGATTGGTTCGCGTCTATTCGATTACTTCAGCCCATCGGGCAGCTGCTCGTGCAGCTTCTTTATGTCCTGCGCCCGGTCTCTGGGCACCACGAGCGTGGCGCGATCGGTCTTGATCACGATCAGATCATCACACCCGATCAGGGCGATGGTGTGGTCATGATCAGATTGGGCGTCGGAGTCTTCGCTGATGACGATGTTGTTGTGGGCATCGAAGGTGGCGATGGGGGTGCCGCTGCTTCGGTTGCCGTGGGCGTCGGGCGTGAGGGTCTCGGCGTAGGCGGGCCATGAGCCGACATCGAGCCATTGGATGGGCATCTTCACGCCGACGATCGAGACATCCTTCTCGTTGGCGGCCGGCTCCATGATGCCGTAGTCCACGCTGGTCTTCTCGAGCTGCGGGTAGATCTCGTCGAGCACACGCTGCTGGCTCTCGGTGCCCCACGCGGTCTGGAGCTGATCGATGAGCTTGGCGTTGTCGGGCATGAAGCGTTTGTAGAGATCGAGCAGCGTGCGGGCGTGGAAGACGAACATGCCGGC
Source organism: uncultured Phycisphaeraceae bacterium (assembly GCA_964419845.1). Taxonomy (GTDB): domain Bacteria; phylum Planctomycetota; class Phycisphaerae; order Phycisphaerales; family UBA1924; genus UBA1924. Next base: position 13,540 of record CAYQRD010000057.1, read on the forward strand.
GTTCCAGTCGAAGCGTCCGGACTGGAAATAGGCCTCGGCCTTTTCGAGGGGTGGTTTTTCGATGAAGCGGGCGACCTTGAAGGCCTGGGATTCGGTGCCGGGGAGGAGTTCTCCGCGTTCGATGTAGCCGTAGCCCGTGGCGGGGTGGTCGGGCTTGATGCCGAAGGTCACCAGACGCGTCGGGTCCTGCTCGACGAGCGTGTAGCCCAGCTCGACCGCGTCGGCGAACACATCCGCCGGCTCGATGAGCTGGTCGGCGGTGAGCACGCTGAACACCGCGTCGGGGTCGTCCTTGGCGAAGACCGCCGCCGCGAAGGCCACGGCGTTGACCGTATCGCGCGGCATGGGCTCGCCCAGAATATGCGCATCGTCAAAGCCGGGCATGGCCGCCTTGATCTGCTCGCGGTAGCGCTCGCCGGTGCAGATGTAGACGCTGTTGCCCTGCGTGAGCGTCGCCGCCCGCTCGGCCGCGAGCTGCAGCAGCGAGACGGTGCGTCCGTCGTCGGTCTTGATGAACCGGATGAGCTGCTTGGGCTGCCCGTCGCGGGACATGGGCCAGAGCCGCGTGCCGGAGCCGCCGGCCATGATCATTGCGTAACGCATGGG
>CAYQRD010000058.1:0-14018 GCA_964419845.1 uncultured Phycisphaeraceae bacterium
CCCTCCATCGCCGTCGGGTAGTTGTACCCGCGCCCCAGGAAGAGCCAGTTGTCGCGGTGGACATACTTCTCGGTGACCTTGCGGATCAGCTCGTCGGTCTGCAGGATCTGCTCGATCAGGTCGGGCACGCGGTTGAGCTCGGTCATCAGGCGGGCGCTGGCCTCGGGCGACATCATGCGTCGGCGGGCCATGAACAGCGAGATCATGGTCAATACCGCAACCTGACCCGTGAACGCCTTGGTCGAGGCCACCCCGATCTCGGGGCCCACGCGGAGGTACACGCCGGCGTCGGTCTCGCGCGGGATGGTCGAGCCCACGACATTGATCACGCCCAATGACAGCGCGCCGCGGTCTTTGGCCTCGTGCAGCGCCGCGAGCGTGTCGGCCGTCTCGCCCGACTGCGAAACCGCAATCACGACCGTGCCGTCCTCGATAATGGGGTTGCGGTAGCGGAACTCGCTGGCATACTCGCACTCAGCGGGGATCTTGGCGAGGTCCTCGAGCAGGTACTCGCCGATCATGGCGCTGTGCAGGGCCGTGCCCTGCGCGGTGAGGATCACACGCCGTGACTTGACCAGTTCCTTGGCGAAGCTCATCAGCCCGCCGAGCACGACGCGCCCCTCGTTCTTGTCCAGCCGCCCCTTGAGGCAGCGGCGCAGGGTCTCGGGCTGCTCGTAGATCTCCTTGAGCATGTAGTGCTCAAAGTTGCCCAGCTCGATTTCCTCAAGGTCCATCTCCAGCTGCATCACCTTGGGCGAGAGCTCGATGTCATCGACGGTGCTGGTCCGGAACCCGTCGCGGGTCAGCCGCGCGACGCTGTAGTCATCGAGGGTGATCGCCTGTGACGCGTGGGCGATGATGGCGCTGGGGTCCGACGCCACGATGTATTCGCCGTTGCCGACCCCGATCAGCAGCGGCGAGCCCTTGCGGGCACACACCATCACATCGGGCTCCTTCTGGCAGATCACCGCGATCGCGTAGGCCCCGCGGACCTCGCGCAGGGCCGCCTGGACCGCTTTCTCCAGATCGACCCCGTTCTCGGGGTCATAGAGGTGCGAGATGAGGATGCCCAGAACCTCGGTATCTGTTTCTGTATTGAACTCGTGACCCTTGGCCTCAAGCAGGGTCCGCAGCGAGGCGTAGTTCTCGATGATCCCGTTGTGGATCAGGGCGATGCCGTGGTCGCGATCGCGGTGCGGGTGGGCGTTGATCTGGGTGACGCCGCCGTGGGTGGCCCAGCGGGTGTGGGCGATGCCGATGGTGCCGTGGATCCCGCCGATGGAATCGAGCTCATCCTCAAGATTGGCGACGCGCCCGACGGCCTTGGCGATGCAGAGCTGCCCGTTGTTGATCGAGGCCACGCCCGCGGAGTCGTAGCCGCGATATTCGAGGCGCTTGAGCCCCTCGAGCAGGAGTGGCTGAACCTGCTTGTTCCCGATATACGCAACGATTCCGCACATGCTTGAGCTCTCCAGTGTCGGGGCGGGTTGCCCCATCATCGAGATCGGCTGATCCCGCTTCGATCATCATCGTACGGCCGGCGTGGGCCCGGGTTCATCCCCGCAGGCCGCGAGCAGCCCACACAATCGTCGCAGAATGCCAATCACGCCCACAAGCGGTCCGGTTTTGCCCCTCGGGCCGGGATGGTGCATACACTCATGTGGTTTAGGCGCACCCAAAATCGAAGCCATTTTATTGGACCCTCCCGCTGCCTCCCCGGGTGGGCCATCGCAGGACAAACGCACCCATGCCCAGACGCGACGACCTCCACACCATCCTGCTCATCGGTTCCGGTCCCATCGTGATCGGACAGGGCTGCGAGTTTGACTATTCGGGCGCGCAGGCGTGCAAGGCGCTGCGTGACGAGGGCTACCGGGTGGTGCTGGTCAACAGCAACCCCGCGACCATCATGACCGACCCGGCCTTCGCGGATCGCACCTACATCGAGCCCATCACGCCCGAAGCGGTCGAGAAGATCATCATCAAAGAGAAAGAGCTGGGCAACCCGATCGACGCGGTCCTCCCAACGCTCGGCGGACAGACCGCACTCAACTGCGCCTGCGAGATGCACGACAGCGGCGTCTTCGAGAAATACGGCGTCGAGATGATCGGTGCCTCCCGCGAAGTGATCCATAAGGCAGAGGACCGCAAGACATTCGCCGAGATCTGCGAATCGCTCAACCTCGCGACCCCGGAATCCAAAACGGTCGAGGCCCTCGATGAGGCCCTCGACTTTTTAAATATCCACGGCCTGCCCATGATCGTCCGCCCCGCCTTCACGCTCGGCGGCTGGGGCGGCGGCATCGCCTACAACCGCGCCGAGTTCGAAGAACTCGTCACCCGAGGCATCCGCGCCTCGATGATCAACCAGGTCCAGGTCGACAAGTCGCTGATCGGCTGGAAGGAATACGAGCTCGAGGTCGTCCGCGACAAGAACGACAACTGCATCATCGTCTGCGGCATCGAGAACATCGACGCCATGGGTGTCCACACCGGTGACTCGATCACCGTCGCCCCAATCATGACACTCACCGACAAGGAATACCAGAAGATGCGCGACGCGGCGCTGGCGATCATGCGCGGCGTTGGCGTCGAGACGGGCGGGAGCAATGTCCAGTTCGCCGTGAACCCCAACCCCGAGCCCGACGAGAACGGGCACAAGCCCTTCGAGATGGTCGTCATCGAGATGAACCCGCGTGTGTCGCGATCATCGGCGCTGGCGTCGAAGGCGACGGGCTTCCCGATCGCCAAGATCGCGGCCAAGCTCGCCATCGGATACACGCTCGACGAGCTGCGAAACGACATCACCGGGACGACGAGCGCCTGCTTCGAGCCGAGCATCGACTACATCGTCACCAAGATGCCGCGCTGGACATTCGAGAAGTTCCCCGAGGCCGACGAGACACTGACCACGCAGATGAAATCCGTCGGCGAGGCCATGAGCATCGGACGCACCTTCAAGGAGTCGTTCCAGAAGGTCGTGCGCTCGATGGATGTGAAACGCTACGGGCTTGGGCTCGACAAGAACGACAAGTGGCTCGAAGCCCGCCAGTCCGCCGACGGACGCACCGCCGACGGGCAGCAGATCGAGTGGCCCATCCGCGAGGACAAGCTCACCCGCAAGCTGGCGGTCCCGTCGCAGGGGCGCATGTACTTCGTTCGATACGCGCTGAAGATGGGCTGGGGCGTGGAGCGTGTCTGTGAGCTCACGAAGATCGATCCGTTCTGGATCCATCAGTTCAACGAGCTCGTCGAGTTCGAGGATGAGCTGTGCGCCATCGAGTCGCTCGACGCGATGCCCCGCGAGCTGATGCAGCGTGCCAAGCAACTCGGATACAGCGATGCCCAGCTCGCGAACCTCTATCTCGGGCAGATCAACAGCGATTCGATCCTCAAGGTCCGCGCCAAGCGCAAGTCGCTCGGCGTCGAGGCGGTCTTCAAGTGCGTCGACACCTGCGCCGCCGAGTTCGAGGCGATCACCCCATACTACTACTCGACCTACCAGCCCGGGTCCAAACGCATGGACGAGTCGGGCACCGTCGTCGATGTCGCCCCCGAGTGCGAGCTGCGCGATCGCCTGCTCGCCGAGACCGACCCCAAGCAAAAGGTCGTGATCCTCGGCGGCGGGCCCAACCGGATCGGCCAGGGCATCGAGTTCGATTACTGCTGCGTCCACGCCGCCTTCGCGGCCCGAGAGCTCGGTTTCGCGGCGGTCATGATCAACTCCAACCCCGAGACCGTCTCGACCGACTACGACACCAGCGACCTGCTCTTCTTCGAGCCCCTCACGCTCGAGGATGTGCTCAATGTCACTGAGCGGCTCGGGGTGACCCAGCCCGTGTGCACACTCGTGGATCTCTCGCACGCGACCAAGTCGCTCTCCAAGGGCGACGATGTGCCGCAGATCGCCCAGGACGCGATCATCGCGGACCTGACGCTGTACGGGCACGCCGCCGCGGGCATCGTGCAGAGCGGTCAGCTCGGCGGTCGCGTCGGGATCGGTGTCATGCTCGCCAACGGACGCTGCTTTGAGTACTGGTTCACTAAGGACTTCACAACGCTCCTCGAGGTCGATCGCACCGATCAGCGGTCACGCATCGAGATCGAGCTCGAATCGCACGAGATCACCCAGGTCCAGTCGCTCCTGCGGGACGCCGCCCGCGATGCGGCCGTGCTGGGCACGATCGTCCAGTTCGGCGGCCAGACGCCCCTCAACCTCGCCCACGGGCTCGATCAGGCGGGCGTGCCCATGCTCGGCACCTCCCTCGATGCGATCGACCGCGCCGAGGACCGCGACCGGTTCGACCAGTTGCTCACCAAGCTCGACCTCAAACGCCCCGGCTCGGGCATCGCTCGCTCCATCGAGCAGTCCGTCGAGATCGCCAAACGCATCGGCTACCCCGTGCTCGTCCGCCCCAGCTATGTGCTCGGCGGGCGCGGCATGGAGATCTGCCCCGACGAGAAGGCGCTGCGTCATTACATGACCACCGCCGTCGACGCCTCGGGCCTCGACGACGCACCGATCCTCATCGACCAGTTCCTCGACAGCGCCACCGAGCTCGATGTCGATATCGTCGCGGATTTCGACCGCAACGGCGACGGGCAAGCGCTGGTCGCCGCCGTCATGGAGCACATCGAGCAGGCGGGCGTGCACTCGGGCGACTCGACCTGCATGATCCCACCCGTCAACCTGCGCCCCGCGATCGTCGACGAGGTGAAGGATACCGCCCGCGCCCTGGCGCGTGAGCTGGGCGTGTGCGGGCTCATGAATGTGCAGATGGCCCTCAAGGACGACGAGGTCTACATCATCGAGGTCAACCCCCGCGCATCACGCACCGTTCCCTATGTGGGCAAGGCCAAGGGTGCGCCATGGGCCTCGATCGCGGCCAAGGCGATGATGGGGCAATCGCTCGAATCGCAGCACGCCCACGAGATCCCCGACGCCGGCTTCCACGCCGTCAAAGCGCCGGTCTTCCCCTTCCAGAAGTTCCCCGGCGTCGACTTCGTCCTCGGCCCGGAGATGCGCTCCACCGGCGAGGTCATGGGCGTCGATGTCTCGCTGCCCAACGCCTACCTCAAGGCCATGCTCGGCGCGGGCACCCGCTTCCCCACCGAGGGCGGCGTGTTCCTCTCCGTCCGACAGGCCGACCGCGACGCGATGATCCCCGTGGTCCGCTCGCTCATGGCCATGGGCTTCAAGGTCTTCACCACCAGGGGCACCGGCGAACTGCTCGCCCGCCACGGCCTGCGCCCAAGCATCCTCAAGAAGATCCAAGAGGGCGCACGCCCCAATGTGATCGACCTGATGCAGAACAACGAGATCCAACTCGTCATCAACACCCCAACGCGCACGGGTTGGCAGACCGACGAGGGCCGCATCCGCGCCACCGCCGTCCGCCTGGGCATCCCCATGGTCACCACGGCAACAGCCGCGATGCAGGCCGTCCACGCGATCGAGGCGCTCAAGGCCGGCTTCTGGGATGTGACCGCGCTGCAGGACCTGACCGCGATCGAAAAGACAACCGAGAGAGTGTCGCTTGTCAAGTCCTGAGGCACGCCAGGCAAGACGCTGACGCGTCGGGTGCGATGACCGGCTTACCTTCAAGCGTCGAGAAATCGCCGTTAGCTCATAATGCCACCGTTGAGCCGGATTTATATCAATCATCAAAAGCACCGTCCCCAACTCATCCGTCGGGGGCGCCCAAGTTTTGCGTGGCCCCAATATGCCACCGGGGCCTGCTCAATTGAAAGGCTCGCTCGCATCAACACGCGGTCAGCAAAATCCAAGTGAGGTCGTTGTCACATAAATGCCCCAGAATGCAGAGAGTCGTGTTATTGGTGGAATCAACCCATTCTGACAAGTAAATCGTCATTAGCCCTTTACAGCCATATTCAGCTTCAGTACCTTGAACTCCATCGTCGGGAGACGGTCGCATCGTGGCGTTCCGTTGTCCTCTTGCAGCGGATTGGCGCCAATGCGGATTGGCACCAGTCTTTTTTTTACTTGCTCCACGCACATTCGAGAACAAATATGAATCGCACAGAACAAGCCAAAGCACCCCGTATTCTCGGGGTACTGATCACTGCATCGTTTGGTCTTTTGGCCGGAACGAACGCCACTGCAACTGCCCAGTCACAACACGGGGCGAGCGTTGCAAACTCGACCCATATCAATCCCGATGCCGACTTTGTGCGACGCATCGTGCAGTCACTGGAGAACGCACGCTCGAACAACCGCGGCGGGCTCACGCTTCCACCAGCTGTGACCGATACCGATTACTTCGAAATCGACCCGGATCAGGCAGAACTGGGCAAACTCCTGTTCCACGATAAAATCCTGTCAGGCAACATGAATGTCTCCTGCGCAACCTGCCACAACATGCTCACGGACACCAGCGATGGGCTCTCGCTGTCCGTTGGCGAGGGCGGGATCGGGCTTGGCCCGGCCCGTGAAACCGGGGCGGGATCAGATGCCGTTCCAGAGCGTGTCCCTCGCAATGCACCACATGTGTTCAATATTGGTGCATTTGAGTTTGAAACGATGATGCACGACGGGCGCATCGCCGCCGACCCGACTCAGCCCTCTGGCTTCAAGACCCCCGCGGGCGACGACATGCTCACAGGACTCACCTCGGTAGTCGCCGCGCAGGCCTGTTTCCCGATAACCTCGGGAACCGAGATGGCCGGTCAACCGGGCGAGAACCAGGTCGCCGATGCTGCGGCGGCAGGCGACTTTCCGCTTGTATGGCGGATCCTGGCCAAACGGGTGGCACGCGTACCCGAGTATGCACAGATGATGATGGACATCTACCCGGATGTGAATCGACCGAATGACATCAAATACCAGCACATCGCCGAGGCGATCGCGTCCTACGAGTTTGCTATCGGCCGAAGCGATAACTCACCCTTTGATCAGTTCCTCCGTGGCGATTCCGGCGCGATGTCCTCCAACGCGGTCGAGGGCATGACCATCTTCTACGGCGAAGCCAACTGTGTTGAATGCCACAGCGGTTCATTCCAGACCAATCACAGCTTCGCCTCAATCGCCATGCCACAGATTGGACCCGGCAAGGGACATAATCAGCCCGGCTACACCGATGGGCACGACGACATTGGTCTCGCTGCACAGAGCGGGAATGACGAAGATCTGTTCATGTTCCGTGTCCCATCGCTGCGCAATGTCGCGTTGACCGCACCATACGGACACAGCGGCGCATATGCAACGCTTGAGGGCGTCGTACGACACCACCTCGACCCGGTCTTTGCTCTTGAAAACTACGAAACTGCACAAGCCGTGCTTCCATACGCCGACGGCATCTCGGACGAGGACTTCGTCGTCATGAACGATCCCGCTCGTGTCGCTGGCATCGCTGCCTCCAATCAGTTGAGCCCAGTCGCACTGAGTGACTATGAAATCGCTCGCCTGCTCGACTTCCTCAACGCCCTGACCGACACCAAGTCGATCGATCTGCGCTTCGCGATCCCGCAGTCGGTACCATCCGGCCTGCCCGTGTACGATTGATTGGATCGGATGGCAGGTTCCCGATATCAGGACACTCAAAGTAAGACCCCGGCGAGCCCTCAAGCTCGCCGGTTTTTTGTGCCCGAGACAGCCGCCCTATCAATAAACTTAGAGGTTTAGCCCAGATTCGCCGCCGTAAAGGTCGTGCTGACCTGTTCCCGTTCCCATGTATGCGCCGGCCCTGCCTTGGTCTCGTAGAACTGCCAGATCTCGAACCAGTAGCTGCGGAACCGGTGCTCGCCGAAGGGCTCGTAGTGCGCCTTGATGAGTCTGGTGATCTCCGCGTCGCTCCCGTCGTACCGCAGCACCTTCTTCGCGTGCCGAATCGTCTCGGTGTCAATCGCGAGACGCGAATAACGCCCCAGCAGCTGCATGATGTTCCCCGCCGCGTACGGACCAATGCCCGGGAGCTTCACGAGGAACCCGAACACCTCGTCGTCGTGCGTTGCGGGGTCATTGAGCCAGAGCTCGTTCACATGCCCTTTGACAAACAGCCTCGCGAGATCGATGATCCGCTGATCGCGATAACCCACGCGGCACCGCCCCCGCAGCGTCCCCACCCGCGTCCGGGCCAGCTTCCGCGCCGTCGGGAACGAGTAGGCCCCCGAAGCACTCCTGCGACCGCACACCTCGCACAGACGCCGGTTCATGTTCACCGTGCTGGGCCACGCGACATTGCAGCTCGTCACCGTCTTGATCACATCCTCGAACAGCGTCGGCGAGCGGAACAGCCGCGCCCGCCCCGATTTCTTCCAACGCGGATCCACACGATGGAAATCCCGGATCGTCTGTGCGTCCGTATCCAGACTCAGCATCCGCGTGATCTGGGCCCGCGCATCCGCCTGCTCGGCGCGCGTGAGCCTGCGATCGAACCGGGCACGCAGCGCCCCGCCATCCCGCTGATCAATCACACAAGCGCTCGGGGCGTCATCGAACCCGAGCACGCGTGAGAGGGTCTGGCGCTTCGCATCCCAGTAGTTGGGCACAAGCACGAAGTAGCCGTAGCTGCAGACATCGCGGGCGAGATCGAAATCCTCGGGGGCCTGAATCGTGAGCGTGGTTCCGGGCATGGCTCAATGGTACACACAAACGAATCGCGAGCTCAAAAAGGCACACGCGGCCCACGAAGGGGCCGCGCATGCACAAGAGGGGATCGGTGTCGGCTTTCACCGACATGGTTTTTCAGCGACGGCGACGGGCACCGAGCAGACCACCCGCTCCGAGCAGCGCCATCGCGGAGGGCGCGGGCACGGAGTTGATGGTCAGGTTGTCGAGCAGCGCCCGGGGGCCCGAGTACTCGTTGCCGAAGGTCGCGTAGAGCTGCATCGAATCGAACTCGGCACCGCCGACGCTCAGCGTTGCGAACGCAATGTTGTCACGACCGCCCAGATCCGAGATCGTGAACGAGTCGGACGCGACGACCGAGCCGCCCATCATCGCGTCGAGGTGGTAGACGATCCCGCCCCACGGGCCGTTCTCGTAGTAGGCCATCTCCACCGACGCGAAGTCCGCAACGCTGTCGAGTGTCATGGTGACCGTTGACAGCGCACCGATCGAGAGGTTGTCGCCCACCACAAAGCTCGTCCCGAAGGTCAGCGCGTTGTTGGCGCTGCCCCAGCCCGGGAAGTCGTTGTAGAGGAGCGTCGCGTTCTCGACGATCACCTCGTGGCCGAGCCCGAAGATCCCGTCGGAGTCGAAGGTGTCGCCGTTGGGGAAGACGCCCGCCTGGTTGTTCACATCCGAGTAGGTGACGCCGTTGTAGTGGAACGACTCACCGTAGAACGCCTCGGAGAGGTCGTCGTAGGTGCTCACGGTCGTGCCGGCGAGGCCCGCCGAGGCGATCGTTCCGATCAGTGCGATGCTTGCGATTGTCTTGTTCATGTCTCTGTCTCCAAAAGTGTCAAACCACCCGCGCCCCTCGCACGGCGAAAAATCAAAGAGCCCACCGGCTCACGAATGCCCCTCATCCCTTTGGGGGCAACTTGTGTCGTATCACGACCGACGCGGGCATCGGCGGGTACGCCATCCGCACGCGGTACAACTCATACTCCGAAGGATCGATCGAAAGGCGATCGAACACCGAGCGGGCCAGGTCGGGGTAGCCCGCGATGTCCGGCGCCGGAGCCATCGAACCGCTCGTCCCCATCGCCTTGATCTGATCGCTCACGCTGATCGCGTCCTGCTCATCGAAGGTCACCGCGGACACCAGCTCCGAGAACACCAGCAGCTGCCGGTCGACCGCTCCAAAGAGATCGCGGTGCACGAACATATCGAAGTGCACCATCTCGCACGGGATCCGCACGGCGATCCCGAAGTGCGCCCGCTTGCCCTCGGATGTCGCGTAGGTCGGTGCGATGTTGCGCAGCAGCTCACCCGTCACCAGCGTCCGCTGCCCCGTCAGCCCCACCTCACCCGAGAGCAGCTCGTCCTGCATCATCCCGGCGCTCGCCTCGACCCGCTGCAACGCGGGCATCGGATCGGAGCAGAACTCGGGGATCACGGGCACGCCCCCACAACGCCCAGCGCCGTCGGGATCGAGCGGGTGACGCGTCATGCTGCGGTCGCCCTTGGTGTCATCGTCGATGACCACGGACTGGTTCACGACCCACCGCACATTCGGGCGCGTCTGCCGATAGCCCATCAGCCCACGGATCTGGGCGGAATGAAAGTAATCCTGACGATCATCGCTGGGCATCAGCACATTGAGCGACATCAGCACCCGGCACTGCACCCCCAGCGTAAAGCTGTTGCCCATGAATGCGTGCTGACGCCACTTCTCTTCGGTCTGCACATCGCACGCCTGCCCGAAACTCTCGATGAGCATGTCGAACTCGGCCCGGCTGCTCGCGTGGGTGCGGATCACCGACTCGAGCCGATCGCAGGCGCTGCGGGCCGAGCTGATCAGCGACGGATCAACACCCGCGGTCTTTGCCGAATCGAGCCAAACCTGCACGCTCTTGCCCGGGGGCATGTGACGCGTCGCCACAAACGGATCGTCGGCGTACGCCACCTTCACCACCTGCCACGCCAGCTTGCGATGAATCCCGAACGCGTCGCTGATCGCCGTGACCGCCTTGGATTCCGGACACTTGGTCTCGATGATCCTTGCGTACGCATTGCGCACCCGCGTCACCGCATCGATGGTGTCGGCCTCAAAGCCCTCACCCTGCGTCTCGATCTGTACGGGTTCAACCGGCATGACCCAAGCATACACATTTCCATACGATGCACAATACCTGTTTCAGAAACAAAGAAGATAATTTGAAATCATCAACGACCCCACTCCAGGCCATCAAACCCGTATTCTCGGAGCACATTTCGATCGATATCGAATCTTTTTTCGGGAAGCTGTTGATTTCGATTCGATAATTGGCTAAATATCTAACATGAACAGTGTATTCAAAGCCCTCTCCGACCCCACCCGACGACGGGTCCTCCAACTGCTCCGGCAACGCCCGATGACCGCCGGCGAACTCGCCGAGTGCTTTGCGGTTTCCAAACCCACCATGTCAGCACACTTCGCGGTGCTCAAGGACGCCGACCTGATCGAGGCGAGCAAGGAGGGACGCACCATCACCTACCGCATCAAAATGTCCGTCCTCGAAGAAGCGATGCTCGGCTTCGCCCAGGTCTTCGGGCTTGAAGTGAAGGCCAAAGACGATCCCGAGACGCCAGCACCCCGGCACAAGCAACCCCCGACTCCCAGCACCACCCAGCCCCAGCACGAGAACAACGCATGAACACCAAAGCCCAAACAATCGTCGCCCTGCTGCTGCTGCCCCTCAACGCGGCGATGGCCATCTATCTCTACCCGAGCAACAACACCCGTTCGATCGTGCTGCTCATCAGCATCGGCGTGCTCGCCTGCGTCTGGATCGGGTCTCGTCTCTTTGTACGGTCCAAGGGCTGCGACTGGGGAACCTGCAAAGTCAGGGGCGATATCGTCGGCGCGATCATGTCGGCGGGGATCATGTTTCTCGGCGCTTCGGTCGCGCTGGCGTTGCACGACGCTGGGATCATCGATGGCGACCTCTCCAAGCGAATGATCGGTGTGATCATCGGTGCCGTGCTCGTGGTGATGGGCAATGCCATGCCCAAGAAGCTCGCGCCGATCAGTTGTGATCAATCAAACGCAGCGCATGCCGGCCGCTCCCAGCGTGTGCAGCGGTTCATGGGCTGGACATTTGTGCTCGCGGGGCTGATCTACATGGGCATCTGGCTCACCGTGGATCTCGAGCGTGTCGGCTACGCGGTGCTGCTCTCATTCCCCGGTGCGATCGCGGTGGTGGTCATCGCCCGCCTGATCGCCCTGCGTAGCGCCCGCTCGAAACAACAGATCAACCATCCCGTATAAACCGGTACACCACACAGGAGCATCCATATGCCTTTCAATCGACTCAAGCTCGTCTTCTGCGTGCTGCTAACCGCGACGAGCGCGTTCGCATCGCAGTCACCCGACCCCATCGCCGACGACTGGCACGGGGCGCTCACCATCCCCACGGGCAAACTTCTGCTGATTGTGACCATCAGCGAAGACAGCGAAGGGGCATACAGCGCAGAACTCGAGTCGCCCGATCAGGCACCCGGGCAGAAGATCACCATCAGCGAGATCACGGTCGAAGACGGGCAGATGCGCTTCGCCATATCCCGGCTCGGCGCGACATACGAGGGCGAATGGGACGACGATGCCCAGGCCTGGGTCGGCACCTTCATACAGGGCATGGCCATACCACTCGAGCTCAAGCGTGGACTGCCGCCGAACAAACCCGTCGTTGAGGGGCTCGATGGCACATGGCGCTCCACGATCACACGCAACGGCGTGGACCTGCGCCTGATCGTGCACATCGAAACGACCAGCACGGGCACCCACGCCAAACTCGACATGCCCGACATGATGGCCAACAACATCCCCATCGCGGATCTCACCCGCGACGGCAACCGCGTCTCCTACACCGTCCCCGCCTCACAGGGCTCATTCAGCGGCGAACTCAACGAAGACGGCACCATCACCGGGGTCTGGACCATCCCGGCGCGCGAGGATGTCACCATCACCCTCGTGCGCGACGCCGACGATGCACCAGCGCCCCAGCGCAACCGCCCGCAGGTCCCTGCCAAGCCCTATCCATACCAGAGTGAAGACATCCATTTCGAGAACCAAAGCGCCGAAGGCGTCACTCTGGCCGGAACGCTCACCATCCCGCAGGGCGAAGGCCCCTTCCCCGCGGCCATCCTGATCTCCGGCTCAGGCCCGCAGGATCGCAACGAGACCGTCTTCGGACACCAGCCATTCCTCGTGCTGGCGGACTACCTCACCAAACAGGGGATCGCCGTGCTCCGCTATGACGACCGCGGCATCAACGAATCGACCGGCGACTTCAGCCAGGCCACCTCCGCCGACTTCGCCACCGATGCCAACGCCGCCTTCGCCTACCTCGCGTCGCGCCCCGAGATCGACCACGACGCCATCGGCTTCGTAGGACACAGCGAGGGCGGCATGGTCGGCCCCATCGCGATCAGCGACAATCAAAAAGTCGGGTTCCTGGTGATGCTCGCCGGGCCCGGGACACCCGCGATCAAAATCGTCGAGTCACAGAACCGGCTCATCGCGGAGTCTCAGGGGGCAGACGAAGCGATGATCGACAAGAGTGTCGCCATCTCCATGAAGCTCTCTCGCGCGGTAGCAAAGTCGACCTCCGCCCAGGACGCAGAGGCCAGGATCCGCGCCATCCTCACGCCCGAGGTGCTTGAGGAACAGGGTTGGCCCGAATCACAGATCGAGACCCTCGTCGCCCAGAATACATCGCCCTGGCTGCGCTTCTTTCTGAGCTACGATCCCGGCGACTACATGGACGCGGTCCGCTGCCCCGTGCTGGCAATCAACGGGCAGCTCGACAAGCAGGTCCCCGCCGATGAGAACCTCGAAGGACTGCGTGTGCTGCTGGCGGAACACCCCGACGCGACCATCAAGGCGCTCCCCGGGCTCAATCACCTGTTCCAGACCGCCACCACCGGGGCACTTGGCGAGTACAACGACATCGAAGAGACCTTCGCCCCCGACGCGATGAAACTCATCAGCGATTGGATCAACACCCGCTTTGGCGCCGAGCAAGAGAACACTCATGACGATTGAACCCATCAACCTCGACGACAAGCTCGCCCAGTTCGACGCGACCTGGACGCCGCACATCATCGCCGAGCTCAACGGGCAGCAGGTCAAGCTCGCCAAGCTCGAAGGCGAGTTCACCTGGCACGACCACGCCGACGAAGACGAACTCTTCCTCGTCCTCACCGGCCGCCTGCGGATGCAGATGCAGGACGACACAGGCACGATCAGCGAACAACTCATCGAACCCGGCGAGATCATCGTCATCCCCCGCGGCCTGCAGCACAACCCCATCGCCGACCCCGGCACCAGCGTCCTGCTCTTCGAGCCCGCCGCGACCAAACACACCGGCGACAAAGTGCTCGAACGCACCGTGACCGATCAGCAGTGGAT
>CAYQRD010000059.1:0-6014 GCA_964419845.1 uncultured Phycisphaeraceae bacterium
CCGGCGCCGTCTGGCTCACCGCCGCCCGCACCTCGCCCTACGCCTACTACCAGTTCTGGCTCAACGCCAGCGATGAGGACGCACGCAACTGGGTGAAGGTCTTCACCTTCCTGCCGCAGGACGAGATCGAGGCCCTCATCGCCCGCCACGACGAAGCGCCCGGCAAGCGTGAACTCCAGCGCACCCTCGCCCAGCAGGCGACCAGCATCCTCCACGGCACTGCGGCGATGGAGAACGCCGAAGCCGCGGGCAAAGCGTTGTTCTCGGGTGATGTGGGGACGCTGGACAGGGACACGCTCGTCGAAGTCTTCGCGAGTGTGCCAACCACCGAGCACGCCAAGTCCGAGCTCGACGGCGAGGGTGTTGATCCGGTCGATCTGCTGATCGCCTGCAATCTCGCCTCATCCAAACGCGAAGCCCGCGAGTTCCTGGGCGGCGGATCGGTCTCGGTCAACGGCGAGAAGATCGACGCCGATACCCGCATCAACGCATCGCACCTGCTGCACGGCTCCTACATCGCCATCCGCCGCGGCAAAAAGAACTGGCACATGACCAAGTGGGCGTGATCACCCGCCCAATCTTCCTGTTCTCGTGGGACGGGCTTCCAGCCCGTCACTCCACCCCCTCATCTCCCCATAACCATACATCAATCCACCGCACCATCTTCCCCGGGTGCCACTACTCGCCGTCTTCGGCGCAGTAGTGCTCTTGGATGACTTTGAAGACACTACTGCGCGTCTGCGCCGCGAGTAGTGCCACCCCAGCATCAACTCACATCGACAGCATCAGCTGCTCGACATCGTGCGGCGACTCGCCCTGCCCCGTTCGTGTGCTCAGCAGGGCCGCGTGGGTCATCGAGAGGACCGCCGCGTAATCGATGGGCGGCCGCGACGGCGCCACCCCCGAGCATAGATCAATGAGCTGTGTCTGCATCGCGATCGATCCCGTGTCGCCCTCGGCCGAGCCCGCCTGATGCGAATCGATCGGTTCGCCCGCGGCGTTGGACCACCGGAACCCCTGCCCATCGAGGTCGATGTGCCCCTCGGAGCTGATGAGTGTCATGCCAAGGGTGGTGCGTCCGAGCTGGTCGCTGAGGTAGACCGCGGCGCAGCGGCCGTCGGAGAAACGCAGGTTCATGGTGATCTCGCCGTGCAGATTGCGGAGCGTGTGCCCCGGCAGCGGGTGCATGCCGCGCCCGGCGCTGGGTGAGATGTAGGCGGCTTCGATGATGCTGGGCACCCCCACGAGCCAGCGGACGAGATCCAGCGTGTCGAACAATCGCGCCCCCAGCGAGCCCAACGCGGCCGGGCCTGCGCTGGTGATCGAGCACGATCGCAGGGGCGCGAAGGTTTCCAGAACACTCCCGAGTTCGCTGAGCACCGGCTGGTACCGGGTGAGTGGCACGAAGCTCGCGAGCGAGCCGAGCACGCCCTGATGGAGCGCCTCGGCGAAGCCCGTCCCCGCAAAGCCCGCGGCGGTGGCGGGGATGGGCTCGATCGTTGCAACACAAAGGTTGCGTGCGTTCGCTGCTCGCAGCGCGTCGAGGTCCGCATCGCTCGCCTGCTCGCCGAATGTACCCGGATCGCCCAGCAGCATGAGGTCCGCCTCATGGGTGCAGAGCGCCGAGCGGAGGTCATCGATGGGGGGGCAGCTCAGGGCCGAGGCGACCTGGCCCGTGCGTGCGGGATCGGGGCAGCCGGCGCCGTTGAGTTCGATCCCCGCTCCATGCAAAACCTCCGCAAGCACGGGGGCCTGATCGGGGTTGGTCCACACAACGCATCTGGGCGGGGTCATACTGGCGCATTATACGCTGAACACGGGATTTGTGCTTGAACGATCCTCGGGGGATCGCTGAGCGTATGATTGAAGCAAGACGCGGCAAGGCGGCTGCTCATGGGCCCGGTTCCGATCGGTGCCCATGGGAGGAAAGTCCGAGCACGACAGGACACGATGGTGGGTAACGCCCACCCGCCCCAACACACCCGAAAGGGACCGGCTGGGGGCGAGGGAAAGTGCCACAGAGAATAAACCGCCGATGGCCCGGTCCGCCGGGCACAGGTAAGGGTGAAAAGGTGCGGTAAGAGCGCACCGCCCGTTTGGCGACAAGCGGGGCACGGTAAACCCCATCGCGTGCAAGCCCAAGCAGAGCTCGTGTTGTCCGCACGATGAGCTCGGGTCGGGTGCTGGGAGCTTGAAGCTCCTCACCGTGCTGGCAACAGCACGGGCAGAGAAATAGTCGCCCATGGGCGCAGGTCCGATCGCGAGCCCCCGTCAATGGAGCTGATCGGAAACCACGCCCTGGACAGAACTCGGCTTACCAGTCGCGTCCAGCCGAATGTTCGCACCCCCCAGGGACCGCTCTGGGGGGTGCGTCCGTTTTGGTGTGTATAAAAATGCACCCGGCGAAGAGGGATTCGCCGGGTGCGGGATCGGTCCCACGAGGGTAGCGGGACCAGTCTGGGTTAGGAGAGGGATTCTCTATTGGATTACGGGCAGCCGGCCGTGAATGCCGCGAGGAAGGCGCTCACATCAAAGAAGTTGTACATGCCATCGCCGGTGAAGTCCGCGGACGGATTCTGTGCTGTGAATGCGTTGAGGAATGCGCTGACATCGAAGAAGTTGAGCATGCCATCACCCGTGAGGTCCGCGGGACAGCCGGCGGCGGCACCAAGCGAGCCGTCGGCGTTGAGGTTGTGCGACTCGATATCGGCGACCCCGAAGTCGCCGATCTGCCAGGCCGCGATCACAAAGTCATCGCTGCTGACAGTCGTCGCCAGCCGAGCCCTGGTCGCCGGATCCGAGGCCACCTGTGTGCTCCACACCTCAGCGCCCGTGCTGTCGAGTCTGGTCGAGTTGACGACCTCGCTGCCGAAGCTCCCGGTGTTCTCGATCCAGAGTGTCACGAGATTGTTCTCGAGCACCTGCGTGTTGATCGAGCCCGATGCGTTCGCATCGATTGGGGAGACGACCACGCCCGAGTCGCCCCAGAGCCGGCTGCCTTTGCTGTCGATCGCCTGGGCGTAGACGCCCTGGCTGCCCTGGTTATTGTCCAGTTCGATCCAACTTACGAACGCGATGTCGTTCTTGGGGTCGTATGTTGCCGTGGGAGAGACCCGCTCACGCGGAGCGGTCGATGCGGCGACGCCGTTGTGCGGGAAGAGTTCCGAGCCGTCGCCCGCCAGCCGCTGGACATACACCTGCAGGCTGTTGGCGGTGTCGTACCACGCGAAGGTGCTGCTGCCGTCGCCGCTGGCGACGAACTCGGGGAAGTTGCCGAACTGCAGCGAACCGCCGTCAAAAACCGCTGCGCGCGAGCCCCAGAGTTCGCTCCCGTCCGTATCGATCATCTGGGCGTGCAGGTCTTTGGGGCCCAGGAAGGATTCGTATTGAACCCACGACATGATCACGCGTCCGTTGCCAGCACCGTGCATGGATGCGAGCAGGACGGTTCTTCCCGCTTCGCTGATTGTGGTTTCCCAGAGCACATTGCCCATGGCATCAATCTTCGCGAGCTTGGTGTCGGAGTCATTGCTGTAGCCGATGACGCTGCAGCCGTCGCTGGTGGTCGCGACATCCGGCGAGGCGACGAATGCCATGCCGTCACCGAACTGGATCCCGTCCGGGCCCCATGCGGGCTGGCCGTTGGGCGCGATGCGTTGCGCCGTGACTCTGGTGCCTCCGAATCGATCGTCACGGAATGCGAGCACGGCAAAGCCTTCGAGGTCCGTGTCGAGGTCATAGTCCTGCGTGGAAGAGAACCCGCGGTCGGCAACCAGAATCCCGTTGTCGCCCCAGAGCGGATTGCCCTGTGCATCGAGACGCTGGAGCCGCACATCGTAACCTGTGACGCTTGAGTACCAGCTCACATAGCATCCGCCGTCCGCTGTGGGCGAGAGCTTGGGCTGCACCTGCTCACCCGGGCCATCGGCGACAATCTGATGGATGGTCGAATCGGGTGACCACTGGGCAGCTGCGTGCCCTGCGAGCAATGCGTTGATGGACAGAACGACGGGCAATACGGGAACGAACGGCTTCATGATGAGCCCTCTCTGTGTTGAACACACAAGCACAAACCAACAGGTGCATCTCAAAGATGTCCAGGCGGCCGAGTATACCGGAAATTTGCTGTGTAATTAATGACAAAATACAAACTTCATGCACATTCTTTGAGAGTGTGCTACGCTGATGTGTCTGCAGGCATCCGGGGAGGGATCGTCAGAGCTCATGAGTCAGAACAACAACAGTTTCGAGGAGCAGGGCGACCCCGAAGTGATCGGTGCGGGGCTTCAGTCCTCGCTTGATCGGGTTCTGCGGGAAATCGATGGGTGTTCGATGCGTCCGACGGACATTGCTCGAACGCTGAACATATCCCGTGTCATGGTCAGCCGACTGCTCAGCGCCATCCGAAAAGACGATCCGATCGAAACCCTGACGCGTATCCCCGGCCCAGAGACGCTGCGATCGATCGTTCGTTCATCGAACCAGAGCGGGGTCGACCCCGCTCACGCAACCAGTGCCTATAAAGCGATCGAGGCATTCGATGAGCTCATTCGGGTTCATTTCGGTACCCGGTCGGCGCTCAACGCGGCCCTGAGCAACACCAACCCCAACGCACGCTCCAAGTTCGAGCAGGCCAGCCGTTACCAGATCTTCAAGGGCATGAGTCAGATTGTCGGGGCGCAGAGTTCGCTCTGGATGACATGCATGATGCTCACACCCAGCGGGGACAGCAAAGACGGCATCGACATCTCGACGATCCACGGCACATCCGGCCTTCGTCGGCTTCGCCCCGACACGCCGATCCGCTTTGTGTACGGGGTTCCGCCCGAGTATGTTGACCGGCGTCAATCGCCAGTCCGACGCGGGACCGAACTCTCTTCGTTCTTTGTTCATCAGGCGGCACCGATACGCGTCGACGAGGAGAACGGACAGATCATCAACACCTTCGAGCCCGAGGTCGGAGGCAAGGAGGACCTCTATGACATGTTCGCCGAGGTCTACATCCCCAACGGTTCAAACCGCTACGCCGCTCCCGGTCGGTCCTATAGGGGCACCACCGTCATCCCCGATGTGCCGACCGTGTCGCTTGTGAGTGATGTGATTCTCTGTGATGATATCTTCGAGGGCATCGAGCCCGAGTTGTTCCTCTACAACACCATGCCGCGTGGCGGGGCGGACATCGAAGACCCCAAGCGATTCGTCGATCGGGTCCAGACTAATGTGAAGCTCGAATACATGGGCAGGGGAACGGGATCGCTCGTGGTCAACGAGTTCGAGCCATACCCTGACATGATCGCGTATCTGTGCGAGAAGAACGGGCGCAAGCCAGACTCAATCCGGACCTATCGCCTGCAGGTCCAATACCCCGTCTACGGCTTCCAGCACACCATCGCGTTCAAAGCCCCGCAGCGACCCGAGTGATCAGTTCACCACAATCATCCAAACGATGATTCCAGTGAAAGTCAGCCCCGCCGCCAGCCCAGCCCAGCCGCAGATCCGCCCCGTGAGCGCGAAGCCCTTGGTGTTCCCCGCCCGCTCGCCACGCTTGAACTGACGATTCGCGATCTCACCAAAGATGATCGCCAGCGGCCCAAGGATCAACGCCGGAATGCCGTACATCAGACAGCTCACCAGCGACACAATCCCCAGCACCATCGAAGCGATCGAAAGCCCCGAGGTCGGCGGCTGGATGTTCGAGTCCCAGATCGGCTTGCCGCATTCGGGGCAGTGTTCCTCCACCCGCAGCCCAAGCAGCGAGTAGCCACAGAATGTGCACAACGGATCGCGATACGCGACAGCCAGACCCTGCGGCTGAGGCGGTTGATCCGGATCGAGTCGCTCGATCAGTTCGGAATCCTGCGGTTCACTCACTTCGAACGATTGATCTTCACGGTCGTCCATGCTCATTCATCCACCGGCTCATTGGTGCTCACCACCCGCAACTGACAGAACTGGCGGTGCCCCAGCGGGCCCGAATGGTATCCGATGCCCGATTTACGCGCCCCAACCCACGG
>CAYQRD010000059.1:6114-7874 GCA_964419845.1 uncultured Phycisphaeraceae bacterium
TCGCGCATCACCATCGGGCCGATGTTCGCGTTCTCGTCGAGACAGTCGCCGATCTTAAACGCTTTGGTCTGCTCGAGCAGCTTGTCCATGAACGCGTCCTTGATCGACTCCTGCACATAGATCCGCTCCGTCGAGACGCACACCTGCCCGCAGTTTCGAAACGAGTTGCGGGCCGCGAAGGTCGCCGCCTGCTCGAGATCAGCCCCCTCAAGCACGATGCACGGGTCCTTGGATCCCAGCTCCAGAATCAAACGCTTGAGTCCCGGCGCCGCCGCCGCCATGATGTGCTGCCCGGCGGTCTTCGAACCCGTGAACGCGATCATGTCCACATCGCCCGCGACCAGCGCCTTGCCCTGGTCGTCCTCGCCGTGGATCACCTGCAGCACCCCCTCGGGCAGGAACTCGTTGAGCACCTTGACATACTCGTCGGCAATCAGCGGCGTCTGCTCGCTGGGCTTGAGCACCACCGTGTTGCCCGCCACCAGCGCCGGGATCACCGCCCAGTGCGGCATCAGGATCGGAAAGTTCCACGGCGTGATCGCCGCGCACACCCCGAACGGATCGTAACACAGCAACGACTGCGCACCCTCCCCCTTGAGCACCTCGGGCTGCACGGCCTGAGCGATCTCATCGACCGTTTCGGCCATCCCCGCCCCGCACGCGTTGACCTCGCCGATCCCCTCAGCCAGCGGCTTGCCCTGCTCAAGCGAGAGGATCCTGCCCAACTCCTCTGCCCGAGCAACCAACGCCTCGCCCGCGGGCTTGAGCATGTCCGCCCGCTCCTGAGCGCTCAGCGCCGCCCATGCCGGCTGGGCCTGCCGTGCCCTAGCGATCACGGCATCGACCTGATCCGCGGGTGTGACTGGGACAGACCCGACGATCTCGCCGGTCGAGGGGTTATAGGAGTTGAGTGTGCTGGTCGCGGTGGGGGTATCGAGTGTGGTCATGTGTAGATCGTAGTGCGAAAACGGCGAAATACCCAGCCGAAACCGAGATCAAACCCGTGCCACAACCAGCACAATATACGAGTCCTCAAGCTCCTCTTCCCCATCCTCGACTGGCATCACATACGCGTTGCCCTCATCATCCACGGCATCGGCGAGTTTGGCGTAGACCTGCGTCTCGCGGAACCCCGCTTCCACCATCGCGTCGCGCAGTTCGGGGATCGACCATAGACGCCACTCATACACGAACGCGTCCTCAAGTTCGAACTCGATCACGCCGGCACGCTCGACGCGGAAGTGGATCAGGTTGGTGACCATCCCCGTTGTTGGGTCGGCCGCGTGCTGCTCCCATGTATACCGGCACAGCTTGCCACCGGGCATCGGGTGTGCGCGGTGCACGCCCCCGAGCGTGAAGGCCGACTCGCCGCCGTAGGTATCGCAGACGAAGACGCCACCCGACGCCTCCAGCCGCTTGTGGGTGTGGGTGAGGTACTCGACCAGCTCCGCGCGGGTGTGCAAATACCCGATCGAGAAGTTGCCCACGAACAGCAGGTCGCACGGGTCGCTGACCTCGCGCACATCGCTCAGATGCTTGGTGATGCGCTCATGCTCGCCGCGTCGCGTCAGTGTCTCTTCATCGAAGTCCACCGCGATGGCGCTGCATCCGGCCCGCTCCACCCACAGGTGCGAGAGCGCCGCCGTGCCCGCGAAGTCCTCGCCGAGAATCTTCGGGTCATGGGCGTGGATCGCGCGCAGCAGCGGCACCAGGTCCTTGGGCGACTGGACGCACAGCTCGTAGAGGTCGTGCTTGTTGTG
>CAYQRD010000059.1:7974-13341 GCA_964419845.1 uncultured Phycisphaeraceae bacterium
TTCGGCGGCTTGCCGAACATCAGCAGCCCCACGCGGAAGACCTTGGCCGCCAGCCACAGGAAGAAGACCACGGCCACCATGTTGATCGCGATCGAGACCGCGACCTGCCAAGCGGGGGGCGGATCGGTCGAGGCGACACGCATGATCATGATGAACGGCGAGATCGGGGGGATGAACCCCGAGACGGTGGCGAGCATCGAGTTGGGGGCCCGGATCACCGGCATGAAGAAGATGTACGGGAGCATCATCATCATGATCACGGGGGTCATCAGCGACTGCGCCTCGCGCAGGTCATTGACGGCCGAACCGATCGCGGCCATCAGGGAGGCGAACATGAAGTACGCCAGAATGAAATACACAAAGATCAAACCGATGGTGCTGGGTTCGATCAGATCGCCTCGTTTGAGCATAACGAGTGCGAAGATACCCAGCGAGTTGTAGATCAGCAGCAGCGAGAGCCCGACGGCCATCTGTCCGAGAATCTTGCCAGTCATCAGTTCCATCGGCGAGCAGGCTGAGAGCAGGACCTCGACGACACGATTGGATTTCTCTTCGATCGTTGTGGTCAGCAGGTACTGCCCCCCGGTCATGCTCGCGATGAGCAGCAGCAGCATCGAGACGAAGGGGATCGCAAAGCTCGCGATCTCGCTCGCCTCGTCGCGTTCACCCTCCTCGGTGATCTCCTGGCTCTTGCGTGCTTCGATCGAGTCCAACTCGTGGATCTGAGTGCGATCGATGCCCGCGTTCTCGTATCGTTTCTCGCGGATGGCCCAGCGGATGCTGTTCTTGATCTCACCCACGGTCTCTTCGTTGAGCTTTGGGCGGAAGAAGACCTGATATGCACCGAAGCCCTCGTCTTGGTTGATTTTCCTCGTCGCGTCAGCATCGATCTCGACGACCGCGAGCAGGGTCTCGATATCTTCGCTCTGTTCGATCTTCGATGCGACCTGTGCGCGGAGCTCGGCCTTGATCTCTTCGATGTCCGCATCGGGCGCGGTTGGGATGACACGAAACTCGGGGAACTTGATGATCGATTTTGCTGCCGCGAATCCGGCGTCGGTCTGCTCGGCGCTCTGCCCGGGTATCAGATTCTTGCTGACTTCTCGAATCTCATCGAAGCGTTCGCGCCAGCGCTGCTCGACCTCCTCGGGTGAGAGCCGCTGGGCGAGTTCGCCGCTGACATCGCCCGAGCGATCGAGCACATACACCGTCCCGGTATCCGCTGGCGGTTGCACGCTCATCGCGAGCATGATCACAACGGGCATGAGCACCGCGAGCAACGCCGGAACGACCAGCGCGCCGATGATGAAGCCCTTGGTCATGGCCGTCGAAGCGAACTCACGCCCGGCGACACGGGTGATCTTGGACATGTTCATTCTGCGGCCTCCTCTTCTTCGCCTGTGCCGCCCGCGAGCAACTCGGCTCGCAGCTGCTGGGCATCGTGGCCTCGCTTGCCGCCGGTGACGATCTCGATGAACACATCCTCGAGTGTTGGTCGCTTGATCTCAACACGGTTGAGGGGCATCGCCTCAAGCAACGATCTCATCGCGTGCTGCGGATCGATGCCCTCATGGAGCACCACCTCAAGTGCGCCCTCGACCGGGGTGACATGTGCAACGCCCTCTACGCGCGCGATCTCGTCGGCCCTGCTCATTCCCCCGATTGGATCGACATGGATCGCGCGTGGATCGAAGCGTGTGCGGATGTCATCGAGCGTGTCGTCGAGCACCTTGCGTCCCTGATGGATCATGACGATGTGATCGCAGATCTGCTCGGCCTGTTGCATGACATGGGTCGAGAAGATGACGGTCTTGCCGTTCGTGTGCTGCTCATCGATCAGGTTTCGGAGCAGACGCATGTTCACCGGGTCGAGCCCCGAGAATGGTTCGTCGAGGATGATCAGGTCCGGGTTGTGAAGAACAGAGGCGATGAACTGCACCTTCTGCTGCATGCCCTTGGACAACTCCTCGCACTTCTTCTTGGATACATCGGCAAGCTCAACGCGATCGAGCCATTCCATAACACGACCGCGAAGCCCGCTGCTGTCGAGCCCCTTGAGACGACCCATGTACATCAGGAATGCGCCGACCTTCATTTTTTTGTAGATGCCCCGTTCCTCAGGGAGGTACCCGATGCTGTCTTTGGACTCCACTGCGGACCGCTTCCCCAGAACGGACAGCTCGCCCTGATCGGGGAACAGGATCGACATGATCATGCGGATCGTGGTGGTCTTGCCCGCGCCGTTGGGGCCGATGAATCCGTAGATCGAACCCTCGGGAATTGCGAGGTCGATTCCCTCGACGGCCACCTTTGGTCCGAAGGTCTTTCGGACACCCTGCATCGATACAGCTTGAGTCATTGAAACCCCTATTGATTCGTGAGCACACGAGTGTATGCACCCTGTATTGGGCATCCACGCCCGAGGTTGCACGGTATCCCGGCCATATCCGCCTACGCTTTGTACTTATGGGTGCCATTGAGATTGATTCCAACCTGAATTCCAAGCTCGAAGCGCTCGACGCGAGCTACGCCCAACTCGGCATGCAGCTTGAAGACCCGGAAGTTCTCAGCGACCACCGCCAGGTCTCGGCGCTGTCGATCAAGCGGGCGGCCATTGAACCGATCGTCCTCGGCTTCAGGAGATACCGGGAGCTGTGCGCCGAGATCGACGATCTCCAGCAGGCGATCGAAGGCGACGATCCCGAACTGGCCGAGTTCGCCCGCGATGAGATCCTGATCGTCACCGACCGGGCGAGCGAACAGATCGAGGAGATCAAACAGACACTCGTCACAAGCGACGACCGCTCGATCGGGTCGGTGATCCTGGAGATCCGTGCCGGGACAGGCGGCGATGAGGCGGCTCTCTGGGCCCGCGACCTGCTTGGCGTCTACACCCGCTACGCGGGCACACAGGGGTGGGGTATCGAAGAGCTGGACATGACAACGGACCCGACGCTGGGCGGGATCAGGCACGCGGTGATCAACTTCAAGGGCGAGGGCGTCTGGCAGCAGCTGAGCTTCGAGTCGGGGGTGCACTCTGTGAAGCGTGTCCCCGAGACCGAGACGCAGGGGCGGGTGCACACGAGCACCTGCACCGTTGCGGTGCTCCCCGAACCCGAGGAGGTCGAGGTGAACATCGACTGGGGCAATGATGTGGAAGAACACATCACCACGGCTCAAGGGCCGGGCGGGCAGAATGTGAATAAAGTCGCCACGGCCGTCCATCTGATCCACAAGCCCACCGGTGTGGAGGTGCGGATGCAGGAGACCAAATCGCAGGCCCAGAACCGGGAGAAGGCGAGGCGGTTGCTCATCGCCCGGGTCTACGAGATCGAGCGACAGAAGATCGACGCCGAGCGAGCAAAGGATCGCAACGCCCAGATCGGCAGCGGGGGGCGATCGGAGAAGATCCGGGTCTATCGGTATCAGGACAACATCGTGGCGGATCAACGCCTCGAGCAGAAGTTCAACAAGAACAGGATCATCGATGAGGCGGATCTGGGGCCGCTCTTCGAGGCCCTCATCGAGCAGGAAACCGCCCGCCGTCTCGCGGCTCTGTGAGCTTGGCAACGGTCAATTGACGCTCCGAATCAGTCGCGGCCCACGGGTATTCAGTCCGGCGGGGATACGCCTATACTTACCCCTGTACCTCACCAGATCCCCTGCACGCCCCTTGAGAACAGGTAGCTGCCCCCATGGAACGAAGCGAAATCTTTGAGAAGATTCAGGAAATCCTTGTCGACGCATTGGCCGTCGATGAAGACGAGGTCACGCCCGAAGCCACCCTGATCGGTGATCTCGGTGCCGAGTCGATCGACATCCTGGACATCTCCTTCAAACTCGAGCAGGAGTTCGGGTTCAAGATCGCCCAGGGCGAGCTGTTCCCCGAGGGTGTCACGCAGGACCCCGAATATGTGCAGGACGGCAAAGTGACCGAAAAGGGGCTCGCGACGCTCAAGGAGCGTGTGCCGCACTTCAACTTCACGCAACTCGAAGCGGACCCGAGCGTCGAGAATGTCTCGAAGATCTTCACCGTTGATGCTCTTGTGACCTTCTGCGAGCAGAAACTTCAGGCCGCCTGAGCGTTCGGTTCTCATTTCTCCTGAGGGGACCCCATGCGCTGGATGTGGATCGATCGCATTGTCGAGCTGGTGCCGCGTGAGCGCATGGTCGCCATCAAGCATGTCTCGATGGCCGAGGAACATCTGCACGATCACTTTCCGAGCACACAGAATCGCAAGGCGATGCCGCTGATGCCGATGTCGTTGATCGTCGAGGGCATGGCCCAGACCGCCGGCGTGCTTGTCGGTCACGCAGAGGGTTTCAAGGAGAAGGTGGTGCTTGCCAAGGTCTCCAAGGCACAGGTCACGCGCGATGCGACGCCGGGCTGCACCCTGCGATACACCGCGACGATCGAGCAGTTCACACCGGTGGGGGCGTCAACCCGTGGCGTGGTCGAACTCATCGAGCCCGGTGCATCGGGTCCCACCGAGCCCGAAGTTATCGGACATATTGATCTGTTGTTCTCCCACTTGGACAACAACATGGGCGGCGTGCAGTACCCCGAAGAGAACTTCGTCTTCAGCGAGTCGTTCAAAACGCTGATGCAGACGAGCGGGATCGAAGCTGATTTCTGAACAAGAGAGCCCGGTTTCGCCGTATACTGCTTACAGAGACACCCCGAACCGTGGTGGAGATCGAACCATGCCAAAGAAGATGACAGCCCTGATCGCCTGCTCGCTTGCCGCCCTTCTGATCGGCGGCTGCGCCTCAACGCGTGAGATCGACCGCACCGAGCGCCGCCCGCATACCGCGATGCGTGGCCCCGCGTACAAGCGTCTGATCCTGACCTACAACGAGGCAAACAACCTTGCGTACCGTGCCGACCGTTACGCCAAGGCGCTGCGGGATGCTGGCTCGGTCGACCCCGACACCCTCCTCGAAGCCCAGGAGCTGGCATCGGATCTCGCCCAGTTCAGCGATGATATCGAATGGTCACTCGCGAACCTGCAGCGGATGACCTGGCACCGCAGCGAGATGGACGGCTACTGGGATCGCTTCCTCGATCTCTACCCCGAGGACGAGGACTTCATGCTCGCGTACACGGGCAAGGAAGTCCGCAAGCCCTCGCCCAAGCTCGCCCTGAAGAATCAGGAAGAGTATCGTGCGCTGCATGAGTATGAGCACCATGATGCCGAGTGGAGCACCTTCTTCTACCCGATCGGGCGGAAGGTGTACGACCGGCAGATCGAGAAGCAGGATCAGTAAATCGAATCACGAAGGGCTCCAAAATGGAGCCCTTTTTCATGCGCGAGATTTGGGTGCCACTACTCGCGGCTTGCCGCGCAGTAGTGCTCTTGGGAAGTT
>CAYQRD010000060.1:0-13162 GCA_964419845.1 uncultured Phycisphaeraceae bacterium
TGGCGGCGTCGCATTCGGGGCAGGTGGCGGTGAGGGTTGCGGTGGTCATGGCTGAGTCTCCTGTGTGGCTTTGGCGTGTTGCCGGGGTTTGAAACTGATCGTGAAAAGTGTGAATGAAAAAACACCCCTGGGCGTGAGCGTCAGGGGTGCGTCTGGTCGGTCTCTAAGTTGAGCGGCTCTTAGCAGAGCGGCTCGCCGTTGAAAGCGACAATCACAGCCCAAACGCTCGCGGCGTCTTTGGCTTTCGATTTCATCGCTTTTTTCGACGAGAAGTGGTTCATGGCTTGGTCAACACTACCCATCATCGGTCATTGGTCAACCGGCGTTCAAAATATTTGTGATTCTTCGTCTCGAGCCGCGCGGCGAGCCGCGGAGCGTTCGTGCCCGATGAGCCCCTCCAAACGGGCGATGCGCTGGGTGTCATCGAGCACCGGGGCGCAGGCGGCTGGGTCATCGATGCGGATCCATGTGCGCAGGCGGAGGAAGTGCATCACACTCAGGCCGGCCTGGAAACGGGCGGTGCCGCCGGTCGGGAGCGTGTGGTTGGGCCCGATGCCATAGTCACCCAGCACCTCGGCCGTGCCGGCGCCGATGAAGACCGCCCCGGCGTTGCGGATGCGCGACGCGACCTTCGCCGCATCCTTCGTGATGATTTCAAGGTGCTCGGGCGCGAGCCGGTCGGTGATGCTGATGGCCTGATCGAGATCGTCGCACACGATCACACATCCGTTGCCCAGGGCCACGCGGGCGGTATCGGCGGTGGGCAGCGTTTGCAGTTGGCGTGAGAGCTCAGTCTGGATCGACTGGGCGTGCTGGGCGCAGGTGGTGACGAGCATCGGGATCGCGTCGGTGTCGTGCTCGGCCTGGGCCAGCAGGTCGGCGGCCAATGTCTCAACCGAAGCGCTCGCGTCGGCGAGGACCAGCAGCTCCGATGGCCCGGCGAGCATGTCGATGCCCACGACGCCCGAGACCAACTGCTTGGCGGCCGTCACCCAGGCGTTGCCGGGACCGACGATGACATCGCAGCGTTCAAAGCCGTCGTAGCCGGAGGCCATCGCGGCGATGGCGTGGGCCCCGCCCACACAGAGGAACTCGTCGGCACCGGCGATGTGGGCCGCCGCCAGCGTGACCGGATTGGCCCCGGGCGAGGCGACCACCACCCGCGTGCACCCCGCGGCCCGGGCCGTGATCCCGGTCATCAGCACCGAACTCGGCAACGGATAACGCCCCGCCGGCGCGTAGCAACCCGCAACGCGCACGGGCTCGACGCTATGCCCGGCCTGCCCACCCGGGACATCGAGTGTCAGACCCTTGATCGAATCACGCTGGGCCTTCGCGAAGCGCTCGATGCGATCGGCGGCCCGCTGGAGCGCGTCGCGATCGGCGGGATCCATCGCGTTGTACGCCTCGCGCATCGCATCGGGCCCGAGCACCAATGCCTGGTCGGGTGTGCGCTCGCCGAACTGCGTCGCGTAAGCACGAACACCCGCTTCGCCCTCATTGCGCACACGATCAACGATCGCCCGCGCCTGATCGAGCACCTGATCGCTGACCACGGGCTTGATGACCCGATCGACCTCGGCGGGCGAGATGACTTTGAGCAAGCTCATGATTCTTCTCCGGTGTAGGCGGGCTTGGCGTTGCCCGGGCGGCGTGACACCTTGAGGGCGCGTCGATCGAGCTCGCGTTCGATATCGCTCAGCGTCGCGCCCTGCTGCACGGCGCGTGTCAAGGCGAAGAACAGCACATCGGCGGCTTCGTGCACGGCTTGCGATGTGGTCGACGCCTCCATCAACTCATCCACTTCCTCACGAAGCTTCGCTTGGAGCAGCGATGGATCATCGAGCAATCGGCGCGTGTAGGAGCCCTGGGGCGCATCGCTGATGCGCTGGGCGATGGTGCCCTCGAGCTGATCGAGTCCGCGGGCATTGCCAAAGCAAGTTGATGTGCCGAGGTGGCAGAAGCCGCTGCCCGCCTGACGCACGGTGAAGCGCAGGGCGTCGCGGTCGCAGTCGGTGTCGATGCGGATCAGCTCCTGTGTGTTGCCAGAAGACGCACCCTTACGCCACAGGCCTTTGCGTGATCGGGAGTAGTACACGCCCCTGCCCGTTTCGATTGACTCGCGGACGCTGTGGAGATTCGAGTACACCAGCCCCAGCGCCGCGCCGCGCTCATCGCACACCAGCGTGGGCCAGAGCCCGTCTTCGCGATCGGAGCGCAGGCAGCCGCAGAAGCCGTCGGCCAGATCGATCGCGCCGGTGTACAGCGCCATGCCCACCTGGGCATCGGCACCCAGACGATCGACCTTCGCGATGTCGTCAGCATTGCGAACCCCGCCGGCGGCGGTGAGCTTGGTATCGCCCGCGACCTCGACCAGCTGCTGCACACGATCCAGCGGCATCCCGCCCATGCGCCCCTCGCGCTCGACGAAGGTCACCAGAAAACCCGAGACATACTCGCGCAACTCGGCCATGCGATCCTCGATCGTCGCGTCGGTCTGGGTCTTCCAGCCCTCAACCACAACCTTGTCATGGCGTGCATCAAGAGCCGCAATCACCCGATCGCGCGGGAGTTCGCGCAGGATCTCGGGTGTGGCGGCTGTGCCCAGAATCACCTTGCGTGCTCCGGCATCGAGCCAGTCGATGGCCGACTGCACATCGCGGATGCCGCCGCCCACGCGGCATGGGTGCTGGGCACAGATCTCGCGCATGATCGCGGTGTTGTTGCCGGTGCCCATGGCCGCGTCGAGATCGATCAGGGCGATCTCACCCACGCGAGAGAACTTGGCGGCGATGGGTCGTGGGTCGCCAGCGTCGACGGCTTTTTTCTCGCCGCCGATCAGTTGCACGGCCTGCCCGTTCTGAATGTCGATGGATGGGATCATCATGATTGGCGTACCTCGATGCCACACTTGGCAAGCTGGTCTTTGAGTCGATCCGGGGTGGTGTCCTGATCGTGGAAGATAGATGCCGCGAGCACCGCATCGGCACCGGCCTCGAGCGCATCGAGCATGTGCTGTGCACTGTCCGCCCCGCCCGAAGCGATCACCGGCAGCGTTGTCACCGAACGCACTGCGGCAAGCAACTGGGTGTCGTATCCTGAGCGAGTGCCGTCCTGATCGAAGCTGGTGAGCAGAATCTCACCCGCGCCCATCGTCTCGGCGCCCTGTGCCCATTCGATGGCGTCGATCCCGGTGCGGTGCGTGCCGGCGCGGGTCACGACCTCCCAGCCATCTGCGTCAATCCGGCGCGCGGCATCGATCGAGAGCACCACGCACTGGGCACCGACCCGGTCGGCCAGTTCACGCAGCAGCCCCGGGTTCTCGACGGCCGCACTGTTCACGCCGACCTTGTCCGCGCCGGCCCGGAGCAGATCGATTGCGTGCTCCACGCTGCGCACACCCCCGCCAACGCTCAGCGGGATCGAGAGCACGGCCCGCACCGCCCGCACGGTATCGAGCGCTGTATCGCGCCCGCCGACGGTGGCACTGACATCGAGCATGACCAGCTCGTCGGCCCCGTCTCGCTCGTAGCGAACCGCCTGCTCGACCGGGTCGCCCGCGTCACGCAGGTTGGCGAACTTGATGCCCTTGACCACGCGCCCGTTGTCGATGTCGAGACAGGGAATGATGCGTCACGTCAGCATGGCGATGCCTCCTTAGCGGTTTCGATCCAGTTGGAAAGCAGCTTTGCGCCCCATGCACCCGAGAGCTCGGGGTGGAACTGACAGGCAAGAGTCGTACCACGGCGCAGGCAGGCGACGAACGGGCCGCCGTGCTCGCTGAGCTCGCCTGACCACTCGGGGGGTATCGATTCGATGCGGTAGGTGTTGGAGAAGTAGGCGTAGGCGGTTTCATCAGCATCGCCCACACGGTTCCAGCCGTGCTGGGGCGTGCGGACTGATGCCGGGAACCGCGTGACATCGGTGTCGATCACCCCGAGCCCCTCGATACCCGGCGACTCTTCCGACGAGACACAGAGCAACTGCAGCCCGAGGCAAATCCCCAGCAGCGGACGGTTCTGCTGCACCCGCTCGATTACGACGCGGTCGAGCCCGTGTGCCCGCAGGGCTCGCATCCCGGCACCGAAACTTCCCACGCCCGGAAGCACAACGAGCGACGCATCGCGCACCAGAGCTGCATCGTGCGTGAGTGTAACGGCGCAGCCAAGGCGTTCGAAGGCCGCGGACACCGAAGCGGTGTTGGCGATGCCGGTGTCGATGATGAGAACCTGTGATTCACTCATGAAAGCGTCCCCTTGGTCGAGGGCATGGCGTCGCCTCGGGTGATGCTTATGGCGTCGCGCAGGGCAAGGGCGAGGGCTTTGAAGGCGGCCTCAGCCTTGTGGTGGTCGTTGCGGCCGCGGATCAGATCGACATGCAGCGTGGCCCGCATGGTGGTTGCCAGCGATTCAAAGAAGTGCGTGATGTTCTCGGTCGCCACCTGCCCGAGCATCTCGCGCACGAAGCCGAGTTCGACCGATGCGAACGGGCGACCCGAGAAATCGATCACGACGCGGGCCAGCGCCTCATCGAGTGGGGCGTACGCGCTGGCGAAGCGCGCGATGCCAACGCGATCGCCCAGCGCCTCGTCGATGGCTTTGCCCAGCACCAGTGCGCAATCCTCGACACTGTGGTGGTCATCAATGACCAGATCACCCGTGCATTGCAGCGTGATGTCGATCCCGCTGTGGCGGGCGAGGGCGTCGAGCATGTGGTCGAGAAATCCGAGCCCGGTTGAGATCTTGGATGAGCCGGTGCCGTCGAGGTTCACCGATGCCTCGATCCGGGTTTCCCTGGTGGTGCGTGATGTCTGGGCAGTGCGTGGACTCATGATGCGGCTCCGATCGCGCTGAGCGCTTCGAGGAGTTGATTCTGTTGTGCCGGGTCCGCCGGAACGGTGATGCGCAGGTAGGACTCGATGTCGCCGCCCTGACGGAAGCGGCGCACGCTCACGCCCTGCTCGAGCAGGGCGGCATGGGTTGCGGCGGCGTCGTCGAAGCGGGCCAGCACGAAGTTGGCCTGCGATGGCAACGCCACAATGCCGAGCGTCGCGAGGTGCTGGATCAGTTGTGTCCGATGGGCGATGGTGCGGGCGATGACCGGTTCACGCTCGGCGCTCCGGTTGAAGGCCGCCTGCGCGACCGCGATCGAAAGGACCGAGACCGGGTAGGGCCCGCCCACCGTGCGGAGCCAGTCGATGATCCGAGCTGGGCCGATGGCGTAGCCCACGCGCTGCCCCGCAAGGCCCATCGCCTTGGAGAAGGTCCGCACAAGAACAACATTGGGCAGTGCGAGCACCCGCCCAATCGGGTCCTCGTCGGCGAAGTCGATGTAGGCCTGATCGAGCAGCACCACGGCTCCGACCGATTGCGCCTTGCTGGCGATCTCAAGAATCGCATCCACACCAATGACCGCGCCAGTCGGATTGCTCGGCGAGATCAGGGCCATCAGCTTGGGGCCTTCATCAATCGCATCGAGCATCGCCTGCTGTGGAAAGGCACCACCGAGCCAATCAATCTGGTTCACCCGTGCACCGGCGAGTTGCGCGTAACGCGGGATCATCACAAAGCCGGGCGTGTGGGTCAGCATGGTGTCACCCGGAGCGAGCATCGCGCGGCAGATGCGATCGATCGCGTCGTCGCCGCCGTTGGTGATGATCACACGCGAGGCATCGATGCCGAAGCGCTGGGCGATGGATCGCTCAAGCCCGCTGGCATCGGGGTAGCGGGTCAGGGCCTCGGGCTCGATACACCTGATGGCCTCAAGCACCGATGCGTCGACCGGTGCGCCCTCGTTGTTGTCGAGGGTGAGCGTGATCCGCGGATCACGCGCCGGGGGGGTGTACGGGCGGAGCGATCCGATGCGATCAGCGGGTTGGACAGGTTGGATGGGCGGCGTTTTCATGGCACGATCTGCCCGGGCTGGGTGACGATGATGTCGCTGCCGCCGCGTGCCTTGATCAGCGGGATCACCTGCGTGAGCTGCTCACGCAGCACCGCGACCTTGACCGCGAAGCCGTTGCTGTTGTGCATCGGTGCCACGGTGGGCTGACGCATGCAGGGCAGCACCTCGATGACCGCCTCCAGATCCTCGCTGGAGACATTGAGTTCGAGCATGACCCGCTTGCGTGCCTCGAGCACCGAGCGGACCAGCAGCACGAAGCGTTCGATCTGTTCACTCTTGGCCGGGTTCTCCATGGCGGCTTTGGAGGCGTAGACGCGGGTCGTCGAGATCATCAGCTCGTCGATGATCCGCAGGTTGTTGGCGTCGAGCGTCGATCCGGTCGCGGTGTTGTCGATGATGCAGTCCGCGTCTTCGGGCGGGAGCACCTCGGTCGCCCCGTAGCTGCGGATGAGCTTGGCGTTGTAGCCCTTCTTGTCGATCCATCGCTGGGTGATGTTGACATACTCGGACGCGACGATGGCCCCGGGGCGGTTGAGCAGCTCGTCCTCGTTGCTCCGCTCGGGCACGGCCGCGACCAGACGCACCCGATCGAGCCCGGTATCGAGCAGTTCGACCAGATCCGCGTTGTCCTCGGCCACCCAGTCAGCCCCTGCAAAGCCCAGATCCCGCGCCCCCAGATCGAGCATCTCGATGATGGCCCGGGGCTTGAGGATCTTCACATCGAAGCCCGGCAGCGAGATGCTGGGACGGTAGTCGCGTGAGCTTGTTCGGATCTTGATGCCCGCCTCGCCCATGAGCTTGGCGACGCCGTCGTACATGCGTCCCTTGGGGATCGCGAATCGGATGGTGTTCACTGACTGCTGCGGTGCCATGCGTGGCTCCTCGATTCGGAGCCGACCCCGGGCCGGGCTCGCACCAGGGCACACAACGCCCGAGTACGAACAACGCCGACCAGAGGCCGGCGTTGTGAGTGGTGTGGTTCAGGTATCCCTGCTTACACGATCATCGCCGACCATCGGTATGGTGGTGGTGATGAGCATGATGGAACTGGGAGTTGGCCATGGGTCAGAGTGTACTCACCGCTTTCGACCGGTCAAGCCGCCCGGATGCAACGCACGCTCAGGAATGTGAAAATCGGGCGATCAAGGTATACGAACGCACCGCCCCATCGAAGTGCTCGGCCCGCACCCGCTGGTAGGCGGGGTCGTCGAAGAACCGCTCGCTGCTGGCCTCATCCGGGAACGACATCAGGAAAAGCCGGTTGAACGGGTCATCGGCCTCGCCCTTGAGCAGCTCAGACACCCGCATGTCGTAACGAAAATAGCCGCCCATGGACTCGAGGATCGGGGTCATACCCGCTCGATATCGGGCGTATCCCTGCTCATCGTCGACCCGCATGCCGATGAGGATCTCGTACCTGGTTGTGCTTTGATTCATGTCTCCGGCTCCGATCATCCGCTCGCACTCATGGAGCAGGATGTACGCCCGGCGTGATCGGGAGTTCGGTGTTCCCGGCGAGACTCCGGGGTTTACGCCGCCGCGGCAACGGGCTGCTCGCTCGCCTGCCCGACCTGGCGATCGAGCACCTCGAGGATGCGTTCGATCGATGAGATCGTCTGTGTGGAGACATCGCGTATCGAGGCGACATTCTGCTGGATCTCGCCGGTGAGACTTGTGGACCGGTGCGCGAGCTTGCCGACCTCGCCGGCGACGACGGCGAAGCCACGGCCCGCTTCGCCTACGCGTGCTGCTTCGATCGTCGCGTTCAGCGCCAGCATGTTGGTCTGCTTGGCGATATCGCTGATCATCCCGAACATCTGCTCGATGTCGCTGGTTGCCTTCTCGAGCAGTCCTGTGACCTCGCGCGCCG
This sequence comes from uncultured Phycisphaeraceae bacterium, assembly GCA_964419845.1. Lineage (GTDB taxonomy): Bacteria > Planctomycetota > Phycisphaerae > Phycisphaerales > UBA1924 > UBA1924. The sequence continues at coordinate 7,775 of CAYQRD010000060.1, forward strand.
TGGTGATATCGTCGATCAGCGACTCGCGTTCGTCGTTCGCTCGCTTGAGCTCCTGGGCATCGACGCCCATGCGCTGCGTTGCGTCCGCGATGGTCGCGGCGGTGCGTCGGAACGAGCCGCGGAAACCGTGCGGGAGCAGCTTGCGATAGAACTTGCCCTCCGCGGAGAACGCGAGGGTTGCGCCCGACTCTCGCACGAACGCGTCTGTCATGTCCAGGAGATGATTGATCATCCGCAGCATCGGCGCGATCTCGCAATCGTCATCGATGTTGAGGATCCGGGGCTCGAGATCACCCTGAGCGGCCCGGTCGCAAACGCGTGTTGCCACTTCGATCCATTCATTCGTGTTCCTGGGTGTGTTCATGCGTTGGCTCTCTCCCTTGCGGGGTGTGGGGACCGGCTTCATACGCTGATCGGGGTCAGTGAGAAAACAAACTCGTCGTACTCCATCCCCGTTGATTCCAGCGTCTCGAGCAGCACGGGGTAGGACGCCTGCCACTGCTCACGCGGCGTGCGATAGCGCGACTCGATCCTGCACAGGTCGCGGTACAGCGGAACAATCGCGTCGATCGCCTCGCGGCTGGGCACGCGCCGGTTGGAGTGATAGCCGATGATGCCCCCGCCCGGGGCATAGGTGGGGGTAACATGCGCCAGCACCCAGTAGTGGTCCCCGTTCTTGCAGCGGTTGATCACATACGCGAACACCTCATGCCCGCGCTTGATCCGTTCCCAAAGCAGCTGAAAGACACACCGCGGCATGTCAGGATGCCGGATGATGTTGTGCGCGCGTCCGAGCAGTTCCTGCTCGCTGAACTGCGAGACCCTCAGGAAGACTTCGTTGGCATAGGTGATGCAGCCCTTGGTGTCTGTCTTGGACACAATGAGCTCGTCATCGTCAAAGAACTGCTCGATACCCGTGAGATGCGTTCCGTGGATTGTCATCGATAGACCCGTGAAATAGAAAAGAAGCAACAGACAGATCCACAGACGCGTGTGGATCTGTGCGTATCGACCGGGCACGGACGCGGCTTCAATTCAAGATCGACTTGTCTCTATTTCTCGCTCAACAGGATTCTTCCGGGCCTGCTTGTCCGACCCCGCCCCCTTCGGATGTGGGGGGCTGGTCCGGAGTCGGATCCGATCCGTTGATCTCGTAGCTCAGCAGTCGGCAGGGAATATTCCCGTTATTAAACGGCAGCCGCCCAGAGGCCCGAAGGCGGATCTGCGTCGAGAGCGATCGGCTCCCCGTGAACACATGCCCGGTGTACCCGGCGCAGTGGTCCTTGAAGAAGAACCCGATGTCGCGATACACCTGGCGAAGCTCGTCGGTCTCGCCCAAGCGGATGCCGTACTCGGGGTTGAAGATCACATGACCGTGCTCGCCCGGTCCCAGCTCGGGCACGGTCGAATCGCGGAAATCGCTGATCTCGAACAGAATCAGGTGATCCACGCCCGCCGTCTTGGCGTTGCGCATCGCGGCGTCGATCGCCAGCGGGTCATGGTCGCTGGCGATGATCGGCATCGGCTCTTCAACCCGCGGCTTGGACTTGCGTGCTTCCCGGCGCATGGCCATGTACTCGTCATCGACATCGAGCATGGTGTAGAGCGCGCTGGCCTCGCTCCGCATCAGCCCCGGGGCGCGCCCGGCCATCATCAGCGCCGCTTCGATCGCCAGGGTTCCCGAGCCGCACATGGGGTTGAGCAGCGCCTGCGTGCCGTCGTAGCCCATGCCCATGAGCACCGCCGCCGCCAGCGTCTCGCTCATCGGAGCATGGTGTGGGAGCTTGCGGTAGCCGCGGTCGCTCAGGCGCGTGCCGTTGACATTGAGGTAGATCCACGCCCGATCACCCTTCCACACCAGATGGATCACCACGCCCGAGCGGTCGGGGCCCGAGTCGGGGCGCTCGCCGGTCTTGTCCTTGATGCGGTCGACGATCGCGTCCTTGAGCAGCAGGTTGGGGTACATGGTGTTGGTGACGCTCGGGTGCGATACGCTCGAGCTGATGCTCAGATACGCATCGTTCTCGATCAGCTCCTCCCACGGGTATGCCCGTGCCCATTGTTCGAGCATCTTGAGCGAGGTGCATCGGGTGCGATCGAGCAGCCAGTAGACCTGCTGGGCCGTGCGCAGGTGCAGCGTGAACCGCAGCGCCTCGACCAGATCGGCCCCGACCGCGACCGAGACCTTGTCCTCTTCCTGCACCTCGTACCCCATCGCTTCGACCTCGGCGCGGAGATAGGGCACCACATGCTCGGCGCAGGAGATGCGGGTCAGGCGCTTTTTGTGGGGGTCGAGGTCGGGCATATGACCCACAGCATAGAGACACAAACCTGACCAGAACCGATCAGTCACCCTTAGTTTGTGACATCGGACGCGTCCGCGTCCCCTTCGTTATGCTCACCATCCTGCCGCTCGAGCCGATTCACCAGCATGGTGTACAGCACGCCCGTCGCGATGATGATCAGCCCGGTCGTGATGGCCGCGATGATGCGGGCCGTGGGCGCGAGCATCATAGTGTCAAACAGCAGCACCTTGCCCGCGACGATGCACAGCAGCGCCAGCCCCGCCCAGCGGAGTTGCTTGGGCAGCCTGAAGCCCAGGGCCACCGAGCCCACGGCGTACACGCTCCACCAGATCGACACACCCGCACCCTGAGCCGAGCCAGAGTCGAACGATGCGTACAGCCCGCGGACCACCTCAATCGTGCTCGCGATCAGCAGCAGCAGCCAGAACCCGCCCAGCAGCACATGGCGGAGCTGCTCGCGTGTCTCGGGCATCGCCTCGCTCGCGTCGTCCGCGAGCATTCGCTTGCGGAGCGTCAACCCCGAGTAGAGCATCGACCCAAGAATCAGCACCATCGCGATCGAATCCGCGCCGATCATCGGCGTCTGCTGCAGCCCCGCCGAACCCTGATCGATCTGGTAGAGCCCCCACCCGCAGGCCACCGGCAGCAGGAGCAGCGAGCCCAGTTCACTCAGCGACCAGCGGTAGAGCACCCGGCCGAGCACGATCACGGTGCCCAGCAGCACCGCGTCCCACATCAGCACCGGCGCCCAGCCCTGCTCGGCCTGCACCCGGCCGATGGCCAGCATCGCCACCGCGATCGCCATGAATGCACCGACGCTGCGCAGCACGAACCCGAGGCCCGGCAGGGCCGATATCGCGATCCACGCACACAGCACCACGCTCAGCTGCACGGGATCGATGTGTGCATGGCCATCGGTGAACTGGGCCAGCACCGTGATCAGTGTGCCCATCGCGATCAGCACCAGCGCGTTGGTGCGCAGGTTCAAGCGGAGCCCCGGGTGCGCCACCCGCAGAGTCGCCCAGCACGCCGCGGCCGCCAGGACCGCCCACGCCGTGCCCAGTGAACCCAACTGCGACTCGTGGTGGATGAGGCATCCAGCAATCAGCCACAATGCGACCGGGCCCGCGATGTGCCGCTCAAGCGCGAACCGGCTGCGCCAACACGCCAAGCCCGCAGCGATCGAAGCCGAGAGCATCTGCACACTCCACGCGGTGATCGAGAGCCCGAATGCGGTGTACATCGGGGTCTGCTCGAAGTATTGGGCGAAGTCATAGCTGCACAGGCGAGCGATCGCGAACGCGAGCATCGCGCCCCCGAACAGCCCCACGGCCCGGAAGCGCAGGCGACGCCCGGTCTCGATCGCCGCCAGCCCCACCGACAGCCACGCCATGACCTCAAGCCAGCCACCAAGCCCCGTCGCGATGGTCGCGACCAGCAGCAGCGACGCGTTGATGACCAGCGCCGACAGAAACAAAGAGACCGGTGATGCGCTTGAAGCGGTCAGGCTTGCACGCGGGCGGTTGCCCAACCGCATCGCACCCAGCACAAAGCACACGCTGAGGATCGCGAACGCGAGCGGGGACAGGTACATCAGCTCGGGCGACTGCGAACGCAGCACGGCCCCCGCGCTGATCACCGCCCAGATCGTCGCCCCGAACAGTGCGTTGACCCAGCGGGCCTCGCGGGAGAAGAGTGTCGCGGGGTTGAATGTCAGGTCGCCTTCGGCGCTGCGCAGGAACCCTGCTTCGCACGCGGGGTGCCACTCCACCCGATCACGCAGCGATCTGAAAAAACGGGCCGAGATCGACAACTCGAGGACCGTCATGGTCCACGCGAGCCCGATGAAGACCAGGCAGCTGGTGAGCGATCGCTCGTGCATGTCCACCAGCCACACCGTGCCGATGATGCCCGTGCCCCACCACGCCAGCTGGCGCGCATGGGCGTAGCGCCCGCCCTTCCAGCCCGAGAGCACCAGACCTGTCGCAAGCAGCAGCAGCAGGTAGCACGGCAGCACAAAGTACGACGGCTCGCCCGTCGAGAGCAGCAACGGCACCGCGAACGCACCAACGAGCGACAGCAGCGAGAGCATCACCCGACTGGCGATCGCGCCCAGGGCAATGCCCGAGAGCGTGGTCACAAACAGCAGCCCAAACGCCAGCTCAACCTCGATCAGCCCGTAGATGCGGCTGGCGGCGTAGATCGACGCGTACAGCGTCGCAATGCCCGCGGCCGTGAACCCCGAAGACGCGATCGGGCTGAGCTTTTTGCGCAGCATCTCACCCAACCCGATGAGAAGAAGACCAAAGACCGCCGCGCTCCCGCACTTGGTCGCGGGCGACAGCGCCGCGATCCATCCCTCGTCGTGCGCGAGCTTGAGGAACATCCCCACGCCGACGATCACCACAACCACGCCCAGCAGCATCAGCCCCCTGATGCCCAGCAGCCACTCAAACTTGCTGGGGTCGAACGCGGACGCACGCGGCGGCTTTACCCGCGCTGCCGGCCGGGTCACCCGCTCGAACGCCGCGGCCTTGGCCGATGGAGTCGGCAGGCGATCTGAACTGTTTCCCGGGATCGGGGCCGGCGAACTCGTTGCGGCCGGTGTAGGTGATGGCGTAGGCAATGGCGTGGAGACACGCGGCGTTTCAGCCCGTGCCGGGACGGGAGCTTGCGTGGTGACCGTCGCAGCAGACGCTCCGTGCACCCCCCGCTCGATGATCTCAAGACGGCGAGTCAGATCGTCGAGCCGCCCGCTGATTGCGTGAAGGGCTTCGCTGAACTGATCGATCCGGGCGTGTGCGTCGTGGTCCATATGGGCTCCTGTTCACGACACAGTATAGTAATCACTAACTATTTGCAAGCCCAATCCCGTCGATCCATGCATTTCATTCCCAAACGATCAAAAAGCCGCGACATGATTCCATGACGCGGCCCAAACGCCCAACGGGGGCGTGGATACGGACGGGTTGGGTCCACTTTCATGGACGAATCAGGGCCCGCGGGCACGCGCCCGCGAACCCCGGGTTTGGAGTTCATCATCAGGCGCGGCGACGCCGGGACACCACGCCCAGACCCGCCA
>CAYQRD010000061.1:0-12944 GCA_964419845.1 uncultured Phycisphaeraceae bacterium
CGGCCGTGTGCCCGAGTGGTCTAAGGGAGCGGATTGCAAATCCGCTGTGCGAAAGCCAACCGTGGGTTCGAATCCCACCGCGGCCTTAAAGAACGAACCGATCCGGTGCTTGCCGGGTCGGTTTTTTCGTGGGGGTTCACATACCATCACGGTATGAGTGAGCACGCAGCAGCGCCGATGAGCGCCGAGCAGGTTGAAGTGGCGGCGGGACGGTTCCGGGATGACTTCGAGTCGGTCCGGACCCAGGTGGCCAAGGCGGTTGTGGGGCAGCGGGAGGTCATCGAGCAGACGCTGGTGTGTCTGTTTGTGGGCGGGCACGCGCTTCTTGAGGGTGTGCCGGGGATCGGCAAGACGCTGCTGGTGCGGAGCATCGCCGAGGCGGTGGATCTGAGCTTTGGGCGGGTGCAGTTCACGCCGGACCTGATGCCGGCGGACATTACAGGCACCACGGTCATCGATGAGTCGGAAGATGAGCACGGGCGGATGCGCCGGGCGTTTCGGTTCCAGCCGGGGCCGGTGTTCTCGCAGATCCTGCTGGCCGACGAGATCAACCGGGCGACGCCCAAGACGCAGTCGGCGCTTTTGGAGGCGATGCAGGAGCGGAGCGTGACGGTGGGGGGGACGACGCACCAGCTGCCCGAGCCGTTCTTCGTGCTGGCGACCCAGAACCCCGTGGAGCAGGAGGGGACTTACCCGCTGCCCGAGGCCCAGCTCGACCGGTTCTTCTTCAAGCTCTCGGTCGGCTACGGCACACGCGAGGAACTCAACGAGATCGTGATCCGAACGACGGGCGCACAGAGCGCCGGGATCGAGAAAGTGCTCGATGCGACTCGGTTGCTTGAGCATCAGAAGCTGGTGCGGATGGTCCCGGTGGCCGAGCATGTGCGTGATTACGCGATCCGCTGCGTGCTGGCGACGCACCCCAAGGGGATGCTCTCGGACGGCCAGTTCGCGACGCCGATGGTTGATCGGTTCGTCTCGCTGGGCGCTTCGCCCCGCGCAGCCCAGGCGCTGATGCTCGCGGGCAAGTGCATGGCCCTGCTCGACGGGCGGGCCAGCGTAGCGATCGAGGACATCCAGAAGGTCGCGCTGCCGGCGATGCGTCACCGCGTGCTGCTCAACTTCGAGGCGAGCGCTGAGCAGGTTGATACGGACCAGATCGTGAAGAACATCCTCGGCACGCTGCCGCGGGACGCGGGCTGAGTATTCATTTGTAAGAAAATATGTGAATGGTTTGCATCCGCGAAGATGTTGTTGCAGTATGGAACAACGGATGGGGGTCCGGGTGTGAGAGGTGAGCGTGCGTTCGCCCGCGCCGCCCGGTGGAGGCGAGCGCTGCTCGTGGCAACCGACAGGGGAACAGATGAAGAAAGTGTTGATTTGCGGTGCGCTCTTCGTGAGCGCCGGGGCTGTCCGTGCGGACATCGTTGACGATTTCGAGGGCTATCAGATCGGGGCCGCGCCCGGGGGCATCTGGCAGGACGCGGCGGACTATGTCATCGACCCGAGCAACCCCGGTCCGACGGTATCGGTGATCGACACGACCAACGCGAGCGGGAACACGACGCGTGCGGTTCAGATCACCGACGGCATCGGAACCTCGGGCGGCCTCATCTCAGCGGTCGATCACACGAGCACGCAGCGCTTTGAGATCGATGTTCGCTTGGATCAGCGCGGCAACGGGAGTGCGCCCAACTGGATGTCCGCGGTCGGGTTCTTCCAGGATACAGATCAGACGGACTTCAACTGGAGCCCGCAGGCGGTGGTGTATGCATCCGGTACCGGGCGATTCCGCCTGTTTGTGCAGAACGCCGACGGGCGAGGCGGCGCGTCGCGCGACTTCGGGCTCAACGGCGGGGTGTGGTCGATGGACACCTGGTACCGTGTGGCGCTCGAAGCGGACACGGTCAACGGCGTGTTCGATGTCACGATCACCGATCTCGAATCCGGAGATGTGATCGCGGATGCCAGCCGGACCTACGCGGGATGGAACGCGGACTTCGGCCGGTACAATCTGATCTCCGTCAACGACGGCGAGTACGGCAGCAACCCGGGAACGATCGGAAATATGTCGAGCTACGACAACGCGAGTTATGTTCCTGCGCCGAGCACGCTGACGCTGCTCGGTGGCGCAGGGATGCTGTTGGCGCGTCGCCGGCGCGCGTGAGCGAGCACCACCGGCTCACTCGTGTCGAGACCCCACGAGCGGCCGTCGGGCGTGGATACACGCCCGGTGGTCGTTTTTGTTGCGATCAGAAGGAGTACGGGTCATCGATGAGCCCGCGCCGGCGTTTGCTGGTGGGGATTGGCTGCCCGATCGCGTCTTCGCACGCCCTGGCCAGCGCCATGATGAACTTCTCATGCTCGGGGCACGCGTCGTAGCGGTCGAGGAAATCATCGACGATCCATGCGGGTGGATCGTTGGGGTCGCCGGCAGCGAGCGTGTCTTCGATGGCCTGGTCGCCCAGTTGTTCGGCGGCCCACGCGAACCACTTGGGGTTTGGTGTGTTGTGCTCGGGCGGATCGAGACGGATGCGGACGACGCGCTGGGCGACGCCGACGATGGGCCATTGATTTTTCGAGGTGGTGGGTTCGCGTGTGAGCACAAACGGAGCGATGCCCGCGTCGTTGGCGGCGTTTCGGAATCGCAGCGCATCGGCCCCGACGAAGTTGGGCGCGAACAGATAACACTCGGGACCGGGCATCTCCGGGATGTCGGTGGACTTGGCGATCTGATGGATGACGCCCGAATCCAGCGCGTTCTGACGCACATACCGCTGGGCTTCGAGCATGGGCATGCAGATGCGGCTCATCCGCTCGAAGTCATTCTCGCTGCGCGCAAGCAGCAGCGCTTCGCGGCACATGTGCGCAGCGGCGAGGTACTGGCCGTCGGCGAGCGCCTGTGACGCTTCCTCCATGCGCTGGTCGATCGGGTTGGTCTGCTGTGTGCTCAGGCGCGGCTCCGGGTGGTGGTGCTTCAGAGGCCCTGCTTGACGCGTTGGGCCATGGCGAGGAGCATCTCGTCCCACTGCTGGGCCTGCTCGTCGAGGTCGTACTCGATGGTATCGCCGAGTGACGACCAGTCCTGACTCGTGAGGTTGGTGCGGATCTCGCCGAGGGTCTGCCCGAGCTTGGCGATGCACGCGTCGGCGGTTGTGCCGGCGAATGTGATCGCGCCCAGGTCGATCTCCGCGAGGGCGGCGGACTGTCCCACGACATCCCGCACGGCCTGCCATCCGGTGAGGACGGCGGTGAGCGATTCGACCGCGGGCTCGAGCTGCCCCGTCCGCAGATGGTCGGCTGCCGTGCCCTGGTCTTCGCGCACAAGCGTGATTGTTTCGCGGGCGCTGTGCAGCGTCTCGGTGAGGAAGGCGACGGGGTCTGTTGTCGTCAGCCGCAGCTCGCCGATGCCCGCGGTGTCGCTGGGCGGGTTTTCGAGTAGCGCGTCGTCGATGGGCTGCCCGTCGGCGAGGATGTCGATGATCAGGCGTCCAGACTGCTCGCTGTGTTCACGAGCGGTGTCGAGGGCATCGCTGATGCTGCTGCTCGCTTCGAGTTCTATGCTGTCGATCCAGAGGCGCATGGCGTGGTCCTTTCGGTTCGTGTCGGTTCAGACGCTGGGCTCGGGGTCGGCTGATGTGTCGAGCGGGGTGGCGCAGCGTTGTTTTTCTTTGTGGATGAGCCTGAGGTTCCGTGCGTAGATGACGATGCCTGTGGACTGGCCCATGACGCCGACGATATCGACGCGCCACACGAAGTAAGTGAAGAGGCAGAGCCCGCCGATGAAGCTGAACCACCAGAATATCTCGGGGACGGTCGATATGCGAGAGCGTTCCGAGATGATCCATTGCACAAACATGCGTCCGAAGAACGCGGCCTGTCCGATGAGCCCGATGGCGACCCAGCCGAAGGTGCTCCAGCTGGTGATGTTGAAGAATCCCAGCAGGTGGCGTTCGAACACGGGGCGATCGTTCCAGACATTGATCTGCTCGTCGAGGAAGGCGTCGAGCTGGTCGTGCGTGACCGGTGAATCGGTGCGCAGCGACGCGGGCGAGACGATCTGGTAGGCGGTCTGGCCCTCGTGCAGCGTGCGTTCGAGCATGATCTCATGGGCACCCACGAGGACGGTCAGATCCGAGTGCGAGCGTGAGAGCGCGGGCTGGAGCACCAGCCACATCCCCAGAAACACGAGGAGCACCATCGCGATGATCGGTCCGGGTTTCATGCGTGGGTGTGCTCGGCTTGCGGAGCACCCGTGTGCTCGGCGGAGTTGATGGTGTGTTCCTGGCTGCTCACGGGTCGTCGGCGATTGCGCATGTAGCGGACGGCGAAGAGGTCCACCAGCCCGGGCAGGGCGCGTTTGGTGATGCCCATCCCATACTTGGGTGTGCCCGCGTAGCGATGTCGATGATTGACGGGCATCTCGACCACGGTGTATCCGAGATGGCGGGCGGTGGCGGGGATGAAGCGGTGCATGCCCCTGAACTCGAGCGGGAGCCGCAGGGCGATCTCGCGCTTCATGACCCGCAGCGAGCAGCCGGTATCGGTGATGGTGTCGCCCAGCAGGGTTCGACGGAAGGTGCGCCCGACCCACGACCCGAACAGGCGGACGGGCGAGTCACCCTGCCTGCGCACGGCGGAGCGGTCGCCCTGAACGAAGTCGGCACCGGTCTGCTCGAGCAGGTCGAGCATTTTGATAATGTCGGCGGGGTCGTTCTGGAGGTCCGCGTCGAGTACGGCGATGAGCTCGCCCCGCGCGGCGCGAAAGCCGGCATGGAAGGCCGCGGACTGCCCGTTGCCGCTGCCGGCGGGCGTGTTGGTCATGGCGATGCAACGGACCCAGGGGCGGTCGCTCTGGTGGGCGGTCACTTTGGCACGGGTGGCGTCGGTGGATCCGTCATCGACGATGATGCACTCGAAGCGGTGGGGGAGATCACGCAGGGCGTTGTCGATCTCCTCAATGAGGCGATCGATGTTCTCTTCCTCGTTGTGCGCAGGGGCCACAACGGAGAGTCGGATCTCCGCGGGGTCGTGCCCTTGTTCTGTTTCCCCTGTGCGCATGCGTTCCGGAGTATCTTATCCGCTGATCATTGGGCTAGAATGGTTCCAGTTTGACTTTCACGGCGGTTTTGCCCGTCTTCAGCTTATCGGCGTAGGAGTCCATCGTCATGCACATGCGTCATTCAGACCACGATCACGGGCCCGCAACGGTTCCTGTCAAGATCATCCTTGAAAATCCGACCGAGCTCAACGAGGACGGCTCGGATACCGCGGTGCACGAGTTGATGGCCGCGAAGGGTGAGCACCTGCTCGAGGTTGCGGTGGAGCACGGGATCAACATCGAGCACGCCTGCGGGGGCGTGTGCGCCTGTTCGACCTGCCATGTCTATGTGGAGCAGGGCATGGATTCGCTCAGCGAAGCCGAGGAAGAGGAAGAGGATCGCGTGGAGGAAGCACCGGGCTTGCAGATCAACTCGCGTCTGTCCTGCCAGTGCGATATCACGGGCGACGGCCCGATTGTGTTCCGTGTCCCCGCCTGGAATCGCAACGCGGTCAAGGAAGTCCCGCACTAGCAGCCGGATCGAGGCGGCGTGTGTGCGGTGGCCGCGATATGCTTGGGTATGCGAAATGTCCTGAGCACCCTCCTCTCACTGATTGTTCTTGCCGCCATGACGCCCAGCGCGTCGGGCGGCGATCTTCGCGCGCGCACGGCACCAACGGAAGGGCTCGTCGAATCGGTCTGGATCTCGATGCGTGTCAAGCTTCCCACCCCGGATCAGATGGGCGAGAACAGGGGGCTGGGTCTGGTCCTGATCGACCCGGATCGGGGGGCCTTGAGCGATGAGTTCGTCTGGGACGAGCCCAACACGGATCACTCCATCGCGATCGGGATCGATGTCCACAACGCGATCCCCGACAAGAGCGAGGATGAGAACGGGCGCGTGATGGGCTGGTTCGACGCGGACGCCAACTGGTACGAGCGTCCCCAGCGTGAGGTGTCCGTACACGCGAACGGGCGCGAGCGGATCAATGTCCGCAGCGACTATGAGTTCAGAACCAACGCGTGGGTGGATGTCGATGTGCAGGTGCGGTATGTGCTCGGCGGTGCCAGCGTTGTGGTGATGCTCGACGGGCGGGTGATCATCGATCAGCACATCTGGGATGTGCGACCGATGCGGCTGCACGCGATGGTGGGCGCGGAGGGCGCGGGGATTGAGGTGCGCGATCTGGAGATCACGCGCGTGACCCCGCTCGCACAGCCCATGCCCGAGCCCGTATCGATCGATGTGTTCGACCGGGAGTTGCTCGTCAACGCGGCGCGACTCCGGTCCGAGGTTGGCTTTGACCGGGTCCCCGATTCGGTCGGGCGTGTCATCGCGACACTCACGCTCAGCGAGCCCGAGATGGGCTACGACCACTGGGACAAGAAGGGCACGGTCGGGATCTCGGTCCCGCGGGCGGGCGGGGATGCTGAGCGGTTCGAGGTGTTCCGTTTCATCACGCCCTACCGGCGTGGCTGGACCTGGCACATGGATGTGACGGACCTGCTGCCGCTGTTCGCCGATCAACGGGCGTTCGATGTGCACATCGGGACCTACATGAAGGGCTGGCTGGTGTCGTTCCGCCTGGATTTCTACGAGGGTGTCCCCGAGCGCGAACCGGTCGCGGTGATGAACCTGTGGAACGGCGAGGCGGAGATCGGGAATCCCGAGAACCCGACTGAGGACTTTTATGTGCCGCGAGAGATCGGGGTGCCCGAGGGCGCGACCAGCGCTCGGGTCCGATCAACAGTCACCGGGCACGGCATGTACCCCAATAGCAACAACGCGGGCGAGTTCATGCCCATCTGGCGCACGCTCACGATCTCGTCTGCCGACAGCAACGGCGGGGGTGATGTGCTTGGGGGCGATTTCATCTCGATGTCTGCACGGGATCATCTGTGGAAGACGGACTGTTATCTCAACCCGTGCCGCCCGCAGGGCGGGACATGGAAGTTCGATCGCTCGGGCTGGGCGCCCGGGGACAAGGTCGATCCGTGGATCGTGGATGTGCAGCCCGAGTTCGTCATGGGGGACACGCTCCGCATCGAGTACACGCTCGACGACTATCTCAACGAGGGGCGCGGGGAGACCTGGGCCCCACACCACTGGACCGACTCGGTTGTCGTGTTCTACAAGTAACAAGAGAACGCATGGCTGAGAAACGAAAACTTCAGGACAAGTACTTCCGTCAGGCCAAACGCGAGGGCTATGTCGCCCGATCGGCGTACAAGCTCTTAGAGATCAACCGGCGGCGCAAGCTCATCAAGCGGGGTGACCGTGTGCTCGATCTGGGCTGCGCACCGGGCTCGTGGCTCCAGGTTGCCGAGAAGATCATCGGCCCGGACGGATTGCTCGTCGGGATCGACCTCAAGCCCGTGAGCGCGAGCTTCGGACCCAATGTCCACACAATCGTGGGCGATTTCACCAAGACCTCGGCGGCCAAACTGCTCGGTGGGGAAGATGAACTCTTCGATGTGGTCATCAGTGATATGGCACCATCGACGACGGGGCACGGGGATCACTTCTTCTCCGAGCGGTTGTGTCACCAGATCATCGATGTGCTGCCCGACCTGCTCAAGCCGCGTGGCACCTGCACGATGAAGGTGCTCGAGGGCGAGACATTCCCGCAGCTCATCCGGCGTATGAAGTACATCTTCCGCATCTCCGGTGCGATCAAGCCCGACGCGTGCCGGGATGTGTCGCGAGAGACCTATGTCTACGGGATCGGGTTCCGGCCCAGCAGGGTGCTCGTGAAAGATGGCCCCGACAGGGGCGTGATGCCTGAGCCCACTCCGGGGTGGAACGATTGACCTTCCTGGCACCCATCGCGGGGCTGATCGCCGGCGCGATCGGTTCGGGGCTGGTGCTGCTGATGTACATGCTCAAGCTGCGACGGCGGCCGGTGCTTGTGTCGAGCACGATGCTGTGGAAGCGTGCGGTCAGGGACCTTGAGGGCAACATCCCATGGCAGCGGTTATCACCCACGATGCTGCTGTTCCTGCACCTGCTGATTGTGCTGCTTCTGGCGTTTGCCATCGCACGCCCGGTCGCGGACACGGGGCTTGGCAACGGGCAACGCGTCGCGATCGTGATCGATACAAGCGCGTCGATGAACGCGATCGGGAACGATCGGTCTGCCCTCGCGATGGCTCAGCGCGAGGCGTCTGATCGTGTGCGCACCCTGTTTGATTCCGGGCGATCGCCGAGGGTGAGCGTGGTCGAAGCGGGTCTGGAGCCGCGGGTGGTGCTGCGTGATTCGAGCGAGCGCGGGCGTGTGCTCGGGGCGATCGAGGGGCTCGAGCCGAGCGATCAGGCGGGTGGCCTGATCGAAGCGATCGGCCTGCTCGAGGGGCTCATCCCCGAATCTGTTGATGAGGACGCCACGGTGTCGGAGCAGGAGCCGATGCGGGTCTGGCTCTTGAGTGACGGCGATGCGATCGAGGGGGGCAGCATCCCGATGCGGGGCGGTAACGGACAGCTGATCCCCGTGGTCCCGGAGGGTCTGCGATCGAACCTGGGGATCGTGGCGCTCAGTGCGCAGCGAGATCGGGTGGAGACCGAGCTTTGCAGGGTCTTCGTGCGGGTTCGCAGGAGCGCGTCGGGGCCCGCAGCGGGGGTGCTGCGGGTGTTTGATGGCGATGAGCTGATCGAGAGTGCGCCGATCGCGTTCGAGCAGGGCCTGGATTCGACCACTCACACATTCGAGATGCGTCTGATGCGATCGGCGCTGCTGCGTGTCCAACTCGCGGGTGAAGACGCGTTGTCCAGCGACGATCGAGCGTGGGTTGGGGTCACGAGCCCGGATCCGATCAGGGTGACCGTGGTCGCGCCGCAGGCGAACGCTGATCCGTTGCTGATCGATTATCTGGAGGTGATCGCCCGTGCTCCGGTTCGTGTGATTGCGGACGGCGAGGCGATCGGCAACCCTGATCTCGTGGTGTTCGACCGTGTTGATGTGCGCTCGCTGCCCCCCATTCCGAGCATTGGCTTTGGCTCCGCGACCCCCGGATTGAGCGTGCGGCTCGCGCAGCCCAGCGGGATCCGCAGGGCGCTGAGCTGGGAGCGGGACGATCCGATCCTGCGCGATACCGGGATCGGGTCGGTGAGTTATGTCAGCACCCTACGCTTTGATGAGTCGGGGGCTGGGGTGCGCGTGCTGGCTCGGGATCAGGACGGCGCGGTGCTCATCGAGGCGGTTGAGGCGGGCATCCGTCATGTGCGTGCAAGCTTCGCGCTGCATGATTCGGACTGGGCGGTGCAGGTCGGGTTCACGGTGCTGCTTGCGCAGCTGTGCGAGAAGCTGCTTCCGGGTGCGGGCGGCAGCGGCGATGTCTTCCGGACCAGCGATGTCATCGCCTATCGCGACGAGCAGGGCATCGAGCGGGTGGTGGGGCCGTTCCGGCGCATCGGGGTGCAGACGCTCCCTGACGGACGGACCATCGGGGTGTCGCTGCTCGATGAGGATGAGTCCGCGCTGCGTTCGACGGACCAGATACGGATCGGGTCTGCGACGAACGGCACCGCTGGGAGCGGATCGGATCTCGCCGGTGGCCGCGTGCGGACGGATCTATGGCGCTGGTTCGTCGGTGCCGCGATCGCATTGCTGATGGTTGAGTGGTTGCTCTATCTTCAGCGGGTTCGCATCGCCACGGACTGAGCCGGGTTGTGTTTTCAGCTTCCCGGAAGGCGGAGATTGTCGTAGAGGTCGGGGGTGATGATGAGCCGTCCTGGCTCGGGCTGCCCGGGGATCATGCGTCGTGGCCATGCGCTGTGCACGCCGTCGGCGTCGGTGCGTTCGAGTCCGAGCATGAGCTGCGCGTCCTCGTCGAACGCCGATTCGGGGAGATTGATCTGTGCGATCCAGCGGTCACCCAGCAGCCGGGTCTGCACGGCGGGTTCGCGAATGCGCCCGGGGCTGCTTGCGGCCACGGTTTCCACGCGTCCATCGGGGGTCACACGCCACGCGGCGATGGGTTGGGCACGCGGCCCGATCCAGACCGTGAGCGAGTCGCCCGCTCGCCCCGGTTGTGGGCTGGCGCATTCGATATAGAGTTGCCAGCCGGCGTGGGTGTTTCTTCGATCGGGCGCGAGGGTTCGACGGAGGATGCCGACGGTTGCGCGGTCCTGTGGGGGCGAGGCGCCCTCGAGCGGTCGATCGCTCAAGAGGGCGGTCATGGTCCAGTCGCTCAGGAGCGGCCCGATGCGGACGAAGGGTGCCTTGGCGGGGATCCTGGAAGCGATGAGTTCATGGCGGGCGTTGTGCCTCCCGATGCGCAGCGAGATCGGCAGGGTTTCGATCATAGGGCTCGCGGGATTGACGCTGATCGGGTCGATGGGGACCTGAACCGGGTGCTGGCGGTTGGGCGGCACGCTGCTCAGCAGCGGTGCTGCCAGGCCGGTGTCTATTCGGAGCAGCGACTCGCCGGGCGTGCTGGGGAGCGAGAGGACGCCGATGGTGGGGAGCAGGCGATCCGTGCCCGCTTCGAGCTGTCCCTGATCGTCGATTATCCATGAGAGCGCGCGGGGCTGGGCCTCGAGCCAGGCCTTGGCACGCAGCACACGGGTCTGGTCATCGACGAACGGCGAGAGCAGGTCGTGGGCGAGCCGGGCGAGCCCGGTGGTGTCCGCGTTCCAGAGCGGGAGGGTGCGCTCACCGAAGCTTGCCGTGCGCATCAGCGCGAGCTTGACTCGCTCAGCGGTGTCGGGGTCGATGAGCCAGATGCGTCCGAGGATGATCTGCCAGCGTGCCTCCTGCTGACGGGCGATGGTGGAGAGCAGCCGGTTGGCAGGGGTCTGGGCGATGAGGGCCTGCTCGGCCGATTCGATGTCCCCGGTGCTGAGGGCTTGCGTTTCGCGGGCGCGGGTGCGGTCGGGGTCGAGCCCGTCGACGAGCAGGCGTGCTCTCCAGTTCTGGAACGGGTCGCGGTGATACTGCTCGATGGCGCTGCGCACCGCCGGATCGCGCAGGGCGTCGTCGTCGAGCCGGCGGGCCCAGAAGTCGCCGAAGTCGCGGGTGGTCTGGGCGTTGTCGGCTTCGAGCAGTGAACGCTCGGGATCGGGGAGCCAGTTGAGCTCGTAGCGGGTCTGCCCGAACCACAGCCCCTGCCCGACGGCATCGATCGGCAGGGCAACGGCAATGAACCACGACCCGGGCGGGCGGAGGGTGTCGGGGGTGTTGCGGATCTCGCTGTAGGCGCGTGCTTCCCACTGCCCGACGCTTCCGATCCAGTTCGGCAGCGACGCGTGCCGGACAAGCCCGACCCAGAACGGGGTGCTCACGAAGGTGCGGCCGTCGTCGAGGCGGGTGGTGATCCCGCGGCTCAGTTCTCGCTCATTCTCAACCTGAACGGCGAGCACGAGCGGGTAGGAAACGATCGCGTCGAGGCGGTCGGCGACCGGGCGGACGGGCTGGGCCCAGAGTCGAGCGCCCAAGAGCGAGATCATGAGAAGCACACAGGCGATGAGGGGGCGGTTGGGCATGCGGGGGATCTGCTTGGGCGCGAAAACTGTGGATTCTCGTGATTGTTCGTGAATGCTGTCAGCCCGGCTGGCGTTGGGCGGTACGGATTGTAGCGGACACGGTTCTTTGGATTTTTCATGATCCGATGGAGTGGGTTCGGCGTATATTGGAAGTAAGGAGGCACAAACATGAAGCCCATCCAACTCAACTTGAACATCACCCGGCACGCCACGCGCGGTGCCTTGGGTGGATTGCTGCTGGGCACCATGGTGCTCGGCGGGTGTGACAACGCGGGCGAGGGCCTGTTCAGCGGTGCGGCGCTGGGCGCGGTGACCGGTCTGGTCATCGGGTCGATGAGCGGCAACCCGGGCGAGGGTGCGGCGCTGGGAGCGGTCATCGGCGGCGCGGGCGGCGCGATCGTGGGTGACCAGAACGAGCGCAACCGCGAGAACGCGTACATCAGCGGGCGTGCGCGTACGAGCCATGGGCATCCGTACTGCAGCGAGCATCGCGTCTATCACAGCTGCTCGGGCCACTCGCACTACCACTACGATGAGTGGTGGCACGACTAAACCCATCGCAGCGAGCGATTTAGACAACTGAGCAAGTCGTCACGAGAGCGGCCCGTCTGACTGATTCGAGTCGGCGGGTCGTATATCATCCACGGATCAGCATCTTCCGAAGGGCCCAGAATCCGTGCATATCCGAAACTTCTCCATTATCGCGCATATCGACCACGGCAAGTCCACGCTCGCCGATCGGCTCCTCCAGGCCACCCACGCCGTCTCCGATCGCGAGGCCAAGGCCCAGCAGCTCGATTCGATGGACCTCGAGCGCGAGCGCGGCATCACCATCAAGGCGTCGGCCGTCACGGTCATGCATGTGCACAACGGCGAGCAGTACATGCTCAACTTCATCGACACGCCCGGGCATGTGGACTTCGGCTACGAGGTCTCGCGGGCGCTCAAGGCGTGTGAGGGTGCCCTGCTGATCGTTGATGCGTCGCAGGGGGTCGAGGCCCAGACGGTGGTGAACACCTACCTCGCGGTGGAGCAGAATCTTGAGATCGTCCCCGTGCTCAACAAGATCGACCTGCCCGGCGCTCGCCCCGACGAGATCGCCGAGGAGGTCGAGCAGGTGCTGGGCATCGATGCGCTCGAATGCATCCCGGTGAGCGCCAAGACCGGCGAGGGCATCCCCGCGCTGCTCGATGCGATCTGTGATCGATTCCCCGAGCCCCGCCCCTCGCTGATCAAGCAGACGCGGGCGTTGATCTTCGACGCGGTCTACGACGACTACCGGGGCGTGATCGTGTACTGCCGCGTGTTCGACGGCAAGCTCAAGGTCGGCGACAAGATCCGCATGATGGGGATCGATCGCACCTTCAACATCACCGAGCTGGGCAAGTACACGCCCAAGCCCGTGAAGTTCAAGGAGATCGG
>CAYQRD010000062.1:0-1416 GCA_964419845.1 uncultured Phycisphaeraceae bacterium
TTACTCGTAGCCGTCGCGGGTCTGGATCTCGAAGTCGTTGATCGACGCGATCTCGTCGCTCGACTTGTCGCCCAGGTTCTCGAAGCGGGCCACGATCGGCTCGGGGTGCTCGAATGCGAGCTTGCCCAGCAGGTTGAACTTGAACGCCAGGATGTCCCTGAGGTCGGCCTCGGTGTTGCGGGCGTGCCCGGCCGGGTACATCACCATGCCCGAGTCGAACTCGGTGCCGTCGGTGTCCTCGATGATGAGCGAGGTGGGGATGCCGTCGGGGTAGCGCTTGTCGTAGTCTTCGCCGCCGTGGAAGAACTCGATCTTCTCCATGAGCGAGCGGGTGCGCTGGTTGATGATGGCGTCGGGGCTGTAGTCGTAGGGCTCGAGCATGAGCTCCTTCCAGCCGGCCTTCTGGCTGCTCAGGGCCTTGCGGAGCAGCGTGGCGACGATGTAGACCATCGAGTGGTCGGCGCTCTGGCGCGTGGTCGGGTTGCGCTTGGCGGGGTCGCCGATGATGCCGAAGGCGGGCTCGTAGGCGGTGATCTTGATGGACTTGATCTTGGAGCCGGTCTCGTCATCGAGCAGATGCGGGGCCTTGTTGAGCAGGTCGATCAGGGCCTGCAGCGCCCCGGCGCTCTGGTGCTCGTAGAGCCCGAGCTTGAAGTGCATGCCCATGACGGCGAAGTCGTCGCCCGCCCGCCCCAGCACCAGCTCGAAGGGCGAGGCGTCCTTCTTCTCGGTGTTGGCGCTGGTGGCGTTGACGGCCTTGAACATCTGCCCGGGGCCCTCGAAGATGCGGAAGATCGACTCGGGGTTGCGGAAGATATCCCTCGGGCCCATGAACCCGCTCATCGAACGCCGCACCGCCATGATGGCGACCTCGGTGCTGATGCCGGCGCTGGCGCCCTTGGAGTCACTCAGCTGCTTGCCGGCCCGGATGGCGCGGAAGGGGATGTAGTGGGCGACGACCATGCCGATGGCCGACTCGATCTGCTCGGGCTTGGCGCCCAGCATCGCGCCGTAGACCGCCGCCGAGGCGATCGCCCCGTGCACGACATGGTCCACCTTGTAGGTCTTGAGCGAGAAGACCTCGGCCAGGCGTCCGCGGATCTCGTCGAGGCAGACCATGGCCTTGAGTGCGAATGCTCCGTCGCGCCCGGTGAGCTGCGCGCCGGCGATGCACACGCCGTAGAAATCGTTGTGCCCGAACTCGCCGGCCGTGTGGCCCAGCTGCGGGTTGTAGCCGAAGTTGGTCCCGTTGGAGTCCCACTCGCGCACGGCCGAGCCGTTGGCGAGGATCGCCTTCTCGGGCTGGACCTGGACATTGGAGCCGAACACGGTCGCGCCCCGCTGGGTCGCCTTGCCCAGGCGGTGGGTGGCGTCGCTGACGGGGTACTGCAGGGCCTCGTCACGCAGGATGGTGGG
>CAYQRD010000062.1:1516-8025 GCA_964419845.1 uncultured Phycisphaeraceae bacterium
TTGATCTCTGTGTTGGGTCACAATTGTATGCACGAAAAGAGCAGGATTCATGGGCGTTTGGGGGTGTTCCGGGGGGGAACCTGACGGCGTGGTATACTCGCCAGAGGAGGACGCTGCTTTGCGCGATCGTAACGGGAACAGCAAGGATCAAGGGTGGCGTGGGAGGCTTCGGTTCGCGTCGCTGATTTGTTCGTCGATCATGGTGCTGCTGGGTGGGGGCATCTCGGCATTGTCGCTTCTGCCCTCTGATGCGCCGGGGTTCTTCCTGTTCGTTGGGTTGGGGCCGCTGATCTGCGGGTGCGTTGGGCTGGGGTACGCGTTAGTGCCTACCGGCACATGGGTGTCGTCGCTGTTGCGATGGTTGTCGCTCATCGTGTTCGCGTTGTTGCTGGTGTTGATCGGGTGGCTGCTCATCAGAGGCATCGCGCGTGGGCAACTGGTGGTGGGGGCACCTGTGTTGTTGGGGCTGCCGTGTCTTGTGAACGCGGCCTACGCGTTTGTTGGGCGTGGGCGGGCGTACGGGCCGGGCCAGTGCGCTGCGTGCGGCTATGACCTGATGGGGCTGGAGGGGGGCGTCTGCCCCGAATGTGGACCGGCTGCGTCGGAGGGGTTGGCCCCGTCGAAGTGATCGGCGAAGCGGCGTGCAAGCAGGGAGGGGTTTGTATGAAACCAGAGCTCATCTTCATGACAGGGTGCTTTGTCTTCAGCGGATTGCTGATGGCGTGGGTTTCGATGATTGGTCGCTTGGGCATGCGGGCGCTGCTGGGCGTATCGGGCACACTGCTCAGCGCGCTGGTGATGGGCGCGTTCTGGCAGGCGGGTCAGCTCGGGTGGGTGGGGCTGCTGCTCAAGCCGATTCTTGGCGTTTGGCTCGGCGCGGCGCTTCTGTGCGGGTTCGCGATCGGATCGGGGCAGGGCAAAGAGCGGGGCGTGCGGGTGTCGGCTGCCGTGCTTGGCGCGGTCGGGCTGCTGGCGCACGCGGTGGCGATGATCACATTCATGTGGATGGCCGCGATGGGTGTCTGAGCTACGACGCCGGCATGCCATTGCCCGTGAACACAAAGTAGCCCAGCCCGACGAAGAACACCCAGATTCCAAACAACGCGTGCTCAAAGCCCGCGGCCAGCGCGGACCCAGAGCGCCTGTATGTGTGCGCGAACAGGACCCCCGCCGGCAGGGTCATGACGATCGCGACCCAGTTCCACATGGTGATGTGCAGCCAAGAGAAGGTCAGCACATTGAGCACGAATGCCACGCTGCCCTCGCCGATGATCGATCGGTAGCGGTGGAAGAAGAACGCTCGGTGGGTGATTTCCTGCGGGTAGGCGCTGACCCAGGGGTAGAAGATGGTAATGAACAGCATCAGCAGCGGAACTTCGCGAGGGAGGTAGAGGAACCGGTGCTGGGGCATGATGTCGGTGTGCCAGGCGAGCAGCCAGGTGACAATAAGAATCGCCGACGCGAGCCAGACGAACCGGGTGATGATCCGCTTGAAGTCGCCCTTGAAGCGGGCCCAGCCCCAGAGGCGTGCGTTGTCGAACGACTTGTCGAGCCGCAGGTAGATGAACATGCTCACGAAGGTGAAGATGAGCACCGGGAAGACAAAGAGTCCACGCGGGAGCCCGACATCAAACGAGACGCCCATGATCCCCAGGCGCCGAAGGACCGCGTCCCCCATGTGCGGCTTAATGAACCCCGCGAGCAGCGGCGGGACAAGCACATAGAGGCCGACGAACTCAAGCCAGAGCCAGATGCGCTTGAGCAATCCCGGGCGGGAATATTCGGATGATGAAGGGGCTTTCGTGGTCAAAGGGGTCTCTCTGGACTGGTGTCCAGTTGGGTATTCGGAACGATTGGTCCTAGGATGCAGACCCAACCGGATCACCACCAAGATTGACTCAACAGGAGTGTCTATGTCGAACCAGCCCGTGATTGTTGCCGCCAAACGCACCCCCATCGGTCGTTTCTTTGGATCGCTGGCCAATGTCCCCACCCCACAGATCGGCGCGTTCGCCATCGAGGCCGTGCTCAGCGACGCACCCGCGGCCAAGGACCACATCGACGAGTGCATCATGGGCTGCGTGCTCCAGGCCGGGCTGGGCCAGAACCCCGCCCGCCAGGCCGGGCTCAAGGCCGGGCTGCCCTCCAGCCTGTCGGCCAAAACCATCAACAAGGTCTGCGGCTCCGGGCTTGAGGCCGTGATGATGGCCGCCCAGTCGATCAAGGCCGGCGACAACCACTGCGTCGTCGCGGGCGGCATGGAGAACATGACCGGATCGCCGCACTTCGCCCATGTGCGCCAGGGCGTCAAGTACGGCCCGGGCACGATGGAAGACCACATGGCGTTCGACGGGCTGCGATGTGCCTTCGAGTGCTGGCCCATGGGCAACGCCGCAGAGCACATCGCCGACAAGTACGGCATCAGCCGCGAACAGCAGGACCGCTTCGGTGCCCAGAGCCATGTCCGCGCTGCGGCTGCGTGGGACGCGGGGCACTTCGATAGCGAGATCGTCGCCCTCACCGGCGAGCAGGTCGGCAACCGCAAGGTCCCCGGCCCCGAGGGCGGGATCAGCCGCGACGAGGGCATCCGAGGCGACTCGACTGCCGAGGGTCTGGGCAAGCTCCGCCCCGCCTTCAGCAAGGACGGCACCGTGACCGCCGGCAACGCCTCGCAGATCAGCGACGGCGCCGCGGCCACGATCGTCATGAGCGAAGCCAAGGCCAAGGAACTCGGCCTGGCCCCGCTGTGCAAGATCGTGTCGTACAGCACCTCGGGCGTCGATCCCAAGGACATCTTCGCCGCCCCTATCGAGGGCGTGAAGGGCGCGCTGGCCAAGGCCGGCTGGTCGGTCGACGATGTGGACCTCTACGAACTCAACGAGGCCTTCGCGGCACAGGCCCTCTGCAACGCCAAGGAACTGGGCATCGACGAAGCCAAGATGAACATCTGCGGCGGCGGTGTTGCGATCGGTCACCCGATCGGCGCTTCGGGCGCTCGCATCCTCGTCACGCTCATCCACCAGCTCAAGCGCACCGGCGGGAAGAAAGGCGTGGCAGCCCTCTGCCTCGGCGGCGGCAACGCCGTGGCGATGTGCGTTGAGATGTGCTGAGCGATTGACGATCAACCAAGAAAAAACGCCTCCATCGCGGAGGCGTTTCTTATTATGGCGATTCATCCCCGCTGCTCACGGGCACCCGGCATTGAACGCGTTGAGGAACGCGCTCACATCGAAGAAGTCGAAGATGCCGTCGCCCGTCAGGTCCGCGACCTGATCCATGGCCGTGTACCCGTTGAGGAACGCCGACACATCGAAGAAGTCCAGCATCCCGTCGCCCGTGAGGTCCGCGGCGCACACACTCCCGGTGATCGTGAACGACACATCCGAGTCATCGAACGACTCGTTGCCGTCGGCGTCACGGATGACCAGACGCAGGCGGGCATCGCTGGTCCCGACATCAGGCGCGGTCCAGTAGTACGAGCCGGTGGAGGCATCGAAGCCGGTGCTGACGGTGGTCGGGAAGGTTGAGCCGCCGTCGGTCGAGAGCAGCAGGTCCGCGGTCGTCACGCCATCGGGCGAATCGAAGAGCCATGTCGTCTGCACGAGATCACCCGGGTCGATCACCGCCGCGTCGTTCTGGCTCGTCATGTACACGCCCGGCGCGTCGCCATTGGCCGGGGCGGGCACATGCATCACGATGCAGTGCATCACACCCGCCGAGGTGACCAGCGCCTGACAGTTGATCTGGACGATCGACTTGTCCGGGTACGCGGCCTGCCACACCGCCAGCGCATCGTCATTGAACTGCGACGCCGTGCTATTCGTGTACAAGGGCACCAAAACCAGGTCGTTGCAGATCACCGCATTGGTAAAGGTGTAGTGCGTGCCGCCGGAACGGACAGCCGGAATGCGGAAGACCTGGAAACCGCGGGCCGCAAAGTCGGCGGCCGCATCGTCTGAAGTAATCGCCCACGACGCGCTCGGCTCGTTGACCCACTCAGAGATCATCACCTTGTCGTCATCGAGCATGATCATCCACATATCGATGTGCTGGGTGCTATCCACGAACGATGGGTACGGCGTGTACAGCGTGGTATCCAGGTTCTGGTAGTCCTTCCAGTGCTGGATGATCTGGGCCTCGGTCAGACCGGGGTTCTCATTACTGATCAGCTGGGTGGCGTGACCGACGCCCGCCGGGCTGCCGGTCTCAAGGTGATAGTTGCCCCCGCCGTGCACCAGCGGGATCAGGAAGTACGGCTCATTCCGCTCGCCCGCCCAGTACGAGGGCAGCGAGTTATCGTTGGGGCGTGGGCGGTTGTAGGTATGGTCCACGATCGCACGCACGCCGCCGGTGCCGTCGGGCTGGGACCCGAGGAAGATGTACCGTGGCCCATAATCACGCGCCCAGATGGTGTCCGTGCGCTTGATCTCGAACTGAACGCGGGACATATCCGCACCCTGCGCGGCCACGAGGTTTGATGCACTCGTCAGCTCGGACGCGGAATCGACGAAGATGAACGCGTTCGCATCGCCGGTGGTCGTGATCTCGCGCGTCATCTGGGCGAGGATCGACAGCCAGGAGGTCGATCCCTCCCACGCCATGATGATGCCCTCGGCCGGCTCGTACTCGCCCGGCGTGCGGACAATCGCTGCGGGCGCGGCACCCCGCGACTGTGCCGCCTGAATCGGGAAGAGCCGGATGTAGGCCTCCTCGGCCGGCGTCAGCGAGCGGGGAATCTCGGCACCCTCGGGGTACTCAAGGAGTTGGGCGTGCGTGAGTGGGGCAGCAGAAGCCGCGACAAAGGCGGCAGCACAAAGCGTGTTGTTCGTCATATATGCTTCTCTCTTGCCGGAATCGGCGTCGATTTACGGTCCGCAAATCAGGCGGAGCGGTTTCAGGCATTATCCACGGAAAGCGGCTTTGTGCCAACCTCCAAATGAGAGGCTCGGGATCATAAGGCAGCGTATGGTCCTTTGCGCCTCCCTACAGGGCGTGGAAAGTACGAAGATGGTCTGTTGCGTGCGTTGGTGATGAGAATTCAAGGTTGTTACCCCAGATCGAAAAAGGGTTGACTACCTTGACTCGCGTCGGCTGTCCGCGTGGAAACGAAACAGGCCGTACACTCAACCACAGGAGACACACGATCATGACCACCATCCTCATCACCGGCGCAAACAGAGGCATCGGGCTCGGGCTTGCCCAGCAGGCAGCGCAGCGCGGCTACACCGTGATCGGCACCGCACGCAACCCCGACTCGGCGAAGGAACTCAGGGCCACGGGGGCGCGGGTCGAACAGCTCGATACCGGCTCGCTCGAATCGGTCGAGGCGCTGGCGAAGACGCTTGGCGACACGCCTGTTGATATTCTCGTCAACAACGCGGGCATCTTCCCGCACGAGTGCGACGACATCAACGATCTGGATCTTGAGGCCTTCGAGCGGGTGATGCGGACGAACACGGTGGGGCCGCTGCTGCTCACGCGGGCGCTGATTCCCAATGTCGAGAAGTCCGAGCGCAAGGTGGTGGTGCAGATCACCAGCAACCTGGGCAGCATCACGGATGCGAGCAAGGGCGAGATGGGGTTCCTGGGCTACCGCACCTCCAAGGCGGCGCTGAACATGGTGAACGCGACGATCGCGCACCAGCTCAAACCCAAGGGGATCACCTGCGTGGCCGTGCACCCGGGTTGGGTGAAGACCGACATGGGGGGCGAGGGCGCGGATCTCACGCGTGACGAGTCGACGAGTTCGATCATGGACACGATCGATGCGGTCAGCCCGGATCAGGCGGGGGCGTTCGTGGATTATGCGGGCAAGCCGCTGCCCTGGTGAGTGTTTCACTCGTCCCCCAGATGCGGTAAGGTGTTGGGATGAACCCGATGCTGCTTCTCGTCTGTCTTTCGCTGCTGCTTGTCCCGTTCGCCGCGGCTCAATCTGATCATCCGTGGGCGGCCGAGCCGTACCTCGGGCTGGCTGTGCGTGACAGCGAGCACGGGCCGGTTGTGGGCTGGGTCTACCCCGGGCCGCTGGATGGGCAGTCGTTCACATCGAGCAGTGGGATTCGGCGTGGCGACAACCTCGTCTCGATCAACGCCACACCCATCGACAGCGCCGACGCGTTCAAGGCGTTCATTGCGACCCAGTCGCCCGGCGACGAACTCACCATCGTCTACCGACGCTCGCCCGATGCGGACATGAACGCATCGGTCCCCATCGGGGGCCCCGGCGGGAAAGAGATCACGATCACCGTGACCCTCTCGAGCCGTGATGTGTGGTCCGGCACCGTCAGCCGTGGGTTGGGTGATCGCACCATCCCGCTGCCACGGCGCGGAGCGTACGAGCGCATGATCAAGCAGCACGCCGAGACGCTGGGTGTCATGAACCCCGACGACGGGCTCGGGTCGCTGATCGAGCATATCGCGTCGGTGCAGGAGCGATCGTGGGACACCAATACACTGTCTCATGTGGCGCACGCGTTCCAGAAGCCGCTGGCACTGGATGGGATCGCCAA
>CAYQRD010000062.1:8125-12239 GCA_964419845.1 uncultured Phycisphaeraceae bacterium
TCGGGCTCATCATCGACCGCGAAGGGCGCGATGTGTACCACGCGGAGAAGCTCTCGCAGGGCGTCGGCGGCCCGCGCGGGTTCGGGGCGATCATTGATGGCGGGGGCAACGACCTGTACCAGGCCAACGGGCCCAACTACGGCTCGGCGTACGGCGCCCCCGGCGTGTACCTGGGGATGTCGCAGGGCTTTGGGTTTGGCGTGCGCGGGCACGCGGCGGGCGGGCTTGGGATGATCGACGACATGGGCGGCAATGACCAGTACATCGCGGGCGAGTTCTCACAGGGCGGCGGCTACTACTTCGGGCTCGGCATGATCCGCGATCACGCGGGGCACGACCTGTACCACGGCAATCGCTACGGGCAGGCCTTCGCGGCCCACCAGGCGGCGGGGATCCTGATCGACGACGCCGGCGACGACACCTACTGGTCGATGACGGCCGCGTCGCAGTCGGGGGTGTGGGACGAGTCGGTCACGCTGCTGCTGGACAAGGCGGGCAACGATTCCTACCGCTGCGACGGGCTGGGGATCGGGGCGGCCTCGATGCAGGCCATCGGGATTTTTATCGATCTTGCGGGCGATGATCGCTACTCCGCCGATCCCGGAGCGACCATCGGGCAGTCGGGCAGCAACACCTACCACTACGACGCCTCGGGCGTGATGAGCTTCTCGGGGTTCTTTGATCTGGGCGGGGGGCTTGACAGCTATCCGGGGGCACGCGCGAATGGCACGGCGCGGACAACGGGCTCACGCAATGAAAAAGAGCCCCAGAACTCGGGGCTCTATGGTGTGTTCGTGGATGAATGAACTGATCAGGGGCAGCCTGCGTTGAACGCGCTGATGAAGATGCTGACATCGAAGAAGTTGAACTCGCCGTCGCCCGTAAAGTCAACCTGTGGATCTCGGCTGGTGTAGAGCGAGATGAATCTTGATACATCGAAGAAGTTGAGCACGCAGTTGGCGTCGAGGTCTGGAAGGCAGCGTGGGATCACCTGCGCGTTGCCGAAGGTGATCGCGGACCCGCCGCCACCGGACCCGGGGCGGTTGAAGGCGATGCTCATGCTGGTGAAGGGTTGTCCTTCGATGCGGAGGGTCGCGTAGTTCTCGTCGTTGCCGTTGGGCAGATCGCCCCCGCCAGATCGCATCACCAAGCCGTCGAGGAAGTCGTTCCCGTCGAGGGGGTTGTCACGCACGAGCATGAGTGTGGTACCATCGGGGATCGTGAAGCTGTCGGTCTCGGCCAGGTCGAGATCGATCACGCGTACATCGAGCGAGGTGGCGGGGTTGGACCAGCTCAGGGTGATGATGCCGGGCCCGTTGCCCGGCTCGCCCAATCCGAGTTGGGGCTCACTGGTGAAGTTGGTGATGATCCCCGGGATCTGGACATTGGTGTACACGACCTCGACGCGGCCCAGGCGGCACTCGTCGAACACGAATGGGTCCTGTGCGGTGCCGCTGCCCAGCAGGGTGACCAGCGACCAGTCGACCATCTGGGTATCGGGCAGATCCCCGGCTTAGGTGGGTGGTACGAGCAGGGCCAGCGTCGCGGCTGCGGCGAAGCTGCTTCGGTGAATGGGGCGGTTCATGTGGTTCTCCAAATGATGTAAAATGATGATGGGCAGTAGTTTAATGTTTCGGAGGGGTGTTGGCAAGGGGGTTGGTCTGTTCCGATTGTCTGGGTTGTGCTGAAGTGGGGCGGCCGGTGTGCCGATCTGCGGGTGAACCAAATCCATCCACTCAGCGCAGGAACACATGCCATGAAGAACGAAATCCGCATTGATCAGGAGCAGCGTCAGCGTCTTACCAACAGTCTCTCGGTGTTGCTGCCGCGGGTTGATGCGATCACTGCTGAGTTCTGTCAGCTCGTCGAGACGGCGGCCCCGTCGCTTCGGTTGTTCTTTCCCAGCGACGAGCGTCTGATTGCGCCGGTGCTTGAGCAGTTGATTGCCACGGCGGGGCAGCCCGACGATGCGGCGGCGCTGCTGGTGGGGATGGGTGAGCACGGCTCGTCGATGGGGATCACAATCGAGCATCTGCCCACGCTGCTGGCGGCGATCCAGACGGCCATCGCCGATGTGGCGGGGTATACCTGGACCGATGCGCTCGAGCACGACTGGACCCAGTGGTTCGATGCGTTGGCGGGCTGGGCCCTGCGGGGCGCGGATCGCGGGGCAGAGTTGGCCGCGTGATTGGTGCGGTTGATGTGATGCAATCCGACAAAACGAAGACCACAGGGCACCCGGGCGGGTGCCTTCTTTGTGGGGGGATGGGTATGATCTGCCTCTGTTTCACGATCATTCCTGCCCAGGGGCACCCACGATGCGCACGCACACCTGCAATCTCCTCAACGAATCGAACATCGGCGAGACCGTCACCCTCTGCGGGTGGGTCAACGCCTATCGCGGGCACGGGACCGGGCTGGTCTTCATCGATGTGCGCGACAAGACCGGTGTGACCCAGGTGGTCTTCGACTCCGACGGCGGCAACGACGCGCTGATCGAGGCGGGCAACAAGCTCCGCAATGAGGACTGCATCAAGATCGTCGGCACCGTCCGCGCGCGTGCATCCAAGAACGACAAGATCGCCACGGGCTCCATCGAGGTGCTGGTGAGCGAGCTGGAGGTGCTCAGCAAGACCAGGAAGCTGCCGTTCATCCCCAGCACCGAGAAGGACCTGCCCAACGAGGAGGTGCGTCTGCGGTACCGCTACATCGATCTGCGTCGCCCGACGATGCAGAACATCCTGCGGACGCGCCACCGCGTCGCCAAGCTCACCCGCGACTACTTCGACGAGCACGACTTCATCGAGGTGGAGACGCCGGTGCTGTGCCGTTCGACGCCCGAGGGGGCGCGGGACTTTCTGGTGCCCTCGCGGAACCAGGCGGGGATGTGGTATGCGTTACCCCAGTCGCCGCAGTTGTTCAAGCAGATCCTGATGGTGGGTGGGTGC
Organism: uncultured Phycisphaeraceae bacterium; assembly: GCA_964419845.1. Lineage (GTDB taxonomy): Bacteria > Planctomycetota > Phycisphaerae > Phycisphaerales > UBA1924 > UBA1924. The sequence continues at coordinate 11,074 of CAYQRD010000062.1, forward strand.
GATCGGTACCTGCAGATCGTCAAATGCTTCCGCGACGAGGACCCGCGTGCTGACCGGCAGGCGGAGTTCACGCAGATCGACCTGGAGATGAGCTTCGTCGATCGCGACGAGGTGCTGACGATCATGGAGGGTTACGCCAAGAACATCTGGGAGGAGATGCTGGGTGTCGAGCTGGCGGAGTTCCCCCGCATGACCTACCGCGAGGCGCTGGATCGCTACGGTATTGATCGCCCGGACACGCGGTTTGATCTGGAGCTGGTGGACATCAGCGACCTGGCGCCCAAGACCGGGTTCGGGGTGTTCGAGGAGGCGCTGCTCAAGAACAAGGGTGTGGTGAAGGCGATCCGTGTGCCGGGGGCGGCGGAGAAGTTCAGCCGCAAGGTGACGGACACGTTCAATCCCTTCGCGCAGCAGTTCGGCGCGGGCGGCGTGCCCACCGTCAAGTATGTCGGCGGGGAGTTCACCACGGGCATCGCCAAGTTCCTGGGCGACATCAAGGACGAGCTCGTCGAGTTGCTCGGGCTTGAGGATGGCGACGCGGTGGTGTTCGGTGCGGATACCTACTCGGTCGTCACCAAGACGCTGGGCGAGCTGCGCCTCAAGATCGCCCGCGAGCACGGCTACATCCCCGAGGACAAGTGGAACTTCCTGTGGGTCTACGACTTCCCGATGTTCGAGTACGACGAGGAGACCGAGCGGTACTACGCCCTGCACCATCCATTCACGGCCCCGACCAAGGAAGAGGCCCAGCGCCTGATGGACGCGGACATCAAGGATGTGGACACCGTTGAGTCGATCTTGAGCGATGGCTACGACATGATCTGCAACGGCTCAGAAATCGGCGGCGGATCGATCCGTATCCACGATCAGGGCGTGCAGAGCAAGGTGTTCGAGCTGCTGGGGCTGAGCCCCGAAGAGGCCAAACTCAAGTTCTCGTTCCTGCTCGATGCGTTGAGCTATGGCGCCCCGCCCCACGGCGGCATCGCCTTCGGGCTCGACCGCCTAGTCATGCACCTGGTGGGCACCGAGAACATCCGCGATGTGATCGCTTTCCCCAAGTCGCTTACAGGTGTGGACCTGATGAGCGAAGCGCCCAATGTGGTAGATGCGGAGCAGTTAAAAGAGCTGCATGTGGAGAGCACGGCGGAAGCGTCGGTGTGATTGAG
>CAYQRD010000063.1:0-12146 GCA_964419845.1 uncultured Phycisphaeraceae bacterium
TGGTGGTGACGAGCGAACGCACCCGCTCGTACGCCTCCTCGGCCACCTCGTCGCGTAGCTCGTTGGCGGGGGTGGGCCAGCCCGACTGGCACAGCGTCGCGTTGGACTGGGTCACTTCGACACTGAAGCCCTCGATCTCACGCATAGGCAGCGGCTCGAAACGCTCGAAGAGCGTCTCGGTGATGAAGGGCATCACCGGGTGCATGAGTCGGAGGATCGCGTCGATGACATTGCGCAGCACCGCCGCCTGCTCGGGCGAGTCGGCGATGGTCGGCTTGATCGATTCGAGGTACCAGTCGCAGAAGTCGCGCCAGAACAGGTCGTAGATCGCGTCGGCGTAGTCCTTGAACATGTAGTTGCGCAGCGCCGTGTTGACCTTGTTGGTCGCGTGGGTGACACGCGAGAGCATCCAGCGGTCGATGAGGGTGAGTTCCTCGGGGTTGATGGGCAGCCCGTTCTTGAGCTCGGCTTTTTCGAACATGCCCAGCGCGAACTTGGACGCGTTCCACAACTTGTTGCACAGGTTGCGCCCGAGATCGAACTTGGGCGAGGTGTTCTTGCCCGTCGATTCGTCGAGCTCGACGGGCATACGCACATCCTGCGTCTGCGTGGTCATCTGGCACAGCGTAAAGCGCATGGCGTCGGCGCCGTGCGAGTGGATGATGTCGAGCGGGTCCACGCCGTTGCCCAGTGTCTTGGACATCTTGCGTCCCTCGCCGTCCTGGATCATGGCGTGGATGAAGACATCCTTGAACGGCGCCTTGCCGGCGTGCTGCTCAGCGAGGAAGTAGCGGTTGAACATGGTCATGCGCGACACCCACAGCGTGATGATCTCGCGCGCGGTGGTCAGCACGCTGGTCGGGTTGAACGCGCTGAGCAGCGACTCGAAGTCGGCAAGCCCAGAGTCGTTCTTGGCAGCCGACGCGTCCGGCCAACCCATCGTGCTCAGCGGCCAGAGGGCGCTGGAGAACCAGGTGTCGAGGACATCGGGGTCTTGCGTGAAGCCCCAGCCCTCGAGTTCTTTCTCGGCATGCTCAAATCCAGGAGCGATACAGATATATGCATCAAAATCGCCAGGAGCTAACTCAGGGCGATTCTGATCGAATGCATTGATCACATTCCCGAACTCATCTTTTAGGAGTAGGACACTGCCATGATACCACTTGGATTCGGGATTCAATGTGTAGGAGCCATTGCCATGGTATTGACTGTCTTTCAAGAGCGACTCTACCCGAGGATTTGATTGAGTTGTATCCATAAGCATACTCAAGCCTGGATTGCCTCCATCAAACCAGTTCAGGTCGCCACCGATGAGTTCTCTTGAGAGTTGCTCGTACGATTCAAGTTTGATTCGCTTGTGCCACACCGGAATCCGATGCCCCCACCAAAGCTGGCGGCTGATGCACCAGTCGCGCAGGTTGTCGTGCCAGGTCTCGTAGGTCTTGGCGTAGCGCGACGGGTAGAACGACATGGTGCCGTCGGTACTCCTTGTGGCGGTGGCACAGGCGTCTCGCCTGTGCTCTTGAACATGTTGCTCCAGAACTGTGAACTCATACTCCCACGGATCACTCACCAGCCCCGCCTTGTGCGGATTGTTGAGCATGTAGTTCGCTTTCTCCAAGAACTCATCCTGATCGCGGATGATGCGATCGAATGACTCATCCTGCCAGATTGATCCCGAGCTGCCTCGCAGTTTGTTGATGGCATGCGAAGAGAATGACTTGATGCTGTGCATGACCTGACTGAGTGTGTACCACTCGCCGGTTTCAGTCATTGTCGGCTGAATGATAAGATGCACATGATCGGGCATGACCGTCACCATGCGGGTGCGGTGGCGATCATTGTGGAAGTGGAAGCAGGCATCGAGCACGATCTTCCGTTCAGCATCAGTGAGCTCGCCCTCAATAGCCCGGAAGGTGACGAAGTAGGTGCTTCCTTCTTTTTCCCAGTGGGGGAGATTGCGCTTTGTTTTCTTCAGAGTGGATGAGATTTGCACAGGCGAGACGCCTGTGCCACCAGTCTCTGGTTTGGACTCGGGCCATGCCTGCAAACTCGCCTGGGTGCGCTGTTCGGGCTTCAGCGCCCGCTGCGCACTCCCCCGCAACCGATCATCCGTCACCTTGCAGTACCACTGGTCGCTCAGGTAGGGCTCCACCGGCACATGGCTGCGGTAGGAGTGGCCCACGCTGTGCTTGTGGGGGACCATCTTCTCGAGCAGCGAGCCCTCCGAGCCCTCAGCGACGCTGCGGGCGTTGAACTCCTGGATGACGAGCTTGCGGGCTTCCTCGCGGCTCTTGCCAATGAAGACATGGCCGTCCTCGCCGCGCTCTTCGCGGTTCCAACCGTGCTGGTCGGAGATGCTCGCATCGGGGGCCATGATGTTGATCATGTCGAGGTTGTGGCGCTGCCCGATCATGTAATCGTTGGGGTCGTGCGCTGGGGTGACCTTGAGGAAGCCGGTGGACATCTCCGCCTTGGCATCGCCGGGCTCACCGCCGTACTTGACGGGCAGGACCACATAATCATCCTCGATGATGGGGATGACACGCCCGACGATGGGGAGCATGACATGCAGCCCCCGCACAGCGCCCGCGCGGGGGTCCTTGGGATTGACGGCCACGGCGGTATCGCCCATGTAGGTCTCGGGGCGGGTCGTCGCGACGGTGACCCACGCCTGCTCGTCTTCGGGATGGTTCTCGGCATCGGGGTAGCCGCGTGGCGCGAGCTCGCCCCAGGTGACGGGGATGGTCTCGTCGCCCTCGACGGTTTTGACCAGCGGGTAGCGCAGGTAGTAGAAGTGGCCGTCGACTTCCTCCATCTCCACCTCGTCGTCAGCCAGCGCGGTCTGGGTGACGGGGTCCCAGTTCACCAAGCGCTTGCCGCGGTAGATCAGTCCGTCCTTGAACAACCGGAAGAACGCCTCGCGGACGGCCCGAGCGCAGATGTCGTCCATGGTGAAGCGCTGGCGATCCCAATCGCACGAGCAGCCCATGGTCTGGAGCTGGTGGGTGATGCGCTCTTCAAACTCGTCCTTGAAGTCCTGCACCAGCCCGATGAACTCGTCTCGGCCGTTCCCTCCGGCGAGTTCCTTTTTCTTGTACTCCCCGATGCCGTCTTTGCCCTGCTCCTTGAGGCGTTTGTCCACCATGGTCTGGGTGGCGATGCCCGCGTGGTCGGTGCCGGGCATCCAGAGGGTCTCGTACCCCTTCATGCGGTGGGCACGCACCAGGATGTCCTGAATGGAGTTGTTGAGGGCGTGGCCCAGGTGTAGGGCGGCGGTCACATTGGGTGGCGGGATGAGCACGCAGTAGGGGCGCGCTTCGCCGCTGAGCACCCGATCGGGGTTGGCGTGGAAGGCGTTGGCATCGATCCACTTCTGCCAGACCCGCGATTCATGCTCGCTGGGGTCGTAGGCCTTGCTCATGGGGGGCATCGTGGCATCGGTGGACATGGGTGCGGTCTTTCTGTCTGCGGCCCGGCATTCGCGTGAAATGGGCGTATTCCTGGTTTCTGAGTGTACGCGCGGACGATATCGTGTGCATATGTCAGCACGAGCAAAGCAACAGAAACCCGTCCGCTCGAACACCATGCGCGCGGGCAGCGCCCGACTGGCGGGCGTGCTGCTGGGTATCGGCGCACTGCTGGCGGCGGGGGTCGCGGCATACGCGGTCTGGACGCTGCTCCAGAAGCCCGCACCGATTACACAGAACGACGATGAATCGGATCCCAATCGGGGTCTGGCGGGGACCGAGTCCGTCGAGGAGATCCTCGGGGCCGTGCAGGTCTATGTCCGCAACGAGGACTTCGCCTCGGCCCAGCGAGTGCTCGAGGGCGCTGTCGCCACCTACCCGACCGATCAGGAGATCCGCCTGGCGCTGGGTGATCTGTACCTGCTCACGGGTCAGTCCGGCATGGCCTACGAGCAGTACCTCGCGGGCATCGAGATCGGGCCCGAGACCTGGGCCGCGCATTTCACCGCGGGGACAATCGCCAACACGCTCGGCCAGCCCGAGATCGCGGAATCGCACTACGCATCGGCGATGCGGCTCGACCCGGGGAACCCCGAAACCCCCTTGTATCTCGCGGCGATTCAGATGAAGCTCAACAGTCTCAGCGAGGCCAAGGCGAACCTCGCAATCGCTGGCAAGCTTGCGCCCGAGAGTGCTCGTGTGTTCACGATGCGTGCGGAGATCGCGTTGCGTGAGAACAAGCCGACGATTGCCCTCGATCAGGTGCGCCGTGCTCGGGCGATCGAACCCGATGCGCTGGGGTTGGTGCTGATGGAGGCTCGGGCGCTGCGGCGGATGGGCCAGGCGCAGGAAGCGGTCGATCTGCTCACGGCGTTGCCTCTGGAGCAGGCGACCACCCCGGAAGCGGTGATGCAGCTCGCGGAATGCCTCGGGATGCTCGGGCGGACCGACGACGCCGCGGCGCGGGTGATGGATGCCTCAGAGCGTCAGCCGGACGATGCGGGCCTGAAGTTCGAGGCCGCGCTCTGGCTCCAGCGTGCCGGCCGGGCGGACGAAGCATTGCAATGGGCGACTCGCGCGGCGGAGCAGGGCAGCGAACGGGCGAGGCAATGGCTCGAGTCCCTGCCCTGAGTCAGGTGTCCCTGCCTTTTCTTCCACGGGGCTTGTCGTCGTTGAACTCGACAAACGAGTCGTCCAGGCGCCGCCCCGCTTCCGCCCACGCGTCGACATAGGGCGCGTCCTTGGGCTTGGGGAGGGCGTCCTTGCGTCTGCGTGCTCGGCGCTGTGCGATCAGGTACCCCAGCCCGGTCAGCACGATCACGCCCAGCAGGATGAGCACGAGCATCAGGGCCGACCACTGGCGGTAGAGTTCCCGCTCACCGCCCGCGGGTGATTGCTGCATGAGCGTGAAGAGCGAGCTCGGTAGTGCGGGAATCATGCTGCATTGTACGGGCCGGATCGCGGTGGGGATGCTAGAGTTGTGACCGAATCGGCACGCCCACAGGGCACAGGAGCACCCATGCATCTTGAAGCGCATCACAATGTGATCAACGACTTAGAGGCGCGGATTGTAACGATCCGTGACTCTCTTTGACTATGAAAACAAGCGCACCAGACTGAAAGTGCTTGAGGACCAGATGGGGTCGGCGGATTTCTGGGACGACCAGGAGAAGGCCAAGACCATCGTCGCGGAACTCAAGCTCATCAAAGCCCAGACCGACCCGATCAAGCATGTGAGCGAGGAGTTCGAGAACGCTCAGCTCGCGTACGAGATGTCGCGCGAGGAAGGCGATCAGGAGCTGCTCAGGGAAGCCGATCAGAAGCTCCACGAACTGCTGGGCCAGATGGACAAGATCGAGACGCAGTCGCTGCTGGGCGGCAAACACGACCACCGTGACTGCTTCCTCACGATCTCATCGGGCGACGGCGGCACCGAGGCCAACGATTGGTGCGAGATGCTGTTCCGCATGTATCTCTATTACATCGAAAAGCACGGCTGGGATGTCGAGGAGGTCGCCAAGTCGCACGGGTCCGAGGTGGGGCTCGACCATGTGACACTGCATGTGAAGGGCCCGTTCGCCTTCGGCATGCTCAGCTGTGAGCGCGGCACGCACCGCCTCGCCCGTGTCTCGCCCTTCAACTCGCAGGGCAAACGCCAGACCAGCTTCGCGACCGTGGATGTCATCCCCGAGTTCGAGGAAGCCAAGGTCGAGATCCCCGACAAGGATCTGGACATCGTGGTCTTCGCGCGATCGAGCGGCCCAGGCGGGCAGAATGTGAACAAGGTCGCCTCGGCGGTCCGGATCACCCACATCCCCACCGGTTTGCAAGTGGTCTCGAGCACCTACAAGGAAATGCCGCAGAACCGCAAGCAGGCTCTGTCGATCCTTCAGGCGAAGATCGAACAGATGGCCGAGGAGGAGCGTGAGCGGGAGATCACCGAGGCCGCGGGCGGCAAGATCGAGCACCGCGGCTGGGGCGCGCAGATCCGCAGCTATGTGCTCTACGACAACCGGGTGAAGGACCACCGCACCAATGTCGAGAGCAACCCGGCCAATGTGCTCGACCGCGGGGACCTCGATCCGTTCATCGACGCGGAACTCAAGCGTCGGCGCTCCGGCAAGGATTGAGCGATGGGGCCGGGGAGTCTCATCTCGGCGATGCTTGAGCCGTGCGAATCGCGCGGGCAGGCATTGCTCACAGTGGCCTGCTTTGTCTTCATCGCGATGGCGGTGTTCGCCGGAGCATACGCCTGCTTTGCGTATGCGCAGGCCGCTCGCGAGACGATCCCGCAGATGAACTTCGACAGCGCGTACGACCGGAGCCGGTCCGGTCTCGATGAGACCATGTACATGTTCTTCGCGTTGAGCGCACTGCTCGGGTTGCTTTCGGCGCTGCTCTGCGTCTCAGGGATCGTTGTCGGATTCCGATCGCTGCTGTCAAAGAGCGGAGAGGATTGAATCACCAGATGGGCGATCCCCTCAGGCACATCATCGAGGATGCGCGCCGGCAAGGCGATTACCGCTGCGCCCATTGCGACTACGCGCTCAGCGAGGTGCCGCTGCAGGACGACCTGTCAATCGTCTGCCCCGAGTGCGGCTACGAGATGGTCTTCAGCGTCAGGGTTCAACTGATGCCACGCGATCCCGAGTATGATCGAGAGATCCGTTCCCGCCTCGCCCGGTTCGAAAGACTGTTCATCCCGCTGTCGCTCGTTCTGATCGCCGCGGTGCTGGGCATCGCGATCGTGGTCTACACGCTGACCGTCTGATCAGCGTTGCCCCCGGAGTCGTCGGAACAGGAAGTAGAGCATCCCCGCTGCCGCGAGCGCCGACGCGGGGTACCTGAGCCCCGCCGGGCCCTTGGCGTCGCCGATCAGCGCGCCGCAGATGCCGCCGAGTGTGAACGCGAAGACGATCGAGCCCAGCAGGACCAGCTGCCAGCCGGGGCGGTGGCGACCGCTCACGATCCGCCCGAGTTCGAAGCCGATATCGGTCAGCACCCCCGTCAGGTGCGTGGTCCGGATGATGAGCGAGCGATAGGACGCCGCCATCGCGTTCTGCAGACCCGCGGCCGACGCGGCGAACAAGAGCCCTGCGATCAGCGAGTGCGGCATCGTCGATGCCGCGGCGAAGAGAAGCACGCTCTCGATCGTGATGGCGACACCATAACGGCGACCCAGCCGCAGCGTAGATGATCCGATGATGATGCCCGCGATCATCGCCCCGGTGACAAACGCGAGCACGATCAGCCCGATCAGCAGCGCGTCCCCCGTGTTGGCGGCGCTCAGATCGACACTCAGGCGGCTGATGGAACCGGTCAGGTGGGTGACCGGGGGCGCACCGAGCACGACGACGAGCGTGTTGACATACCCCGCGATGAACGCCAGTCCCAGCCCGCCGAGCACCACAACGAAGAACTCAAGCTTTGAACTCATGATCCGGCCAATCCGTTGCAGGAAATCTCAGGCGTCACGGAAGCTGAGAATCGCTCCCACGGCGATCGCGGCATAACACAATATCGGCACGAACGGGGGCAGTCGCAAACCAAACCCGGGAAGCACAAGATAGAACACGATGCCCAGCAAGACGATCAGGACCAACGCGATGAAGAGTCGCTTGGCGAGGCGGGTCGATTCCCTGTTCTGTTCGTCTTGCTCACGAACACGCTCCCGGGCATCGCTGAGCAGCGATTCGGGGTCGGTCGGTGTGTTTGGTCCGATGAAGAACTGCGGGGGACGCTCGTCGTGCTTGCCTTGGTTCTGATCGCTGCGCATGGATTACTCTATCCGGAGTTCGACCCTGCTTGAAGTATTCACCAGCCGCACCAGCACGACACCCAGCAGGATTCCCCCGCCCAGCAGCGGCAACGCGGCGGTGATCCAGAGCGGCATGGAGCGTCGGATCGAACGCTCAAACACATCGTCGATGCGCCGATAGATCAGGAAATCCTCGCTGTCCACGGTGTCGATCCGGATGGTGAGGCGTCCGTCGGCTGGGGGTTCGATCACAAGGAACTGCTTGTATTCGCGACCCATGATGGAGTTCCATCGATCGATCGGGGATGTCTCGGGCGGGGTGCCGTCGCTTGTGCGCAGGTCGATCTCCATGGGTGGGATCGCGGCGTTGCGTTCGTCGACTTCCATCGAGAGCAGGTAGCCCGAGTACGGATCGCTGTCCGTGAACTCAAGCGTTTCGCCCGAGTCGAACTGCTCGAGCGGATGGAGTGATCCGATCACCAGGCCACGCACAAAGGTGTAGGTGGGGTACGCAGCGATCAGCAGGCCGAGCATGACCAGGATCAGCGCGACCAGAAGGAGCACGGGGATGCTCGCACGCCCGAAGGGGCCGGCGGGTTGTTTCCGTCGTCTGGAACTCATACCAGCAGCGACGCCGGTGATTCGAGCAGCTGCTTCACCGTGTTGAGGTAGGCCGCGGCCATGGCGCCGTCGATGATGCGGTGGTCGCTGGAGATCGTCATGGACATCTCGTGCCCGACCACCAGCTCGGGGGTGCCGTCCTCGTCGTACTCAACGAACGGCTTCTCGATGGCGCGTCCGACCGCGAGGATGGCGGCGTTTGGCGGGTTGACGATCGCGGTGAAGTGGTCGACACCGAACATGCCCAGGTTGCTGATGGTGAAGGTCGAGCCCGAGAGCTCCTGGGGGCTCAGGCCCTTCTCGCGGGCCTTCTTTGCCAGTTGCTTGGTCTCGGCGCTGATCTGACGCAGCCCGATCTGGTCGGCGTTGTTGATGGTCGCGACGACCAGCCCGCCGCCGCGCTCTTCGGGGAGCGACACCGCGACACCGATGTTGACATGCCCATGCAGGTCGATCGAGGGGCCCTGTGGGTTCCAGGATGAGTTGACGAACGGGTGCTGGTGCATGGCGAGGGCGCATGCACGCACGAGGAAGTCGTTGACGCTGAGCTTCACGCCCTGGGTGCTCAGCTGGTCGTTGAGCTCCTCACGCAGCGCCAGCAGCGCGTCCATGCGGGCGCTGATGGTGACCTGGTAGTGGGGGATGGTGGTCTTGGACTCAACCAGACGCTTGGCGATGGTCGCACGCATGTTGTTGAGCGGGACATTGCGTGACTCGAGCGTCGCGCCGACGGCGGGCATGGGTGCCGGGGCCGGGGCGGAGAAGCTTGCAGGGGCGCTCGGTGCCGCCGCGGCGGGTGCGGGGGCGCTGGTGCCGTTGTTGATGGCGGCCTCGACATCCTTCTTGACAATGCGACCCGAGGGGCCCGAGCCGTTCAGATGGCCGAGGTTGATGTTGTGCTCCTCGGCGATCTTGCGTGCCAGCGGCGATGCGAACACACGATCGGTCGAGCTGCTGCTGCTCGCGGGCGGCTCGGCAACTGCGGTTGATCCGCTGTTGCTGCTGGGAGCGGGGGTGTCCGAGCCGCCGTTCTGGGCGGCCGCGGGAGCGCTGGTGCTCGACGACGAGCCCATGGACTTGGCGGCCTCCTCGACATCCTCGCCCTCTTCGGCGAGGACGACGATGGTCTCGCCGACATTGATGGTCTGGCCTTCTTTGATGGCCAGGGCCGCAACGGTGCCCTCGTCGAAGGCCTCGAGCTCCATGGTGGCCTTGTCGGTCTCGATGTCCGCGATGACATCGCCCGGCGAGACGCTGTCGCCCTGCTTGACATGCCACTTGACAACGGTGCCCTGTTCCATGGTGTCTGAGAGGCGGGGCATGGTGATGCTGATGGCCATCGGTGCGTCTCCGGTTCGTATCTATGTGGCGGCTCGTGCTTCGGGCCGCCTGGTTCAATCGTGTTTCGTCAGATCCATTTTATCAGGCGGAGCACCCCAAGTGTGATCCCCGCCAGAGTCAGCATGCTCAGGGTGGTTATCCAGAAACCCGCCACACTCGCCGAGAGGGGCACTCCGCCCACATTCATCCCCAGCATGCCGGTGAGCACGCTCAGGGGCAGACATACGCCCGCGAGGACTGTGAGCACATAGACCCGCTGGTTGAGCTGGTCGGAACGCTGCGAGATGATCTCGTCGCGGGTCACCGCCGCCCGCCCGTCGATCGCGGAGAGCTCTTCGACAATCCGTCCGAGCTGGTCGCGGATCAGCTGGGCCTCGGCCTTGAGGGCCTTGGAGTTGGTGAGCTGCGGGGCGGCGCACAGGGTGGTCGCGGCATCGTACATCGGCACCAGGTAGCGGTGCAGACTCACCGCACGCAGTCGCAGCGGCGAGAGGTCGGAGATCTGGGCGGTGGGGGCGTTGTCGTCGATGACGGTGTCCTGGATCTCGTCGAGCTGGTCGCCGAGTTCCTGCACAACCGGGGCGATGAACTGCGTCATCTGCGCAAAGAGCTGCACAAGGACCTCTGCGGGCGAGCGGGGGGCCTCGGGCGTGGCGAACTTGGCCGCGATGGCTTCGGCGGAGCGCATGCGCCGCTTGACCACGGTCACGATGCGGTTCTGATCGAGCCACACCCGGATCGATTTCATGTCCTCGGGCACGCTGGCCGGATCGAGGTTGACACCCCGCCCGATGAACAGCAGCCCCTGATCGGTCTGCACGCAGCGCGGGCGGGCGTGCTCGGCGACCATGGCCTTGGCTTCACCGATCGGTATGCCCGAACTTCCAATCACCCAGTCGTTCGCCTCTTTGCTGGTCTGCGCGAGATGCAGCCACGACCACCCGCTCTGGGGGGCGGCCGTGTAGGGGTCGGCCACGGCTTGCCCCTCGCTGTCGATCGCGAAGAGCACGCCTTTGGGCGCGAGCTGTGGATCGGTGAGCATGGGCATCAGCGGGCGCCGACCATGCCTTTCACCGCCGCGTAGATGCGGTCGGGGTTGGGCAGGTAGTTGTACTCGAGTCCCTTGGCGTATGGGGTCGGGACATCCTCGGTGTTGAGGCGCTGTGGCGGTGCGTCGAGCCAGTCGAAGCAGCGCTCGCAGATCTGGGTCACGACCTCAGACGCGATCGACGCGAAGGGCCACGACTGATCGACGACCAGCACCTTGTTGGTGACCTTGACGCGCTCGATGATCGACTCGATGTCCAGCGGGCGGATGGTCCGCATGTCGAGCACATCGACCTCGATGCCCTCGGCGCTGAGCTTCTCGGCGGCCTCAAGACAGAAGTTCACAGGGCGACCGAAGCTCACCAGCGTGATCGCGTCGCCTTCACGGGCCAGGCGGGCACGCCCGAAGGGGATGTAGTACTCCTCCTCGGGGACATGGGCCTTGTCGCCGAGCATGCGCTCGCTCTCCATGAAGAAGACGGGGTCGGGGTCGTTGATGGCGGTCTTGAGCAGGCCCTTGGCGTCGTAGGGGTTGGATGGGATCGCCATCTTGAGACCCGGGACATTGGCGTAGAGTGCCTCGACACACCAGCTGTGGGTGGAGGCGAGTTGCCCGCCCGCGCCGTCGTTGCCGCGGAAGACGATGGGGCATCCGAACTGCCCGCCGCTCATGTAGAGCATCTTGGGCGCGTTGTTGAGGATCGGGTCGGCGGCCACGAAGCTGAACGACCAGCTCATGAACTCGACGATCGGTCGCAGCCCCATCATGGCGGCGGAGATCGCCATGCCGGCGAACCCGTTCTCGCTGATGGGCGTGTCGATGATGCGCTCTTCGCCGAACTCCTCGAGCATGCCCTGGCAGACCTTGTAGGCCCCGCTGTACTGCGCGACCTCTTCGCCGAGCAGGAACACCCGCTTGTCCTTGCGCATCTCCTCGCTCATGGCCTCACGCAGCGCCTCGCGGAACTGGATGACGCGGTCGCCATCGCGTGATGGGAGCTGGTGCTCAGCGACGAAGTCGGGGAGCGCGGGGTTGTCCACGGCGGGGTGGATCTCGGTTTCAATCATGGGGAGGGTGGTCATTATTCTTGCCTTCGTTGTCGGGCATTTGCTTTGCCCGTTTAATTACCCAGATGATCAGTGCGGTAAATGGAGCGAGAATGAGGAGAGCGGCACCGCCGAAAATCAGATAGAAGTTTGGCAGGTCGTGTCCTCCGTTCATCACATCAACGGGTTCTTCGTTCCGTGGCTGTAGGTCGCCGTGGGGGAGAGGTTTTTCTCGGGGTTGGCGAAGACATCGGTGAACAGCTCGTCGTCTTCGGGGACCGGCGCGGCTTCGGCGGCGTCGATGGCTTCGCGGACGATCTCGCGGATGTCCTTCTGCATGTCTTTCCAGTTGTCCTCGCTCA